>NZ_JAVDVL010000005.1:0-497761 GCF_031456815.1 Paraburkholderia strydomiana
CAATCAGTTCGCCATCCTGTTCGGCGAGCGGTTCACCTCCGCCATCAGCTGAGGTTTTTTAACCGACCTCGACACACAAGATTTCGGATACCTCCTGCGCGGTTGAACCTGGCGCAGCTCCTATTTCTACCATCGGTCGTCCATACGGCTTGCCGACAAATATGCAGAGGTCCGTTGTACCGTTGCTGAGATCTTCGAGAACAATCACCGATCCTACGGCTATCGTCGGGTGCAGGCAGCGCTCAGCCGGCAACGGGTGTTTCTATCGGAGAAAGTCGTGCGTCGCCTCATGAAACAGGGCGGCCTTCACGCAGCCAGGCCAAACGGCGCCGATACCGTTCCTATATCGGAGAAATCAGCCCTGCCCCGGAGAACATCATCAATCGCGATTTCCACGCTGACCCCCCAATGAAAAGTGGGTCACGGATATCTCCGAGTTCCAGATTCCCGCGGGAAAGGTATATCTGTCGCCCATGATCGACTGCTTCGATGGCATGGTAGTGAGCTGGTCGATTGGCACAAGCCCCGACGCAGAGCTCGTAAATACCATGCTGGATGCGGCTATCGAGACCGTGACCGACGACGATGAGACGCCGATCGTGCATTCCGATCGAGGTGGCCACTACCGTTGGCCGGGCTGGCTATCGCGGGTTGCAAAGGCTAATCTGGTCCGATCCATGTCGCGTAAAGCCTGTTCACCTGACAACGCGGCCTGTGAGGGATTCTTTTGCAGGCTGAAGACCGAGATGTTCTATCCAGGAGACTGGCGTTCGACGACCATCGTAATTGACAATCTACACCTACATTCGCTGGTACAACGAGAAGCGGATCAAGGGCTTGCTTGGCTATCTCAGCCCCATCGAATATCGTGAAAGCCTCCGGCTAACGACGTATATCAGTCCAGGAAAATGTCCGCATCCCCATTGGGTTAATGCTTGGGGGAAATCAACACGCCCGGGCGTCGCAGTCTTTCAGCACACTCCGGACCGTCGCTGGCGCTCGTCAACGGGCTATGCGGCCCGGCGCCCCGAAGGAAGCGGCATAGCGCTACTCTTGGACGCACGTCGCGCCGTTGAGGAACTCAAAGTCTCGCGGAAGGCGGCCGTTAACACAGAATGCTAGGTCTTCTGAGGTCAGTTTTTTGCGCGGGGGAGCGTCGTCAACTTCACATCGCGGCCCGGCCCTTAGTGTGAATAGATCGATCCGGCACGGGCGTACGGAACATCCGACCTTGTTAGCCCGGTATGCCCGGCTGGAAAACAATCGTTATGGCAAGTATTCGTCTCCCGACCGGTGTCGGTACCTCCCGAAAAACCTCAACCAGCAAAAGACAAAAATGCGCTTATTGCTTGCCCTGATTCTCCCATGGCTTTATTTCTTCACGATTGGGCGTCCGTTCGCGGGAATAGTCTGCCTGCTGCTTCAGATTACGCTGATCGGCTGGATTCCTGCCGCAATCTGGTCCGTCCATGCACTAGGCCAGTACAGGACCGATCACAAGATCGAGCGCGCTCTGGCGAGCAGCCGCTAAGCGGGCCGATCAAAGCTGCGTGCGGGTAGGCGCCTGTATCGGACGCCGCACTTGAGAAAGCTTTCCCGAGCGCGTGCGCTCTTGGTCGACTTTTACCCGTGCGCTCTCGCCACAGAAATCGAACGGCGCGAACAGGGAGCGCACGGACCTCTATCGAAGCACACGGGTACTTCAGGTACGAGCGAGCATCGTGCCGCGACATCGCCGATGGCCGCAGCGGCACGCATACTGGGCTCGTACTGATGCCGAGGCTCGGCCCTCCGTTGTAAGACCGTATGAGATGAACAGCTCCTCACCGGGCTCGATATCCGACACCGCATGGATGTAGACCCTGCCGTCATCCTCGATGGCCTCACAGTTGGCGACGCAGGCATGGTTGAGCCAACGCGCGCTGTTGCCGCCGAGCGAACCGTCAATCACCCGTCCATCAGAAAGTCCAAAGAGGAACGTATGGCCCTGTACGCCGAACCGCCGATGGCGGCTTATCGCGCGTTTCCAGCTCATAACGGTGCCGGCGTACTCGAGTATGAGCTCACCGGCGCATAAGGGTCGCAGTGCAAAGACACCGCGACCATGAACGCTCGAGCGGCGGACAGATATTCTTTTCATCGATTGTCGATAGTGCGAACGTGGAAGGTTGAGCTACCGCTGGCGATGACCGGAACGAAGGTTGCGCCTCGGACCTGCCAGCCCCGGCTGGGCATTTGACAGCGATTCGCGACTGGTAGAATCGTCCATCACCCCCAACGGAAATCAACATGATGGCACGGTACAAAGAACTGCTCGCGGAAAAGAGAAGCTTGAAAAACTGATCGCGGAGGCACGGCAGCACGAGGCTGCGTCCGCGCTCGAAAGGGTGCGCGAGACTGTGGCGGAATTCGGCTTCACGCCCGAAGACGTGTTTGGCAAGCGGCGCAAGGACGCGGGACGCGCGGTGGCCGTGAAGTACCGCAACCCGGAGACCGGCGAAACGTGGAGCGGGCGCGGGCGCGCGCCGCGATGGATCAAGGATCAGGACCTTGAGCGCTTCCGCATTACCGAATGAGTCTGACAGATGAGTGCGGCGGAAGGGCGCTCGTCACGCTATGCCTGCGTCTGACCTTTTCGCCGGGAGCCGCAGCGCTGGTTGCGATGGCGGCAGCAAGTTCAAGGCTGTGAACGACCCGCGCACACTGGTCGTGGATGATGAGGTCGCGTCGACTGACGCGACTTGCGAACTGCTGATGCTGATCAGGATGCGTCCGCAGCCCGCAGAAGGCGCGGCGCAGGCGCTGAACACGCTTGACGGTGCTGACGTTGACGTCGTGTTCACTGGCGTCGTCATGCCTGACGTGTCACCGAACTGGCGCGACGCGCGTCTGCCATCCGTCCGGAGAGGACGAGGCGTTCGGCTTCGCGGGTAGTGATGCGAAAGCGCAAATGCAGACTTTGCACTCCCAGAGCTCGACGGTTGTATCGTCCGCGACAATCGGCGTTACCGGACGGCTTGTGGTCGGATCGCGTGCTCCTTCGCAAATTCGGCATGAGGGTTGGGCATTGTCTATAAACACCCGAAGACGTTGACCGACCCAGACGGGGACGCTGGCTACAGCGTGATCGTCCGCGGTGCACTATTCATTGGCTACGCCGATCATCCGTGCCGGCTCGTCGAGTTGCCGCGGTTGTGCATCTCGTCGACTGCGGCGGGTCGCTATCAACTGCTTGCGCGCCCTTCGGCGCGTACCGGAAGCAGCCTGGCTTGAGCAGACTTTTCTCCGCTCTCGCAGGACTGGATCACAATCCAGCAAATCCGCCAGCGGAGCGCGCTTGACCACACCGGCGCGTGCGCGCCGGAATGCGCAATTGCGAGGTGCTCGAACATCCGGGTGAGCCTCCCCGGCGACAACTGCGGCTAGCACTAGCACAGGACCGGGACGCCGCGCGCGGCCTTCATTGTCAACGGATGCACGGACTTGCTGAGGGACTGGCGGCGTCCCGGACGGCACGCGTCCGTTGTATTGGAGGTGCCGAAGCGTTGAGAGGATGTGGGATGCCGCTCCAATTCCCTTCGCGAGCCGCATAAATACTGCGGACAACCGGCGATGAGTAGTCGAGGCGCCAAACGTGAGTGAACAGTTCGGCGAGCCGAGCTTCATCCGCGAAGTGGGGCAGGTTGCCGAAGTCCGAAGCCACGATCTCCGACAGTGATTTAAAGTACATCCGCTCGAGCCAATCGACTTGTGCGCCGGTGGCATTCAGCCAGATGTGCATGGACTCAGCGAAGTGGTCCGTCCTCAACCAGCCGCCCGTGCGCGCGCGAGCGATGAGTTGGGCTACAACCAGGTAGCAGAGCAGCTCGACCTGGGTTTTCGACCGGCGGATCATAGGAAAATCGTCGTAAGGAGGAAGGCGCTTTTTTGGGATCGCGAGCATCGGCTTTGTAACGCCTGGATTCCGGCGGTCTTCAGCGCTGCTTCAATCTGCCCATTTTTTAAGGACCGTGCGTCGCCCCGTCTGCCCTCGCTCGTCACTCCCTGCTGGCGTGAACGACGGGAGCGTGCAGCGCGGCAAGCGGCGCCTGCTGCAAGCGATCAGAGGTCGGTTCATTTGCATGCTCGAATCCCGAAAGACACCGAACATCCATCATTCCACGCATCACGCACGAGCGAAGCAACGGGACGGGCGCAGCATGTCGGCGACTTCGAGTGACGGACTATTTGTAACGCGCAGAAGTCGACGAAGAACAGTTTCTCCTTTCGTCAATCTCAAATCCGCGCAGCTCTTTGACTGCATGCGCCATCGCAATGAAGACGGTCTTTCATTGTGTCTGCTTACGGTCACAGGCGGCGTGATTATTGGCGCCGCGGTAAAGACGTCGCGCCCGTCCTCGCCCACCGCAAGCAGGAGTAACGAGGAAATGCTTCGGCGCACCACCGCCGGGAAGGAGCCGCCTTGAATCAGGTTGGCACAACGCAAATCGAAGCCTCCGCCGAATAGCTCGGCGAGGTTAAGGCTAGAATGACCTGGCTCCGGAGCCTTGTCCTGTTCGTTCATGTGAATTACCCGAATATCGTTCCGTGAGCCCAGCGCATCTATGGCGCCTTGAGGCAAGCGCAAAGTTGCGTGCGACTGCATGGGGCTGCGTGACCAACACGCCACGCGAAACGTGATGCACTTCGCTGGACCCTAAGGGGGCGCTCATTATTAGCTAAGTGTCTGCCACGACAATGTCATCTGAGAACCACCACCACCATGCCTCGTGTCCCTCAGCGGACTCGGGAAAGGAGCACATCATGAAGACCCGTACGATTGCGGCGCTGTCCGTTGCGGCCGCCGCGCTGACACTTTCGGTCGGTACAGCTCAAGCCGCACAGGGTTGCGGCCCTGGCGGCTGGCGCAACTACTGGGGCCAATGCCGCTATGCCGCGCCGATCGTGGTCGAACCAAGGCCGGTTATCTATGCACCGCCGGTATCAGCCAGCGTATGTGCGCCCGGATACTGGCTCGGGCCATGGGGACACTGTCGGAATACGCCGTACCACGGACGTCTGCCGAACGGCGAATGGCAGTGATACTTGCCGCGCGGCTCCGCAGGCGATACGACAGTCCAGCTGCAGTCGCATGACTCAATGCCGGAATAGCGAACATGCGGCCGCTTGTCCGAATGACTATCAAGTCGATCCGTAAGCGGCCGCAATGAACTCGCGCAGACGACACCGCTGGCGGCGTGCAGTGTCCGACAGTCGGGCCGATGCTGTCGCGCGTCGAGCGCATCGCTTTTCGCATTGAAGGGCGCATCTCGGGGGAATCGTACCCCCTTGTGGCGTGGCGAACTGTGCCGATCTTCGCAGAGTGCGGGCTCGTCCCCAACCAGACGGCGAACAACGACAGCCAGCGAGATCGGCAAAGCGCGTGTCGCGTCGCCGACCATGGCGTAATGCGGTTGCGCGAGCCGGATCCGTCGGAGCGCGCGAGTATGAAGGCTGCAGCAACAGGCGGTCCTACATGATCGATATATAAAGTGTGCAAGCTCGCAGTTTTGATGTTCAGCTCGCGGTGCTTGCCACCGGCTCCCGCCGGGAACACGCACCAGTCGCAAGCGTGCAGCTGGTCGATGTTGCCTGCTGGGCGAATTCCAGAAGGAAGACTACGCGTGCCGGCAGTGCGCGTTCCAGCTCGACAACGCGGCTGCAACCCGTGCCGATGCATGACGAACTGCGTAGTAGCGCGATCGGCACCGCAGGCGGCGCGGCCGCCGGCGCGCTGCTGGGGGCCGCCGCTCGCAACCCGGGCGTGGGTGCGGCTATCGGCGCGGGCGCTGGCTTTCTGCTTGGCGGGGCAGTTGGCGCGACAGGTGCTCAAGCCACCTCCGCAAGTCTGCAGGCGCGCTACGACGCCGCGTATTCGCAATGTATGGCTTGGAAGGGCAATCAGATCACGGGACAGGCTGACTACGGCATCAGCGCGGCCTATGGACCGCCCCCCGTCGTGGCACCGGCACCGGTCGTCGTCTACGGAAATCCGGGACCATACGAGCTTGGGCTTATTGACCGGTGACGGAGGCGCCATGTGGGCTCAACGCAACTATTGCGTCGCACCTGCCGCCTTTGATCTGAATTTCGTGGCGCCAGCCGATCATCACTTCGTAAAATCTGCGGCGGCCAAGGCGAGCCGGACCTGGTCGGGATCTCGCACATAGGCAGACCTGCGGGGAGATTCGAGTGGCGCGTGGCGGGGTGCTGTGAAGCGGTAGGGGGCTTCGTCAACTTCGGTTCGACGCGTCGTGTTCCAGCGTGACGGTCCAGCCGAGGCCGCGTACGTTGCGAATCACCGACGCCCCGAACTTCTTGCGTACCGCATGGATGAGCACGTCGAGCGCGTTGCTCTCGACTTCCTTGCCCCAGCTATAAAGCCGGTCCTCGAGCTGGCTGCGCGAGAAGATCGTACCGGGGCGCTCGAGCAGCGCATGCATCAATGCGAATTCACGGGCGGACAGTACCGCGCAAACGTCATTGAAGGTCAGCATGCGCTTGTCGAGATCGAGGTTCATCTTGTCGTTGCCCAACCGCGATACTGCATACCCGGCCTTGCGGCGCAGCACTGCGCGGATCCGCGCGAGTAGTTCGGGCAACTGGAACGGTTTTAGCAAGTAGTCGTCGGCACCCACATCGAGTCCTTCGACGCGCACATCGAGATTGTCCTGGGCGGTGAGGATCAGAACCGGCACCCGATTGCCTGTTGCGCGCGCCTGGCGCAGCAATTCGATGCCGCCCATGCCCGGCAAGCCCAAATCCAGCAGCACCACAGTATATTGGGTCGCCGCCATTGCACTGGAGCCGGCCGTGCCGTCTCGCACCCAATCGACACTGTAGCCGGCATCATGCAATCCCCGCAACAGGCTCTGGCCGATCTGGACGTCGTCTTCCACCAGCAGCACTCGCATCCGTTCTTCTCCGCTGCTCTATTTACGCCGCGCGCGGCAGCGTGGTCGTTGCGATCAAACCGCTTCCGCTGTCACGCCGGTTCGCGAGCACCACCGCCCCGTGATACTTGGTGATCACCGACTTGACAATCGAAAGCCCTAGTCCGCTGCCGTCCGCGCCGCTCGTGCCGAGACGATAGAAGCGGTCGAACACGCGTTCGAGCGACGCTTCGGGAATGCCGGGGCCGGTGTCGGTTACTCGCACGATCGCGTGCTGACCTTCCTCGAACACTTCAATGTCGATGCAGCCGCCAGCCGGTGTATAGCGCAGCGCGTTCTCGATCAGATTGCGCAGCGCCATGCGCAGCTCGCCTTCGCGGGCACGAACCTGCGCGGGCTCGAAGCGCTTGACGCCGAGATCGATTTTTTGAGCGTCGGCAAGCGGCAAAAGGTCCGCAACCAGCCTTTGGATTAGCTCACGCACGTCGACCGGCGCCAGGTTCGCGTCCTCGAGCCGCGCGTCCGCGCGCGCGAGTTCGAGCAGTTGCCGGATCGTCGTTGCACTGCGCGAAAGCGCATCGCGCAGATCCTGGACCCGTTCCACACGCGACGCTTCGTCAGGCGCATTCGCGAGATTATCGACGCGCAGCTGAATCGCTGCGATCGGTGTGCGCAGTTCGTGCGCCGCATCGGCAACGAAGCGCTTCTCCGCCTCGATGCCTTGCTGCACCCGAGCGATCATCCGGTTGATCGAGTCGGTAAACGGTCGAACTTCCTTCGGCACATGCGAGATTTCAAGTGGCCTGAGCCGGCCGACGCCGACTGCTTCGGCCTCGGCACTCGCACGCACCAACGGCGCGAACGCGGCGTTGACCACCAGTACGATCGCAATCCACACGAGCGGAATGCGCACCAGACTCGGCAGCAAACTTTCGATTGCCGACTGTGCCGCCACGCGTTGGCGAAAAGCGAGCGGTTGCCCGACTTGCCACGTAACCGCGCCGTCGTCGCGCCGCAGCGTGTAGATCCGGTAGCCGCGCCTACCGATATGCTCGACCGAGAAGCCGGCCGGCGCATTACGGTCGAACACTACCTCTGGATCGGTGTTGTCTGTCGGCACGGAGTTCCCACGCTCCCATACCTGCCCGACAAAGCCGTCCACAGAATGCTGGGGGGGGCCCTTGTTCCCGAGCGTGCCCACCTTGCCAACCGACAGCCAAACCGCCGCCCCCTGCAGATGCGAGTCCATCAGGTCGTCGATATGGCGTCGCGACAGCAAGGCCGTCGCGACAGCTTCGACCATGCTCACGGCGACGAGGAGCACTACCAAGATCGTGATGATACGGGCCTTGAGCGATAGTTCGCGCGTCGGCCGCTTGAGCGAGACCATGAAGGGATCGAGCAGATTTGCACAACACGCATTGTAGTACCGTTTTTTCGGTTTTCCGCGTGATGCTCAGCGCAGGCCCGTTGTGTAAGTGAGTGTCGAACGAACCAGCCGGATCGAGTATCGCCTTCATCAATGCTGCTAAGCGGCACATCGTGAAGCGAGCTCGGGGCCACACGTCGTTCAGCCCCAGCAATCGCGGACGTCCGCCTCCTCGTTGACCGGCGCGCTACCGAATCTCGCCGACGCTTATTGGTCATCAGCGGAAGCTCACCAGTGCACGAAGGCCTTTGCAGGCTGGCCGCCGATATTTTCCCCGGTGCCGCCGTCGATGCCTTGGCCCGCGCAATCAGCAACGAATCGGCGACGACCTCGCTCACCGCCCGCGTCACGTTGATCGCATCCGCCAAGGGCCGCCCATGAATCGCCGCGAGCGAGCTGCAATAACTGCTCGGCGATGTGCCACGTGCGATCGATGATCCGCCGCAGCGCGATGCAGTCACGGCCAGATCTATGGGCTGCGCAAAGCCTCCCATTGGCGAGTCATTGTGACAACCGCGATGGTCTTCAGACGCAGTAAGTCGGAGTCCACAATCGATCGCAATGACCGTCACGTCGATGTCCGACGGCACCAGATGCCTGGTTTCAGTGAATGTGATGAGGAAGGTGGGGGCTACCCTGACGAGCAATGCCGCTGGATGGCAGGGATCTGTCGGTGCCGGCAGGAACATGGCGGCTGCCCCGAGCAAATCGGATGCGTAACGCAAAGACTGCATGAGGCCAATATGGTGCGTATAACGCCGCTACCGAATTGCCTCCGATCCCAATGGCCGAAAGCGCCCGGCCATAACGGAAAAAGTGCGCTTTTGAAAGTCCGGCCAGTGATGCCCTTGCCGACACGGCGAATCGCGGTGCGTCCGGCTTGTACTGAACGCTCGTCGAGTAAAGTATCGACGCAGGCGCGGGAAGCGGTCGGCGTGGTGTACTCATGGGACGGGCGGCGATCGGGCTCGACAAAAGGTGCCAATCAGTAGCCTTAATCACCCCGATCACGCCTGCGATCGCCGTAGTACATCGAATACGGTGAGTGATTTGCCTCAAAGTAGCGACTGCGGCGCTCCAGATCGGCCAAATCGGTCGCTGAGCTCAGGTATGTATCGCGCCGCACGCTTTCCGCCGCAGTCAACCGGGCTACGAATTTTTCCATCAGTTTCTTGAACATGTCTTTCTCCGGGAGAAGCACGGTTTGACCGTGCACAGAACGTCTATCAACAAAGAGGAATATTGAAAGGAATGGGAATTAGGCGAACGTGAGCGGGCGGCGGGCAGCATGGCAGGAAAGAAAAGTGATGGAGCAAAGCCTCAGCATGATCAGCGCGACCGCTGCCGCTTCTTCGTATGTGACGAACTGGGGTAGGTATGGCAATGCGGGGAATGAAATGCGGGAATCGATTGCCGATGTAAGGCCATCGCAATCACAAATATCCATGGCTGGTCTCTAGCCACGGGCCGAAAGCGACGCCGAGGGCATCCTTGCGATCAGGACAGCGAGCTCTACTGACGGAACCGCTGGCAGGTTGACTGACGTGCGTTCGTGTGTGCATCAGTGACGCAGTCACGGCCGAGTCTGCAGAAAGTTTTCATGTCCAACTTCTTCTTATGTCGCATCGATGCCTGGCGGATCTGCCGAGCGGAGCCGACCGCGGCTGACGATTGCGACCGTGCTCCGCCGGTTAAGGCGTGACCTCGTCGGCAGTAGTGTTGATCAGTTCAAGGCTGCCGGGCGGTCTGAACCGTGCCGCACAATGCGCTCCCGCCACGTGGCCGCGAAGCATTAGATCGAGCTTACGGCGATTGAAGACGTACGGACATTTTTGGAGCGTTAGGCGCTAGACACCCCCGATGCAGAAATCGGGTGCGGTGCACTGCCGACCCCCAAATCTTTTGACGCCGCACCGGGAATGCGACGTACCGAGGCACTCGTATTGCGCATCACAACGGCGGCAACGTCTTCGCGCAGCCATTGCATCCAGTCGCTCTTCCGGCTTCCGAGAAGGACGAGGTCCACCTGCTGCCGATTCGCATACGACGCAATTGCTTCGCCGCAGCTCGCGCCGTGTGTCGGTACCACCAGCAACTCCGACTGAACAGCACAGCCTCGCGCGTTGAACCATTCCTCGGTGGTTGCGGCGAGTTGCCTTCCCTGCGCCAGCATCGCGTCCATTACCAGGCTGCAATCGAAATCGATGGCTCCGGCGAGACAGCTTAGCGGATCAACGACGTGCACCATGAAGACTTTCGCATCGTTTCGACGCGAGGTTTCCAGTGCGCAGGCCAGTAAGCCTTCTGCGTCGTCTGTACCGACTGCAACAACCATTTTGCTGACCATAGTAGATCTCCTCCTTTATCAGAATCGGCTGACAATAATCGAATTGTCAGTTTGCAAACTTAGCTGCGAGTGAGGCGACGTTTGACGGCGTCAGCGCCAGTGTTCACTGACGCATCCCATAGCTAACGCCGCCCACTAGCCGCAACTCATTCGCGGCTAATTCGGGCGCGCTAAGGTTGCTGTTTATTCAATGTCAATGAGGACACGCCAATGAGCCGACTCGAAGGTCGACCGCGACATGCGCGAGAACTCGTCGGACTGATCTGTACGACGGGTCCCGATCGAGCGGCGGGCGCAACCAATTCGGAAGTTCTTGTTGATGCGCAGCGCTCACCTCTTTCTGACATACGACGATGTATGCCGCTAGCGCGCGAGTTTCGCCACCCCAAAAGGGGATATGTCACCGGGGGCTTCATGCTGGCGACCTGCGCGCCGTGATAGCACTCGGTTTGCGTCGGTCGCCTGACGTAGTTTCGCAGTCGGAGCGGTCCCTATGTCCATGGTTCCACCGTTCGACCGTTTTCAACGTGGTGTCTTTCGCGAATATCCGCTGGTCGTCAATCACGCGATCAGGCACGTTGCTGGGGCCTTCGCATTGTGCTGCTTTGACGGATAATTAATACGGTACTGTTGCGTGACAGCCAGTAGCTCCAGCCTTCCTGTCAGTGCATCGCAATGGAGGCGCAACGCAAACGCCACCTGCTACCGCGAACGTGAGGTTTATTTCGGTTGTTTTGTTCTCACTGTTGTAAGCATCGAGGCGCCTCTTGCCTTTTTCGCTTCGGCGCTTGTCGCTGTCCCAGCGCTCTGAATCGCCTTGCGGCTCGCTGTCGCGCGACGTATCGAGGAAGCGTTCGACGAATTGTCCGATTACCAGCCTTGTCGTCCGTCAACGAGGTCTGGGTGGTTCACATCGTGGTCACCGCACGTGTTTATCGGGCGCTTCGTTCGGCCATATTCGGGCGACTCGGCGTAGCGAAGCCTGGTCTGGCGGCACGATAAGCGCTAAACCTGCGCTCATTCTCAACACTTACATGGCGTCCTCTTCACAATAGAGTTCGGGCGCAAGAGAATTCAGCTAATACCTTCACGACGTCCAGCCGCTTGAAGTTGTCGCTCTGCGGTCGCACTGACTGCGCGCACGGAGCGGCAAAGGTGGCTGCTCAACGTGCTGGTTCACAGGGGCTGGATCGTCGTCGTCACACTGGCGCACGCCGGACGGCTTCCGTTGATGGCCGCGACGGTTCTCCTCGTGATTCTTTGCGTTTGACACATGTCGTTGCAGCACGAGTTGTTGCACGGCGTCTGATCCGATCTGCGCTTGTGAACCAGTTGCTCGGTAGCGCGCCGCTGGCGGTGTGGTACCGGTACGAGGTCTACCGCGACACCCATCTGGCGCACCACCGTGACGCGGGGCTCTTGACAGCAGGCAGTTGACTCGCAAAGTAACGATGTATCGTCTGCGTAGTGGATCGAGGCCAATGGCGTGCCGCGCATGTTATGGCGCGCGAAAGTTGCGCTTGCTCTTCTTGAACAACGACTATCACATCCTTCACCACGATCTGCCCGGTCTGCAATGGTATTTCCTGCGCCATGTACACCAATCACACAGTTGCGCATACGGTGAAAAATCTGGCTATGTTATCAAGGGCGGGTATTGGCAACTATTCAAGCGCTACGCATGGCGTGAGACGGATGCGCCGGTTCACCCAGATATGGGCAGGCACCGCGGAGGCCTGCAAGCCTCGATCGAGGCAAAGGCGTTCCGAAGTCGTTGGCGCCTACAGCGACGGGCCTGCCGGTATTGAGCGAAATCAGTGACGACACGGTGTTGCCGGACTGAATGTATCGAACCGGCTGACGTCTAGCGAGCTGTATGACAGGGCGCTATATGACAGCCAAGGTTGGCTCGCGATGTTCCGTCTGAAGAGAACGTATGTAAGCCGTCATGAACTGTTTTGTCATTCAAATAGCCGATAAGGGGCGGGGGATAACTCATTCTGCGCTAATTATCATCCACTAACATTGCTTGGACAGCGCGGAACCTTGCGCGAGAGCGATCGAATCGCTTGCAAGCGCGGCAGCGCATCGTTTTTGACGAGGAGTAGATCGTGAACACAGCATATGAAGAACGCCTGAATGTTCTAAGTGAAATCGCCGAAGAGTGCTTCGAAGTGAACGAGTTGTCGTCGGACTGCTCTGAACGCGAAACGCGCCTTTCGGTTCGGGTGAGCGATATCGTCCGTGCTTTGGAATCGGCGTATGACGTCGGGCTCATTGCGGGATATCACCTGTCTCGTCAGCAGCGGACACGGTACTGAAGCACATTGATCCAAACTGCCGGTTCAACTGTCGCACTTCACGCTAATCAAGAGATGTGAAGTCCAAGCGGCACTAGGCCGGTCGTGCTTTTTACCCGAACAACGGATCGAGGAATGGACGTGATGAGCCGCACGCCAGGTGGTGGGAAAAGTTTCATGCAGGTGCTGAGAGGCGAGCCAAACGCTTGTCGCGAACCGTTAACTACCATCGCATTGATTTTCAGAATGCTGTGCGCAGGACTGCTGGCGGGGTCTGTCATGTACGCTGCCGTTGCCGTCCACATTCTGACTTTGGACCCGTCCCCTGGCACCGTTTCGGCAAAGGCTGCGAAGCATCCGAAAATGGCGCTGCGAGAATTGCTCTGCTAGCGAGCGGTACCGCATCGGAGAGACCGGTAAGGATTGTCCCTATTCGCCGCGTGGCGGCGGGCGAGAACATTTGCTTGCAGAGAATCGATGGGACCAGTCCGAACTGATTGCTGGGCGCCTGTATCTGCCCCCTCCGCAGGTAGCACTGCGCAATACACTGTGGCGGGAGACATAGCGAGCGTGCGCGCGGCTGGTCACGAATAAAGCGGGACGCCTTTACTTGATTGGCCGGGCTCCATCTTTCCCGATTATCGAGTGTTGTTTCGATGAACTTGATTGGCACACGTGCGTTATCGATTATGGCGACCCGATATTCCTCGGTGGCCCCATAGCGTCCGAGGATGACCATGTTTTCCCGATCCGGCTTGGCTTCGACTGAGTGACGTAGGATGTACAGCACTGTCCGGAGTTCTTTTTGCTGTGCTCCGCCCGAATGCGATGGGCGATCGCGCGACGCGACCGGCATCGCCTGTCAACGCAAACGACAACCGGTGCGCTGGACCCGCAGATTGGCAGCATTGAAAGCCCCGCGCCGTCACGCGAGGTCAGCGGGCGGAGAGAAACTTCACAACGAGTTCCGGTCTGCTCATCAACCACTAATTTTCGATCGGCATAATGCTGTTGCGCCGCGGAAATGTCCGGGCAAAGCAAGTGATCTGTTCGGGCGAATCAGTTATGCCGTCCTATCTTTGAAGACTGTTTCAAAGCGATCTTATCGATGCGTTTGCAAACGAATTGCTCAGCGTCGTCTGGTCGGCGCTCGTCGCGGAGCTCGAGTTCCGCTACCTGCTGCGCAGACAGCGGCTTCCGCGCCTTGGTGGCGCGTTGCGCGACGCTTACTTCCCTGCTGGCTCATCCGACGCCGAACGACGAGATGCGCGAGCCGTGTCGGTTCGAGGTGGAATGTCCTGGCGTCGCTTTCTCGATATGCGCCGACAGGTTGCGCGAGATAGCCATCGGCTCGGACTAGCTGCGTAGCATCATCGCCGCTAGGGAGCACGCGATGCGTTTTGGCGCGATGTCGGACCTGAGGCTCGTGCGTTCCGTTAGGTCCCGGCTGACGCGCAAGACGGGACATGACGGCGTCTCGGACGTTCCTTACGCGCGAACGGGCTGGGAGCATGGCAACAATCGCGCCGCTTGTCGCAACGTCGGTGCGTTGGGCGCTGCCGGAAAGTTCGTTGTTTTCTACGGCCGTAGGAAGCCTTCCTGTGATCCCACCAATTTTTAGCGTTCCGACATGATGGTTCCTGTTGACTTACCATTGCCGATCGTTTTGGAGTTGCAAGCGCATCCTGTGCCGACAGAAGGTTCGACCGAGCGGGCGCTTGCGCCTTTTACAGATTGCTGCGTCCCCGAAGGCGTAGCCGTATTGGGCCTACTCGACACCGATTCCGCGAGCGTGCCGCTTTGTCACCGTTCGTAGTCTAGGGGCCAGTTGGCAGCTTTCAGGGTTTCTACGATCTCCCGCAGCCGAAGAGAGGCGGTGCCAGCCGGTAACGGGGACACTGCGATTCGTCGTCGATCGGGAACGGTTTTGCGTGCAAGGCAGAATCTGCTGCATCGTCAGTAGCGCTTCAAGACCGATGAGTTCGTGCCCGATCGGTACGCCCGACAAGTAGTCTGACTGTTGTCCGACAGGCAGGCGGGCTGTGAGCCCGATACTCGCGTCGAGAATATGGTCGAACGCAGACCGGCCGCGCTCGAGCTCCGCGCGACCTCGACGCCGCAGACAGTTCGCCCGTCATGAAGGTGTAGAAGTGCTCATCCCGCTGTTCGCGACGATCGCCCATTTGCAACGAGTGCCCGGCAAGCCGACGAGTGCCGACACATCACCGCGTGCCAACGCCGCTTCCTGCAGCGACGCGCCGACGATCTGCCTTTCCTCGCCGCGCATCACAGTGGGCAGCTCTCCATCTTCGATGAGACGCGGCTTGATCCGAATCGGCGTGCCGCTGGTCGAGTGGACGGGGACCAGTGCCCCGGCGCTTAGTTGGCCGCCTTGACGTGCGCGGTGAAATTGCAAGCGGCAAATAGTCAGCAAGTCGAGCATGTCGCAATTCAGCCGCGTCTCGACGCCGGATGCGCGCGACGCGGGCGCCGCGCCGCTTTCTGACACAGACGGGCTGGGTGGACGAGCGCCTGAAAGTGCGGTGCCTGGTCGAACTACATCTCCAGACCCCGGAAGTTAGGTGCCAGGGAACAGACTTGCAGACACATCGTATGGGCGATCGCTCCCCTCCGATTATGTGGAGAGGTTCAACCTGGCGTCGACTCAGCAGACGCGCGACGTTAAGCATCTGCAGGACATACCACGGCGGTGGCCCGGCGTAGCTCTATTCCTGACATGATAGGGTTCGCTACTGGCCGAGAGTTGGGTTCGACGCTGCACTGCTCGAAGGCGAAACCGCTGACGTGGCTTACCTCGCCGATTGCCGTACCGTTCGGGACGTTTTTGCATGCGATCCAGCTTGTTGGGAACAGAACGGCTGCCTGTGGCTGTCAGTTCATTGGGGCGAGGGTGTTGATGTCCATGCAGAACTGACCCGGTGGGTTAAGACTGCGTGGAAATCAACAGCGAGGGCATTTAAAGCCGCGGAAGACTGCGAGGCTACTTGCGCGAGAGGGAGTTGGATTTGAGTCATGCACGGAAATCGAAGCCGCGGTCGGAACCGAAGTCCAACAGCGCGCGCAGGAGCGGGCGTATGTCGCTCACCTCGATTCCGGCAAGGCCAAACTGCAATCCGCGGCGCGAAGGTCAGACCGGCGGATGTACCCCGAGCTGCATGAGTGGAAGACACCGTCGAACAAATAAAAAGGACGGAAGGTCCCTTTGTTTGGGCATTGACGTTACTGACAAGCCAGTGCACAGCGGCGGGTGTGAGCGCGCGTTTGACCACACTGGCCGGCCGGACTAGACGAGGGGGAGACTCTCACCTCGATCGGCAACCGAAGTTGAGTCGGCATTGAAAAAGCCGAAGAAGCTGGTGTTCGACACAGACTGTGCCGACTACGTTTGTATTCGGCCGTTCTCACGGTGATGCTGTTTTTGCATAGGCGGCATCCCGAAATCTGCCGCTTCTTTGGCCGCAACCCCGGAAATCATTGCATTCGATTTCTTTTTGTCGGTTTCGTCCGATAACGTTTTCAGGCTTTGCGCGTCGACTTGCCTCACTGGTCCGACCGCCTTATGGCAGTTTCGAGTGCGATGCTAGCACTGCTTCAGCTTCATGCAGATGCAGACTGCCGATTAGTTCCGACACCCCCAGCCAGGACAGTTGCACGCCGATGCAGAACAGCACGAACGCAAACAGCCGCATCGCGATCTGCGTTCCTGTTTTGCCGAGCAGATGCGCGGCGCGTGCCGCAAAGCGCACGCAGAGGTAAATGTTTCCGCACAACAACAACAGCGCGGCGATCACGCCCGCCAGATGGATGGGCTGAAGTCCCAGGCGCGGCGCGCCTGTGCCGAGCGCAATCGCAACCGCAATCGAACCGGGCCCGACCGTGATCGGCAAGGTCAGCGGATAGAACGCTCGCGCGCGCAGCGATTCGGCGTGGCCAGCGTTTTGCGAAGGGGCGGCGCCTTCGTCGGTTGGAGATTGCAGCAGCCCCCACCCCGCCATCGCGATGACGAGGCCCCCCGCGACGCGCAGCACCGCTTCCGAAATCCCGAAGAACGACAGCACATACGCGCCGACCAGCAGCGACACAAGCAGGATCACGAACCCGTTGATCGCGATGCGGCGCGCAAGCTCTGCCATATCGCGGTCGCTCGCGCCGCGCTCCATGCTGAGAATGATCAGCGCGCCTGCCGGTGGATTGATGATCGGAAAAAGCGTGGTGACGATCAGCAGCACGGCCTGTGTGAACTGGTGAGTCATCGGATCGGTTCGCTCAGACGCGTATTGGTAAAACGATCAGCCGTGGTGGTCGAACAGCGAAACCTAGCTGGCCTTGATTATCGCGCGCACTTTCGTCCTGAACCGCGTGGCGGGGTCTTTGCGGCACGCGTCGGCGACCGCGGCGGCGACGGGGTGCGCCGTATCGACAACCATCGAGTCGGTTTCCTTCACGCCGAGCCTGTCGACGCCCGCGACCCAGTACACCGGCGCCGGCTGATACGCCTCGTCCACTCGGGTGAATTCGGCGCAGGTCATCCTGGCGGAGGCGATTTTGGCTTCCTGAGCGCTGGCGGCGTGCGCGACGGGCAGGCCGGCGGGAACGGCGAGGAATTTTGCGGACGTCATCATGGGAATCTCCATCGGGAATCGGTCGAGCGTCAGCAGACCCTCTGACACCACGGGTGCAATCCTGATCTCGGCGACTTAGCTTGGGATTACCGGTTCGCCTGGAGGCACAAAACACCGATTTTGAAGTTGCGATACACGATCGCGCATGAAGACACGTTGCGCCGCAGCACCGGAGCGCGCACACTCCAACGTCGTCTCTTATGCTGCGGTTTATATTGAGGCAGTGCCGACGGTCCTTGGGGGCCGATATGATGGATATATCCTTGCGTTTCAGGACGGCATAAAACGCCGAGTAGTCGCATGAGTCCAAACACTCGCCGTCCAGAAATCTGGCCGCGCGATTATCCTGCCGTTGAAGGCAACGGTGCGGATCACGCGGCCGTCGCCGAGCACTGGCGGCTTGCGGAAGAAACGCGGGCGTAATCTTGCCGGTCAGACAGGCGTTTGCCGCGCGCGATATTCACGCGGCGAGACGCCGTGACTTCCGCGAAGCCGCTGCGTAACGGAAAATGGACCACACCATGCCTCGCCTATAACTTGCAAATTCGGCCGTTTCCGTCAGGCGCGCGCGGCCGATCAATCCGATCGCGACGAGCACCGCGCTGAAGAGAAACGGAATGCGCCATCCCCACGATATAAACGCGGCTTCAGGCAGTAGCAAAGTCAGCAGCAACGCGCCTGTAGATAGCAGCACGCCGCATCAACTGCCCGAACTGCTTGAGCCGTACATTTCGCGTCGGTGCGCAGCCGCGCTCTCGACGCCCAGCACGATCGCCGCGCTCTGCTCCCCGCCGATTGCGAAGCCTTGTAGCACGCGCAACCTCGTCACCAGCGCGGGTGCCCAGATGCCGATCGACGCGTATGTCGGCAGGCAGCCGACCAGCGTTGACGCAATTCCCATGACACATCAGCAGCGCTTTGCCGCGAATGCGGTCGCCCAACTACCCGCAGATCAGCGCACGATTCTCTCGGGGGCACGATCGTGTGGCTTGGCGTCATACGGTGGGCTTGTCCTGCCCGTCGGCCACAGGCTCGTCAGCACGCGCGCGATTTCGCTGGAACGCCTTGCCGACGAGCCGCTCATCTTTGTGTGCCGTTCGGGCGCGAGGGGTATGTAAGCGGATTTTGTTCCAGCGTGTCAGGTGAAGCGACTCGGGCCGCGCGTCGTCGATCAAGTGCCGCGCATGCTCACTGCGATCAGTCTACTTGCGGTGGGTGGGGGTGTGTAGCTGGTGCCGGCTTCGATGGAGCGTTATCACCGGGAGCGCGGGCGGGATTGCCGCGTGTCGGGCGATTAGGCGTCTCTCGCGCCTTTGCATCTTGTCACGCGCGCCGACGCGCTTGGTCCGGCCGCGACGCGCTTCAGGCTGACGCTGTCGCAGTTCACTGCGACTTCATGGCCGTCGGCATGTTCTTGACGCCCGCGTAGAACACGATCAGTTCAACGGGCGCATCTCCCGTGACGCCGCGATGCGAGATGCCAACCATTTCCGGCAGCGTATCGCCTGCATGCAGCGTTTTCTTGTGACGTCCGTCGCGGCTCTCAACGTTCAGCGTTCCCGAGATCACGTAGGCCGCGTTCGGCATCGGATGCGTGTGCCAAGGCAGCGCCGTGTGCGCGGGAATCGCGATCTTCAACATGGTCAATTGCGGCTGGCCGGCGGGATAACTCTTATATCGCGTGCCATCCCATGAATGGTCGCTCCTGAGCAGCACGGTCGAGACCGTGCGTTCCGAGTTAGGAAGGTCGGCGGCAGCATTCGCTGCGTACGCCTGATTGAGGCAACAGCCTGCGAGCAGGCCAGCGAAAAGTCCACGAAACAGTGTGTGTGGCACGACAGAACTCCTGGTGCGTAGTTGGAAGGATTCGATACACACGCAGGTTACGAATGCAGCATTAGGTGGGAATTATCGAAACAAGCATGTCCATTTAAGCACGGCACGCCACCGCATAAATCCGATCACCTGTCTCAGCTTGCAATGAATCGGACTCATCGGCGACCCGCCAATGAGCCCGCTGCGCAACGCCTCGTATTGCGCGAGCAGGTAGCGGCTAAACAGATTCTCGGGAATGCGCAAGCCGCGAGACTACCCACCAGTTTCTGCACCGCTGCACCGATCCGCGGAACGGCGGAGTAGTAGCGCAGGCGATCGCTATAGCTGTACGCGCACAAAATCCGTTGCTCGTGCTCGTGCTCGTGCTCGTGCTCGTGCTCGCCGCCGTCATAGTACTTTTCCGAGTTGCCGGGTCGATTGTGAATGGCGATGGCACGCAGATAACCAACGGCGCCGTATTGAGCGGAGCAATGTACAGTGGCCGTTTCAAGAACGACATGGCGCCCGGTATGACGAGCGTGCCAGTGCTTGACAAGAGAATCCGGTAGCTGGCGACTGGTCACTGGAACGTGCACCGGTCGACCGAGGCCCGCAACTGCCAATGATCCGAGGGGCAAGCGCGACTTCAGCGTCGTTGTGAATAGTGGGTATCACAGGGGCTTCACAGCATCGCTGCAAGTGGCGGCGATATCCGGCGTCAGGCGAGAGGCGCGGGCGCTGTAGTTTCCGAGCCGCGTCGCGACCTAGGCCGATCGAAGAAAAACGACGCGCCTTTGCACCCGGACGGCTCGGCGGCGTCGCTCGACGCTTCGGCTGAGGGATCGCCATGATGTCGCGATCTTTCGCTGTCGCAACAACACCCTGTGCATCGACACACGTTGCGGCGGATCATCATCGGCCGTCTTGTTCTACTCCTATAGCTGCAGCAGAAGCCGTGGCCATCTGCACGCCCTGGCCGTCCGAAACTGAGAAGCTAACACAGCCGATTGGAGCGCGCGCCCAGAATTGAAGACTCGTGCCCGCGCCAGCGCCGTGGGTTTTGACAACCCGTGCCTCGCTCAACCGTGCTGCAAGCGCGCGTACGCGGAAACGTACAACTACTCGTTTGATTGACAATGACACCTTTTCTGCAATCCTCCGTGAGCTGTGCGCCAGAGCCGTCTTGCTGTCGGTCAAGCTGCGCTTTTGCGATCAGATTCTTGGACGCAGCAAGGGGGTCGAGTTTCGTTGAAGCTCGTCCGTCCACACCGATATCGGCGCGATGACTCTTACTCGCCTTCACCTGTCCGACAAGTGGTGGGCGTCGCATATGTCGATAGTGTGGAAGAGCGCGACGAAGAAGGACTTTGGGGTTGGCGGGCGAGTATGGTGGCGGCCGGGGGCGCGACGAACTTGTTGGCTATTTTCAAGGAAAGGCGAAAGGACTTGGCATCCTGATCAATGATGCCAAGGTCGCCGTTGATCACAGGAACTGGGTGGCGCAAAGTGGACAAGACCGAGACACGTAAATCATCCAGATCGAAATCGGAAAGCATTGATTGCGGCCGTTAAGCAGATCGATGCCGGTGGCCGACGGCTGCTCCTTGATCGACACTTCGTGCTTCACAATACGGTGGACCTATCAGTATTCACGGGAGGCGGGGTCTTGGCGGACCTGAATCTCGACGCGATCATTTTGATCGGGGCGCCCGCTTCTTGCCGAACGTCTCAAAAGCCGCGACAGCGTCGCGCGAAGCGCCGATATTGAAGAGTTTCAGGCCGCCGAGCGACGGCAGGCTGAAGATGCTCGTACTGAATTGCGCCTGAACCGGACGCTGTTGAACAAGAGTTTCTGGGCGCTCCCGCGCGATCGCTGAGCGGCCTCAATATAAACGCCACCATAAACGGTGGGCGTTTTTCGTTTTGGTGTGTCGCTGTCGCTGGGTCAGTTATACGGCAACTATTCCTCCAGATCTTTCAGTATCGCGTGCTTCTGCGCTTCGTCGCACGCAGCCGGCGGATCTGCAAGTTCTGGAATCGTGTAGTCGACGGTGTCTCCGCGTCCATACAACGCCGCGCTCGAAGAGGCGGCGAATCGCATTGCGAATGACGAAGACGTTTCTCGCGCCACCGCGGTTGAGCGCTCATCCTACGACGCGGAAGCATGCGGTCTTAGTGCAGTACGTCGGTTAGCGGATCGCGGCGAACGGCTTCGGGCATTGACCGGCTATTCGGCGATTGCGCGATGAAGCGGTTCACGGCTGCGGCGAGCGCGTTGGGATACTGGAACATCATTGCGTGGCCAGCCCCCTTGACGTCGAGAAACTCCGCGCGCGGGATCGCTTTCGCAATCGCCTCGCCGTTCTGTTCGTGCAGCACCTGATCGTTGGCGCCCGACAAGACCAGCGTATCGATGCGTAGCTTCGGCAGCGCATCGGCAGCCGCATTGTCTTTTTCCCATGCGGCTAGCAGCGCAGACTGGCCCGCCGTCACAGCGGCGGGGACGGGCGGATTGCCGTAGTCGGCAGGCACAAACATGTTCTGGCGGAAGCACTTCGACGCCGCCTTCACCGCCGATGCGGGGAACAGCAGTTTCATAACGTCATCGAAGGTCGTGCCGGGCGCACCCGAGAGAGTCGCCATCACGTCGGGCGCGACGGGTACGCCGAGGCGTCCGGGCGCGGGCGCGCTCATCAAGACGATGCGCTGCACGTTTGCGGGGTAATCGAGCGCGAGTTGCGCAGCGACCGCGCCGCCCATCGACCAGCCGACCACGGTCACATCGCGCAATTTCAATGTGCCGATCAGCGCGTCGAGGTCGTCGGCCATGCCTTTCGCGGTGGACGCCGACGCATCTGGCTCCGAGCGCCCGATGCCGCGATTGTCGAACACGATCACTTCGTGCTGCCTAGCGAGGCTCGCGAGAAACGCGGCGTTCCATTCGGAGAGCGTCGCGCGATAGCCGGTTTGCAGCACGATCGGGCTGCCCTTGCCGAAGCGGTAATACGCGATGTCGCCGCGCGCGGTATGCGCGATCTGCTCGTGGATCGTCGGGTTCCTGTCCGGACGGTCCGCGAGAACGGGGCACGTGTTTTCCGCGGGAAAGATGACGGTTTTCGCCTCGACGGGGCGGTTGAACGTGCCGGCCAGCAATGAGGAAATCGCGATGATCTTGAGCAGGTGGTTCATGTGTCGGCTCCTTTCGCGTGGCGGTATCTGTCGAACGTCGGTTTAAAGATACAGCCGCGGCCCTTCTTCACCCATCGATGTCGGCGAAGGTTCCTTGTTTACGCGCTTGGTCGCGGGGCGGGTCTGACGTTTGAGAATACGGGCGTCGATCATATCGAGGAAAAATGCCAGCACGACGCATGCGGC
The DNA here is from genome assembly GCF_031456815.1 of Paraburkholderia strydomiana. Classification (NCBI taxonomy): domain Bacteria; kingdom Pseudomonadati; phylum Pseudomonadota; class Betaproteobacteria; order Burkholderiales; family Burkholderiaceae; genus Paraburkholderia; species Paraburkholderia strydomiana. The sequence goes on from NZ_JAVDVL010000005.1 coordinate 22,842, forward strand.
AAAGACGCTCGATCCGAGTGCGCAGAAAACGGCGAAAGTCGGTTGGAAATCCATGATGTAGTCCTGAGGCTGCGATTCGTTTTCACATTTGATGCGTGGCGCGATGCGAGAGCGTCTGGCCACGGTGCAATGATGCTGGCGTCGAATGAGGTGAGAATTAAGTGCTTGGTGCCTCGGTTAAGATGATCGGCACTGACGCGATAAACGCCAATCCGTCTTTTACTCGAACCGACCCATCCGAACCCCATCCGTCGCTGAACGGCTCGCTCGAACGCGGCATCGATATCCTGCGTGCGTGCGTGCGTGCGTGCGTTCGGGCCGGGCGCGACAGTGCTGACCAACAGCGACCTCGTCGAGAGCACGGGTTTGCCGAAAGCGGCGGTCAGTCGTCTCGCGACGACGCACGTCGACGCGGGTTTCCTCGAACACGACGCCACGCGTCGCGCCTATCGGCTCAGCATCCCGTGCTGAGTGTTACCCAGGCCGTGCGCGCACGGCGAAGAGATGGCGTACCTGGAGTCCGTCTGCTACACCACGCGTGCCTCGCTGCGCGCGGTGCTGCCGGGTCAGCGTGTGCCGATGGCTCGCGCGCGCACCTCTAGCGGCTGACCCGATAGCATAGCCCCGCCTCGGAGCACGATACTGGAGGACGGGAATTCGGAGTAGAGGCTTGCCGAGATTCGTGAGAAATCCGTCACATCTGAGGCTAAGCGCCTGACTTGAGCGCGAAATCGGTGGCCGCGTCGCGTGGCGCGATAGCACGGGCGCCGAGTTGGTCATTCATTGACCTCACATTGGTACTTGTTCGTATAGGCCGGCACGCTGTCCGGTTTAGGCACAGCCCCAAATCTCGGCATCAGACGGACTCGCCTCAATCAACTCCACGGGCACACCTGCGTTGTCAGTGACAGCTACCTCGAAAGCTGGCGATGGGCTCATACCGGCCGGGACTCACCGGTGTGACCTCAATCGCCGCGGCCAGGTCATATACCCGACACTCCACATGTGGCACCGTCCGCATCAAAGGATGCAATGGTGATTCAGGCTCAAACCGATGCCAACGGACTGGCACAGGTCCTGTGAGATCGTCCGATGTGCACATGCCGACCTAGCGGCATACCGTTCGCCGGCCAGTGGCTTCTTTCGGAGGATGCTGGACGCCTGCAGAAATGAAAAAGCCGCGACCGATGTCGCGGCAGTTAGCGCGGCAGCGAAGCGATCAGGTATGGCTAAAGAGCGCGATACGGCCAGCCTTGTACAGGTCGCGCACCTTGCTCGCGAACGACGCTTTTGGCGTGCGCTCGCATTCGCCGACGATGGCTGCCACAGGCGTTGCCGTATCGACGACCGTCGTCACCGTTTCCTGCACGCCGAGCTTGTCGGCACCCGACACCCAGTAGACGAGCGCAGGCTTGTACGTATCTTCGACAGCGAGGAAATCGCCGCAGCTCATCGTTGCGGGCTTGATGGGTTTGTCAGCCTGTGCGAGCGCAAACGGGGACAGACAAAGACCGGCCAGAACGGCGGCGGCAACTGCGATGCGTTTCATGAACTTCTCCAAGATAGTGTTATAACTCTCCCTACGTTGCAGGTGGCAGAGTCGTGAGCATCATTACGGTAGGCCCTGCAATGATGTGTGCATCGTAAGGACGCACAGTGAGTTGGAAATTACGTCAGGAACGAAGCGTTCTCGAACGTGTCAATTGATAGCCGGCGATCAGGCCCATGTCGTACGCGCTTTCGAGTGCGCGTACGATGTCGGCCGGCCTGACCAAAACGCAGTGTTCTGGCGCATCGGCCTTGGGAAAATCGACATTGAAGCAGTCAGCGGCAATCTCGCTCAGTGTATAAAGCCGCCCGTCGGCGAGAGCACTCATGTTTCCTCCTGTACGTTGCTTTATGCGTAGGATAGGCCGCTAGACTTAGCAAAAGCGATTCAACTAATCTGCCGATGGCCTTTCTCCATGATCACATTCAGCATCAAGGCCATAGGGGCCATGATGCTGCTGCTCGCTATCGTAATCGCTGAATGATTGTGATTGGCTTCGCGAGGATAGTGAAGAACGGCTGTTCAGCCGCACAAATGCGAAGGGCCGCAAAGCACTATCGACGTAAAGTAAACTGTCTTCGGCATCGCGGTGCCGGCTCCGACGGATCGTCGTCTTCCTCGAACGGAACTAACTGCAGATGCCCATTGATGTCGGTGAAAACGTTAGCGACGTGCGGCTTGCGGTGATCGATGACCTCGAGCGGAGAGGTTATGCTTACGCTGAAAACGTACAAGTTTGTGCAGGTTAACTGACGAGCCTTTTGAAGGATGCCCAAAGCAGCCTCCAGAGGGATGATTTCCAGACTGTCGGCCAACGGCACCAGTGTCACACGCGGATGTGCCAACCTGACTGCCGCGCCGATCGCCGTATCTGTCGTCAAAGCGACGACCATGGTCATGGAGGTAGAGGTACACCACGTTCCAGCCACTTCCGCGCCGGATTTACCGCGCCGGCCGGGCTCGAAAAGTGCGGCGAAGCATACTCCGTTGCTTTAGGCGTCGATACGCACGAGCCTTCGCTTTTGCAGTTGAAAAACGCAGGTGTCGATGCTCGAGTGTGTGATATGCGTCATCTTCCATTTGATGATGCTTCGTTCGACTGGGTGCTGATGGCGAATTCGCTCCATCACACTCCCAATCCAAAGCATGCCGTCAGGGAAGCGGCGCGAGTTGCGCGGCATGGAATGGTGGTCTGCGAGCCGTGGTGGGATTAGGCTATCGCGTCGCAGCGCACGACGTATCTGCTGTGCGAATGGTCGAACGCGATGATTCAGAGCTTCGGCTATTGAACGAATGGCTCGGTTCATACGAGCCGTGGCTTTCAAAACTGCCCTCCCATCATTACGTGCGCTGGCGTCTTAACCATTTGGGCAACGCGATCGACGCAATCGGCAACGCGACCCGGTCACGTCCTCGTCCTTATCAGAAGTTCACAGGCGTAGCTGTCATTCGTAATCTCAACATGAGGTTTGCGAACGAAACAACGGAAGAGCAGTCGACGGTCTAGTTTTCTTCCTCCAAGTAAGCGGCTCACGTCGAGTTACCCGTTTCGTTCTTCTGCCGACCACGCGATTTGGGGACCAGCAGCGTTGTCCCTGGGAGCAACTGATCGGTCGGTTTTTCCACTCAGTTCTTCACGACGCCCCGGGCGCTTGAAGCATCGGGTAAGTGAAAAGAAGGAAGTGTGCCGCGTTCAGTCCGAAGTGCGTGAGAATCGCGGCGGACAATCCGCCAAAGCGGTACGCCAGCCCATAGCCAAGGCCCGCGATACTTGCCAGCACAATCCATTGCCAGCCTCCAGAATAATGGGCTAACCCGAAAACAATCGATGCAATGCCCAGCGCAATGATGTCCGCATGGGCGAGGTGTCTAAGTAGACGTGACAAACCTCCCTGAATATAGCCCCGGAAAAGCGTTTCTTCGGTCACCGTCACAAGCAGCAGGTTATTTAGCATGAAGAGCCATGTGGACGTAGGCCACTTAGGCTCCCATCGGACCGTTCCAAGCAAGAGCGCGAGAAACAGGCAAACGATAGTCGTTGCCGCCATGCCCACAGTCCCCGCCTGGATCGAAGTGAGCACAGGGTTGCGTGGACGCATCCAGGGCAACGCGAGCAGCAGCCAGAAGCAGACAAGCGGCTTGTCGAGATTCAAATACATGGTGAACGGTAGGGCATCAGCCGTAAAACGCTCGGGTCCGATTACACGCGGGTTATGAAAACCCGGTAGCCAGTGCATGCTCAACGCCGCGGCCAAAACAATGAACAAAGCGTGACCCACATAACGCGTCGGGGCCTGACGATGTGGTCCGACTGCAAACGCCGCGACCAACAACAAGGCGAGCGGTATTGCAGCCAGCGGAGTAAGCTGGCCGTTGGCAAACGCAGCGAAATATATGACTGCCAGAAGGCTCGGCACGAGCCATCGTGCGGCCGATGTCCATGCGGCTGGAACAGCAAGAAAGAGCGCGATGAAGGGCAGGGAGATCATGGACACATTTTCCTTTGCGGATGGATGGGGGCATGCTTGACGCAAGCTGCGTGTGAACTGTGTATCGGATCGAAACACGTCGTCGACAGGCGGACTAATGAACTTTTGGTCGGTCTTCGAGGCCCGTCGCTAGATGATGAGTGGCCAGACCGTTCACCCATCATTGTGCTGGCATCACCTTCAGCGTTGACAGATCTATGCGGAACGAACCCGGCTGCCGTTGCCTTGGTGCTTGCGAGCGCCGCGCATCAGGTTGAACGACGAAATGCGTAGCTGCTGAGCCGAGTCGCCTCGCTACAGGAGAATTGATTTGATGGAACACAAGTTCCGCGCGATAGGCCATATCGCTTAACCCGCGACAAGATGTACCCCGTCAAGCTTTCCTGCCGAATGTTTTTCATGTGCTGCGCGCATTCCCGTTTGGCTCGCACGTCAACGGCGTCCCTAGCATCGACTATCGCTTGGCGAACACCGGCATCTTGCGCTGGGCGATGCAGATCATCCGCAGATGGCAGACATCATTGAATTCTGAGATGAAAAAAATACTGCACCAGCAAATGTATGAGTTCTGCCAGCGTGACCAGCACGAGTAACCCGACAATCCATCGCCGCGCCTGCTCCGACACTGCAAGCCGTGCACCCAGCAGTCCGCCTGCCACACTGCCTAGCGCCATCACACCGCCAACGCTCCAGTCGATGCTTCCTTTCTCGGCGAATACCATCATGGCCACGGCGGTTACCGGAACGAGCACAAAAATCTTGATCGCGTTCGCCTCGACAACAGGTATGCGCATTGCAAGGACAAGTACCAAAAGCGTATATGTCGCCGACAGGCCGATGAGGCCGGCCCAAATTCCTACCAGGAAAAGCATCACGAAAGGCCGCGTGCCGAGTCTGACGGTTTCCGGTGCAGCGGACTTGAGAAGGACATTAAGCTTCGTCAGCAAGAGCGCCAGCGTGACTACAACCGCGCCAACGATTCCGATACGAATATCATGGCTGGGTAGAGATTCTGCAAACAGGGCGCCGATGACGGAACCTAGAGTGGCCGGAGTTGATACGAGGAGAGCCCTTCTCCACGGTATTGCACCTCGACGAGCGAGGCCAACGACCGAAGACATTGCGCCGACCAAGACGGGAATGCGATTCGTCGCATCGGCATTGATCGCATGAAGGCCGGTCCACATTAGGATAGGCAAAGACACAGCCGATCCTGATGACGCAACGGCATTGAGAAAACCTGAGACAAGCCCGGTGAGAACGACGATGAGCGCGCCAGCGGGTGTAATATGCATGCTGATTTCTGACGTTGTGGAAGGTTGAATGCGGCAGTGGCACTCCATCGGATCGCTGGTTCATGTGTCAAAAGGCTCAATAACAGATAGCCGACACATCGCAGGGAGGATGTTGAACCCGGCACGCTTGGGTTGCGGCAAAGATAAGCAGGCAGACTTAGTCGAAAGTTACGCGCACGCCAGGGCGTCAATTTGAGAGCAAACGTAGAATTTACTAGAAGGTTACCTATCGAGCAGCTTCAGCCTCGTACGAAGTCGAACAAATAGCGGATTTTACAGCGTGAAAGGTACGATTTGCGTCTTCTCAGTCGCCCGAGATATGGGCTCGACGGTTTGTGATTGATCGACGGCCGACCCGAACCCGCGCTTGCTTCAACTAGCACTTACTTTCGACAGCCGGGGTATGGACGGGCTTTGAGTTTGTGCACCTTCCGGATGTGACGCCGTTACCGTGGCGAGTCGCCGGGGCGGGAAACCAGTCTGTCGGACGATGTGCGGCTATTCCAGTATCACAACACGCGCCGCTGGGACGACGCGCACTCGAGTCCCCTTGAAGCTGCGTTTTGCGCGCAAAAGACGCCGCTTCAGCGTGATCTTGAGCGGGCGTACCCCAAAGATCTCCGACACCCTGCGCTTTGCCTGCACGCCGGTATTCTGCGAACCGGATGACATGACTTTGCGGTTCCCCGGCATCGACGACCTGATTCTGAGGCCGATGGCTGAGCTTCCGATGCCGATAGCGATTGATCCGTGAAATTATTGCCTTGGCGGGGAGAAGCGCCGATCAGCGCGGGCAGTCGCTGCGTACCGCCGCAGCCAGGGAAGCCTGCAAGCGTGATTTCAGACAACGGACGCGCGAGCTTGTCGCCATCAGCCAGATGACGCAGGCAAGCGCTAGCGTGAGCTGTTGCTGTTTACGATTATTGCTGGAGGTGACCTCAAATATCGCCAGTGGCGCAAATCCGTGGGAGGCCCGCAAGGGAAGGCATTGAGCGATTGAACGTCCAGTTGACTGCGCGGCGTTCTTGCAACAAGCAGGTTGATCGATGGTTCGCTAATTCTGCTATTTGCGCCTGCTCGTGTTCGCGACTTTCGATAGCACCGAAAAGGAGTTTTTTCGAGCACGTGAGTGGACGTCCCGACGGGCTGCCAAGCTTTGACAAGCAGAATATCTTGTAACGCGCAATTGAGAAGTTCTTTGGGGGAGCCCGACCACACCTGCAATCCTGTTTTGCGGGGCTGAACGCAGTTCTCGACGCTGTGCACGTGGCAAACGCTCGTATCGCGTGACGACTTTGTAGGTTTCGGACTTTGCGCACTTTTGCCCAAACCGCACGCCCATGAACTGCCGCGGCTCGCCATTTTGAAACGTCTGGCGCACGGCTTCGTTGAGCCGCGCAGTGGTCCTTCGACGTGCACACTGCGTCATACTGTTCCGTCAAATGATTAGCAGGTCTCCATGCACTCATCAGGCGCGCCTGCGGCCCCGCGCATTGCGTCCGTTCCTTTTTGAGCGGGCCACACTCGCGTACGCATTCAACACATCCTCGCCCGCGGGCTGGTTCAGTCCCGAAGCGGACGAGAAGATCGGCCTGCCGCAGTTTCTTTGCAATTCTGCCAAACCGCATCGGGCCTAGGCGTCGTGGAATCGTTTCTTGACGCGCGAGGTCAGGCACGGTGCGCGCCAGTGGCGCAACCGCATGACAGTAAGGTCATCGTCTCCGCTGCGAGGCATCGTCCTACGGTAGTCACGAAGACGTGAAGCTGCGGGACTGGATTTGAATCAAGCAGCCGCCATATTGTTGCTGGAAATGTTTCCTGAGGAGGAGGCCGAACCGGCGCAACGCTTCGGCAGCAGTACGGTGTATCAAGCGCGCTTTTTTGGTCATCAGTGCGCCGCGCCCGTGAGGGGCGCGATCGCCAAGGCCAATCTGGTCAACGGCAGATGTCATTCGGATGCCGAAGCGGAGGGCGAAGACCCAAGCAGCCTCAATGACTCACAAGGCCAAATCACCGCGGTAGCCGCTCGTGCGGTCACCGTGACTCAATGCGACGATCCGGCCGTCGGCAAAGTCGCATCCATGTTCGTGGACATGGAAGAAGTATCCTTGGACATGATCGAGGCGCCTTCCGGCCAACGGGTCGCGAAAGGCGACGGACTCTCTACGTTCAGTACGGCGGTTGATCATATTGTCGGGTTTTTGGTCACGCCTGGCGGACAGCTTGTTGCGTGGGGCTCCTTTCTGCGATGCCGCCGCCCGTGCGTGCCAATGCTCACCTGTGCACGGCGCGATCAAGCTGAGTACCCCGTGCGGCACTCCGCGGCCAACCGAGGTCGAATCGGGTGCTCTCGGGAGCACACGTCCGGACCAGTTCGGCGAACCAATGCAGCAGAGGCACATGGGCGAGGAGTAAGCGTTGCGCGTGCGGGCGTATCACCCGTGGGAAGCGGCAGGGCGTCCAGAAGGCGGTGCGAATCGACGTTGGTGCAGGTCAGGCGCGAGGCAGGAATCGAAAAAGTGGGGCAGGCTTTGCGCGGTCATTCTGCGCTAATTCTGCACCTCTAGGATGGGTCTTGGCTGCATGGTGCGCTCATGAGGAGCCGTCCGGCGTCCGCACCCTTACGTGCGTTACGACAAACCAACGAGAGAAGCGTCATGAAACAGGACCTTATCAAAGCAGACTTCGCCGATGACACGATCACCATGCCGTCGATCGGTTTCACGGCCCGCGTATGCATCGATCGTACGGCAACGGACGGCCGCGCGACGCTGATCGAAACGACGGACAGGCCGGGTTGCGGCGCACCGCTGCATCGGCACCTCAGCCAGACCGAGATTTATCACGTCATGACCGGCCGGTATCTCTTCGAGGTGGACGGCGTGCGCATCCTTGCACATCCGGGCCAAACGGTCGTAGCGAAAGCCGGATGCACGCACCGTTTCGTCAACATCGGCAATGAGACTTCCCGCATGTTGATTCTCGTCACGCCAGGGCTCGATGCAGAAGCGTTCTTCGGTGAATTGAGAGGTCTGGTGGCTGACGGGCGGCCACATCCAGACGCGCTCAGGGACTTCGGTGAACGATGGGATGTCGAGTTCGCCCCGTCAGCGCCGCTTGCGTGAAGCAAATACCTCGTCAAACGAAGCATATCGGATAGCGATATGACGTCCATCGTCGCCGCTCCATGCATGGTGCTCAAAACGCATCGCACAGGATGCACGCTGCTTGGCGCGGTGATCGTTGTTTTCATCGGCGTAAGATGCTGGGGCACTTGCAGTGCTCTTATATCGAGAATCAACCGATCGAATGGAGGGTGCGCAACGCCATCGTTCTGCTGGGCGTCCACAGTGAAAGCATGAGAGATGCGGAGCGCGTCAAGCCGCGAGGGCTCATATGGGCGCATCGTCGAGGCAGCCGTACCTTTTAACGCATGCCATGGCGCTGGTGTCACTTGCAAGCTCGTCGTCTCCGCCGGAGACGGGCGCAGCAACGGCAGGACGGAAGCAGCGGTGTATGACGATACGCTCGGCGTGGAACGCGCCGGTATTCTGTTTTCGTCCGACGACATCAACGCATGACAGAACGCTCAGTTCACCAGCGCACCCTTGAGGCGAATGGACGAGGGCAAGTGTTGCTGGTTTCTTCAGGCCATCATTTGAAACAGTGGGTAGATTATCCGTAGATTATCTTGAAGCTGTGCCATCGGTGCTGCCTCTGTCATAGAACTTCGCCCTTGCGGACGTGGCGCTCAGCGGGCACGCGGGCATCGTGCGCTACGACGTCTACAACGCGGTAGGGTAGAACGCCACGCAAGTCGCGCCGGGTCTGGCATGAACCACCGCCGCAGTCAGTAAGGAGAACGAATGAATTGCCGCCGACGGAACTTCATCGTCGCGTTGGTTTTAGCCGGCGTGTCCTCGTCGCTGCAAGCGCAACCCAGTCCAAAGTCGATGACGCTCGCGTCCGCCGATGGTAGCACGTTGCCGGAGCATTTTCGCGCGGAGCAAGGATGCTTCATGCGACGCGCCATCGACGGAAGACTAGGAGCGGATCAGCAAGCTTTCGGAGGATTGTCGCGGCAGTTAGCGCGGCAGCGAAGCGATCAGGTATGGCTAAAGAGCGCGATACGGCCAGCCTTGTACAGGTCGCGCACCTTGCTCGCGAACGACGCTTTTGGCGTGCGCTCGCATTCGCCGACGATGGCTGCCACAGGCGTTGCCGTATCGACGACCGTCGTCACCGTTTCCTGCACGCCGAGCTTGTCGGCACCCGACACCCAGTAGACGAGCGCAGGCTTGTACGTATCTTCGACAGCGAGGAAATCGCCGCAGCTCATCGTTGCGGGCTTGATGGGTTTGTCAGCCTGTGCGAGCGCAAACGGGGACAGACAAAGACCGGCCAGAACGGCGGCGGCAACTGCGATGCGTTTCATGAACTTCTCCAAGATAGTGTTATAACTCTCCCTACGTTGCAGGTGGCAGAGTCGTGAGCATCATTACGGTAGGCCCTGCAATGATGTGTGCATCGTAAGGACGCACAGTGAGTTGGAAATTACGTCAGGAACGAAGCGTTCTCGAACGTGTCAATTGATAGCCGGCGATCAGGCCCATGTCGTACGCGCTTTCGAGTGCGCGTACGATGTCGGCCGGCCTGACCAAAACGCAGTGTTCTGGCGCATCGGCCTTGGGAAAATCGACATTGAAGCAGTCAGCGGCAATCTCGCTCAGTGTATAAAGCCGCCCGTCGGCGAGAGCACTCATGTTTCCTCCTGTACGTTGCTTTATGCGTAGGATAGGCCGCTAGACTTAGCAAAAAATGATCTATCCCCACCTCACCGACGACCCTTCGTCAGCCTCACGGTTATCAAAAAATTCATAGCAGCTTTTATCCTCCCGTTCACTGATAGTCGGTGCCAGCTTCCGCGAGTTCGTCGTCCTCCTGAAACGGAACTCACTTCAGATGTTCGTTGATGCCGGTGATGTTAGCTACGCGTGGTTATGACGTTCGACAGGCCGGAAAATCCTCCCTCTGGAGGCTGTTCCTCCAGCCTCGTATGGTGCGTTCGTTAGCCTGTACTAATTTGACGTTCTCGGCGCGAGCGCAACTACCTCTGCACGAGGTCATTGTCACGGCCGTCGGTTCGCTCACGGGTACGGCGATCGGCGCGGCAGTCAGCTTGACCGATCCACCTGTGCCAATGGTGCCATTGACCACGGTGGCCTGTCCCGCGACATCGAGCGCCATACTGGAATCGCTGTTGGTACCACGATGTTGTAGCGCTACACGTCGTAATTGCCTGCGTTCGGGATCTGGCGCGGCCAGCTGGCTTGGTTGCGGGCCGTACTGCAATTGCGTGGACCGTTTTGGAGTTTTTGGTTCAGCTTTGAGGATAGAGGTGTGCAGTTTGCAACGACTTGCGCTCGACCGTTGCTTGCGGCGTTGTAGTCGACGTAATAATCGTTCTGCCAATATTTGACATGGCCGAACTAAAGGTTGTCGGCCGGATCAATCGACGAGTAGGTCCCTCGCCAGTTATGCGTACGTTGTCGGGGCGATCAGGCGGATTGAGCAACCTAATTCTGCGCTAACACACGCTGCGTATCTTGAGTAACGGAGGCTGATTTTCAATCGGAAGATCAAGCCGATCCACCGTTCCTTACTTTGGAGAATACGCATGAGCACCACTACCAAGCTGGCTTCCGAGCACACCATCAACGATCTCATCGCACCGCAGCAGAAGGAATTTACGTTGCCCGAGGGCATCGTCGCCGACGGCGCCGATCTCATTCCGACCGTGCAGTATCTGATGTGATGTGATGGGAGTGCGGGGAAACATGATCTCTGCGTTTCCCCGCACCACTTGCCGCCATGAAATTCACTTCTGAACTGCTATACGAGCCCTCTGGATGGCGGGAACTCGTTCTTCCCGTAGCCGGACGCGGCGAATCGCTAAGAACCGGCTTGCAGGTGAGAGTTCGTGACTCCTTGCACAAGCTACTTCGGGAGATCGGCCGTGCGATACCAGAAAGCGATCTCGATGATCTGTGTGTTGAAATTGATGAACTCGATGTATCGCGTCGATATTCGCCGAATCTCTATTTCGCATACTTTGGTCTGCTTCAGGGGATGGCACGTTCTGATGCACGTGCGGTCGCCGAATGTTGCCACGCATTGCGTAACCAAATGCGTGCACCCTATTGCGATATCTTTGAAATCCGCGACAAAGTCGATGGCGTCGCCCGCTCGTTTATGCGTGCGCAGCGCGCGGCCTCGCGGTCCAAGGCATCGTTCCTGGAATTCGTTACGAACGTAGAAGATGGCGGCGCAGGAGACGGAATCGATCCGTCGTTGGCAGTATCCGCCCGCCGTCAGCTTGCAGAACTGAACGCGCTGATCGCGACAGGCAATCCGAATCTCGCAGACGAACTTGCCAGTATCGTTTCCGTTCTTCAGTTGATGCCGCAAACGTTCTCGGCAGAAGCGGCGTCGAGTCTCTCTGCCTTCGGCATGGTGGTGGTTCGTCCGCCGCTGAATGTAACCGAATCGAGCGAGCGATTTTTCTATTTTGATCGCGTGATTCACGAAGCTGCGCATACCTGGCTGAATCTGCTAATGACGTTTGATCCGCTCGTCACCAATGGCGCTACGCTCACGCCATCGCCGGCCCGTTTGACGTTAAGGCCCGTTAAAGGCGTGTTACATGCGCACTTCGTGTTCTTCCGGCTTTTGCATGCATACGCGAATGCGCCGCAATGTATCCGCGCAACGCACGATGCGAGTTCGCTCGGTCTGACAGCGGATCAGATCGGCCGTATGAGTCTGTCCGAGCTGCCTTTGTCGTTTGCGCTCAGAGAGGGCGTGTATTTCGGCAAGTTCATGGAAGGCGATGCCGTGCTGCGGTCATCGGCAAATTTCACTGCGCACGGGCAGCACTTTTTCGATGCGATGAAGGAGACGGTCTGTCATGTGTGAGTCTGCTCTTGGCGCGCTCCAGCAGCGTCTGGTCGAGCGCCTGCTGCAACTAAAGCCATTTCCATCGACACTGCTCGAAATGGGCTGCGGCGATGGCCGCAAACTTCTGACACTCGCGCACAACCATCGCGTGAATGCGACAGGCGTCGATACACACGAACCTTCGGTTTTGCAGTTGAAAAACGCCGGTGTCGATGCTCGAGTGTGTGATATGCGTCATCTTCCATTTGACGATGCTTCGTTCGACTGGGTGCTGATGGCGAATTCGCTGCATCACATTCCCAATCCAAAGCATGCCGTCGGGGAAGCGGCGCGAGTTGCGCGGCATGGAATCGTGGTCTGCGAGCCGTGGTGGGATCAGGCCATCGCGTCGCAGCGCACGACGTATCTGCTGTGCGAATGGTCCAATGCGATGATTCAGAGCTTCGGCTATTTTCATCGCACGGGTTTGTCGTCCGGTGAAATCCTGGAACTCGTCGACTTCAAGGCGGCGTCTGCGGAAATCCATTACGAACTCGACATCGCGAGATGGGACGTGAACGAATGGCTCGGTTCATACGAGCCGTGGCTTTCAAAACTGCCCTCGCATCATTACGTGCGCTGGCGTCTTGACCATTTGTTGGCAACGCTACCGACGGAATCGGCAACGCGACCCGGACAGGTCGTAGTCGTTATCAGAAAGTCACAGTCGTAGTTGTCGTTCGTATTTTCGACATGGAGCTTGGCAGATGAAACTTCAGAGACAGGCAATCGTGATCGTCGGCGCGGATCGCAAAGGCTACTACATCGGTCCGGCGCTACAAGGGCGGGGCTATCAGTGCATTCATGTCGCGTGCGGCGAACCTGCGAGCGCCGATTCAGACTGCCCTGGCTGGTGCACGCACGAGTATCGGCTGCGCACAAATGACGACGCTGCGATCGCAGCAGTGGTTCGCGAGTTGAAGCAGTACAGCATCAAGGCGATCGTCGCGGCAGGCGACGGTGGCGTGATCGCTGCCAATGCGCTAGCCCAGCACTTTGATGTGCCGCGCAACCCCGCAGGCAGTTCGCTGCTGCATCGCCACAAGTATCACATGGTCGATGCCTTGCGACGCAAGGATGTGCCATGTGCCGCGCAGTTCTATTCCCGCAGTCTCGATGCGCTGAAGGCATGGTATCGCGGTTGCGGTTTCAGGCGTGTCGTCATGAAGCCGTCCTTGGGCGGCTATTCGGACGGCGTCGGCGTCTGTGAGAACGAGGCCCAGATCACCGATGTATTCGAGCGCAACATCAATCGCATCAATGTCGTCGGCGAGATCAAGGACGAGTATGTCATTCAGGAGTGTCTGGAGGGCAGGCATTACGTCATCAACACAGTATCCGTCGACGGCGCGCACTTCGTCACTGATATCTGGCACGACGTCAACCATCACGAAGAAACTTATCTGGTCGATGAGTACTCCGATCTGTTGAGCCGCGACGCGCCGGAATTTGCGGACCTGACTGCCTACGCATTTGATGTACTAGACGCATTGCAGATCGGCAATGGTCCCGCGCATACGGAAGTCATGCTGACGTCCAACGGACCGCGCCTGATTGAAACGGGTGCGCGCCTCGCGGGCGGCATCGACTTCGCGGTCGTCGAAGAGTGCAACGGTTTCAGCCAGATTTCCATGCTCGCGGACAGCATCGTGGCGCCGCATCTGTTTTCTCGCAAGGCTGCATTGTGTGAACTGGCGCCTCAGCGATTCGCGCGATTCATTTACATGTCGTCGGACGTGTCCGGGCAATTGAACGGCTCGCTCGATCTCGAGCGCTTTCTGGTTGTGCCCAGTCTCATGAGCATCAAGCTGGCGATCGCGCCGCGCGGGTTGCTCAGGCAGACACGCTACGCACTCGGTCATCCCGGCTACGCGATGCTGCTAGCGGACAGCCAGGCGGTGCTCGAACGTGACTACGCGATGTTTCGTGACATCGAGAGATCGTTTTTCACCGAAGCAACGGGACGTATCGATCTCGCCGGGCAACACGCGGCAGTTTGAACAAAAGGAGATTCGTCATGGCACAGACTCTCTGGCTACGCGCCGAATCCCGGCCCAATGAGCGCCGGACGCCGTTGATTCCCGTACATGCCGGCATCCTCGTGAAGAACGGTTGCCGCGTGATTGTCGAGTCGTCGGCGGAGCGGATCTTCCCCGACTCCGCGTGGCACGAGCAGGGGTGCGTACTCGTCGCGAATGGCAGTTGGCGTTTTGCACACCGTGACGCGCTGATTCTTGGCCTGAAAGAACTGCCCGAAGAGTCCTTTGCGCTCAGGCATCGACACATGTACTTCGCGCATGCATACGAGCTTCAGCGAGGTGCGGCGACACTGCTCGAACGATTCAGACGGGGCGGCGGAGTGCTCTATGACCTCGAACAGATCAAGGACCGTTTCGGCGCGCAACTTGTCACGGGTGGCGCAGGTTACTTCGCAGGGATCGCCGCCGCATTGGCATGCATCGCGATCTGGAAGCAGAGGCAGCAGGGCGAAGCCGTGCCTTATCGCGTACCTTCGGAATTCGCGGGGGTGAGCGAACTGATCGCCTATGCGCGCCATCTGGTTCAACGGGATTTCAGGCCGCCCCGCATTCTGGTGATCGGGCACCGCGGCAAGTCGGGTCGCGGCGTGACCCGGCTGCTCGATGCAATCGGGCTTGAGTACGTCTGCTCGCCGAAGATCACGAACGAGAACCTGCAAGTGCGAGAGAAGTTGCACGAATATGAACTGATATTCAACTGCATCAAACTAGCTCATGACACGCCCTTATTCCTCAGCGAAGAGATGATCGGTCCGCAGACGAAAACCAGGTTGATTGGCGATATCAGCTGCGAAGCGACGCATCCACGCAATCCGATTCCGCTGTATTCGGATCCGACCAGCTTTGCAGCGCCCGTCTGCCGCACGAAAACGGGTATCGACATCATGGCGATCGACAACATCACCGCGATGTTGCCTGTTGAGTGTAGCGAGATTCTCAGTGAACAGATTTTTCCGTACCTGTGCTCTTTCCTGCTCGCGGGTGGAGTGTACGACGCTTCCCCTTTCCAACGCGTAGTCGCCGCGTTTCATGCGGCTTGCGGCAGCATCAAGATGGACCCCGCAAAGGTAGCCATAACTCTCGACTAAATCTCGACCGTTATAGTCTGTTCGTCCCATAGCGACGCCGGTGCGTGAGCGCACCGGATCTGACGAAACGGAGATCTTGTATGTCGGAGCTTGTGAATGCAACTATCGGACCCGAAGCGAAACGCAGCTTATACCGGGGTGCTATTGCAGGTGCCATTGGTAACGCGATGGAGTGGTACGACTTCACCGTGTACGGCTTTTTTGCGGCCACCATCGGCACGCTGTTCTTTCCTTCGCAAAACCATTTTACGTCATTGTTGGGGTCGTTCGCTGCATTCGCGGTGGGCTTTGTCGTGCGCCCGTTCGGCGCGCTGATATTCGGGCATATCGGCGACAAGTTTGGCCGCCGTGCGGCGCTGTGGACTTCCGTCGTCTGCATGGCCGTACCGACATTCATGATGGGCGCGCTGCCGACCTATGCGCAGATCGGCGTGTTCGCGCCGGTGCTTCTCGTCTTGCTGCGTTTATTGCAGGGTCTCGCGGTTGCTGGGGAGATGGGCACATCCGTCACGTTTCTCGTTGAGCAGGCGGGCGGACGTCGGCGCGGCCTGGTTGGCAGTGCGGCGATGATGAGCGCGGCGGGCGGAACATTGGCCGGCTCCGCCGTCGGTGCTTTGCTCACGACCGTATTGAGCAGCGAATCGATCCACGCGTGGGGTTGGCGCATTCCTTTCCTGATTGGCCTCGGCATCAGCGCGATCGCGTTGTATCTCCGGCGCACGATTGCCGACAACGCGGCGCCGGCGAAGAAATCATTTTCGCCGTGGCGTGAATCACTGAGCACGCAATGGCGCATGATGCTGCGACTGATCGGCATGAATGCCGTCGGATCGATTGGCTTTTACTTGTGCTTTGTGTTCTCGACAACCTATCTCCGACAGACGGCGCATATGCCTGCGTCGATCTCGCTCGATATCAACACGCTGGCTGTGGCGATCCAGATGGGCACGTTCCCGATGGCGGCCGCGCTCTCGGACAAGGTCGGACGCCGGCCGGTTCTGTCGGCTGCTGCGACGGCGCTGTTGGTGCTCGGGCTGCCGCTTTTCTGGCTAATGCACCACCTCAATCCTATATTCGCCGCAGCGGGTCAATGCGTGTTCGCGGCGCTCATCGGCTGCTTCGTAGGCGTCGCACCAACTTACATGGCCGAGATGCTACCGCGAGACTTGCGATGTACAACGCTTTCGCTCGCGTACAACGTCGGCTTTGGCGTGCTGGGCGGGCTGACACCGCTGGCGGCGCTGTGGTTCATGCACCTCGATGCCAACCCACTATCGCCCGCTTATCTGTTGATGACCGCTGCCGTCGTCTCGCTGCTTGTCGTTGTACGCATGCCGGAAACGGCCCATGTCGAAACCTGATCGAGATACTTCGCAGACACGCACCGGCAGAACCAGTTCTTCGATTGGCGACTGCAGTAGAGAATCAGCCGGTTGCGCAACCTGTCTTTCCAGTTGATCTTAATTGCACCGCAATTGACATGAACATACGTGCCGACTAAGAAAACTCGTTGAATATCCGGTGCTTTCGCTGGTCAGCGCGCACAGGAAAGAATGGAGCGCGGTGCCATTTCATACTCATTTTCCGGCACCGCGAAGACGCTGATTATTAGCCTGCTTGGACCTGAGCCTACGCGAAGCCTTACCTCGACACGGATCTGATGCACATACATACGGAAAGTTACACCGGAGGAGGGCGCTGACCGCTCGATCCCGGGGTGAACAGCGTCAACGCTACTGCCCTATCTGTTTCTCTGATGTTCGAAGTGGGGTGAGCGGTGGAACCTTGGTAAACAGCATGATTCTGCTGCCGGGCGAGGCGCCATTCTCGGCGACTGCGTCAGCGCCGTCTTCGTGATGGCCCGGTTGCGGCGCGGGCTTATATTGGGTACCGGTTCGATGCTTGGTGCCGCACCACAATGACCAATACTGCCTTTGCCGCGTTAAAGGCGCTTTACGGAAAGCCGAGCGTGCTCGCTATGGAAGTGGCCACCGCCGTCGTGCCTGGCTTCGCGACCATGGTGTCGCCTTTCGTTCACGATGGTCGGCGACCCGTCCACTTTCGAAGAGGTAGCGGGCCCTGGGAAAACATGCAAGACTTCCGTTTCAATTTTCATGTCTATCCTCGGCGACGTTCGCGATTGACGTGCCGCACGGCCTGCCATCGAGCTTGGTCATGGCGCTCGCATCGCTGGAGGTGGGATCGACGCTGATCGGCTATCTGTGTTCGACGCGCGCCACGCAGAAGACCGGCGTTCGCGAGCCCACCACCTACCTCAACCTCATTCCCGTGCTGGCGATGGCGATCGCGGCAATGCGGGGCGACGCGATCGGACACGAACAGATGCTGGGCGCAGTGCGCGTCATCATCGGCGTAGGTGCATCGCTGCTGATGAAAGGGCGGTCGCACGCGGTGACACATCAGGCACTCTTTCGAAACGATCGAGTGCCGTCTTGAACAGCGGTTTCCACGAAAGAATGTGGCGGCTGATCAGCGCACCAATTTTCTCGACTTCGCCGTTTTCGGCGAAGTACACCATCTGATAATGATCTTTCACGGATTCCTTCTGCCGCTCAAGACCTTCAGGCGAATGGATTCCGTAGAGCCGCATGTCGTCGCGCAGTTGCATGACCATCTTCGTCAGCCACGGATTGCCGACTTGGCTCACCATCGCCTCGTGAAACGAGCGGTCGCTCGTAATGTAGGTGGCGACGTCGCCGGCTTCGACTGCATGCGCGATTTCATCCGCGAGACCGATCATAGGCTCGCGATCTTTCAGGCCTTGGCGAGCCAGCATTTCGAGTGCATAGCGTTCCAGCAGTTCGCGCATCGTGAAGAGGTTGTCGAGCGCGTCGAGCGACAGGCGTTCGACGCGAAAGCCGCGGTTCCGCATCGCGACGAGCAGGCCGCTGCGCGTCAGTTCGAGCAGTGCTTCGCGCACGGGCGTTGTCGAGGTGCCGAGGTCCGTCGCGAGGGCCGGCACCGAATACACGCTGCCAGGCGGAACGCGCCCCGATACGATCTCCGCGCGCACCCTCTCGACAACCTGTTCGCGTAAATTGCCTGCGCCCACGCCCTGAAGCAACCCCATCTCACGGCCTCGCTATCGTTTCAAAGGTTTGAGGTGGGGTGAGTGTACTAAAAAAAACTACAGTAGTGCGTGACGCGGCGCTGGACGCATGCCGCTCATTGTGTTTAATGCTTGTTCCGTGCGCCGGGAAGACAGGCGTGTGATCTGAGAGCGTCGACATCGGCAGCGCGGGCCCTAACGATGACGAGCGGTCGACGTCCGCGGGAGCCACGTGCGCGCCGGATTGCGTGCCCACAGCACGACGGCGTCGGCGTGATTGAGACAGGCACGCCCATGCCGCGTTCGAACATCAGCACGTGCGCGTAGTCCCCGTGCCAGCGACAAACCTCGATGGCGTACACGAGGTTCCAGCTGCCGAAGCAGCGCACAAAGCGAAGCGTCCGAGCCACTCGAAGCTGTCCACCACCGGCGTGCCGCTCGGCGTGGTAATGGCGAACGCGACGGAGTCGGCGCCGCCACGTGCACGGGTGTCGCTCAACCGCGCGGCGATTTTGTCGGGCGCTTTGTCCCAGGAGATTCCTGCCACGCGAGATCGGCGGCATCGAAGGGGCGCCGTTCGCCGCCATCCGGCGCGTCAGGCCCAGGAGGCTCGCCACCTGTTCGGGCGCCGAGCGGCCTTTGCGCACGGGGCGCCGCCCTGCTTTGGCTGGCGTTGGGCGCGCAGCGCCCGGATGAACGGTCCCCGGAATCTCGTTAGGCGAGCCGTAAAGAGAACGGCACAACGTGCAGTAGCCGGGTGCCCAACGGCGATGAATAGCGCGATACGTAACCAAGCATAGAGACGGTAACGTGTGACGCGCTACTTATATGCACTGCTGTACGATGCACCAGGAAGCGCTTCCACCCAATGTCGTTTTTGTTCTTTTCCTTGTCGGATTTCTTTTGGTCGACACGGTTCAGGATTATTGATTCGCCCCAAGCTTCAACACGACGTCACCATCAGGTTCACGAACGTACATGCTTTTGCGCTGAAATATAAGGATATTTTGGTTAGATGTAGATGCCACAAGGCCCACCGTAATGTAGCGACCGCTACATCAGTGAATTTCGCTTTCTGGACTAGGGTTAACCCTTATTGTGGTCTAAAGTGGGCTCTCTAAAATTCACTCACTTCGGAGTAATGCTGTACCACAACTACAAAGAACTCTGTCAGGCCTAGCGTAGCTTCCCGATAACGCTGCACGATCCGCATCTGCGTCCCACTATCAAGATAAGAATCAAGGGCGCCCGGATCGTGCGTCTCGGACTGATAGATCGTCTGTTACGTCGTCCAAATAAACGGGGAAGTCACTTCAAGCGTTCGGAACCTGTTTCGAGCGGACGCTTGCGCCTACGTATAGAGGAAATGATGCGAGTTCTACTGGTTGAAGATGATTTGCAGATTGGTCAAAGCCTGTTTCGCGCATTGAAGGACGCGCACTACACGGTCGACTGGATTCGTGACGGCAAGTCGGCAAGTGTTGCCATCGAATCCACCAGCTACGCCGCGGTGCTGCTCGACGTCGGACAGCCGAACCTCGGCGGAATCGAACTGCTCAGGTCGCTTCGTTCGTCGGGCAATCGCGTGCCAGTGATGAGCCTGACGGCACGCGACGATATCGATTCCCGCGTCAACAGCCTCGACGCGGGCGCCGACGATTGCGTGCTGAAGCCTATCGACGTGCGCGAACTGTGCGCCCGTCTGCGTGCCGTATTGCGGCGCAGGGCAGGCTACGCGACGTCGCGTATCGGCGACGAATCGCTCGGCCTCGATCTGGAGAAACGCACGCTGCATTGCAATGGCAAGGCGTCTTCGCTGTCGGCGCGTGAGTTTGCGTTGATGCACAGCTTGCTCGAGCGGCCCGGCGCGATCGTCTCACGCAGTCAGCTTGAAGACCGTATCTACGGCTGGGGACGCGAAGTGGAAAGCAACGCCGTCGATGTGCTGATCCATTCGATGCGCAAGCGCTTCGGCCAATCGCTCATTCGCAATGTGCGCGGCATGGGCTGGATGGTGATGAACTCGCGGCAAACGGAAGCGGCGGCCGCCTGAACTAGGCGACAGGTTAAAGCCCTAACTTTTTGCTAAATCTGCGTCCCCAGAATGATCCCCAGCTCGACGAACACATGCCCGCACCGATCATTCTGGAGCAGACCATGCAGGACCTTATCTGTGAAGCGTCGCCGAACGACTCAACCGGCGTCACGAGACGAACGTTTCGTAAGGCCTCGCCGACGGAGATAGTGTACGTCGCGACCCGCATGCTGGTTGTGAGCCGCAGCAGCATCGCGGGGCGTGTTAGCCAGGCGCAATCTGAGCGCGCCATTGCAACACTCGAGGCGCGTTACGGCATTCTGCGTTCTGTTGTCGTGGACGGTCACTTCATCGAGCGCGCCGATCACGCTAATGGGCTTCAAAGCTGGCTTCCCGCCGATCAATGGACGGCTGATGCGATGTACGCCATGTTGCTCGCCAGCCGAGCTGGACACGCGCAAACGGATGTACAGCGTCCATGTGTTCGCGAGCGACGGTGCGCTCGATGTCTTCATCCTTAGCTCCCACGCGGTGACGGATGCGTCGTCGCTGATCGAACTTCATGCGTGCCTTGCGCACATCTGCGACTGCATCGTGCGCGGCGGTGCGCTGGACGCGCAACCGTTTCCCGATCCCGTCGATGCATCCGTCGATGCCGCCGCCGAGCAAAGTCTTCCCGCGCTTCCCGCTACGTGGTCAGGCGACTACACGCAGGTTGCTCTGGTCGCACCGCGCGACAGCGGAACGTTGCGGCATCGTCTTGCGCGGATGGAGAGCGGGGCGGAGCACGTGCAGCGAATTCGCCTAGCCGCGCACGCAAATGGCTCGTCGATGCACGCGTTGTTGCCGCCGCGCTCGCGTTGGCAATTGCAGAGACCGCAGAAACCCGAGAGAAGCGCATTCTGATGCGCTCGGCCATCGACATGCGCCGCATACTCGAACCGCACGTCTCCGCCGATCTTGTCTTTTTGGCGATCACAGGACACCACCGATCGACGATCTCGACCAGCCGCTCTTCGAGATTGCGAAAATCATCTTCGACGATATTCACTCGGGCGTCGCGAACGGACCCATCTTCCAAGACTACCAGAACTATGCGAAGGCTTCCGGCAGCAAGCAGCAGGCGCCCGTTGCAATGAGCGTCTCCGACATGCAGACGGATGAGTTCCATTTAGCCAACCCACCAACTTAAGGTGACAGGATTCGAATACGCTGCTGGATGGCTGAAGCGATTCCCCAACGTTTCCGTATCGGTCATCGATGGAACGCTGATTGCGAAGGTGATGTGCGTGGGAGACTTCGTCGATCCTGCTAAGATGCAGGCTATTTGCGAAAGCGCCACGCGCAGACTCTTTGCACTTTGCGCGCGCTGAGCGCAGCCGCAGCGATTGATGGCAGACAGATATTGGTGACCTGTGCGTTCCAGGGAACCAAGAGTCGGTGCGGCAAGGCTTTACTGGCACATCGCTCGCAGCCGACTGCTGTCGTCGACCAGACCCACCCGCCGGGACGGGATTGCCGGTCGCTTACGCTTGTTCTACCAGCCAACTATCCTTGATTCTTGTGAGGAACGTAACTTACCCGGCGAGACGGGGGCGAAGGGCGCCAAGGCAATGAATTTCAGTGTCCAAAAGAGGAAGGAGCGGATGTTGTGGCTATCCCCCTTCATTTCTGAACACTTTGTGGACGGCGATCGTATTCGCTCACACGACTAATCTTGTCACTACTTTTCAACTGATTAGCACTACCAGTCGGTGCTGCCCGTGGATAGACGGATTTCGTCCGATTGCTAGCGCCGTCATCTAGACAGACGCGTGGTTGCGTCGCGCCTGGTCCGCCACTGTTAGCGCGTGACGGTATTCAGCCGGCCGTTCTGGGCGGTTTCTCTGCTTCGCTCCAGAAGCCGCAACGGGCCGCCACTTAGTCGACAATTAGCCGATACTCCCCTGCAACGGTCGCGGACATCGGGCTGAGTTCGACCACCGTCCCCAAGGTAGGGTAGGGCAGCGCGTCACCGCCAACATGCGGGCATATCCGCGCGCAGCGCCGCAGTCCCGCGATTGCGACCGCGGGACTGCGGCGAGAATTTGCAGCCGGCGCTTTCCCGGCGGGCAACAAACTGACTATCGCCGCTTTGATAGAGCCGGCCTCACGGCCGCCCGCCGCTCAGTTCCAACAGGCGTCGGTGACGCACATCCCGATTTGCAGGGATAAGTGCATCAGCGACGTGCCAGCCGCCCGTCTCGGATCACGTCAGGCAAGCGCCCTGATCTGCATCCCGCATTAGTTCATGCCGGGTCGGCCGGCGCGCTATGTATCTGGCCCGACGCGGGAATTCGCTGGCGACGAGTCGCCGAGATATGTGCGCGCGGCGCGCTGCGTCGCGAGACCCGTGGTCGGGCCGGTGCCGCGTCCCGAGAGCCACGTCGTCTTCAAGTCGGCCCATGGAAAAAACAGCACGACGCCGGCAGCAGCGCTTCACCGGCTTCGCGCCGCGCCAGTTGCATCGCGAGCGCGAGTTCGCCCTGGCCGAATCGCCTGCGACGCCGATTGAGTCCGCCGAGATGCCGCGCCCGATCAATGTGCGGTACGCGAGCAGCGCATCTTCGAGCGCGGCCGGAAACGGACGCTCTCGCGCGAGCCGGTAATCGAGTGCAAACGCGGACGGGCCGCGATGATACGCGAGCGCCGTCGTCACCGCTCGATGCGTCGCTGGCGAACCGAAGTGATAGCCGCTGTGCAGATACACGATCGCGCTCGTCAGCGGACGGCGAAGACGGACCCGTGCAGAGTCCGGGAAGATCGGCATTGGGTACGCGGCGCGAACGCGGATTGCACAGCCCGGCTTGTCATGCTCCCGGCAACGAAAAGCCGGTGCGGACGACCACGCACGCACGCCACGTCGGGCTCGGCGGAACGGCATGATGAAAAACGCCGCGCAATCAGCAGCGGCATCAGCCGCAAGATGAGACGGGCCCGCCAGGTTGCGCCGTCGCGCGTCCCCAGTCGGTCGGCAGCCGGATGAATCACCATGGCCGCACCTTACTGATGCAAGAGGCCCGGCACCGCGCCATAGTGATATGCAGCGCGAGCGGCATTGTTCGGCGAAACAGCGCGGCTTGCGCTCGTCGTGTCCGTCGCATCTGCAGCGATCGAGCAATCGACATGCACCGACATCCGCACGTGCTTGCGCGTGTCGAGCCGGCAGAATGCGATATAGCTTGCCGCGTCGTTGGGTTCGATGACTGCCTGGATTTTTGGAATGCCTCTCATCGCTTTTTCCGCGCCACATCGTCAGCGAAATTGCTTTATGAAGGAGAGATATTTGCGACGCAGTGAGCGAAGAATGAGGACGACGGCGCTCCGTTACTGCGTCGTTACCCTTTTTGTGCCTCGCCGAGCATGGCCGTCCAGCCGAGCCCGCGCACGTTGCGGATCACCGCCTGCCCGAACTTCTTGCGCACCGAGTAGATCAGCACATCGACGGCATTACTCTCGACTTCCTTGCCCCAGCCGTAGAGTTTGTCTTCGAGTTGATTGCGCGACAGGATCGTGCCGGGCCGCTCGAGGAACGCGAGCATCAGGGCGAATTCGCGCGCCGACAGCACCGACGACACGCCGTTGCAGCACAGCGTGCGTTTGTCAAGATCGAGATTGAGCGCGTCGTCACCGAGACGCGACGACGCGTAGCCCGCTTTGCGGCGCAGCACGGCGCGTATGCGCGCCATCAGTTCGGGGACGTCGAAGGGTTTGAGCACGTAGTCGTCGGCGCCGACGTCGAGGCCTTGCACGCGTGCTTCGAGATTGTCGCGCGCCGTGAGGATCAACACAGGCACTTTGTTACCCGCCCCGCGCGCCATCTTCAGCAACTCGATGCCGCCCACGCCGGGCAAGCCGAGATCGAGCAGTACGACAGTGTATCCGGCGGCGGCGATGGCGGCGCTGCCCGCATTGCCGTCACGCACCCAGTCGACGCTGTAATCCGCGTCCCGTAATGCACGCATCAGACTTTGACCGATCTGCAGATCGTCTTCAACCAGTAGCACTCGCATGATGTCGTTTCCAGCAACCAAGCGTTGTCGTCGGGTGCGGTGAGAAGTCCGTTCGCAATGCACCGGCTATTCCCATTCGGATGTTAGCCGAGTGACTCGCGAACGGGCGCCCGATAAACGGCAATGCAATTAAAAAATGTCGGCCGCCTGACGCAGCCGCCCCAAGGACTCTGGCGTACGCACCGATCGCCATGCCAGAACCAGAGGGACCAAATCAGACGAGTCGTGCTCCTCAGGTTCCATATTAGGCACGCAGTATTAGGCGGGAATTAGCAATTGACGAGTGCTTCGATCAGGGCGCGGCAGGAAAGCCCAGCGAAGCCACGACGCCTGTTTGTCCGTCGTTGCGATTTCGCAGCGTCACCGTGCCGCTGTAGCGATTGACGATTGCCTGCACGATCGAAAGCCCGAGCCCGCTGCCTTCAATTTGAAGATTGAGCCTGAAAAACCGGTCGAATACTCGCCGCAGCAATGCCTCGTCGATGCCCGGCCCCGTATCGGCGACTTCGATCCACACCATGTTGTCGCGCGTGTGCACGCTGAGGTCGACCTTGCCGCCGTCGGGCGAATAGCGGATTGCGTTGCTCACGAGATTGCGCAGCGCGATGCCAATATCGGCGTCGTTGGCGCGCACGTAGGCGCTCGTCATCTCCTCCGCGCCGATGTCGATGCCGCGCTGCATCGACATCGGCAGCACTTCCGCCACGGCATCGACGACGATTTTCGACACGTCGACGCGTGCCAGCATGTCGGGCCGCATCGCGGCTTCGGCGCGAGCGAGGCGTAGCAGTTGCGCGATCAACCGTCCGCTGCGACGAATGCCGCTCTGCAATTCCTTGAAGCGCTCCTGATTGCTGGGCGCGATATGCGGCTGAAGGTTATCCGCCTGCAATTGCAGTGCCGTCAGCGGCGTGCGCAGTTCGTGCGCGGCGTCGGAGATGAACTTGCGTTCACCCTCGATCGACTGCGCGACCCGCTCGATCATCGTATTGATCGACACGATAAAGGGCCGTATTTCAGTCGCCACGCCTGACGTAGAGAGCTTGTCGAGATGCGTTATGTCTATGGCTTGCACCTGTGCGCCGAGCCGCGTGAGACGCCGCAGTGCACGGCGCACGACCAGCGCGACGGCAATCCAGACAAGCGGCACCAGCACGATCATGGGCCAAAGTGTATTGAGCGAGCGTTCCTGCGCAAGCTCTTGGCGCACGCTGGAACGCTGCGCGACCTGGATGACGGTGCCGGGCTCGCGCAACGTGAAAATGCGCCAGCTTTCGCCGCCGACATCCGTTGTCAGAAAACCGGGTTCGGCATCGCGCGGCAATGCGAGCGCCGGTTCCGTCGAGCGATAAGGCGAGTCGATGTCGTCTCGCCACACCGTCAGCACGATGTCGCGCTCGGGCTGCGAGCCTCGCGCGGGAATCGCAGGCAGGGCATCGGCGAGTCCGGCGCGATAGAAGCGCGTGGCAACCTGTTCGAGACGCATGTCGAGCAGCGCGCTCATGCCCGCTTTCGACAGCTGGTAGGAACTGAAGCCCTGCACCACGCCGACGACGCTTGCCAACACGCACAAGGCAAACACTAGTTGATTTCCCAGCGATCGGATTTTGGGCATGGCGGTGATTGAAGCGTGCCGTCCGGAAGGTGATGGAATCGCGCTCTAATTTGCCGCAGATGCGAGCTGGTTCCACAGCGCATGCACGCGTCGTTGGCTCGTTTTCGTTGTGACGACGATGCGGGCGAAGAAAACTGTGCGCGCCAGCAGCGTTAACTTGCGTGTGATGGCGTCTTGAGCCTCATCAATGACCAACGTAGATCGGCTTCAACCCACGTCGTATTGCGTATTGTTGAAGGCACCGCTTTGGGACGCGCTGTGGCGACACCGCCGTGTCCGCTCATGGTCTTTGCGTAGATGCGTTGTTGCCCGGTTGCCGTTAAATCGACGGCACCGTGCGGCGCGGTCCGCGAACGATGCGACATGCAATGTGATCAGCGCGGCGGCCACCGCAACAGCTGAAATCAGCGATTTCATGATCCTTCCGTCCAGATGTTATCGATCAGGGCTCGTTTGCCGAAGAAACCATCGTATAGATCGACAATTAGAAATAAATGAGCGCCAGTTCAGTGCGGGCTCTAATGCCAGTAACCGTACACGTAGTGGTGATGCGGCCGGGCGGCGCGTCCGATGCGCCACCGCCCCAATAGCCGCTGACAACCGCAGGCGCAGGCGGCGGTGCGCAATTCACGGGCGGTGCGTGGGAGGGCACGGGCGCAACAGCAACCACAGGCGCAACAGTAACCACAGGCGTGATGGGCGCGAGGGGCAAGCCGACACCCGCGCCGACGAACACATGGGCCTGCGCGACGCCCACCATGGCCAAACCCAGAAGCGCAGCGATTACAACTTGGCAAACCCGTTTCATGTTGCTCTCGTTGTCCGATGCTTTATCCGATGCCCTGTCGTGATCTGAATCGCTTAATTCGCATTCGGGGCAGAGAGTCTGAGCAAAGAAAGCGGGATTTCCAATCAGCTACACACGTTCATATCGTAGCGTTCTGCTTACTAATTTATCGCTAATTCAGCGCCTCTACTGTTTCAATCCATCGAACGCACATTCATCATCACCCGACCCGACATCTTTAAGGAGGACATCATGTTCACCAAATTTGCTCATCGTTTTGGCGCGTTGTTCGCGCCTTTGCACAATCCCGATCACGATGACGTCCGCGATGCGTTTCTCGCCTCGTCGACCGACCTCGCCGATCTCGAACGCCGCATGAAGCGTTACGACGACGACCACGAGTATCGGGTCCATGTACACGCGAGCGTCACGCCGCGCGACCGGACGTCCTGAAGCGCCCTCGCAGGCAAACACATCGAAGGAAACAGGAGAGTCACTATGCGTCACTATCGAACCGACAGCCCCGAAGCCGCCGCGCGCATCGTCGCGGCCTGTCTCTTGTCCGATGGTCATGTCGGCATCGACGAACTCGAAGCGCTTCACCGCATGGGCATGGAA
Source organism: Paraburkholderia strydomiana (assembly GCF_031456815.1). Taxonomy (NCBI): domain Bacteria; kingdom Pseudomonadati; phylum Pseudomonadota; class Betaproteobacteria; order Burkholderiales; family Burkholderiaceae; genus Paraburkholderia; species Paraburkholderia strydomiana. The sequence goes on from NZ_JAVDVL010000005.1 coordinate 50,475, forward strand.
CAGCGTCTGACGATGAATCGCGGGCAGCTGCTCACCGTCATTCAGCAGATGCGCGAAGACCTCACAACGTCGGCTTATCTAAACTGGGGCGACGCGTGTCGCTTTGATCCCGCAGTGATCTATCACCTCGGGCACGACGTGAGGGACTGGCGACTGCGTCGCGAGATTCTCGCGCTGTGCGAAGAAGGCGCGCGTGCCGATGGACATCTGTCCGAAGGGGAAGCGGGGTTTATCCGCGTGCTGAGGAACATCTGGCGCTCGCCGCACGAACATGGTCTTGCCCACGCGCGGCCTACATTGCGCGTAATGCAGCCGTCGACGGCATGACGCCTCGTTTTTTCCGCCGACGCTTCATCGGCCCAGGCGGGAAACTGTTCATACCTTTCCCATGGTTCTGTGGAGGTAAGGAAAATCAGGAAAAGTCAGGATTAACCGAAATTGCATGCTTGTTCCGCAAGTTCGTAGAACACGGCTCCGGTATTCCGCGGGATTCCATCCGCATCGCACGGGCGACTGCCTACGGCGTTGTCGGACCCGGCGACCGATATCGTCTGGATCGCACGCGCCGGCTATGGCTGTGCGCATGTGCTGCCAGCGCTGCCCGCTAAAGTGCCATGCGAGAAATCCGTGATCGGCTTTTCCGATGCGACGGCTCTCTCTTACGCATTCCTGCAGGTTCCCGGCATCTGCGTGATTCACGGGCCGATGCTGAACGGCCTGGCGGCGAAAGTGGACGACCTGGTGTTCTCGATGCACTCACAGGAGGCACGCAGCGCCGCTGCCACGCGAACGTCTCCGTGAGCCGGCTGATTCGATCAAAGGTCCACTTGTCGGCGGCAACCTCACAGTACTTGCGAGCACGGCCGGCAGCCGCGCTCGGCGTCCAATCTACGTGAGCCTCCCGTGAGACATGGTGAACGCAATCTGTCGTGTGTAGTGGGGCGGCCTATCGAGATCCTCGCAGGCGTGTTGCTGCGATAGCTTTGGCTTTCGCATACCCCGTGCGATCAATGCTCGTTGGAACAGCGGACGGGGCTCGGCCGGGAACGGCCGTTCGACAATCGTCGGCAAATCATCGACAGTTCTCGCGTGGCTCACGCACGTTCGGGGCTAACGAAGCTTGCCGTTTTTCAATCCGCGGTATTTCGGAGCCTTGTATGCCCGCACCCCACATCGGTAGCTGCCTCTGCGTCGGATCAAGTTTGAACTGCGGATTGGAGCAATCAACTTTTATGTGTGTCATTGCACGACCTGTCAGCGAAGAACAGGTGGTGGTGCACTGCCTGTGATGTCGTCGGTCGAGCCGATTTGCATGTGCTGGAAGGTGAGCCGATCATGCTGACCTTTAACTCTGGTCGTCGGCCGCAGCGGCGCAGCGTCTGGCCCTGCTCGAACCCAGCCAGCGTTGAAATCGGCGCATGGACGTAACGGAGACACGTCTGGCCTTGCCAACGACGGCGCACGGTAAGCCTCGGCTGTCAGCATCAAGCGGTACGTTGTCGAGACTGCCCGCTTTCGGGACCATCTTCCCGTTGCGGTGGATCGTGCCGCCCGCGTTCGAGAGCGGGCCCGCGTCGAAGACAGCAACCCTTGCGCCCGTTAGAGGCTTGCTGTACGGAAGGCGCGCGTCACCCGCCCAGACGTTCGAGGGCTTCGCGCATGGCGCGTGTCGACACGCGCACGACGCCATCGAGCGGCGTATCCATTTCCAGGATCAAGAAGATCGCGCCGGATGCGCAGAGCGCACAAATCAGGAATGCGAAGATAACGGTGCCGTTGCGCGGCGACAGCACGCCGAAGGTGCCGAAGATCACTGCGAGCCAGCAAACGAGCACGAACATCAGCGCGGGCGGCAGTGTGCCTTCGCGTCGCAACAGCGCGAGGGATCGCGCGGTGAATACGTCATCGGCAATTTGTCCGGCGCGCAGTTTGAGATCGCGTTGAGCGTCGTTGGCCGCGCGGAGACTCTCGATGCCGCGGCCAAATTCTTCCATGCGCCCGATGATCGCGGGGCTGTCGAGCCGCGCATCGCGCGTGGCGTCGTTCGATGCGATCAACGCGATCCAATCGGCATAGTTGCGCTTCAGCGTCCGCCGCAACGGCCCGGTCTCAGGCCCGTATTGCGCGAGCACGCTGTCGAGGCGAATCATGTTCGCCGCGTTCTGGATCAGGTTGTTGTTGACCGCATCGAAGGAATTCTTCGCTGAGGAAATGAGCAGACCGAGGACGAGCGCCGCAATGGTCGCGACCAATCCGATCGAGAGTTTGATCGCGCTCATTGAGTCGTCGCTCAGATGATGTTCCGGCAAGCGTGTACTAACATAAAGACCGAACAGCGCGCTCAGCGAAACAAGCAGGAACACCAGCAACGCAACCATCAAATGCGACAATGCGCTTCTCCCAAGGCGTTGTCCTGGCGGGCGCATGTGCTCCGTCGTGCTGGCTTCGTGACGTAGAGCGACGCGCGTGGCGACAATACACATGATAACCGAAAAAACGCCGGTTTCGGGTCGGCTTCCCGCGGAGCCCGTGTGAAACGCACCCATCGCCTGAACTGAATCAACGCATTGAGTGCGGGTGACTAATCAACGATTCTGGATTGATAGCTGTGAGCAGATGCATAACCGCTGTACACCGGCGACGATACAAAGTTTGCACTCGGCGTCGGGGAGGTACTAGCACCACTACCACCGTAGAAGCTAACGTTTGGATTGCGTACGTTAAGGTAAGCTGCGCCAACGCTTAGCGGCCCATGCGAAAAATTGGCACCCACAGACCAGATTTGATTGCGCGTAGCATCTCCCGCGACTCCGCCAAGGCTATACAAGCCACCAAATGGCAACCCGGCGAGATTGGCGCTCGTGTACTTTATAGCGTTGTTGACCCGCTGTGTGTTATTGAAATTGTCAAGGTCTCCGGGATGTGCCGCGATATACCCTCCCCACTGGTCGGCTACGACGAACGGACCCAGATTGTCCACGACTGAGTCGTACTGGCGTCCGGCAGTCACTGTGCCGTACTTGCTCGAAACCCCGACATATGCCTGCCGCCCGAACAGAAGTCCTAAAGTACTGCCACGGTTCTTGTTGGCGAGGGAACCACTGTTCACGTCAAAACCGTTTTCCAAAACAAACAGTGCTTTCATGCCACCGCCCAAATCCTCGCTACCGCGAAGGCCCCAACGGCTCCCTTGAATCACGCCACTAGATAGGTTGTAGAGATTATGGCCGCCCGAATTTGAATTCCAATTCACGCCATCGTCGACAATTCCGTAGAGTGTCACGCTGCTTTGAGCCTGCGCAGCCATCGAAAACACGCTAAGTGTGGCAAGAGTAAGAATGGTTCTTTTAATTTTGTTGTCTCCAGTTATTCAGTATGCCTATATATAACGACGTGATACGTACGAGGATGACGGATATCGACTGCATGACGTTTTCCATCTGTCGTACGTTGCGGTCCTGGGGTGGTCTCCGGTCATGCGCAAACTGTTTGGAAAGAAGCGAAAGACGGATCCGTTGCTTGACGAGAACGAGGACGGGGGGCGCGCCCACGTCATTGATGAGGCGATTTCGGCGCTGGTGTTCGAGGAGGCCAGAAAAACTTCTTTCTTTGCAAATGTTCAGGCGCTGGATTATGAGTTGCTGCGCACGATTAAGGGATTGACGACAAGGCTCGAGGTTGGCCGGTGCTCGGGGAAACAATGGGAGGTCGCAATACTGAGTGGTTTCGAGGTCTGGCGTGCTTTGCGCAATCGACGGAGCGGTACCATCTGTTGCGACCTCATCGCAGGAACGATCAAACTGATCTGACAGGTATGGTGGCATCGCAAGCGGTGTCTAGCGATTGCTGCCATTATGGGGATGGCCCCGCGAATCTTCGCTTTATGGAATCCTGTGGTAGACCCACCGTCAGTGGGAACGCTGGACCTGGGGAAACCACAAGGCTCATTCGGAGCAACTCAACTTGGAATGTGCCTTGGTAGTACCGAATGCTTCTCGCTACCTTCGACGACCGACAGTGGCGTCGAGGCATTGAAGAAGAAGATCATAAGGGCCCCGTCTGATCCGGTCGAAGCCCTTCACGACCCCGTGGATCCAAGTTTGCCCCGGGTTGCCGAACTTGGACAACCTGATCGAGTAGTTTCCCTTTTTTTCGTCGCCAGTTCCGTCGTTTGCAATTTCGATCGTGCCTAGGTGGCGACGTCGCGACACGTCGCCACCGGGCAGAAGTTCAATCGTGACGCGGATCATTTTGTGTGCCGTTCAGTTGTATCATCGCGAGAGTCTAGCGAAGTAAGACAGGAATGTCATCTGCCGGCAGCTGTAGACCGAGGTGGATTTATTGATCATCTGATGTTGTCTGCGGAGCGCTGATAAGTGCAGACTGAGCTTTTCGATTTCGTGACAACCTGAGCTTCATGAAAGCTGCGCAGACAAAGGGCCTCATCAGCGTGCGCCCGATCTCCGATGTGGAAAAGAAGATCTAAGGAATAAACAGGCTGCCCATGCGATTGAGTCGGATCGTTATCAAGAACTTCAGAAACTTCAAGCACTTCGATGTCCGGTTGGGTGAGCATGCCGTTGTTCTCGGCGAGAACAAGGTCGGCAAGACCAATCTCCTGTTCGCGCTGCGACTGATCCTTGATCCCGCACTTCCCGATTCATCGCGCAGACTGCGTATTGATGACTTCTGGGATGGACTGGCGCGCCCGCTGAAGGCGGAGGACGTCATCGAGGTGTCCGTCGAATTTCGGGACTTCGAAAACAACGAGAATCTGCTTGCAGTATTGGCGGATCATTTGGTGCGGCCAGATCCGATGGTGGCGCGCGTCACGTATCGCTATCAGCCGGTGCAGGGGCTCGAAGGAGCGCCGCGGAGCGAGGCGGACTATGAGTTCATTCTCTTCGGTGGAGGTCGGATCGAAAACGCGATCGGTTATGAACTGAGGCGATGGATGCCGATGGATTTGTTCCCGGCCTTACGCGACGCCGAGTCGGACCTCGCGCGCTGGTCGAGATCACCACTTCGACCGCTGTTGGACCGTGCAGCAAAGACGGTAGATGCGAAAGCGCTCAGCGCGATCGCTGGCGAGGTCCATGCAACAACCTCGAAGATTGCGGCGCTCCCTGAGCTGTCCGATGTGGTGAGTCAAGTCAACGATCAGCTCACTGTCATGGTTGGGGATAAGCACGCAGTTAAAACAGCCTTGGGGTTCGCACCGACCGAACCGGAGCGCTTGCTGCGCGCATTACAAATGATGATCGATAGCGGAAAGCGCGGCGTGGCCGAGGCCAGCCTCGGTTCCGCCAATGTGCTTTACCTTGCCCTGAAGCATCTTGAGCACCAGTACTTGGTAGATGAAGGGGAACGTCAACACACCTTCTTAGCCATAGAAGAGCCTGAGGCTCATCTGCATCCGCACCTCCAACGGCTCATTTACCGAAACTACCTGCAGACGCGCGACGAGGTTCAGGCCGATACAGAGCCACGCAGCATTCTTCTCACAACGCACTCACCCAACGTAGCAAGTGTGGCGCCGCTCGCCAACGTGGTTGTCCTACGCCATGTTGTCGATGCAGGACATACCGTTGGGCGTTCTCTCAAGGGAGTCAAGCTCAATACCAGCGATCGCGAGGATCTGGAGCGCTACATTGACGTCACGCGCGGCGAGCTTTTTTTCTCGAAGGGTGTCATCCTGGTTGAGGGCGATGCGGAGAAGTTCCTATTGCCCACGCTGGCCAAGCTAAATGACAAGGCTTTGGATTTCGATGCTATGGGTATCTCCGTCTGTTCCATTGCTGGAACCAACTTGGCGCCCTATGTTCAATTGTTGGGCCAGAAAGGACTTGATATTCCGTTTGTGGTGCTGACGGATTTCGATCCCAAGAATCAAGCGGTGAGCCAGGAGGACGCAGACCCTGACGACAATGGTGTGGGAAACAGCTATGGCAAAAATCGTGTCGTTAATCAGATCATGCGTCATCTTCTGGACGAGGAAGTCTGGGACAAAAGCAGCTATGGAGAGGTTCTCGAGCTCGCGCCGAAGCATGGCATCTTCCTGAACGAGTTTACGTTCGAGATTGATCTCTTTAAGGCGGGGGCTGAGGATTATTTTCATACAGCGGTCGGTTCGCTAACCACCAACAAGAAAATGCATGCGCGCTTTAAGGGCATGTCCGCAGACCCCGACTCGCTCGATCCCTCGCAGTTCCTCAAGGACATCGATTCCATCGGTAAAGGAAGAGTGGCACAGCGCCTTGCAGCGGTCCTCGTGGAGGAGAGCGTCGATGTATGCCCAACGTACATAAAGAAGGCTCTGAAGTATTTGAAAGCCAAACTGGCATGAGTACCTCGACACCTCTCTATCTCAAAGCTGCGGAAGATTTGCGCGAGAATGAAGATCAATGGTGCGCCTACCAGGCGACGGGGAACTGTGTCATTTTGGCAGGCCCTGGCAGTGGTAAGACGAAGACGATCACCATTAAGATCGCCCGACTTCTTGCTGAAGACGTCCGCAGACCGCGCCGCATCGCGTGCATCACCTACAGCAATGCTTGCGTCGGTGAACTGCGATCACGGCTTACGAGACTCGGCGTGGGCGACAGCGATCGTCTCGTGCTTTCCACTGTTCACTCTTTTTGCCTGACGGAGTTGGTGTTCCCTTATGCCAAGATGGCGGGGCTCCAAATGCCGGATCCACTGGTTGTGGCTTCACCAGCACAGGCAAGAGCGCTTTTCGGCGATGCCTATCGTGCGCAGTTGGGCGGGAACGCACCGGCATGGTTCCGCATGGCCTGCGACAGGCTACGGCGCACGATTCTGGACCGAGGAAGTGACGAATGGCGCGCGTGGTCGGCCCGGGAAACGATGGTAGTCGAGGCCTACGAAAATTTGCTTCTACAAAACGGCCTGATCGACTTCGACGGATTGGTCCTTGCCGGCCTGCAGCTTGTTGAGAAGAACGAATGGGTCCGGCATGCTATTCGGGCCAAGTATCCCGTGGTCGTGATCGACGAATATCAGGATCTCGGCGTGCCCCTGCACCGCATCGTGTTGGCGCTCCTTCAAGCGGGAGTTCGGATCATCGCTGTGGGTGATCCTGACCAGTCCATTTACGGGTTCACCGGTGCAAAGCCAGACCTGTTGAGAGCGTTGGCTGGTCTCCAGCAGATGGAGTCCGTTACGCTCAAGTTGAATTACCGGTGCGCCGATAGAATCATCGCTGCCTCCAGGGCGCTCTTGCCCGAGCCAGCGGAGTTCCGTTCCCATGATGGCCGGTCCGGCGAAATCCATATTCACCGTTTGGAGTGCAGCATTCGCGAGCAGGCGGACTATGCGCTCGGTACGCTGGTGCCAGCGTTGCTCGGGGCGAATCCGTCGTGGGCGCCGGGAGATATAGCGGTGTTATACCGCACGCTTAATGAGGGCGCGCCGATTGCGGAGGCGGCAGATGCTCTTGGTCTGCAATACTTCCGTCTTGACAACGGCTCACCCATCAAGCGCACACGCGTGACCGAGTGGCTCACGGATGCGGCACGATGGTGTTCCGGGGGATGGCAGACCGGGGAAATCTCGCTCTCCCAACTCCTCAAAGCATGGCGACGGATGTACCGCTCGGTCACGCACGAGTCCGAGTTGCTGGCTACACGGAAGCGCTTGATTTCGGCACTGTTCTCGCTTCGGGATAGTGCGCTCCCTTTACGCCGATGGCTCTTGGCATTGCGTCGCGACGTGCTGGATGAATTACTTGAACAAGAGCCTGGACTTGCCGATGAGAAAGACAACCTTGAAGAACTGACAGCGGCCGCGGGGGCAGGCGGCCCCCTGCGGGCATTCACGGTGGAGATCTTCGGGAATCAGGGTAAGAGCCCCGACCAGATAAATCTGATGACGCTGCATAGCTCGAAAGGATTGGAGTTCCAAGCTGTCATCATGGTAGGGCTGGAGAACGGAGTGTTCCCCAGTGGCTTCGACAGGACCGACGAGCAGCTGGAAGAGGCGGCTCGTCTGTTCTATGTAGGCGTGACGCGCGCCAAGACACAGATTCACCTGACCTATGATTCAGATGAGTCGCCGTTGATTACGTCCATGAGGGAGGCGGCTTAGTTGAATCGACTTTCAAAGTCCGACCGGTGATCGGCCCAGCCACGACCATGTGTGGCTACAGCAAGCGATCAAAGAGAGGCGGGGCAGTGTTGGACTACTTCAACGGCAGAGAATGGCTGACCTTGCTGTGCCGATGCGGCGACTTCAATTAATAGCGAAGCGCCGAATCAGCCTTCCACAAACCTCGCTGGGATTTCGTTGAAAATTGCCGGACGTATCCGAAGAGACAAACTGAGATTTCAAGTATGACAAGACCTGAGATTGACCTTCGGCGAGACGATTTTCTCCTCGGGGATTTCCGAAATCTGGATAGGCTAGCAAAGGTCGAACATCCGGGTAGAGATGAAGTCAGACTCCATGCTGCGACAATACGGAGGCTCCTGCTGGACGGAGAGTTAGGAGCTGCTGCCGGTCGGCGAGGGTTGCCGCTCAAATTTGCGGTTCCCGATTCCCAGCCGCTTGTTCGGTCAGCGCGTGAGGGGCATGTTGGTCAGTTTTGCTTGATGGGAATGTCTGGGTATGGAAATCTTACGGCGTATATGTCACCAGGTCCTGGCGGCTACGACTCCATTGCCGAGGAGTTCGATCCGAACAACGTTGTCCGTCTCAATTTGGCGAAATTCCTCGGCCAACAGGTGGCATTCTGTACCGGTGTGTTTCTTACGCGGCATGACGTTATCGCTTATGTAGCAAACAAGGTTGCCGGTGTTCACTACGACACCTCTGCGACGGGGCGTCTTGACGAAGCCAAGATGCGTGCCCTCGGTGAGTTGATGGACCGCTTTCACATTCGCGCGGAAGGGGGATCGCTACTCTTGTACTCAGGTCCGCGCACTGCCAAAACCGAACCGACGGGCTTCAGATACGAGCCTGACTCTATCGGCGGAGTGTTCTTGGAGCTTCTTGCGTGTGTCACGTACATTTTGGAGAGTGAATGCGTCCTCGTGCTCAGACGGAGCATCGAGCGAGACCTCTTGCGACACTGACATGCTGATTTGTCGTGTGGCATAGTGCGAGCAGTGTTACAACGGGCGGGGAGCGACGGACACCCTGCGGGATGGCTCGTCGACCGCCGTAAATTCGCAAATGCACGATACCTGTAGCGAGACACTGAACGCACGGGTTCGTTAGCGTGACGCGTTTGTATCCGTTTTTTCCATATCATTCCGCCTACCCGTGGGGGTAAGGTTTGGGGTAAGAGGGCACCCCCTCATTGAGTAATTCCCTGTGGGGCGGCCCCAAGGGGTACTATGCAATTCCGACCTGGATGAGGCTCTGTGAATTGAGGCGTCGGCGCCCGCAGGCTTTAATCGGACCGCATTGGAAAATGCTTTGCGGTATCGATGACGGTATTGCCAACAACAATGGTCTCGAGGTACTTCATCTTTGGGACTGCTTTAACAGGGTTGTTAGTGGATATCCGATGGGGTCCGCGGAGCCGCGGCAAGTACCGGAGGTATTTTTCGGTATCCTTGGCGGTATCGTCGATATTTGAACTAGCTGCTTCCCTGTCCAGATAAGGTTGCAGCCATCGGGTTGACAATCGAGTGGGAATAAGCGGTAACAACCGGCGTGCAGATCGAGCACGTCCGGTCCATTAACCGACGCAAAAGACCGAAGCTGACTAGACGCGACCAAGCCCGACCAAGCGCGACCAAAGCCATCGTCGACGTAAAAGGTCTCGCAAAGGAACGCTGCTTCCGCAGTCTTCCCGCCGTCAGCATCTCGCAAGGCCCGCTTCCCCGCGGGCCTTTTTCTTATAGGTGCCACATCTAGCTGCTAAACCCAGCGGCCTCACCACGCCGCATAGGCCCAGACTTTGCTGCGCCTACACACATGACCCATTCGACGCATCGCGAGACTCGTCCCACCGCATCGCCGATACTGATCGGCTGTGCAGGCTGGGCGCTGTCATCCAATGTCGCGGCGCAATTTCCCACGCAGGGCAGCCATCTCGAGCGGTATGCGCGGGTGTTCCCGGCTGTGGAAATCAACTCGTCTTTCTATCGCCCGCATCAGCCGAAAACCTACGCCCGCTGGGCGGAAACCGTACCCGAAGCGTTCCGGTTTTCCGTGAAGATTCCGAAGGCGGTCTCGCACGAACTCAGGTTGCGCGACGCCGATGCCGCCATGAGCGCATTTCTTGCGGAAGTCGCGCCCCTAGGCGAGAAAATGGCCTGCCTGTTGCTGCAGTTGCCTCCGAGCCTCGCATTCGATAAATCCGTCGCAAGCGACTTCTTTGCGCTACTGCGCGACCTCACAAGCGTGCGCGTTGTCTGCGAACCGCGTCATGCATCGTGGTTCACCGACGAAGCCGCGCAGACTCTAATCGACGGCAGGGTCGCCTGCGTGCGCGCGCATCCACCGCCCGTCGCCGGCGCCGAACCGGTGGGCGATCCGCGCACCTTGTACATCCGTTTGCACGGCTCGCCTCGAATCTACTATTCGGCCTACGACGAGCCGTTCATCGAAGCGGTCGCGGCGCGCATTGTCGAAGCCCGCGATTCCGGAGCCGACGTCTGGTGTATTTTCGACAACACCGCGCACGGCGAGGCGGTGCCGAACGCCTTGATGCTGATGGAAAAACTGCAAGAAGCGGCTGCTTAGGCGGCCCTTCACAAGGTACATCTCGTTCGCAGGCTTAGCCGGCTGCCCGACCACATGTCTGCAACTCGTCAGGCGCACTCTTGAGCCAAAGCCTCGCAGCATCTCGACACATTGCTACTCGCGCTCGCATTGCGCCGCTATGATTGGGGCAGGGTGCAGCACGCGAAAAGCGCCCTTGCATTGTGTCGAAGATGCGGAAAATGGCTTCGCCGTGCTGGCGATGCCACGGTTGAAGAAGCGCTTGTTGCAGGTCCTGAAAAACTTGAACAAAGGGGAATGCCGTGGCCAGATGCAACCGCAATAACGAGGGACTTTCCAGCGAAGGGCGGCGGCAGTTTCTCGGCTACACGGGCGCCGGGGTGCTCGCGGCCGTGCTGCCCGGCTGCGGCAATGACGAGCTCCATTCGACGCCTTATCAGCAGACCATTGCACTTGGTCAACAGGTGATCCAGCAGGCCGTCAGTGATCCGTCGAATGGCGTCGCCGCGATTTCAGTCGCGATGGTCAAAGGCAACGCGGTGATCTGGCAGCAGGCCTTTGGGTTGGCATCGGTGCCGGGGCAGATCAAGGCGACGCCGCAGACGCGCTTCAACATCGGCTCGGTCAGTAAGTTGTTCCCGGCGCTGGCGGCGACGATCCTCGTCGATCGTGGGCTAATCACGCTCGACACGCCAATCGTCAAATATCTGCCGGCCTTCACGATGCTGTCGCCGCAATACGCGCAGATCACCATGCGTCATCTGCTGTCGCATGCATCCGGTCTGCCCGGCACGAATGGGCGCAATCTCTTCACGTTCGAGCCGGTTGCCGGCTACGCCGCCGACACGCAAGCCGAACTCGCCAACTCGCACCTGAAGCATTTGCCCGGTGAACTGGCCGTGTATTGCAACGACGGCTTCACGATGGTCGAGCAGGTCGTGCTCGCCGTGACGGGGCAGAGCTTCGTGAACTTCGTCCAGTCGGAGATTCTCGCGCCGCTCAAGATGGCGAACTCCAGCTATCTGACGAGCGTGCCTTCCAGCGGATCGTTCTCGCTGCCCGACGTGAACGGCACGCAGCGCCAGGAATTCGTCAATGCGTACGCGACCGGAGGACTAAGCTCCACGCCCGTCGACATGATGAACCTCGCGCAGATGATCTACGGCGGCGGCATGTTCGAAGGGCGGCGCATCGTCTCCGCGGCGGGTATCGCGGAGATGGGCGCGGACCAGACGAAAAGCCTGACGATAAACCCATCGCCCGAATGGCGCTGGGGTCTAGGCTGGGACACCGTGGTGCAGCCGGCGCTTAACGCTGCAGGCGTGCTCGGGTGGGAAAAAGACGGCGGCACTGCGTTCTATTCGACCGAATTTTTCGTCGTGCCCAACTCGCATTTCGCGCTGCTCGTGACCGGCAATGCGGGATACGACGCTCGCGGGATTGCTGAAACGCTGGTGCTGTCGGCGTTGAAAGAAGACGGCACGATTTCGTCGCTGCCGGCGAGGATCAGTACAACGCCCCCGCCGGTTGCATCGGGGCCGGGCATTGCGAGCGGCGCGGGCATCTACGGCAATTCGGATTCGCCGTATCAGGTGCTTGCCAACGCGGACGGTAGTCTGCAGATCAACCAGTGGGACGCCCACACGCGAGGCTGGGCGCAGATTGGCGCATACCGGTATCGCAGCGACGGTTGGTGGGCAAGCGATACCGACACGGCGTCATATCGCTTCGCAGTCGTGTCGGGCAGCGACAGCGGGGGAAATGCGTTCAACTATCGCTATCTGATGAAGCGCGTCGTGCCGGGCGCGGGCTATGCCTATCTGACGTTGCCGGTCGGTCAGCAAATGACACCGCTGGCGGCGCTCGACAGCGCGTGGCAGCAACGCGTGGGTACGCAATGGACGTTGACCAACGATTCGCCGAGCGCTGTGCCGATCGTCGTTCTTGGCAATCCGCCGGGATTTTTCGCGACACTGAACGAACTTCCGGGCTACGTGCTATACGGCAACGAAGACCTTCGCTACCAGCTATTCGTGCCGTTGAGCGACACGCTCGGTGGCATGTCGGTCAAGGTGCCGGGCAATTTCGGGCGCGACCTCTACGAGATCCGTTTCGCGTCGACCAGTGCGACGACGCTGACAATCGGCAGTTCGATTTACGCGCGGATCTGAAGGTAAAGCCTTTCATGCCGCCGTGTCGCGCGAGTTTCCGCTAACGGTACCTGCGTTCGAAGAGCACATTAACGTTCGCAGTACTGCCATTCAATTCGAGGCAACGGGCTTTGGAAACGCGCTCACCGTCGCAATTCGCCAGGCCCTTTTCCTGTCCACCGCTTCAAGGCGCGGCGAAAGTTTGCGGCGTCGCTGAAGCCTAGAAGCATCGCGACATCTTCGGTGCTCATTCTTGTCGACTGCAGGTATTCGATAGCGAGCGAGCAGCGCACATCGTCGACGATTGCCACGAACGAGGTTCCCTCTGTTTCAAGGTGGCGCCGCAAGGTCCGGCTCGTAAGATTCAGCCTTGTCGCCACTTCCTCCATGCCTGGAAAAACACCGGGCGTGCTCATCAGAATCTGGTACACCTCGCCGGATGTGCCCACCGAGGTCTTCGCCTGCCCGATCAGGCGATCGCACGTTTCCTGCAGCAGTGTTGCCGTGAGCTTGTGCGCGAGTTGCGGCTTCTGGTTCAGAATCGCGCTGTCGTAGATGAGCTCGCACTGCGGCGCGTCGAAAAAGCACGGACAGCCGAGGTACTGCGAATAGATACCGGCATGCGGCGGAGCAGGGTATGAGAAACAGGCCTTGAGCGGCGGGCAGCTATGGCCGGCCACGTCCTGCAGATGGGTGACATGCTGCGTGAACTGCTGCTCGATGATGAACTCGCGCAGTTCGCGCGACGGGCTCGAAACGAACGCGTCCGGAAACGACCAGACAGCCTTGTCCGGATACTCCGTCCAGTCGATCGTCACCGTGGGTGTTGCGAGGCGATGGTACTTCACGCCGAGACGGAAGTAATCGCGCAACGACAGGCACGACATCAACGCATAGCCGTACATGCCGTACGCCGACAGGTGCAGACGCGAGCCGACCTTGAACGGCGTCGCCGGGTCGCGCGAGAGCAGCACCGCGTTGCGGGCCACCACTGCATATTGACGCACCGAGGTCATCACGGACGCGTCGTTGAGTTGATCCACTGTCAGGCCGCTTCCCTTCAGACTGGTTTCGGCCGCAATGCCTTGCTCCGCGAGGACTTCGACCAGCGCGGCGATTTTGTACGGCGCGTAGATACGCTCGTTAAGCAATGGGCGGGTCGATGCCAAAGAAAGCTCCGCAAATTGTCCTCGGGGGACATCTCCATGTCCGGAAATGACCTTACCACTGCGATCGTATCGAAATAAGATTGACTACACAAGACGATGCGCCCGCACAGCGGTCGCGGCATCTGCAGACAATGGGGACAACGTGGACGCGTGATCCGGTCGGGTACGACAGTGCGCCGGATCATCTCCGCAATCGAGGATATTTCAATGAGCGACACCAGCCGAAAGGTCATCATTTCATGCGCCATCACGGGGGCAACGCATGTCCCGTCGATGTCCGAATTCTTGCCGATCACGCCAGAGCAAATCAGGGATCAGGCGATCGAAGCGGCTCAGGCGGGCGCCGCGATCATCCACTTGCATGCTCGCGATCCGGTTGACGGCCGCCCGACACCGAGTCCGGAAATCTTCAAGGCCTTCGTCCCCGCGATCGCCGAAGCGACCGACGCCGTCATCAACATCACGACAGGCGGCAGCACGCGTATGACGCTCGAAGAACGTCTTGCGTATCCTCGACTGGCGAGACCTGAGATGTGTTCGCTCAATATGGGCTCGATGAACTTTTCGATCCATCCGGTCGCCGCAAAAATCTCATCGTGGCGCTACGGCTGGGAGAAGGACTACATCGAAGGAATGGAAGACATGATCTTCCGCAACACCTTCAGGGACATCCGAAACATTCTTCTGGAACTGGGCGAAAGCGGCACGCGTTTCGAATTCGAATGCTACGACGTGGGCCACCTCTATAACCTCGCGCATTTCGTCGATCAGGGCCTCGTTAAACCGCCGTTTTTCATTCAATCGGTGTTCGGGATTTTGGGCGGTCTGGGCGCCGACCCTGAAAACATGCTGCTGATGCGTTCGACGGCAGACCGGCTGTTCGGCCGGGAGAATTATCACTTCTCGGTGCTCGGCGCAGGTCGGCATCAAATGCCGCTCGTGACCATGAGCGCGATCATGGGCGGCAATGTGCGCGTGGGTCTGGAAGACAGTGTGTATCTCGCGAAGGGCGTGAAGGCGGAGACCAACGCGCAACAGGTCCGCAAAATCCGGCGCATTCTGGAAGAGCTGTCTCTGGAAATCGCCACGCCCGCCGACGCGCGAAAAATGCTGGGCCTCAAGGGCGCCGATCAGGTCAATCTGTAGCCGCTCTGTACCTGCTACGGGACTCATCACCCGATGAGTCCTGGTTTGCCTCGCAACAACAAAAAAATAGAGCTGTTTCATATATTGGAGACAACGTTATGGATACCGCTTCCGCCGATCAGCGGGTCGGACAGTTGCATCGCATCGCCACGCGCAAAGCAATGGCCAGACTCATCCCGTTGTTGTGCGCCGTCTACTTCATGTCCTTCCTCGATCGCACCAACGTGGCGCTCGCAAAGCTTCAGCTTGCGGCGGATGTGGGCATCAGCGCCGCCGCATATGGTTTCGGCTCGGGCATTTTCTTTCTCGGCTATGCATTGCTCGAAGTTCCGAGCAACCTCGCAGCCCACAAGGTCGGGCCGCGCCGCTGGATCGCACGCATCGCGGTGACGTGGGGCATTCTGTCGACGGCCATGATGTTCGTGCAGGGAACATCCTCGTTCTACGTGTTGCGTGTTCTGCTGGGCATTGCGGAAGCGGGCCTTTTCCCCGCGCTGATGTATATGGTGACGCTCTGGTTCGCACCTCACGACAGGCCTGTCGTGGTCGGCTGGATCTACATTGCGCCGGCGCTCGCGCTCATGCTCGGCAATCCGCTGGGCGGCGCGCTGATGCAACTCGACGGCTTCGGCGGCCTGCACGGCTGGCAATGGATGTTCATGCTCGAAGGCATTCCGAGCGTGATCGTCGGCATCGTATTGTTCTTCAAGATGCCCGAACGGCCGCGCGACGCACGATGGCTCTCGGCGGCCGAGCGCGATGTGCTTGAGACGCATGCGGTGATCGACGGGCACGGCCGCGCCGACTATTCGTCTGCGAACTGGATCGCCGCTCTGAAACGGCCGACGACGGTGCTGATCGGCCTCATCTACTTTCTGAATCAGGTCGCGTTCGTCGGACTGTATTTCTTTACGCCCGCCATCGTTCACCAGATGCATGTCGATTCGTCGCTCGTGGTAGGTTTTCTCTCGGCGAGCGTCGGTCTCGGCTTTCTGCTTGGCGTGCTGGTTCTTCCGCGTATTCACCGCCGCACGGATCGCGACTGTGTGTTTCTCGGTATCCTGACCGCAGGGCTTATCCTCGGTGCTTGTGCGTACCTTGCAGTGACGAATCCCGCCGCGCGCATTGCGCTGCTCACGGTGACCGCGTTCTTCGCGGGCGGTGTGCTGCCTTCTTACTGGGCGATCGCGATGAAGCGTCTGCAAGGCATTCAGGCAGCCGCCGGCCTTGCGTTCGTCAACACGATCGGTTTGATTGGCGGCTTTGTGGGACCGTATCTGTTCGGTATTGCAGAAACATCCTCCGGTCGAAGCGATGCGGGTTTCACGGTGATACTGATTGCCGGGGTGCTCGGTCTCGCACTGGTTCCTGTGCTGGCGCGAGCAATGCGCAGCGAGGCCGGTGTGCTTGCGTCGTCGGGGCCGGCTGCACAGATGAAACCATAGCGGGCATGTTAGTGCCTGGCTTTTACAGTAAGGATATTCAACGATGAAGCTGAACGAAAAAGTCGCGATTATCACCGGCGCGGGGCAGGGGATCGGCGCGGCAACGGCATTGAAGTTCGCACGCGAAGGGGCGGTCGTGATCGCGTGCGACATGAATCTCGATGCGGTGGCGACGGTCGCGCACCTGTGTCGCGAAGCGGGCGGGAAGGCGGACGCATTTGCCGTCGATGTCACCAATCGCACGCAAGTCGATGAAATGGTCGCCAAAGTGCGCGGCACATATGGGCGCATCGATGTGGTGGTGAACAACGCGGGCATCACGCGCGACGCCCGTTTGCAAAAAATGACGCTGCAGCAATTCGACGACGTCATCGACGTGAACCTTCGCGGCGTTTTCCATACCGCACAGGCCGTTGTCGATACCATGATCGAACAGGGTTCCGGTGTCATCCTGAACGCGAGTTCCGTGGTGGGCGTCTACGGTAACTACGGACAGACGAACTATGCCGCAGCCAAGTTCGGCGTGATCGGCTTCACGAAGACATGGAGTCGCGAGCTGGGTCCGAAAGGCATTCGTGTCAATGCGGTTGCGCCGGGTTTCATCGACACGCCTATTCTCAAGACGATCCCTGAAGATGTATTGACGAAGATGCGCGACCAGGTGCCGCTGCGGCGTCTCGGCAAGCCCGAGGAAATCGCCAGCATCTACGCGTTCCTTGCGAGCGACGAGGCAAGCTATGTCAACGGCGCGGTTATCGAGGCCACCGGAGGACTCACGCTGTGAGCGGCTCTATTAATCACTCTACAAGCCACGCTGCGAGCCGCATAACGAGCCATATCAAGAACATCGGAGAGACACGAGCATGAGCATCATTGATCTTTTGAAGCCGAGGCCCGGGCTGCGGGTATTCGTATCAGCGGGTGCTGCGGGAATCGGCCTGGCGATTGCCGAAGCGTTCATCGAGGCGCAGGCAGAGGTTTATATCTGCGATGTGAACCAGGCCGCCATCGATGAGGCCACGTCGCGGTTCCCCAAACTGCACGCGGGCATCGCCGACGTGTCGAAGCAGGCACAGGTCGATCAGATCATCGACGATGCGCAGCGCAAGCTCGGCGGACTCGATGTTCTCGTCAATAACGCCGGCATAGCGGGACCTACGGGTGCCGTGGAGGAACTCGATCCCGCGCAATGGGAAAGTACTGTCTCCACCAATCTGAACAGTCAGTTCTACTTCTTGCGCAAGGCGGTGCCGGTACTCAAGGAGACATCGGACTGCGCGAGCATCATCGCAATGTCTTCTGTTGCGGGACGCCTTGGGTATCCGTTCCGAACGCCATACGCGTCGACGAAATGGGCGATCGTGGGGCTCGTCAAATCGCTCGCTGCGGAGCTCGGACCGAGCAATGTCCGCGTCAACGCGATCCTGCCCGGCGTGGTGGAAGGCGAACGGATGGACCGCGTGATCTCCGCTCGTGCCGACGCCCTCGGAATCCCGTTTAACGCGATGCGCGAAGAGTATCTGAAGAAGATCTCGCTGCGCCGCATGGTGACTGTCGACGACATCGCGGCAATGGCACTGTTCCTCGCGTCGCCGGCGGGCAGCAATGTGACGGGGCAGGCAATCAGTGTGGATGGCAACGTCGAGTACTTGTGAGGCGATGCCGGTTGGCTACGTGCGGGACGGCGAGGCGGCCGAGCGGTGTCGGACACGCCGACGCGATTACCTTGCTCTCGACGCCGCGTTGGATGGACTCAGCTGCGCCGCCGCCGCGAACATCTGCGTGAACTGATCCAACGCGGGCAGCGTATCGCGGCCGCTGCGCGTGATTCGATAGAACGAAAATTCGACTTCCGGCCGGATCACGTCGATGCGCACCTCGTAGTGACGGCGCGCGTGGTCCCTCCCGGCGCCCGGCGCCCGGCGCTCCCGCCGACTCACGTGTGCAATTTCAGCCCTTTCACCGCTTTGTCGATGGACTTTTTGGACCCATGCAGCGCGAGACCCACGAGGTCCAGGTTCGCCACATCCTGCGCACGAAATGCCTCGCGATTTGCCGCGTCGTGGCCGGTTGAAAACATCGCGTGCACGTAGGGCACGATCGTGAGTTCGCGCGTGACGGCTTGCCGATGCGCAGCTTGCAGCCCGGGAAGATCGGTGGCGAATACCAGCATCGGTTGACCTAGCATGCGGCCATATCGGCGCCCGGCGGCATCCTCGTAAGGCTCGCCCAGCGCGTCCGGTATCGCGGCGGCGACACCCGTCGCGAGAAACGCGGCTACATTGAGTTTTTGCCAGACTGCGAGATCGTCGCGCACGATCAGCGCTACTTTCGTATCGAACATGTTTGCTCCTCGGTGAGGCGCTCATGATCGACGAGCCTGCGCAATCAGTCTGGAACGTTCGTGCACATGCGCCGGTAGGCGGCTGGGGTCATCCGGTACGCACGGCGAAACCAGCGGCCAAGATGGCTTTGATCCGCGAATCCGACTTCCGCGGCAACCTCCGCGGGTGTGCGGCCGATTGCGAGCAGTCTGCGCGCCGCGCGCAGGCGCAGGCGGACCAGATACGCGTGCGGCGACGTGCCGAACGCCTGCTGAAACAGACGCGTCAGCCGGAACCGGTCAATCCCCGCAATATTGGCCAGTTCATCGAGTCCAACGTTGCCGTCCATGTGGTCGTGCAAGAAGTCGCGGACTCGGGCGATTGTGGTTGACATAGCCATGCTATCCGTCATCGGCATATCGCCCAGGTGACCGGCGAGCCGCCTGACGAGGCGATCCAACGTCTGGTCGCGCGCCAGTCGACCTTCGTTGCCGTAGATCGCGAGGAACGCTTGCCGGATTGCGTCGACAAGGCCGCTGTCGTCGACCAGCGTATGCGCGAAAGCCGCGTCGACCCGCTGAAGACCGGGAACGTTCAGGCGGCGCGTCGCGCGTTCGACCCAGGTCTGCGGCAGATACAACATCGCGTAGGTGAACCCGCCTGCTTCCGGCGCATGGCCGTCGTGCAACGCGCCTGGCTCGATCAGGATCGCGCGGCCCGGGACGCTCGTATGCAGCGAGCGGCGGCACCGGAAGCGCTGTACACCTTGTTCCGTGTAGCCGACCAGCATGTCGTCGTGGTCGTGTGGATCGTAGGCGTGGCCGCTGAAATGCGCGCGCAGGCTTTCGATTCCCGTCTCCGGATCGCGCCGCGCCTCTAGCCAGTTGTCAGAACCTGCAGGGGAGAACGCCGCGCTCGTCATTGCTTACCTCGCTCCTTTTGATTGCCCGTTGCTGACCGCAGTGTACGTGGTCAGCATAGGTTTCGCGCCGTCGGCGCGGGCAGTTCCAGCCGGTTAGCGAGATGCGCAGCAGCGCGTTGGGCACGCGCGCCGGGTCGCCGTCTGCTCACATCGATCACACAAATGATTGATTTGCGCAAGTTTCGTGGAAGAAGTACACTGCGATCTGATTGTTTCAATCAAATCAGTGACCAAATCAATCAGGTCGGATCAGACTGGAGACTCGTATGGCCCAAATACACATAAAGCGCGGCATTGAACGCGTACCCGGCGGCATGATGATCGTCCCGTTGCTGCTAGGCGCGCTCGTCGCGACCTTCCTGCCGGGCATGCCGAAATTCTTCGGCTCGTTCACAAACGCGTTGTTCACCGGCGCGCTGCCGATTCTCGCGGTGTTTTACGTCTGCATGGGCGCGAGCATCGACGTCAAAGCCACGCCTTATCTGCTGAAAAAAGGCGGCGCGCTGTTCGTCACCAAGGTTGGCGCCGCGATCGTAATCGGCGTCGTGATGGGGCATTTCCTCGGCGAACAGCCCATTTCGTCGGGACTTTTCGCCGGTCTGTCGACGCTTGCCGTCGTCGCGGCGATGAACGACACCAACGGCGGGCTCTACATGGCGTTGATGGGCCAATACGGCCGCTCGGAAGACGTGGGCGCCTACACCATCATGTCGCTCGAATCCGGCCCCTTCCTGACCATGGTCACGCTCGGCGTCGCCGGTCTGTCGGCGTTCCCGTGGCCTACGCTCGTCGGCAGCATCCTGCCGCTGGTTTTCGGCATGCTGCTGGGTAACCTGGACCGCGAAATGCGCGCGTTCCTCGGCAAAGCCGTACCAGTCATGATTCCATTCTTCGCTCTGGCGCTCGGCGCGAGCCTCGATCTGCACAAGGTGTGGCAGGCCGGCATCCTCGGCATCGGGCTCGGCATTGCGGTTGTGATCGTCACAGGCATTCCGCTTTATCTGGCCGATCGTCTGACGGGCGGCACCGGTGTGGCGGGCGTCGCGGCAGCGAATACCGCAGGTAATGCGGCCGCTGTGCCGGCGCTGATCGCCGCGGCGAACCCGGTCTACTCAGAGGCTGCTAAAAGCGCGACACTGCTCGTGGCCGCGTGTGTCGTGGTGACCGCGATCCTTTCTCCGATCCTCACTGCCGCCGTCGCGAAACGCGTGCAGCTTCGCCGCGAAGCAGGAGAGCTGGCGCGATGAGCATACTGATCATCGCCGACGATCTGTCCGGCGCCGCAGATTGCGCGATCGGCTTTGCAAGCGCCGGCCACCGCACCATCGTGACGCTCGACGTGCCGGCGCATGGGCTCGACGCACAGGCGGCCGACGTGATCGCCGCGGACACCGACACCCGCCGTCTCACGCCAGCCCAGGCCGCGCAACGCAGCGCGGCGGCGTGGCAGACATTGCGCGGTCCGGGCCGGCGTCTGTACAAGAAAATCGACTCGACGCTACGCGGCAACTGGGCGGCCGAGGTCGCCGCGTTGCAGCCGCTAGCCGGCCTCGCGATCGTCGCGCCTGCGTTCCCGGCGACGGGTCGCACGTTGCGCGGCGGCCGCGTGTTCGTGCACGGCGAACCGCTCGAATCGACGGACACCTGGCAGTTCGACAATCCCGGTCGCGCCGCCGACCTGCACGCGATGCTGGCGGAAGCCGGCTTGTCGACCACGCAACTCGAAGTCGACGCGTTGCGCGAAGGTGCTGACACGCTCGCCGCGCAGATCGCGGCCGTGGCAGCGAGCGGCGCGCAGGCACTGGTGGTGGACGCCGAGACAAGGCAGGATTTAGCGACGCTCGCTCAGGTCACGACGCAGATGAGCGAGGCGCTGTTCTGGGTCGGCTCAGGCGGCCTCGCGCGCGAGATCGCGGGCCTCGCCGGTCTGTTCGACGCCCGACCCGCGGCACAGACTCAATGCCCACCGCAATCGCGCGATGAAAACGCGCCGGTGCTGATTCTCGTGGGCAGTCTTTCGGCGGTGTCGGAGCGGCAGTGTGCGATGCTGCGCGAACGTGCGGGCATGGCGGAACTGACCGTACCGCCCGCGATGCTGCGCGACGGAGAGCGTCATCCCGACTGGCCCGCATGGCGGGCACGGATCGGCGAGGTGATCGGGACGCGTGCGGATCTGTTGCTGCGCATCGGCCGCGACGACGCGTTCGATCCCGCCGAAGGCGCGCTGCTGTCCACGGCACTTGCGGCGCTCGTCGAGCCGCACTTCGATGCGCTCGGCGGACTGATCGCAACGGGCGGCGAGACCGCGCGCGCGATGTTGAGTGCCGTCGGCGTCAGCGGTGTGGAACTGATCGCGGAGATCGAACCGGGCGTGGCCATAGGCAAGCCCGTCGAAGCCCGCGCTTCGCAACCGCATTTGCGTATCGTCACGAAGGCGGGCGCCTTCGGCACGGATCACGCGCTGTTCGCCGCGTGGCGCTATCTGCACGAAGCGCCGGCAACGTCGGCGGTCGCGGGAACCGGCTCACACGCTCCAGCCTGAGCGCCGCATCGGCGCAATCAGGCGGGCAGGTTAGGCAGACATCAAGGACCAGGCAAAACATCATGAGCAATTACCTTCCAGTCATCGGCATCACGATGGGCGACGCAGCGGGCGTCGGCCCGGAGATCATCGTCAAGAGCCTTGCGCACGACATCGTCTATAAGCAGTGCCGTCCGCTCGTGATCGGCGACGCGCGAAGGCTGGAGCGCGCAAACGAGATCGTCGGCGGCAACGCCAGGATCCGCCGTATCAAGGAAGCGGCCGAAGCGCACTACGAGCCGGGCACGATCGACTGCATCGACCTCGACCTGATTCCCGCCGACATGCCGTTCGGCCAGTTGTCGGCAGTCGCCGGCGACGCCGCCTATCAGTTCATCGCGCGCGCGGTTCAACTCGCCGAGGCGAAGCAGATCGACGCGATCTGCACGGCGCCGCTGAATAAAGAAGCGCTGCACGCGGGCGGCCACAAGTTTCCCGGCCACACGGAAATGCTCGCTTATCTCACGGGTGTGGACGAGGTGTCGATGATGCTGGTCGCGCCGCAACTGCGCGTGATTCATGTGACCACGCATATCGGCATCATCGACGCGATCCGCAAGATCGAGCCGGGTCTCGTACAACGCACCATCGAACGGGGTAACGCGACGCTCGTGAAGGCCGGCATTGCGAAGCCGCGCATCGGCGTGTGCGGCATCAATCCGCACGCCGGCGAAAACGGCCTGTTCGGTTACGGCGAGGAAGAAGAGAAGATCGTGCCGGCGGTGAAAGTGCTGCAGGAACGCGGGCTCGACGTGACGGGGCCGCTGCCCGCCGACACGCTGTTTTTCCGCGCGGGCCGCGGCGATTTCGACCTGGTGGTCGCGATGTATCACGATCAGGGCCACGGCCCGGTGAAGGTGCTCGGCCTCGAAGCCGGCGTGAACGTGACCGTGGGCCTCGAAGTGATCCGCACGTCGGTCGATCACGGCACAGCATTCGACATTGCGGGCAAGGGCATCGCCGACGAGCGCAGCTTGCTCGAGGCACTTCGCCAGGGCGCGGAACTCGCCACGCGGCGCGGCTGAAGCAGGGCAAATAGCGGGCAGCCGTGGTGTAAGATCGGCAGCCTCTTTTACTGCAGATGACAGCCATGAAAGCGTCCGAGCGCCATCGCGCGATTCTCGATCTCGTTGTGACCGGCGACGCCAACGTCGAACAACTCAGCGCCGCGCTCGGCGTGTCCGAGGCAACGGTCCGGCGCGATCTCACGACGCTTGCGAACCAGCGCCGTCTCGTGCGCACCTATGGCGGCGCGACCGCGCTGATCGGCTCGCATGAGCCGGAGGCGTCGCTGGAGGAACGCAAGGCGACGCAGCGCGAGCAGAAGGAAGCGATTGCGCGGGCGGCTGCCGCGCATGTGCACGACGGCGATACGGTGCTGCTCGACGGCGGCACGACTTGCGCCGCGCTCGCGCGGCATCTCGGCTCGCGCGTCGATCTTCACGTGGTCACCAATAATCTGCTTGCCGTGATGACGCTCGCGAACGCTCCGGGTGTGCATCTGACGCTGATCGGCGGCGACTTGCGCAGTTCGAGCATGAGCACGCTCGGGCCGCTTGCCGAACTTTCGCTGAGCCGTTTGAGCGTCGACAAGGCGTTTCTCGGCGCGGATGGCGTGGTCGCCGAATTCGGGCTGTGCGAAGCCAGCGCGCAGCAAGCGTATCTGAAAGACTGCATCATCCGGCGCGCGGCGCAGGTTCTCGTGCTTGCCGACGCCGACAAACTCGGCCGCTCGCGGCAACAACACTGGACTCCTCTCGAACGCGACTGGCGGCTCATTACATCGAGCGTCGCGGACGAGGCGCTACTCGCGCCGTTCAGAGCGCTCGAACGCGTGGTCGTGGAAACAGCGGATGTGGATAGTTCGCCGCTTGCGGCGACGCCCGTCGAAGCCGCGCTTCGGCGTACGGCCGCTGCCTCGGACTGAAGTACGAATCGCAGTGACGCATGTCGCGCATGGCGTGGGTAGAACAACCAACGAGCATCGCGCGAATCGCCAGGTAGCCTCGCCTACGGCTTTATTCGCCGAGTCGTGCTGATTGGCCCCGGTCGCCGCTTTGTTCGCGCGGCTTGTCGGCGCCCGTATTGGGCGGCGTCGTGGGCGGCGTCGAGCCGGCGCAAGCTTCGAGCGCGACGACTGCCCGCTTCGCAAGCTCGACCGTTTCCTCGCATGCGGCCACGTTTCGGAGCATGCTGCAGCGGCTTCCCCAGCCGAGCTTCGACAACACCGAGCGCAGCTTCGCGAGCGCCGCTGCCGGCGAGCCGTTGTCCGAAATGAGCGAGGCCATGTCGAACGCGCTGCCGCCCGGCGTCGTGATCACTGTCGGACAGCTCGACGCCGCGCCCGCGGTGGAAACGACGAAAGCCAGAGTCAGCCCGACGGTGCCCGTGCGCAAGCCGCCGGGAACGTCGAAATACGTATTCATCGATACGATCATACGAAACTCCCGGTCGGCAGGGTGCGATCCTGGGCAGATCGCACGGTTCAGTGTGGGCGGCGGCTTTTCATTCTGCTCTCACGCGCCGACAGAAAAAAGCACCTCAACGATTTGCATTGAGTTGCACGAGCGCTTTGCGATACTTTCGCCGCGTATAGGACGAAGCGTAAAGCGCGAGGGTTAGGCCGATGCGACCGTCGCGGACATTGCCTTTGCGGATGTACCACTTCAGGAATGCGCCCAAAGGGCTGAACCAGCTTTTGAGCCACAGAACGCGAGCCGGGTCTCTTCTATCCAGCAGGTCGGTTGCGGCGAGGTCCGTGTACAGATCGAGCTTGGTCTTCATCTCACTCGCGGTCTCAAACGTACGATGAACGACCGGCGATTCGATTCGCCCACAGTTCTCGTAACCGGTCAGCGTTTCGTGAACGCTATGGTCGGTGAAACGCAGCGTGGCGCGACGATAGATGCGGATCGGATAGTCCGGAGACGAGATCGGCATCAGCGCGTGAATGACCTTGCCCATGACAACCCAATCGCGCCTGACGGCATACGCTTCGTGATCGAAACCGCGGGCTTTCAGTGCGAGCACTTCGTCGATTAACGCGTCGCTTGCGATTTCGTCGCTATCAAAAAACATCACGGTTTCGTGAAGGCAAAGCCCGTTGGCGAACTGCCGTTGCGTTCGAAAATTATCGAACGGCCGATGCACGATTCGCGCGCCGTGTCTGGCCGCAATCGACAGCGTCGCGTCGGTGCTGCCGCTATCCACGACCAGCAGGTCATCCGCGACACGCTTCGCGGCCGCCAGAACCTTGTCCAGATAACGCTCGCTGTTGTATGTGAGAACGTAGACGGATAGTGGAGTCAAATTGAAACCTGAGTAATAAGTTGGACCGGCTGGCGTTTTACCACCCGGTGCGAGCACGTTGGTCGTCGCGCCGAATCAATTTCGTGCTGAACACGGAATCGTCCGCAGTCTTGCGAACGAGATGGAAGCCAAAGACGCCACGCGGGAACCGTCCTGCACGTTCGCACAGCGTGGCCTGGTGACGAAGCGATACACGCGCATCGCGGTGACTGCGCGAATAGGGGTTGCAGCGGGGTTGCAGCATTCGACCGGCGTGTGATTTTACATTGTTGCGCGGATGTCGACCGGCGATCGCTTCCATCGCCCGCCATGTATCTGGTAATCCGTCGTGCGCTTCGCGTTGTTTTTTCGCGACTTGACGAAGAGCCAGTTGCGCCGACACGCACGTGCCACAAGCTTCTGACGCGCTCAGCGCATGCTTTCATACAAAACACCCGATGTTCATGCCCCGCAAACGTGGCTACGATTCATCAGGCGTCAGCGTTCCCAAACGTTCGGCGTGTGTGTTTGTTCGCCGCAGCTTGTCTGCGGCTTTTTTCTGCGCGTCGATTTTGTCATCGATGCGGCCTCTGTTGTTCCGTGCTCCGCGATCCGCGATCTGTCGTGATCGTTTCCAGCGGCGCAATGCCGTTGTGCGTCAGCGCCGCGGTGCCAATCCTCCCTCTATTAAACCAAGCTCCACCGCGCACTTCGACGCGGTTGTGTCCGATCGTCCAACTAACTATTAAGCGCTCGAAACCCGCAGAGCGTGCGCTAGAGAGCTTCACCGATCATCTCTCTGGTAAACCCGCTTGCACCTTAATTTTGATGCGCCTATATTGCATTACACCATCAACTATTGCGATGCGATAACCCATGAGCAATGACGTGCTGTTCTCGAATCACGGCCGCGTCGCGGTCATCACTCTCAATCGTCCTGAGCGTTTAAACGCGTGGACCACGCCGATGCGCGAAATGATCATCGAGGCGTTGGAGCGCTTTAACAACGACCCCGACGTCGCCGCGATCATCATGACGGGGGCGGGCAACCGGGCGTTCTCGGCGGGCCAGGACCTGTCGGAAGCACATGATTTCGACGGCGAACGCGCGGTGGCGTGGGTCAAGGAATGGCAGCGCTACTACACGGCGCTGCGCAGCCTTGCGAAGCCGCTCGTCATGGCGCTGAACGGCACAGCCGCGGGCTCGGCATTCCAGGTGGCGCTGCTCGGCGATATTCGCGTCGCACATAGAGGTGTGCGCATGGGCCAGCCGGAAATCAATGCGGGCATTGCCAGCACCACCGGCCCCTGGATCATGAACTCGATGCTCGGCATGTCGCGCACCATCGAACTTACGCTGACGGGGCGTCTGATGGACGCGGACGAGTGTCATCGCATCGGCCTCATCCATCATCTGGTCGACGAAGACAAGGTGTTCGACAAGGCGCTGGAAATCGCCACCGAACTCGCCGCGAAGCCGCCGGTCGCGATGCGTCTCGACAAGCAGCGCTTTCGTGAGATGACAGAGCCGGGGTTCGTCGACTGCATCGAAGCGGGGGAGCGCATTCAGCGCGAAGCGTACGACTCGGGCGAACCCGCTCGCATGATGGAAGAGTTCTTCCGTAAGCGCGGAAAGTAGCCGGCCGCGAGCGGGGCCGAATGCGCAGCCCGAGGCCGCCAGAATCGAGTCAAAGTCGCACCGTTCCAATCTCAACCCATGTGCGGGAGACCTGAACAATGACGCAAGACTTCAACGCAACGCGCCGTCGCATTCTTCATGGCGCGGGCGCGCTTGCCGTGGCGAGCGCGATGCCGCTCGCCGCGCGAGCCCAATCGAAGCAGATCGTGGTGTCGGACCCGGGCGGCCCCTATACGACCGCTTATCGCGAAGCGTTCTACGATCCGTTCGAGAAAGCAACCGGCATCAAGGTCGTGAGCGTCGCGCGTGAATCGCAGCCGGTCGCGCAATTCGCGGCGATGGTGCAGACGAAGAACTATGTGTGGGACGTCACCACGCTCACGCTGTCGGCGGATATTCCGTACCTTGAATCGAAAGGTCTGCTGGAACCCATCGGCCTGAAGACGAGCGACTATCCGGACATCATGCCCGACGCGATCACGCCGAATTGGCTCGGCGTCGACGTGTATTCGACGGTGCTCGCGTATCGCGCGGACAAGTTCAAGGACAACGGCCCGAAATCGTGGGCGGACTTCTGGGACGTAAAGAAATTCCCCGGCCGCCGCTGCCTGCGGCGCAGTCCGCTCGACACGCTCGAACAGGCGCTGCTCGCCGACGGCGCGCCGCTCGACAAGCTCTATCCGCTCGACGTGGACCGCGCGTTCAGGAGCCTCGACAAGATCAAGCCGCACGTCAACATCTGGTGGACCTCGGGCGCGCAAGCCATGCAGGCGATCCAGAGCGGCGACGTCGACATGATCTCGGCATGGAACGGCCGCGCGCAAGCCGCGAAGGACGGCGGCGCGCCGGTCACGATCGTATGGAACCAGGGTCTTTATTCGATCGAAGGGTGGGGCATTCCGAAGGGCACGCCGCGCGCGGACGCCGCAAAGCAGTTCGTGCGCTTTTGCGCCGACGCGAAGCGTCAGGCGCTGCTCACACGCACGCTTGCCTACGGTCCGACCAACAAGAAAGCGTTCGAGACGATCTCCAAAGACCGCGCGACGTTGTTGCCCACGGCGCCCGACAACATTCGCGATATGCGGCTGCCGAGCCCTCAATGGTGGGAAGCGAACCGTCAGAAAGTCACTGAGCGGTTCAATTCCTGGATCATTTCGTAAGGACCGCATCATGAGTTCGAAGCTCGAGGCGATCGGCATTGCAAAGCGCTACGGCGATGCGGTCGCGCTGGAACCGACGGACCTCGCCGTGCAGGCCGGCGAGTTCCTGACGCTGCTCGGTCCGTCGGGCTCGGGCAAGACCACGCTGTTGCAGATGATCTCGGGCCTAGTCGCGCCGAGCGCGGGCCGTATCGAGATCGACGGGCGCGACGTCACGCATGTCGAGCCCGGCAAGCGCGGCATCGGCATGGTGTTTCAGAGCTACGCGCTCTTTCCGCACATGAGCGTGTGGGACAACGTCGCGTACGGTTTGCGCATGCGACGCAAGTCGCGCGACGAAGTGCGCGGGGCCGTCGACGACGCACTCGCGATGGTTCGCATGACCGAATATGCCAAGCGCTTTCCCAAGGAATTGTCGGGCGGCCAACAGCAGAGGATCGCGCTTGCGCGCTGCTTTGCGTACCGGCCTTCGGTGATTCTGCTCGACGAGCCGCTCGGCGCGCTCGACAAGAAACTGCGCGAGCATATGCAGTCGGAGATTCGCCGCTTGCATAAGGAGCTCGGCGCAACGTTCGTATATGTCACGCACGATCAGGACGAAGCCCTCACACTGTCCGACCGCATCTGCCTGATGAATCAGGCGCGCATCGAGCAGGTGGGCACGCCTGCCGATCTGTACGACCGTCCCGCGACGCGCTTCGCGGCCGGCTTCATCGGTCATTCGAACCTGCTCGAAGGCGCGCTCGACGATACGCGCGGCGCAAGCGGCGAGGCGATTCTGCTCGCGGCGGGCGGCCGCATTCCGCTGCCAATGAACGCAATGAACGCATCCGTTGCATCCGGCGCGGCCGGCACCCGTCACACGCTGCTGGTCCGCCCGGAGGCGCCGCGACTTGTCGAACCCGAACGCGGCTTTGTCGACGGCACGATTGCGGACATCGTGTTCTTCGGCAGCGATACACGTGTGCAACTCGCGATGAACGACGGCAGCGAACTCACCGTGCGCTGCGAGCGCAGCCTCTCGCCGCGCATCGGCGACAAGGTCGGCCTCGTGTGGGACCCGTATCGCACGACGCTTCTGCAGGCCTGAGAGGACCACGATGACCATCGCTCTTCACGCGCACCGCGAGAACGAAGCCTCGCGCCGCGGCCGCTCCGTGTGGCTCGCGCGCTGCATGCGCTTTTTGCCGATCGTGCCGACGCTAGTGTTCCTGCTGGTGTTCTTTATCGTGCCGGTCGGCGAAATTCTTCAAGGCGGACTTGTCAGCGCCGAAGGGCAGGTCGGCTTCGCGCAGTTCGAGCGCATTGCACGCACACCGGTCTACGCCAAAGTGTTGTGGATCACCTTCGCCATTTCGTTCATGACGGCGGCGCTATCCATTCTGCTCGGCTATCCGGTTGCCTACATGCTGAGCCGTCTGTCTGAGCGAGCACGCGAACGCTGGCTGCTGTGGATCATGCTGCCGTTCTGGACCAGTTATCTGGTGAAGACTTACGCATGGATGTTGCTGCTTTCGAAGACCGGCGTGCTGTCGACCATCGCGTTATCGCTCGGCCTCGTGCGCGAGACGAGCGGCACGATTCCATCGCTCACCGGCGTGCTGATCGGCATGGTGCATTCGATGCTGCCGCTCGCCGTGATGACCATGCTGCCGGTCATGCGCGGCATCGACGATCGGCTCACGCAAGCCGCCGAAACGCTCGGCGCCGAACGCAGCACGAGCTTTTTCACGGTGTTTCTGCCACTGTCCTCGCCGGGCGTCGCGGCGGCCGGCCTGCTGGTGTTTATATCGAGCCTCGGCTTCTTCATCGTGCCGGCGCTGCTCGGCTCGCCGAAGGAGACGATGATCGCGCAACTCGTGATCTCGTCGGTGCTGGAGCTTTTCGACATGCGCTTTGCCGGCGCGTTGTCGACCGTGTTGCTGGTCTGCTCGATCGTGATCTTCTTTGTGTACGACCGCATGGTGGGTCTCACGTCGCTCACCGGCGAAGTCGCCGAACGCCAGCGCGGCTCGCGTGCGCAAGGCATCAAACTCGCGCTTCTGATCGCGGCGGGGCGCGTGTCCGCGCCGTTCATGATGCGCCGCAAGACGCACGCCGAAGAGGGCGCGCGCGCGGTCAGCCCGCTCGGTTTCTATACGTGCGCGATCATGATCGTGCTCGTCGTGCCGGTGCTTTCCGTGATCCCCTATGCATTCACGAAGAGCGACTACATTTCTTTCCCGCCGAAGCTTTTCAGCGTGCGCTGGTTCGGCACGTTCATGGATTCGCCGGTGTGGCAAAGCGCGATCATCCGCTCGTTCGAAGTCGGTCTCGGCACCGCGCTGCTGTCGCTGCTGCTCGGCTTCGGCGCCACACTCGCGATGACGCGCATGCCGCGCCGCGCGAGCAAGCCGATTTTCGCGCTGCTGGTCGCACCGCTGATCGTGCCGCGTATCGTGGTGGCAGTCGGCCTGCTTTATCTGTTTGGACGCTTCGGCCTTACAGGCACCAACCTCGGCCTCGTGATCGGCCATACGGTGCTCGCCATTCCGTATGTGGTCGTCACGCTCGCTGCCGGCTTCCAACGCTTCGACTGGCGCCTTGACGACGCCGCGCGCGTGATGGGCGCGTCGCCATTGCGGCGCATTACGTCGATCGTGTTGCCGCTTCTCATGGCAAGCGTGACGGCTGCGTTCCTGTTCGCATTCCTCGTTTCGTTCGACGACCTCACGATTGCGATCTTCGTTTCCGGCGGCATCAACTCGACGCTGCCCAAGCAGATGTGGGACGACATCCAGCTTGCGATTACGCCGACACTTGCAGCCGTGTCGACAACGCTCGTCATTCTGATCGCGCTCGTCGTCGCGATTTCCTCCTGGCTCAAGCGCAAGACGCGCTGAGTCTTCGTATTTCGACCGGTTCACACATGCATCGTTATCCAGAATATTTCGCTCACCGGCACACCAACGACGAACTCGACTGCGTACCGCTGCTCGCGGCGGGATTGCGCCGCGACCCCGCGCGCACCATCGTGCACTTCGAGGATCGCGCGATTTCGTGCGAAGACGCCGCGCGCCACGTCGTGCAATTGCAGCGCTGGTTTGCCGCGCAAGGTCTGAGGCAGGGCGACCGCGTTGCCGTGATGCTCGGCAACAGTCCCGAGCATATTCATCTGATCTACGCGCTGCATTTGAGCGGTCTGGTGTGGGTGCCTGTTAACACGAAGCTGCGCGCGGCGGGCCTCGAATATCTGCTGCAGCATGCAGAGCCCAAGCTCTTCGTTGTCGACGATGAATTCGACGCGGTGACGGCGCAGCTCGATTGCGGCGCGGCGCGCCGCACGCATCTGCCGGCATTCGATGCGCACGATACGAGCGCGGAATTCGCGACGCCGGCTATCGGCGTGCACGATCCGTTGTGCATCATCTACACGTCCGGTACGACCGGCGCGCCGAAAGGTGTCGTCTTCACGCACCGGATGATGCGTATCGCGAGCGAGGCGGCACTTCGCGTGGCGGACGTGCGCGACAGCGACAGGCTCTTTCTGTGGGAGCCGTTGTGCCACATCGGCGGTGCTCAGATGCTGCTGCTGCCGTTTCTTGCCAACGTGACGCTGCACGCCGTGCCGCGCTTCTCCGCATCGCAGTTCTGGACGCAGATCGAGCGCGCGGGCGCGACGCAACTCCATTATCTCGGCGGCGTGCTCGATATCCTGATGCAGTTGCCCGAGAGGGAACAACCCGTAAAGCACACGTTGCGCGTTGCGTGGGGCGCGGGCGTGAGCGCATCATCGTGGGAGCCGATTCATACGCGGTTGAAGGTGTCGCTGCGCGAGTGCTACGGCATGACCGAATGTTCGAGCTTCGCTACGGCGAACGTGACGGGCAAGGCCGGTTCGATCGGCCGTGCGTTGCCGTGGATCGACATCGCATTGCTCGATGAAAATGGCCGTCCGGTGAAAGAGGGCGAGGCGGGCGAGATTGTGCTGACAAGCAAGGTAGAGGGCACTTTTTTGCCGGCGTATCTGAAGAATCCCGACGCAACCAGAGCCGCTTTGCGCAACGGCCGGCTTCATACCGGCGACCGGGCGCGCCGCGATGCGGACGGCGATCTGTTCTTTATCGGCCGACAGACGGACAGCATGCGCGTGCGCGGCGAGAACGTGTCCGCCTGGGAAATCGAACGCATTTTTGCGGCGCATCCGGCGATCCGCGCTAGCGCGGCAATTGGTGTCGCGTCGGCGATCGGCGAGCAGGACATCTTGCTCGACGTGCAGTTCAAGGACGAACCGGTGGAGTGGCCAGCATTGCACGCGTGGGCGTGCGAGCGGCTCGCAAGTTTCCAGTTGCCGCGCTATTACCGCGCGGTGGCCGGCTTCGAGATGACGGCGAGCGAGCGCGTGAAGAAACACCTGCTGTCCCGCGACACTGGGAATGCGTGGGACCGGCTCGCTACCGCAAAGCAGTAGCTATCGTATATAGATAACGTTTTAGGGCTATGCGATAATTCTCCGTTCAAACCGGATACGAACTGACCTGATGAGCGACGAGCCCAAAGCCCCGCGCAAGCGCAAGACTTCTGCGGCAAAGCCGTCGGCCGAAGCCGTCGACCCGACCGCGTCTTCGCTTTACGTGCAGTCCGTGGAAAAGGCGATGAAGGTGCTCACCGCGTTCGACGGCAGCAAGCGTCAGTTGTCGCTCTCGGAAATCTCGTCGTTCACGGGTTTCGACATGAGCGCGACGCAGCGCTTCACTTATACGCTCGCTGCGCTCGGTTATCTCTTCAAAGACCCGGACAGTCGCAAGTACGAATTGTCGCCGCGGCTTCTGGACTTCACGTATCACTATCTCACGTCGAACGATCTCGTGAGCCGTGCGACGCCTTATCTGCAGCAGCTCGGCTCCGAGACGGAAGAGGCAACCAACCTCACCGTGCTGGACGATACGGACATCGTGTTCGTGCTGCGGATCGTGAGCCGCAACGTGTTCAACGCACATGTCATCACGGGCTCGCGGCTGCCCGCCTATTGCACCGCGCCCGGCCTCGCTATTCTGGCGACGCTCGCCGACGGCGAAATCGACGACATTCTGTCGCGCACGAATCTCGTGGCGTACACGGCGTCCACCGTCTACCAGCCGCGCAAGATCAGAGAGCGGATCGCGCAGATCCGCAAGCAGGGCTACGCGCATACCGAAGACGAATACTTCGTGAGCGATATTTCGACGGCGGCGGCGATCACGAACGCGCACGGGCGCGGCATCGGCGCGGTCAATATTGCGGTGGCCCGCTCGCGCTGGCAGGCGGATCGCGACGAGAAGCGCTTCGCCGATCTGGTCATTTCAACGGCCTCTGCAATTTCCACACGGCGGCGCGTCGAATAGCGGCGCTGTTCTTACTTCCCCCGGTTGTGCCGGGCTTTGCGCGCCGTAATTCGGTTCGCGGCACGCGCCATGCTGGATTCCTTGAAAACGGCGAGCGCCGTGAAATCGGGAGACAGTCATGAGTATGCTGAAAGTGGCAGGTGTCGCGTTGGTGCTGTGCGTGAGCAGCACGGTCTATGCGCAGCAAAGCGGTAACGCGCCGGCGAACAGTGGCACGCAGAGCGGCACGCAGGCGCAGCCTGGACAGGCCGGGCACACCGTCGACGAGCCCGCGGCCATGGGCGCGCCCGGCAACAAACCGGGAACGCTGATGGATAAGCGCGCAAACGCGCTGTCGCCGCAAGGAGCGTCCGGGACGGGCCGAACGGGTGAGGTCAAGCAGTAAAGGCTGCGAGAACGCTGGCGCGCCCGTCCATGACAAGGCGCGCTACGATCGCAGTCAGCGTCGTCATGTAGCTGCGCGCGCGGTCGCCGATGCTTCCGGTCCCGGAGGCCGTTGGCGCATGCAGAATCGCGTGAGGGAGTGCGCTGCGTCAGCGCGGCACGAGGTGTCTGCTCTCGTAGGCCTCTTTCCGATTGCCACGCGCGCCGTGATTCGGGTAGTTCGCGGTGGCAGCGCCTTGGTGCCTGACCGAGCGCGCGGGGATGTATCGGACGGATAGCGAAGCGCTTGATTGCCCGCTTGATTGCCTATAATCGGCTCCGGTGGAGCGGCGGAGTCGATGCGTTATCCGGGGGCGGCTCGCGAGCCGTATTTTTCTTCCCGGCGTGTCGATTTTGATGGTCTTCTTTCGTCGTCCCCATAGCGGCATGCGGCCTCGCCGCTCATCTGGCCGATACTGACAGGAGACGCTCAATGACGATTCAGAAGATCACCCCCTTTCTCTGGTACTCCACCGAAGCCGAGGAGGCTGCGGCCTTCTACACAAGCATCTTTCCGGACTCGCGCATAGTCCGCGTCACGCCGGTGCCGAGCGCCGGTTCGACGAAGGTCGTCGAGTTCGTTCTGTTCGGACAGCCGTTCATTGCCATGAGCTCCCCCGGCAACGAACCGTTCAACCATGCCGTTTCGCTCCTTGTGAATTGCGCCGATCAGGCGGAAGTCGACCGCTACTGGGACGCGCTTCTCGAAGGCGGCGGCTCGCCCGACGCGTGCGGCTGGCTGAAAGACCGCTTCGGCGTGTCGTGGCAAATTGCGCCGGCCGACGTCATCGCCATGATGGCCGATCCGGATCCGGAAAAAGCGCGGCGCACCGCCGAGGCCATGATGAAAATGGTGAAGTTCGACGTCGCCGCGCTAAAGGCGGCGTACGCAGGCACTGCGGGCTAGCACGTGGCACCGAGTCGGGGCGCGAACCGGGCGCGGACCGAGCGGACCGAGCCGGGGCTCGCGCGGTGCTGGCCTGTCCACGGCCCTGGCGGGCGCGTGTAGCCAGCGAACGCGATTCAAGTAGCGGCGCGTTGAACGATGGCGCGACCGTCCGCGTCAATGCGAAGAGACAAACTCCGAACCGGCGTGCGCGGGCGGTATGGCGAAACTTGCCCGCATGCGCCGCGCTTCCGCGGCAGGCGTGAGTCCGAAAAGCCGCTTGAACTCGCGATTGAACTGCGACGTGCTCGCATAACCGACCGCATTGCTTGCGGCCTCGGCCGTCATGTCCTGTCGCAACATCAGCAAGCGGGCCTGGTGCAGGCGCGTCGACTTCACGTACTGCATCGGCGATGTACGCGTGATCGCCTTGAAGTGCGTATGAAACGTGGGAACGCTCATGCCGGCTTCGCTCGCGAGTTCCGCGAGGTCGAGCGCGTCGGCGTAGTCGGAATGAATGCGGCGCAGCGCTTTGCCAATCTTGCCGAACTGCCCGTTCATGCCCAGCGCGGCGCGCATCACGCTGCCTTGCGCACCTGTG
Source organism: Paraburkholderia strydomiana (assembly GCF_031456815.1). Lineage (NCBI taxonomy): Bacteria > Pseudomonadati > Pseudomonadota > Betaproteobacteria > Burkholderiales > Burkholderiaceae > Paraburkholderia > Paraburkholderia strydomiana. The sequence goes on from NZ_JAVDVL010000005.1 coordinate 86,263, forward strand.
AGAACCCGAAAGTACAGTTCGCGCAATAACCCTGGGCCAAGAACCGCTGCATCGAGCGGGCGGTTCATCGCTTCCAGGAAGCGCAGCACCGAGTCTCGCAGCGCCTCGTCCATTGGGCTCGACATCATGCTCTGCGGCGCTTGCGCGTGATTGGGCATTTCATGACGCTCGATCTGGGCCATCAGTTCGGCGGCCAGCTTGAAGTCGAGGTGCACGTAGATAGCGAGGAGCGGGTGCTCCGGCGTCGCATCGGTCTCCATAGTGAAGGGCACTGGCACCGACACCGCGAGATAGTGCTGCTCGTCGTACACGTAAAGCTGATCGCCGAAATAGCCGCGCTTGCGTCCCTGGCAGACGATCACGATGCCGGGGTCGTACAGCACGGGCGTGGACGACAACGGCCGGTCGGAGCGCAGGATGCGAACGCCCGGCAAGGCCGTCAGGTTGTAGCCCTCCTGGGGCGCCAGTGCGCGCAGTAGGGCCGCCATTTTCTGCTGATCCTGACGAACAGGTCGGCGAGCAGGTCGGCTGGCAGCGCGCGCCTCCAAGGGCGTTTTTTCGGTCGTCATAAGAATAGGCAAGAAAAATCCACGATTCGGCCTCAAACCGGCGGGTTGAAGAGAATAGTATGCACTTCCTGTTCAACTTGAGAAAGGAGGCATCATGGCATCGACCAAGACTTTGCTGATCACCGGCGTGAGCAGCGGCTTCGGCCGCGCGCTCGCTCAGGAAGCGCTTGCGGCGGGTCATCGTGTGATTGGCACGGTGCGCAGCGAAGCGTCGAAAAGAGAGTTCGAGGCGCTTGCACCTGACAGCGCATGGGGCCGCGTGCTGGACGTGACCGACTTCGACGCTATCGACGGCGTCGTGGCTGAAGTGGAGGCCAATGTCGGCCCAGTGGATGTCCTCGTGAACAATGCCGGTTACGGCCACGAAGGCGTGCTGGAAGAGTCGCCGCTCGGCGAAATGCGGCGGCAGTTCGACGTGAACGTGTTCGGTGCAGTGGCAATGATCAAAGCAGTACTGCCGTACATGCGCAAACGCCGCCGTGGCCACATCCTCAACATCACGTCGATGGGCGGCTACATCACGATGCCGGGCATCGCCTATTACTGCGGCAGCAAATTTGCGCTCGAGGGCATTTCGGAAGCGCTCGGCAAGGAAGTCGAGCCGTTCGGCATCGCGGTGACTGCCGTGGCGCCGGGCTCTTTTCGCACCGACTGGGCAGGCCGCTCGATGGCGCGCACGCCGCGCTCCATCCCGGATTACGACGCCTTGTTCGATCCGGTGCGCAAGGCTCGCGAAGAGAAGAGCGGCAAGCAGACCGGCGACCCGGTCAAGGCTGCACGCGCCATGCTGGCCGCGATCTCTGCCGGGCGGCCGCCCGCGCACCTGCTGCTGGGCAGCGATGCGCTCAGCCTCGTGCGCACGAAACTGTCGGCATTGTCCGATGAAATCGCCGCGTGGGAATCCGTCACGCTGTCCACCGACGTCTGAACGTAGTGCTGGATGAGGAGTGTGATCGCCTTATGCCTAACAAAGAAGCAAGGCGGTCCTTTCTGATTGCGCTTCATGGCAGCACCGTCACAAGCACGGCGACACCTGGCAGACGCCGGGACGCTGTGCGCGTGGGCCATGCGCTTCAGCGGCGCTCATAGAGCACGCGCTTGCCGCCGCAAACAGGCAGAGCGTCGCCAGTCAGCACACGCGTCCCGCGTGCGGCTCGTTGCACCGCGCCACGATGCGCTGCACGCAGACGGTGCTGCGTCGCACCATTGTTGCGCTTCCATGCCTCGCAATGCCTCTGCTCCGGTCGAGCGGTTCGGCGCGGCGACATGTGCGGTGGCTTAACCGGCGGGCGTTGCGCGCCGTGACTGTGTTGCTGTTCTCCGATGGCATGGGCTTTGCATTAAGAAGGCAGCGGATCAATGACGATCCGGCCCGCACGCAGCAAGAAGTCCCTTCGTAGATTACTGGTTCGGACAACGGCGTCCCACGAATACAGTCGCTCTGGCGATTGCATCCGCGGGACGTTTTTTATTTGCCGTCCGGATTGTGTCGCGAACCGCGTCGCGAGCGGATGAAACCGAATGACGCCGTATGAACCGCCTGACAACTACCTACATGAGTGAGGAACCCAGCATGAGCAACGAACAGACTTCGGCTTCCTGGATGCCCGTATGCGCGCTCGATGACATCGTTCCGAATACGGGCGTCTGCGCGCTCGTCAACGGCGAGCAGGTAGCGGTATTTCACGTCGCGGACGGCGAGGGCGGCGTGTTCGCAATCGACAATTTCGATCCGGGCTCGCGCGCGGCGGTACTTTCGCGCGGGCTGATCGGCAGCCTCGGGGAGCGCATCGTGGTCGCTTCGCCGATCTACAAGCATCACTTCGACCTGCGCACCGGCGAGTGCCTCGAAGCACCCGAGAATTCGGTGAGTGCGTATCTCGTGCGCGTCGAGGGCGGCAAGGTGTGGGTCGCGGCATGAAAGCGGAAATCGATGCGCGCTTGCCGCGAGGCATACCATTGGCAACGCCCTCACGCTCGCGTCTCGTCGTGATCGGCAACGGCATGGCCGGCATGCGCACGGTCGAGGAACTGCTCAAGCTCGCGCCGGATCTCTACGACATCACCGTGTTCGGCGCGGAGCCATACGGCAACTACAACCGCATCATGCTTTCGCCAGTGCTGGCGGGCGAGAAGAGCGTCGACGACATCATTCTCAATTCGCGTAGCTGGTATGAAGAGAACGGGATTCGTCTGCATGCCGGCGATCCGGTGGTCGCAATCGACCGTACGCGCCGCATCGTGCGCTCCAGGAATGGCGTCGAAGCGGGTTATGACCGGCTGCTGATCGCAACGGGATCGAAGCCGTTTCTCATTCCCGTGCCCGGTCACACTCTGCCGGGTGTGATCGCGTTCCGCGATATTCAGGATGTCGAAACGATGCTCGATGCGGCACGCAGTCATCGTCACGCGGTCGTGATCGGCGGAGGTTTGCTTGGTCTCGAAGCCGCGAACGGGCTCATGCGCCAGGGCATGTCTGTAACGGTCGTGCACGTCACGGACAGCCTGATGGACCGCCAGCTCGACCGAAGCGCGTCGGCCTTGTTGCAGCAGGCGCTGGAGCGCAAGGGTTTGCGTTTCCTGCTGAAGGCGAATACCGCGGAAATCGTCGGACCGGATCGCGTCACCGCGGTGCGTTTTGACGACGGCACGGAGGTCCCCGCGGATCTCGTGGTGATGACGGCCGGTGTGCGGCCGAACATCGACCTCGCGAAACAGGCGGGGCTGCATTGCGACCGCGCGATCGTCGTCGACGACACGTTGCAGACCTACGATCCGCGCATCTATGCGGTCGGCGAATGTGTGCAGCATCGCACCGCGACGTTCGGCCTCGTCGCGCCGATCTGGGACCAGGCGCGCGTGTGCGGCGCACATCTCGCCGGCGCGGGTCATCGCCGTTATGTGCAACGTGCGACGGCGACGAAGCTGAAGGTCACCGGCGTCGAACTGTATTCGGCCGGCGATTTCATCGGCGGTCCGGACAGCGAAGACCTCGTGCTGCGCGATCCGCGCCGCGGCGTCTATAAGCGTCTGGTGATCGAAGATGACCGCGTGATCGGCGCGGTGCTATACGGCGACGTGAAAGAAGGCGCGTGGTATTTCGACCTGATCCAGAGCCGTACCGACATTTCTTCGCTGCGCAGCCATTTGCTGTTCGGCAAAACGCTCTGCGAAACGCAGGCCGCCTGACCTGGAAGACACCGTGAGTTTCCCCATCGCTATTTCGAGCGCGGCCGACGACAGCCGCAACACTGTCAGGACCACCTGCCCGTATTGCGGCGTCGGTTGCGGCGTGCGCGTCAGCGCGCGGCCAGACGGCGGACATGACATGGCAGGCGACGAACTGCATCCCGCGAACTTCGGACGCCTGTGCGTGAAAGGCTCAGCGCTCGGCGAAACGATCGGACTCGACGGACGGTTGCTTCATCCGAAGATGCGCGAGCCCGGGAGCGGCGTCTTGCGCGACGTGTCGTGGGACGATGCACTCGATGCGGTGGCCGGCGGCTTTCGCAAGATCGTCAACGAGCACGGGCCGGATGCGGTCGCGCTTTACGTCTCGGGGCAGTTGCTGACCGAGGACTACTACGTCGCGAACAAGCTGATGAAGGGCTATGTCGGCAGCGCGAACATCGATACCAATTCGCGGCTGTGCATGTCGTCATCGGTTGCGGGACACAAGCGGGCTTTCGGCGAGGACATCGTGCCGGTCTGCTACGAAGATCTCGAACTGGCCGATCTCGTCGTGCTGGTGGGTTCGAACACGGCGTGGTGTCATCCGATCCTGTTCCAGCGGATTGTCAAGATCAAGGAAGCGCGGCCAGACATGAAGATCGTCGTGATCGATCCGCGCTACACCGCGACCTGCGAGATGGCCGATCTGCATCTGCCGCTGGGCGCGGGCACCGACGTGCGGCTCTTCAACGGCTTGCTTGGCTTTCTCGCGGAACACGGCGCGATAGATGCGCAGTTCGTCGATGCGCATACGAGCGGATTTGCCGAGGCGTTAGCCGCCGCTTCAGCCAGTGATGTGAACGATGATTCGAACGGCGCGGCGACCCGCTTCGACCTCGCCCAATGCGCGAGGGCCTGCAAGCTCGATCCTCACGATCTGCTCGAGTTCTACCGCCTGTTCGCGCGGACCGAGCGCGTGGTGACCGTGTATTCGCAAGGCGTGAACCAGTCGAGCGCCGGCACTGACAAGGTTAATAGCATCATCAATTGCCATTTGCTGACGGGGCGCATCGGCAAGCCCGGAATGGGTCCGTTCTCGTTCACCGGACAGCCAAATGCAATGGGCGGGCGCGAGGTGGGCGGTCTCGCAAACACGCTCGCCGCGCACCTGGAACTCGACAACGCGAAGCATCGCGAAATCGTTCAGCAGTTCTGGGACGCACCTGCGATCGCATCGCGGCCTGGACTCAAAGCGGTCGAACTGTTCGAGGCGATCGAGCAAGGCCGGATCAAGGCGGTCTGGATCATGGGTACCAACCCCGTCGTGAGCCTGCCCGACAGCGACCAGGCGAAACGCGCGCTCGCGCGCTGCGATCTCGTGGTCTGCTCCGACATTGTGGAGCGCACGGACACCAATGCGTTTGCTCACGTACTTCTGCCCGCGCTCGGCTGGGGAGAGAAGGACGGCACCGTCACCAATTCCGAGCGAAGGATTTCGCGGCAACGCGCATTTCTTCCCGCGCCGGGAGAAGCACGCGCGGACTGGAAAATCATTTGCGACGTCGCGCGGCGCATGGGCTATGCAGGTTTCGAGTTCGCGAACCAGCAGGAGATTTTCGATGAGCATGCGCGGCTGAGTGCATGGCGTAACGGGAGCAGCGCGGGCCGTGAAGATGCAGGCGCTGAAGACGCAAGCGTTGAAGACGGCGGCGTGCATCGCGCGTTCAATCTCGCTGGGCTAGTGGGTCTCGGTAGCGAGGGCTATGCCGGTTTGCAACCCGTGCAGTGGCCTGTGCGCGCGGACAACCATCCTGCCGCTCCGGGCACCGTGCGTCTGTTCGACGATCGCCGCTTCAGCCACGCGGACGGCAAGGCGCGCTTCATTGCTACGCCGCCGCGCGCGCCGGCTAACGCGCCCGACGACGACTATCCGCTGACGCTGAACACGGGCCGCGTGCGCGACCAGTGGCACACCATGACCCGCACGGGCAAGTCGGAGAAACTCGCGGGTCATGTCACGGAGGCATTCGTCGACATGCATCCGCAGGACGCGCTGTTGTGCGGCGTGCGCGAAGGCGACCTTGCACGCGTGTCGAGCCGCTGGGGTGCGATGGTCGCGCGCGTGCAATATGGCGGCGGCATGGCGCGCGGCAGCGTGTTCGTGCCGATTCACTGGAACGATCAGGTGGCTTCCGACGCGCGTGTGGGCGCCGTGGTCAATCCATCGGTCGATCCGTTATCCGGCGAGCCCGAGTTCAAACATACGCCGGTGCGGGTCGACAAGTTTCATGTCGCGTGGCACGGCTTCTCGCTGAGCCGGCGCGCTCCGGCGCTCACCGGCATCACGTACTGGACCCGCATTCACGGCACGCAGTTCGTGCGCTATGAACTCGCGGGCCGCAATCCGCTCTCGGAGCAGGGCGATCGCGGCGCCTGGGCGCGGGCGCTGTTGGGCGTCGACGATGCACATGCCGACTGGCTCGAATACGAGGACCGCACCGCCGGTGTCTATCGCGCGGTTCATGTGGTTGACGACCGCATCGAGAACTGTGTTTTCCTGTCGGCGCGTCCCGACTTGCCGGCGCGCGAATGGCTTGCAAGCCTGTTTGCGAAGGACAAGCTCGACGAAGCCGACCGGATTGCCGTGCTAGCGGGCCAACCCATAGGCAAGGGCGCCGATACCGGGCCGACGGTCTGCTCGTGTTTCGGCGTGGGGCGCAATACGATCTGTACGGCGATTCGCGAGCAGGGCTTGAAGACCGCCGCACAGATCACCGCGTGCCTGAAGGCCGGCGGCAACTGCGGGTCGTGCGTGCCGGAGTTGAAGAAGCTGCTGGTCGATACGGAACTGGCGCGCTTGAGTGCGGCTTGAATCGCCGTTGCGCGTGAGGCGTTACGCGTGACTGGCCACACTGCGTCGCGATGAGCTGGCCGCGAGTGCGATGCCTGATGAGGACTCTGTGCTGTGATGCTGAAAAAACTTCAAGCGATGCTTCGTGCAATCGAGCTGAACGGTGTATTCAACGACGACCATAACGCCGGCGTCGTTGTGTCACCCAGTTCCAACGGCGAAGCTGCCGATGGTGGCGCAGCGCAGCGGCATGCGGCGAATCCGCGGCCGGCGCGCTTGCGTGGCCCATGGCGCGCCGAGCGTTCGCGGCGGCGCAGGACGATGCAAGCGACAACGCGTGCCGCTGCTGTCTTCAGGTGATCACGCCCAACTGCCAGGGCACGAACTCGCTTTGCCCGTAGCCGTTCACTTCGCTTTTCGAAGGCACACCCGACGCGCATTCGAGCATCTGCGCGAAAATAGCTTCCCCGAGTTCTTCGATCGAAGCGGACCCGTCTATCACGCCACCGCAGTTAATGTCCATGTCGTCTTCCTGCCGTTCCCACAGCGCGGTATTCGTCGCCAGCTTCAACGAAGGAGAGGGCGCGCAGCCGTAGGCCGAACCGCGCCCTGTCGTGAAGCAGATCAGGTTGGCACCCGCCGCGACCTGGCCCGTTGCGGACACCGGGTCGTAGCCGGGCGAATCCATGAAGACGAATCCCTTCGCGTCGATGCGCTCGGCGTACTGATACACGTCGACGAGGTTTGTCGTGCCGCCTTTGGCCACCGCGCCGAGCGACTTCTCGAGTATCGTCGTCAGGCCGCCGACCTTGTTTCCCGCAGAGGGATTGTTGTCGAGCGCCGCACCGTTTCTCGCGCAATACTCTTCCCACCACGCAATGCGTGCCAGCAGTTTTTCGCCGACCGCGCGACTGACGGCGCGCCGCGTGAGCAGATGTTCCGCGCCGTACACTTCCGGCGTCTCCGAGAGAATCGCCGTGCCGCCGTGCTGCACCAAAAGATCGACCGCAGCACCCAGCGCGGGATTGGCCGAAATACCGGAATATCCGTCGGACCCGCCGCATTGCAGACCGACGATCAGATGCGATGCCGGCAACGGCTCGCGCTTCACACGGTTAGCGTCGGCGAGCATCTCGTTGACCATCGCGATGCCGCGCTCGATTGTCTTCTTCGATCCGCCGGAATCCTGAATCGTGAAGCTGCGCAACTGTTCCGTGTCCTTCAATCCGGCAGACTCGAGCACGCCTGCAATCTGGTTCGTCTCGCAGCCAAGCCCGACGAACAGCACCGAGTGGAAGTTCGGATGAACCGCATATCCGGCAAGCGTGCGGCGCAGAACCGCAAGCCCCTCGCCGAGTGTGTCGATGCCGCAGCCTAGCCCGTGCGTCAATGCGACGACGCCGTCGACATTCGGATAGTCGGCGAGCGCATGCGGATTCACGTCGCGCCGGAAGTGATCGGCGATGGCACGCGCGACGGTGGCCGAACAGTTCACACTCGTCAACACGCCGATGTAGTTGCGTGTTGCAACTCGTCCATCGGCGCGACGAATGCCCATGAAGGTCGCGGGCTCGGCGGCGTATTGCGTTGCATGCACCGCCACGCCGAACTCGTGAGCGCGCGAAAACTCGGCCATGCCCAGATTCTGAACGTGGACGTGCTGGCCACGCTGGATCGGTTGCGTTGCTACTCCGATGATCTGGTTGTAGCGTTTGACCGGCTCGCCTGCAGCGATAGCGCGTGTCGCGATCTTGTGGCCGGGCGGAATCAGTCCGGCGATGACGAGATCTTCCGACGCGATGCGCGCGCCCGACATCAACTGCCGGGTTGCGATGACGACGTCGTCGTTTGCATGCAGGCGAATGACTGCAGGATCGGATTGCGTTGATTGACTGGACATGATGTTCATACCGTTGAATGAGCGTGGCTGCGTTCGGCGTCGTATGCATCGCCTTCGACGGGCAACGGCTCGATTTTTTGCACAATGACGAGGTAGCTGAACGCGCCGAGTACGCAAAATCCTCCCGCCACGCACAGTGGAATCGTGAACGAGCCGTGCGTCAACGAAACCATCAGGCCCGTGAACGTGGTGATCACAATGCCGGCGCAATTAGACGCGAAATTCTGGATGCCGCCGATAGAGGCGACGTGATCGGGCGTAGGAGCGACGTCGGCGGGCAGCGACCAGATGCTCGCAGCGGCAAAAGCGAGGCTTCCATAAGCAATGCCGAAAAAGGCGAGCATCAGGTAGATGTTCGTCGTGAACGCGCATAGCGTGATGACCGACGACAGCAGCATACCGGCGACCATGCAGGTCTTGCGGGCCTTGGTGAGGCTCCAGCCGCGGCGATACAGCGCGTCGGATACGAAGCCGCCGAGCCAGCCGCTAGGAATCGCCATCAACGCCGGAATCATGCCGAGCGTGCCGAGCGACTTCAGCGAAAAACCGCGCGTCTGGACGAGATAGCTGGGAAACCAGGTAATGAAGAAATAGATGACGAAGTTCAGGCAGAAGAAGCCGAGCATCATGCCCCACAGCGTGCGATGCCTGAAGAGCGAGAGCCACGGAACCTTCCGCCCGGGACCGGCGGTTTGCGGGGCATCTCCATCGGACTCGCCGGTCAGATCGCCGCGCGAAGGATTCCGGTAGACCAGGAACCATCCGAGAACCCACACGAAGCCGACCACACCCGTGATGACGAACGACGCTTCCCAGCCAAGCCCACTGATGATGAGCGCCACCACCGGAATGGACAGTGCGGACCCGACCCGCGATCCGCTGTCGAAGATGCTTGTGGCAAGCGCGCGTTGTGCGGGCTTGAACCATTGACTCACGAGCTTCGCGCACGAAGGATAGGCGCCGGCTTCGCCGATGCCTAGCAGCAGACGGCAACCGAACATGGCGCCGACGCTGGTCGCTGCCGCGGTCAGCGCCGTGAACAGCGACCACCAGCCCACCGCGAGCGGCAATGCGATGCGCGCACCGATGCGATCGACGAACCAGCCGAACGGCATCTGCATCAACGCGTAGGTCCAGAAGAAGCCGCTCAGGATAAGACCCATTTGAGCGGGGCCGATATCCAGCGCTTTCTGGATGGCGGGCGCCGCCACGGCCATATTCGCGCGGTCGATGTAGTTGATCGCGATCGCAAGAAAGCACAGCAGTATCACTATCCAACGCATGTTGCGCATATTGTCTCCTTTACTTATTTATGGCGGCCTCTTGCCGGGAGCCGGGCCGCCTGCTTTGATAAGACCAGTGCCAACGATTATGAACGACTAGGCACCGGCTAGTGCGGCCTTGAGATGCTTTTGCTCGACCCGCACGCGGAGTTCGCTGGCGAGTTCGACAACGGGTTTGAGCCGGCGCTGTTTCTTTTCCTGGTGGTTGTTGGCGATATCGGCAAGACGGTGCGCCAGAAACGGATTGCTGAAGCGGTCTCGCACATCGTCGAGATACTTCGTCGCAATCTCACTCTGGCCCAGCGCTTCGAACACGGGAAGCACCTCGTCGGTCCATGTCGATTCGAGCGTTGCGCGCCACGATTCGTTTCGCATGCCGTCGAGGACGGTAGTGGTCGGATCGCCTTGCGAATCGAGCCAGCATTGCGCCAGCATCGTATGACCGAGGTTCAGCAGGAAAAGCTTCAGGCGTTCATAGTGCGCCAGATTGTCGGTCACCACGATGCTTTCATGACGGCAGGGCAAGACCATGCCTTCCTGCTGTTCGATCGCCCATAAAGCGTACGGCTCGGCCACGGCGCCGACGGGCTCGATGGCTTCGGAGACGATCCGGTCGACGAGCGAATTGACCCAGATGCAATCGTTCGTCAGATAGCGCAGAAAGTCAGCGTCCATTTGCCAGCCGCGCGCGACCGAAAGCACCAGATCTCGCAATACGTCGCCATTGCGCGAAACCAGTTCGCACGGCAGCAGCGTGATTGCCTTGCCGCCCGCGCGATAGCGTTCGTGCAACAGAACGGCCAGCTTCGCCGCAAAGCCGCGTGGCGCTGTGCAGCCGTCAAGTACCGAGGCGGTGTCTTCAGCAAAGAGCGCATAGCCGTTGTCCGCGGTATTCGAAACGATCACTTTCACTTCGTCGCGAATGTATTCGAGCAATAGCGGCCAATCGTCGTCGGCATGCAGCGCTTGCGCAACGCTGTCGCACTCGATGGTCAGATCGACGGTTTCCTTGCGATGCAAGCCGCGAATGCGGACAGGGTAGCGCGCGTTTGCGCGGATTGCGTCGATGCGCGCGCGACTTTGCGTGCTCGCAGTGGTCTGCACCATCGCGATCTTTCCGAGCGCGTCATCCGGATTGCGACGCGCGGCTTCGCAGACGAACAGATCGACGTGTGCCTGCAAGAATCGGCTGGTCCCGAACTGAAGGATTGGACAGGGCGTGTTGGTCATGCGCGGTTTCCGTTCGTTAGCATTCGACGATGGCTTTCACGACGCCTGCTGACGGATCGAGCAGCTTCGAGAAATCGGCGGGAAGCGACGACAACTGCAAGCGATGCGTGTTCAAAGCGGCGTCGGGGATTTTGCCCGCACGCATCGCATCGAGTACCGTGTCGAAATCTTCGAGCGTCGCGTTGCGGCTTCCCAGCAGCGTTGCTTCGCGCTTGTGGAACTCCGGATCCGAAAACGATATGACGTCCTTCACGACGGAGATCAGCACATATTTTCCGCCGTGTGCGATGAATTCGAAGCCACGGCGCATGGCGTCCGGATTGCCGGTTGCATCGAACACCACATCGTAGAACTCGCCGTCCGTCAGCTCGCTCAGCGCTTCAATGTCGCCATTACCGAGGGCGACCGACGCTGCCACGCCTAGCTTCGCGGAACAGAACTCCAAGCGGTCTGCTCTCGAGTCGAGCGCGGTGACCGTTGCGCCCCGAAGGCCCGCGAAGATCATCGCAGCCATGCCGATGGGCCCCGCGCCGACGACCAGCACGCGCTGACCGGCGCTCACGTCCGCGCGTCGGACAGCGTGCGCGCCAATGGCGAGGAATTCGACCATCGCGGCCTGATCGAGCGTAACGCCTTCCGCTTTGCGAACGAATTGAGCGGGTACGCTCAGATATTCGGTCATTGCGCCGTCACGATGCACGCCGAGTACTTTGATGTTCACGCAACAATTGGTTTTGCCGTTGCGGCAGGCAATACATGTGCCGCAGGACAGATAAGGCATGACATAGACTGCATCGCCGGCAGCGAGGCCGGACTCCGCGTCGGCTGCCTCGACAGTGGCCGACAGTTCGTGGCCCATTACGCGTGGGTATTCAAGGTACGGTTGATTGCCCGTGAAGATGTGCATGTCGGTCCCGCACACACCGACGCGCCTGACCCTCAGCAATACTTCGCCCGGCCCGCGTTCGGGAATCGAGCGCGTTTCGGATCGAAGAGTGCCGGGCTTCTCGCAGACAACTGTAAGCATGACTAAATGACCTATGTGGGCTTTTTTATCGAAAAGTTGGAGCAGGACAGAAACATCGTGTGCGAGAGCGTGGATGGCTACCGCTGATAGCGGCGCCGTTGCCGCGTGATGTCATCGAAACCGGGACAGAAGCTGAACTAGCCTTGTATTCGCTGAACGTAGAATAACTTTCCCTGTCAGAATTGGTCAAGCCACTTTGACGATTTGCGGGTAAATACGGAGTTGACGGGTGGCTGGTACGCACGGTATCAAGCCAACCCCGCGCTTTTGCCCGTGATTTCACCGTACTTGGTCAGGCCAGTTGAGTATGTCAGGGATTCGGACCATGGAACTCAAATCGGTACAGCCGCGTCGGCTCTATCACCTGATCGGGGATCAGATCCGGGCCTATATCGCGACAAACCAACTGCCGACGGGCGATAGGCTTCCGCCCGAGCGCGACCTTGCGCTGCAGCTGAATGTTACAGGCAGATAAGGCTGTTATGCGGTGACAGCCACGCAAGCTGATGAATGTCTTTTACGGGAAATTCGCGACTCGCAAAAATTAGCGTGCCGCGGATTATTAATTGTTTGGACTAATTCGAACATCGTCGGACATTTTGCCAAGTAATTAAGTGTCGATTTATTTTTGCTCTTTTAATTTGGCCGTTGACACGTGATTGACATCTGGCGAATTGCTGAATTACTCATGTCAACTGACTGCAGCGCACGCTCAGGTAGGCGTGCGGATGAATCCAAGACGCATCGGGCGTTTCATAAAGCCGCATATCATATGTTTATATAACGGCTATCGTCTGTACGCGTCGATGGTTTATTCGATTGATAACCACCGTACCTTTCAGTTTAGAATGTTCACCCGATGCATCTCCGCCTCGCATTAGCGAAAAGCCGAGATAAATGTCGAAATTTACCGGAGTGGAACGGCCCGCAGGTAATTCGTTCTTCCGTCTTTATTAATACAAAATTTGTGAGAGACAACCCATGCTGAGTCCAAAAGAGTTCGCCACGCTGATGCTGGTCAAGGCCGCGCCCGACCAGATCGACATGTGTAGGCAAGAACTCGACACGCTGCTTGAACGTCAACTGGTCGCCCTTGAGGAACTCGCTTGCGGGCACCAGCGCCTGCATGTGACCGGCGCGGGCCATTCCATGCTCAACGCGGTGGCGCGAAAGCGCTGAGCGTGCAGCAGTCACGGCCAGAACTTTGTACTGAACGAAGGGCGGTAATGAACGAAGAATTGATTAGCATCGTCATGGGTGTAACGGTCCTCCTGATCGCGGTCGTCTTCACTGTAGGTCACTATCGGCGGGAACATCGCCGCAGCAAGCTGTTGAGCGAACTGCATCAGGTACCTGGGTGGTACTGGCAGCGCCATCAGCCGCGCAACTGACGTAACTAACACAACTGACGCAACTGCCGCAGCTCAAGCAATTGACGCAACCCGTGCCCGCGCCGGCTGCTTCGCTCAGCCCGTGAGGGAATAACGCTATTTGCCGCAGGCGCTCGCGAGCCGATAATCGACGGTTTCGACCGTTCCACAGCTCGACATGCGCGACCGAATCGACGATGAGATTACCTTCCGCAAACTGGAAGTGCTGCTCGCATTCATGCAGACCGGCAGTCTTGCGAAGGCGGCCGAGGCGTTGAACGTAAGCACGGTCAGCGTGCATCGCGCGCTGCACTCGCTCGAACAGGGTGTGCGCTGCGCACTGTTTCGCCATGAAGGCCGCAATCTGAAATCCACCGATGCGGCGCAAATGCTCGCCGACGTCGCGCAAGAAGTCATCACGCTGATGTCCGACGGCATCCGGGCGACGCGCGAGGCCGCGGGTTATTCGTCGGATCGCCTGAAGATCGGCTCGCTGTATTCGCTGACTATCAGGACCGTGCCGGGCATCGTTGTCGACCTCAAGGTGCGGCGGCCGGCACTTCAGGTCGAACTGGTGCTCGGTCCGAATGCCGAACTGATCGAGAAGCTCAAGCAGGGCGCGATCGATGCGGCACTGATGGCGTTGCCCGACGCCGAGCCCGAGGTCGAATCGATCCCGCTTTTCGAAGACGATATTTTCTTCGCCGCGCCCGCGGATTCGCCGTATGCAAACCTCGATGCCGTCGATCTGCGCGACTGCCGCGACGAAACCTTCGTTTCGCTAGGCGAGGGGTTTGCGACCTATCACGGCTTCCAGGAAGCATTTCGCGTCGCCGAATTCACGCCCAACGTGACGATGCGAGTAGGCGACATCTATTCGCTGATGAACCTGGTAAGCGGAGGCGTCGGCTATACGCTGTTGCCCGGCCGCGTGCGAGGCGTATTCGGCGACAAGGTGCAGTTCATCCCGCTTAAACCGCAATACATGATGCGCCAGACGATCGGCGTCAGCTTCCTGCGAGCACGCGAGCGCGATCCGAATCTGCTCGCGCTCATGGCCGTGTGCCGTCTTCGAACAAGAAACGCCGGCTGAGGTTTTGGACCGCGGCTTTGTCGTGCGCATAGCAGTGAGTGCCCGTGTTCGTGGCCGCTTGCGATTGTCCCGCGAGGCGGTGCATGACGGCTCACAAGAGTCACCACATCACCCGCGAAACCGCTGCGATCAAGTCAGCCGCCGACCAGAGCGCGCGTCGTGAAGAACAGCAGCGAGGGTCCGAGCAGACAGCCCACGCCCGTATGAAACGTGGCGATCAGCGCGCCATAAGGAACGAGCCGCCGGTCGGTGGCCGCCAGTCCCGCGCTCACGCCGCTCACCGTGCCCGCAAGGCCGCCGAAGATCATTCCGGAGCGGGGCGTCCTGAGTCCCATGAAGCCGGCCGCGAGCGGCGTGCCGATCATGACGATGATCGCCTTGATGAGGCCCGTCGCGATGCTGAGCGCGATCACGTCCGAGCTTGCACCGATCGCCGCGCCCGTCACGGGTCCGACGATGTAGGTCACCGCACCCGCGCCGATGGTCGTCATGCTGACCGCATCGGTGTAGCCAAACGCGTGAGCGACGCTTGCGCCCACAATGAACGGCAGCACCGTGCCGAGCAGCAGCGAGACGACGCCGATGAGCCCCGCCTTGCGCGCTTCGGTGGCCTGCACCTCGAAGGCCGTCGCGACGATTGCGAAGTCCCGCAGCATCGCGCCGCCCATCAGGCCCACGCCGGCGAAGAGCGGCAGGTCCGCCAGACCTTTCTGGCCTGCGGTGAAGACGCCGCCGAAGTAAGCGAGCACGAGTCCGATCACGATGGCGATCGCGGAGCCGTGCACGCGCCCGAACGTGAGCTTGCGCGAAATCACCGACGACACCCACATGATGAGCCCAACCAGCGCGAACGCCGTGACGAGGCCGTTGTGTATCAGTACTTTGTCGAGCATCTGGATCATGGCTGGCTCCTGCTTCAGATTTCTTCGGGTTGCGGGCTGCCGATGAACGACGTGCTGTCGCGACCGGTGCGTGAGAGCACAGCAATACAGATGGCGCACAAGGCTGCCGCGCCCAGTGCCGAAAGCAGCGCGACGGGGCCGCCTTTGAGCGCGGCGACGACGTTCTGGTTGGCCGCCATCGCGACGACGACGGGGATGTACATTGCGCCCCAGAAGCCCACGCCTGCTTCCGTCTCCTTGGGCAGCAGACCCTTACCGTGCAGATAGAGCCGCAGGAAGATCAGCAGCAGCATCGCGATGCCGACCCCGCCAACGTTCGTCTTCACGCCGATGGCGACCCCGAGCAGGTCGCCGAGAAACAGACCGGCGAGGTGGCAGAAAGCAAGCAGCGCAGTTCCATAAATGATCATTCGTGTCTCCTGTCCCGTGTCTCATGCAAAAGCTGTCGGATCGAGCTCGCCATGTGCTTGCTCTGACCTCACGCAAGGCGGTTGCTAATTCTTTTGAATATGGCGCGAGTCTATGGGAGCGCGAGATGACCGTTCAATGACGTTCGCCAGGCGTTCGTTATCGTGAGGGTAACGATTCGAGGCATGCGATGCCGAGGCCCATGCGTGGCGGGGGCGGACGAGCCCGCTTCACGGTTTAGGGGTTTTCCCTCGCGCGGCGTGCAACGAGCAGATTCGCGGCTGTCGAGTCGCGATGACAGATGGGTCGGGCGTCTCGTGTTATCGCGCGTCGAACTTGGACGCGAGCCTCTGCTCCCGAAAAGCAGCGACCACGAAGTCGATAAACACACGCGTTTTTTCGGGGAGGAGCTTCTTGTTCGAATAGTAGATCGAAATCGGTCCGTGGTCCGCGTACCAGCCGGGTAGCAGGCGGACCAGCGCCCCGCTCGCGAGCCAGCGCGCCGCATGCGGCATCGGAAGAAATGCGACGCCGTGGCCTAGCATGGCCGCGTGAGCCATCGCCTCGGGGTCGTCGAAAATCATCCTCGGACGGCACTCGGCCTCGGCCTGCTCGCCGACCTGGTTACGCAGCGTCCATGAACGCAGACGTCCCGAGGTCGCCGAGCGCCGTACGATGCCGTCGAAGTCGGTTAGATCGCCGGGATGACGCGGCATTGCCCGTTTCGCCATGTACGAAGGGGATGCTGCCACGATGACGTGAGTCCGCGCGAGTTCGCGTGCGACGACTCCCGGCGTGAGTTCGATGCCGCCGCCGATCGCCGCGTCGAAACCGCCCGCGACCAGATCGACCGGGCGATTGTCGAAGTGCCAGTCGGGAATGATCGCCGGGTAGCGTTCAAGAAACTCGCCGAGCAACGGCAGCAGATACTCGCGACCGAATGCCAGCGCCATGCTGACCTTCAGCGCGCCGGACGGCTTGCCCTCATGCGTGGCTGCATTTGCAATGGCATCGCGAACCGCGGAGAACGGATCGGCCACGTCCCGCAGGAAACGTTCGCCGGCCGCCGTGAGCGTGAGGTTCCGCGTGGTGCGCTGAAACAGACGCAGCCCGAGCGACGCCTCGAGGCGAGCCACGTTCTTGCTGACCGCCGCGGGCGTGAGGCCGAGTCGCCGGGCGGCTGCCGAAAAGCTGCCCGACTCCGCGCTAAGGACGAACGACTCGATCGAGTTCAACGCTTCCATCGCGATTTGATACAAATGGTTGAAAGACCAACTCTACATCAGACGCTACCGGTAACCAGGTGTCGAGCCCATACTTCATGCACTCAATTCAACAAGGAACGACATCATGAACTCAACCCTCAACGGCAAAGTGGCGTTTGTGACCGGCGGCGGCCGCGGAATCGGAGCCGCCATCGTGCGACGGTTAGCGCGCGACGGTGCGGCTGTCGCGTTCACCTACAAAGGCTCGGCGGCGATCGCGAACGATCTCGCGGAAAGCATCACGGCTGAGGGCGGGCGTGCCATCGCGCTGCAGGCCGACGCAGGCGACCCAGCGGCACTGACGCGCGCCGTCGACGAAGCAGCGGCGGCGCTCGGCAAGATCGACATTCTGGTCAATAACGCCGGTGTGCTGTTGATGGGCCCGGTCGACACCTTCTCGCTGGAAGACTTCGACAAGACGCTGGAAGTCAATGTGCGCGGGGTGTTCGTCGCCATCAAGGCGGTGCTTCCGCACATGGGGAATGGCGGGCGCATCGTCAACATCGGCAGTTGCAATGCGGAGCGTATGCCTTTTGCGGGCGGCGCTGCTTATGCGATGAGCAAGTCGGCGCTGCGAGGACTGGTTCAAGGCCTTGCACGCGACCTTGGCCCGCGCGGGATCACAGTCAACAACGTGCAGCCTGGCCCGACCGACACCGACATGAATCCGGAAAGCGGCGACTTTGCATCGGCATTGCATGGCCTCATGGCACTGCCGCGTCATGCACATCCTGATGAGATCGCCGGCATGGTGGCTTATGTTGTCGGACCGGACGCCGGGTTCGTCACCGGTGCGAGCCTGACGATCGACGGTGGCTTCAACGCGTAGTCAGTTCACAAAGCGCCTGCGTGATCTTTTGCGTTTCACCTCCTAGACTCGATTTTTGTCCGCAAGCGGTTGATGGCCGTGTGGAATCGTCTGCACATATGCCGAACCGCTTGCACCTGTTCGTCGACGAGAAAAGGAGATCCGATGGAATGCATCGAGATATACGCGGGCGCCGACGGACATTCGAACTTCAGGACTATCCAGGACTTCGAGACTAGTCCGGTGTTGTTCAAGGGCGTTGCCGTCTCGCTGTCTTCGCCGCTGCCATGCGAAAGCGTGCTCATGCATGAATTCGACGGTGATTACTTTCTCGGCTGGCACAACCCGCCATCACGGCAATATGTCGTGGTTCTCGAAGGCGAACTGGAAATCAGCGTGCAAGCGCGCGACACAGCGCAGCGTTTTGGAGCGGGTGCGGTTTTCATTGCGAACGATCTGCAGGGCACCGGCCACACGACGCGCGCAATCCGGCCAGGCCGTGCGTTAGTCGTCAACTTGCGGGGATAACGCAATGCAACTCGACCATGCTCTGGCAGTGGTGACGGGCGGCAGCAGCGGTATAGGCTTTGCAACCGCTGAACGGTTTATAGCCGAAGGCGCGCGCGTGGTGATCAGCGGGCGTAACGCGGAAAAACTCCAGCAGGCCGCGGACAAACTCGGCGAGAACGCGTTGCCGGTCATGGCGAATGCCGCGAACCCGGAAGACATGCAACGGCTATATCAGACAGCGGTCGGCCGTTTCAAATGCAATGTCGATGTGGTGGTCGCGAACGCAGGCATCTCCCGGCAAACTCCGCTGCGCGAGACGACGCTGGAGCAATTTTCCGAACTTCTCGACATCAATGTCGGGGGCGTTTTCTCGACTGTTCGAGAGGCGTTGCCGTTTCTCGCCCGACCTGCGTCGATCGTCCTCGTGGCGTCGCTCGCGGCCAGTCAGGGCACAAAGAATTTTTCCGCATATTGCGCTTCGAAAGCGGCGGTGGTCTCGCTGGCAAAATGCTTTGCAGCCGATCTGGTCGAATTCGGCGTGCGGGTGAACAGCATTTCACCGGGAGTGGCCCATACGCCGATCTTCGATACGCTGGGCATATCCGACGCGCAACTGTTGGAATGGTCGAATGTCATTCCCATGAAGCGGCCGGCCGAACCCGCCGAGGTTGCTGCGGCGATTCTTTTTCTTGCGTCGAATGCATCGGGGTACGTGACCGGCGCCGACCTCGCAGTCGATGGCGGCATGTCCGGCATCAGTCCGTTCTGAATGGAGATTGCTCCATTTTTTCGCGGCAATGCATAGCGACGCGAAAGATCAGCGCGCTAGTTCGCCGCCCATGAGACGAGCGTATCGCCAAAGCCGCCGCGAGCGCGTACCGCCGTTCGCGCGCTCGTCACGACGCGCGGTGCTGCGCTCCATGCGATCTGTGCGCCCGTAGCGATCAGGCGATCGACAAGCCCCACGTCTTCGCTGCACGCACAGGGCGGAAAACCGCCCGCGCGAAGATAGGCCTGTGCACTGACGCCGAGATTGGCGCCATGCACATGCCGGTGGCCGTCCGCATCCATGTAGGTTGCGCGAAAGAAGTCGCGCACGCTCTGCGGATGCTCGCTCCAGTCGTCCACGGCGATCGAGCCGCAAACAGCGTCGGCGCCCAGCGCGAGCTGCGCGGCGAGCCAGCCCGGCGAGACGCGGCTGTCGGCGTCGGTGAAGGCCAGCCAGCGCGCCCCCTCGGCCAGCAGCAGATCGGCGCCGGCCGCGCGTGCTATGCCGACGTTGCGCGCGCTTACGCTCAGCGTCTGTGCGCCATGCGCATGTGCAATGACGCCGGTGCGGTCGTCGCACGCGTCCAGCACGACCACGATTCGCACAGCTTCGCCGTCAAGCAGGGGATGGCACGACGCCTCGGCGAGCGCTATCAGGCAGGGCTTGAGCAGCGCCTCTTCGTTGTGTGCGGGAACGACGACGCCAATCATAAAAGGCCCTCATGTTGCGCTACCGAGCGCGCATCGCGCGACCAGACATCGACGATGAAATCGGCTTCCTCGTGATGCACAAGCCGCGTCAAGCCACAACGCGTATCGAGTAGCGCATGCACCTTGGTAGTCTCCTGCAACGCCTCGGCGAAGGGCCAGCGCCAGTGACACGCGAGCAGTGTGCCGTCGGACGAGAGCGTGTCGGCGATCCGTGCGGCGAGCGTTTCCAGTTCGCTGTCGTCGAGGTAATAGGCCAGTTCGCTCACGACGATCAGGTCAAACGGTCCGCTTTGCGTCGGCCATTCTCGCGGCACCGAGCATTGCTCGACGCGCACGTGCGGCGCGTGCGCCACGCGCTCGCGAGCGGCATGCACCGCGCGCTCGTGCAGGTCGACGGCAAGTAGCGCGCCGCAACGCGTCGCGAGTTCGGCGGTCAATTCGCCGTTTGCGCATCCGGGCTCAAACGCATTGCGGTAACGTTCGCGTGGCAAAGCGGCGAGCGTGAGCGAGCGCTTGCGGCGTTCGTACCAGCCGTTGCGCAGGTTCCACGGATCGTCGCTGTGTTTGTACAGGTCATCGAAATAGCGGTCGGCGTCGCGCGTCATAGCGTCCACGGGGAGTTCTCCGGTTCGCACGTGTGCGTGCTGCCGCCACCTTCTTGAAGGAGCGTTTCGCCGAGCGCCGCCAGATCGCGCTCCGCGTGACTTTGTCGAATGAACACGGGCAGGTCGGCCATCGCGCGGGCGAAACGGCCGTTGCGGCATAGCGGTCCGGCGCCGAGTGCGCGCGTGGTGTGACGCATCACGGCAGTCGCTGCGTCTTCGACGACCAGCCGCGCACGCAGTGCCTCGCGTTGCACGATGGCGTGAGGATGCGCGTCGATATGCGCGGCCGTTTCCCGCAGCACTGACGCCGCGCCTGCCAGCGCGCAATCGACTGCTCCCAGATGTGCGAGGCGGTGCGGGTCTGCGTGCTGACGGCAGGCGTCACGCAGCACTTCGCCGATGCGCGCCGCAGCTCCGTACCAGCACGCCGCGATGCCGGCGCCGCCATGCCAGAAGCCGGGCCGATTCACATAGGCATGGGCGTTGCCAACGAGCGTCGCGGGCGTGCCGCGAAAAGTCACGTCTGCGCTTGCCGTGGCCTGCATACCGACGGCCAGCCAGTTCGAGGTATCGATCGAAACGGAAGGGTGATTCATTGCGACAGCAACGAGCACTGGTTGATCGTCGAGCCACGCGGTCACGAGTGCATGGCTGAGAACGCCTGCCCCCGAACACCACGCTTTGATGCCTTCAAGGACCACGTCGGCACCATTGCTTCCGGTTGTTTGTCGTGTTGCGCGGACGCGCGCGTTGGGTGATTCGGCCGCCCAGACGCCCCATTTGCTCCCACTCGGCGGCGTGGGGCCATGGAGTTCCGCGAGGATCGCCAGGGCGTCGGTGTGGCCCTCGTACAGTTTCACGAGCCCCAGATCGTGCGCCGCGACATCGGCGAGAACACGCCAACGCGAAAGAGTCTCGCCCTGACCGGGCAGCGGCATGCGGGGCGCGCGATCGAACTCGTGTTCGATGAGGTCCGCCAATACAGCGCCGAGGGCGAGCGGATCGTCGGCAGCGAAACGCGTCTTGCCGAGGAATATTGCTACCGGGTGCGCTGGATGAGATGTCTGCATCGGCTCCGTGAACTCCGCAAATTATCGTTTTTCGAGGGACTGCCGGGTCGTGCAATTTCAGAACGACACAAGCCGCACGCCGTCATTGCAGCGTCAATCCCGCCACGAGGCGGGCGGTACGGAGGGCGACTAGTGGGACGTCGAGGGTTTTGAAGGCGTAGCAAGCCGCATGCCGCGGCTGTTGCGAAAGCGCCGGCCGATCAGAGGGAGCTGTGGATCAGAACAAAACGATGGCGATACAAACCGGTGCGCGGCACCCAGGCTTCAAACCATGCCGCTAAGCGTGCCTTCGGACCGGTTGGACAGGATGTATTCGAGTTTGTCCAGCGAAAGCGGCTTGGTCAGGTGGAAATCGAAACCAGCGGCAAGCGCTCGGGACTTGTCGGATTCGGCTGCGTAGCCGGTGAGTGCCACCAGCACGATGCCGTTAAGTTCTGGATTCAACCGGACGAGGCGTGCGACCTCGAATCCGTCCATCACCGGCATTCCGATATCGATCAGTGCGATGTCCGGGCGGCGCTCTGACATCAGCTTGATTGCGTCGATGCCATTGTCCGACGTGGTGACTTCATGACCTTCCACTTCGAGCAGAAGCCCGAGTGCCTCCAACGCGTCGCGATTGTCGTCGACGACCATCAGTCGCGCCCGTTTCGTCTCCGCACGCGCTTGCACCTGCTGAGCGATGTGCGCATCAGCGACCGGCCTCAGTATCGGTAGTCGTAGGCGTACCGTCGTACCGCTTCCTGGACCGTCGCTGCGCAACAAGATTTCGCCGTCATGGAGTTCCACCATGCGTTTGGCAACGGCGAGTCCGATGCCGAGGCCGCCGTCTGCCCGCGCTGCGCCTCTCGCTCCTTGGGCAAACAGTTCGAATATCTGTTGCTGAGCGACGCTTTCGATACCGATGCCATTGTCCTGAATCTCGACGAGCACCGAGTCAGAGACGCCGTCAGTGGAATTCGAAGGCTCGATGCTCACGCTCATCCGGATATCGCCGCCGACTGCGGTGTACTTTGCGGCGTTCGACAGCAAATTGCCGAGAGCCTGACTCAACCGCACATGATCGGCACGGACAGGAAGCTGCTCGTCGAGGCCGGTGACCGTCAGCTTATGCTTGCGCGCTTCAATGTGATGCCTGATTGCCGACAGCGCATCGAACGCAATGTCGTTGAACGATGTGTCGCTGAGCTTGATGGTGAGCTTTCCGTGCTGCAGGCGCGCGGCGTCTAGCAGGTCGTCTACGAGAGTGCGCAGGTGGCGCATCTGCCTGTGTGCGATATCCAGCACGCGGGCCGCTCGCTGGTTGTCGGCGCACAGATGCCTGGCCGCGCCAATCGCACTGTCGATCGGCGCCATCGGATTTCGCAGTTCGTGCCCGAGCATCGCGATGAATTCGTTTTGCCTGCGCTCGCTTTCCTCGCTGATATCGCGTGCGTCAACGATTGTCAGCGAAGAGCCCGCGAAGACGGCAAGATTCGATAACAGCCGGGCGTCTTCGAGGTCGAATCGGCGGTCGTCACGGTGGGACATGACCCATATCGCACCGAGGTCCTTGCCTCCTACATTGATAGGAACAACGACACCTTCCGGGACGCTTATGCCAGGGAATGACAAACACGGGAATTGCGTCTGTGGCTCGACAAACAACTGGGCGGTGCCGGCCCGCAAAGTTACTCCGCAGGGGCAGTCTTCCCATGCGGTCGTTTTTCCCTGAAGGCCCGCACAGAGTCCTGATACGGCAAGCCAGCGGAACACCTGCTCGCCTTGTTGCTGCTCGATGAGGCTGATGCCTGCGCTGCCCGCCGAGCACAGCAACAGCGCGGTGTCTGCAATTGCCTGGAGAAGTTCTTCGCGCGAACCAGCCTGGGCCCGGGCTAGAGCGACGAGGGCCTGATTTTCGGCTGCGTAATCGGGTGCCCGGGCAGGCCGTCGGGCAAGCTCGCCAGTGTAACCAGGCATGCTGCTATCCAAAGATGATGGGGACCGGAGAGTGCCACAAAGCAAGGCTGGTTGCATATGTGCGAGCGGTTGACGCAGGCACACCTCTCACTCCAAGGGTCCATTTAACGATACGGGACGAAGCACGCCAAGTCAACGACGCCGGCTCCTCCCGGGGGCGCGGCAGGCCCGCGTCCAGAGTCTCCAACCGCAACGGCGATGGGCCTTCGCGGCACGGCAAACCGATCGGCGACGATGCGACATGATACTGGGTCGAGACGGTCAAGGACCGATTCTTCGCCGCCCCAGACGATGTGCAGGTGTGAGCGGCGAGACTGGAAGGGGGGGCATACGCAACCGGCGCCGAAGTCACGAAGCGCGCGGCGCACGCGGCACATCCATAGACCACTTATCGACCACTTCCCAGAGAAATAACCGTATATACTGTTTATACCGTTACTCTTAAAAAAGGATCAGCCATGGCCGCACCGACTCTACGACAGCCAACAAAAAAGGCGTTTCATTTCCCCAAGAATTCGAAAGGTCAGCAAAGCGATAACGTATCGCAGGCCGTACCTGCCGAGCAGCCTGCAACCAACAATCCTGTCCCGACGAAAACGGCACCGAAAGCAAAGCGCGCCGCTGCTTCGAAGCAGGAAGAAGTAAAGGCGCAGGCTGAACAGAAGCCCCGTCGTGCCAGAAAGGAAAAGGTGGTGCGAGACAGCTTTACGATGCCGAAATCCGACTACGAAAAAATCGCGGCCTTGAAGCAGAAATGTCTGGACGCGGGCGTATCCGTCAAAAAGAGTGAGCTGTTGCGAGCGGGGCTGATCATGCTCGAGGCCGCGGCGTTGAAACGTCTTCTGGCAGCCGTGACCGCGGTAGAGGCGGTGAAGACGGGGCGCCCCGCGAAAGGATGAAAGCAGGCGGTCGCGGCGCTCCGCTCGCGCGCCTTCTGACTTGTTAGCAGCGCGCAAGGGACTGAGACGTGTTCCTTGCGCCACCCGCACGATGTTCCTCTAAATCAAGGGGCGATTAGATCATCTGCGGTCCGCCGCGACCTGGAAAGCCCGCGTTGCGACCTCGCCAGCGATGCTTTCGCGAAGTTGTCACATGGGTCATCCAACCTGAATGCGAACGTGCGAAGTGGACAGTTTCTCGTCCCACGACGCGCATCCTAACCGGCCGCTCCTGGTCGAACTCGCGAAGGTGATGAGATGAGCCCACTGTCCACGCAGCAGAATTTCCAGAGCCTCTCACTGAAGGACTTGCTCGAAGCCAGAGAGCTTTACCACTGGCATCTGTCGAACAAGGCGAACGTCGTAGGCACTGCTGTGGGTCTCTACCTGATCCGGAAAGACGACCCGTGGCCCGGGGACAATGCCGATTCCGACGGAAGCCGTTCGCCGCTCGAGAAAGGCATTCGTACGTTCGACAATTCGGAAGTGCGTCCGTATTCGTGGCCTGCAGTCATCGTGCTCGTGCGCAACTGGGTAGATGCGACGGAATTCGGATTTGGCAAGGTCGACCCAGACCATATGGTGCCGCGTACGCTTTATATGCCGGACGGCCGCGCAGTTCCGGTTTGCGTCGTGGCAGTGCAGGAAACCGAGCCGTCAACAAACGCTCCGACCGATACCCGCTGGCCCTCGACCTATATCGGCGGCGGATGCCCGCTGCTTGCGCAGGCGCAGGGTGTCGAACGCACCGCGAGCGTGGGATGTCTCGTGACCGACGGCCATACAACCTATGCGCTCACGAATCGGCACGTGTGCGGAGAGCCTGGAAGTCCCGTCAAAGCGCGTCTGCGTGGTGCAGTTGCCGAAATCGGCATCGCCTCTGAGCGGCAACTGACGCGCGAACCGTTCACCTCCGTCTTTCCGGAGTTTCCTGGGAGTCGCAGTTATTTGACGCTAGACATTGGTCTCGTCGAAGTCCACGACGTCAACGACTGGTCGAGCCAGCCCTTCGGCATCGAAGGGACGCCTGAGGAAATCGCTGACCTGAATGAACTGAGCCTGAGCCTTCGACTTGTCGATCAGCCCGTGACTGCGTTCGGTAGCGCTTCGGGACTGCTCGACGGAACCATCAAGGCACTTTTCTACCGCCACAAATCGTTGGCGGGCTATGACTATGTTTCGCAGTTTCTCATCGCGCCAACATCGGGCTCGACGCAAACACAGGCCGGCGATTCCGGCACGGTGTGGTACCTGAAGTCTGGAGACAAGGAAAAGCCCAAGCTGCATCCGTTGGCGGTGGAGTGGGGCGGCCAGACGTTACTTGAGGGCGACATGCGTCTGAACTATGCGCTGGCTACCGGGCTCAGCACTGCATGTCAGTTGCTCGACGTCGACCTGGTTCGCGACCACAATCAAGGCGCTAACCCGTACTGGGGACAAACGGGTCATTACAGCATCGCGACCGCTGCAATCGAATCGGTAGCGAACGGTCCATTGCGGGAGTTCATGAAGGCGAATATCGAGCGCATCAGTTTTCGTCCTGATGAGCTGACGCCGCAGCAGATCCACGCGAAACTCGCCAACGGCGAATTCGTTGAACTTGCCGATGTGCCCGACCTCGTGTGGAAGAAAACGCCAGCGCGTGTGCCTGGCGGACGGGACTACGCGCAGAACGCCGGGCCCGAACATCCGACCCATTACGCCGATATCGACGAGCCCAATGCCAACGGCAAGACCTTGCGCGACGTCACGTTGAGCAGCATCGACAACATGAGTGTTTCTGTATGGCTGAAGTGGTATGCAGACGAAGGCCAGGCGGACAGTCGCTCAGAGGGACTGCTGCCGTTCCGCGTGTGGCAGATCTTTGACGAGATGGTTCGGCAGTTGAAGGCCCGAGACGATACGCGATTCCTGTGCGCCGCAGGCGTATTGGCTCACTACGTTGGCGATGCGTGCCAGCCGCTTCACGGGTCCTATCATGCCGACGGATACCGCGATGCCCCGGGCGCAACCAGCAAAACGTGGCCGGGCAAGGGAGTCCATTCGACGTACGAAGACAAGATGGTGGACCGGCACTCGACTGAGTTGCTGCCCAAGATTGCTCCGCAAGCGAAACGCTTCGAAGGTACGATCCCCGCCATTTCTAACGGACGCGATGCCGCTTTCGCCACCGTAACGCTGATGGCGCAGGCGGCAGACATTCTCCCTCCCAGCAAGCTGATCGACGAATATATTCGCCTCGGTGGCGGCAGTTCCGCGAAGGTAGTCGATGGTCTCTGGAATGCTTTTGGAGACGATACGGCGAGGCTGATGGGCGCAGGAGCGCGATATCTTGCGGCCATCTGGGAAGCAGCATTCGCGAAGGCTGACACGTCGCTGCCATCAGGCGCACGGGTAATACCAGAAGCGGAATTGGCGAAGGTTTATCAGAACAAGGAGTTTGTGCCTTCTGTGACGCTGGACAAGATTGCCCCGTTGCTCGAATGACGCCAGGTTGTTAGCTCGCCGCACGGCGGCGCTAACCACACACAACGAACACACAACGGGCCAGTACACCATAGCGCCTTGCGAGGCGAGTGTGGTGTGCTGGCCCGAGCATTTAACCAAGCAGTTTTGACGCCGCTTTAATCTGGCGCTGCTGTTCTTTCTTCAATGCACGAAAGACTGACGTTGCATCGACATCTGCAGGCAACGAAGAACGATTCGCGTCGAGCAGGTCACGGCTCGCAACGGCGTCGTTTAATGCGCCGAAATGCTTCTGTAGCCGCTTGAGTCCCTTCAGTCCGTTGCGCTGTTTTTTTCCCAGCAACGGCTCGAAGAACTCGATGAGATAGCGCACCTTCTTTCCAGCTTTGCGCACGTCGTGATACGAGTTGTAATCAGAACTGCCCGCTTTCGACGCGTGGCGCATCCGTTTTTTCAATTGTTGCTGCGCTGTCTTTACCCGCTTTTGCGCGAATTTCCGCAGCGGTGTTCGAGTCGGCGATGTGTTCAACTCCCGGTTCGCTTCGCTCACTGCATTGCGCAGTGTTTTGTCGAGATGTGCGTTACTTAGAGTTTCGGCGCTTTTTTCGGCCGTCTCGTTTCGACTTCTTCGGAATGCATCCAGAAGAGCCTGGTCACTGTCTTTCTCAACGAGCTTGATCAATATGTCCCAATCGCGCGTGTTGCCCGCTGCGTTGGCCATGAACTTGAAAAGGGCGCGCTGCTCGTTGTCGAATTTCTCGTCGAGAATCGGCCGATATGCCCAGAGCAAAGTGCGCAAGCGGCGCAGGGCGATGCGAAGTTTGTGAAGCTTCTCGGCATCTGCATCGTCCCGCAGAGCCGACACCTGTGCGATGGCCTCGGTAACCAACGGGCTGGCATAGATCGCAAAGCTGGATTCCGCCAGCGCGTCACGGTCGGGTAAGGGTTTGCTGCCGTCCGAAGTCATGATGGTTCCTCATATTGCGCGATGCACCAGTATGGGCAAAAACCATTCCTTCTGGCTTCATGACCCGCGCGTGACGCTGAACGCTATCGAAGGGCGGGCGAACGCCGTATTTATTGGAGAAAATCACCGCCGGCCGGTTTATGAAGATTTTGTGAAGGCGGTGTCGCGCTCCGCTTTGTAGAAAGTTTGCCTGCGTTGACGCCGAATTTGCATCCCTTGTGGTGCTTGGGTTATGCGGCAATAAGCCCATGTTTCAGACCGGCGCCGCTGCACAGGCGCCGGTGCGGACGCTGGAGTCGAGCAGCGCATAGCAGTGCTGCATTGCACAAAAATTGCTAGCGTTATGGAGTGGAACACCGCCCCCCGGCGGCATTCGCCATGACTCTCCAACGGGGTACGAAGATGCACGACGCCGAAGCTGCAACAACCTTACTAAATAGATGCCGATTAACGAAGGAAGAACTCGACGGGGAGCCATCGGCTCTCGATATGCTGCGAGAAGGAGGGCTCCCGTTCAAGCACTTTCGCGGCGTCTGTCGCAATGCATCGGAACCGGTTGGCGATTGCATGGAGATAGAATGCCTCGAGTTTTGCGACGGCTCTCATGCGCTGCGTCTGGTGCGGCCCGGCTCAAGACTCGACTCGGCACTATGGACTGCCGTTGCTCCCCAACAGTGCAACGTTGCGACGACTCGATTGAATCCCGCGAAAGAAGAACGGGATGCTCAAACGCAGTGAATGTTCTTTTACCGAACAGCATGAGCCGGACCACGGTTTGCCGGTTTCGGTGCAGAGCATGGATGGAGCCAACTTTCCAATCAGCACCGTCACGATCTAAAGTGACGACGTGCCAAAGTGGCTACGCGCTGCGATGCAGTCAAGGCCAGCATCGCGAATCGATAGCTGTCCATCGCACCACAATAGGGTACTCGGCGCGCTGCGATGCGCGCGCGTAAGTCAGCCGTGCAGCGATGAACGTGTCGATGGTATCGAGCAACACTTCAATCGGGGCCGGCTTCCGGAGGAACGCATTCCAGGAGCGCATCCCTTCTTCTTCAGGTTCCGGCATAGCCGACAGCAACACCACTGGTATGTCGGAAAATACAGGCCGGCACTTGAGACGCTGGCAAAGCTCTCTGCCGCTCATCTCAGGCATCTCCAGATCGGTGAGAACGAGTTCCGGAAAGTCGGCTTGTGCCTTGCGCAGCGCATCCCATCCGTTCCCGGCTAGCACGACCCGGTGGCCGCGACTTTCCAGCGCCAGTTGCAGCGCCCATCTGTTTTCAAGGTCATCGTCGACGAGCAGTACGGTGGACATCACGCGATAGTGGTAGAGAGAACTCCACCAACTTTCGCAAGCGGCGTACCTGCCGAGCGCTCAGCGCCTGTCCGCCTCCGGTTCCGTCGAACCCCTAAACGATCCTTCCAGATGGGTGTTGCAGCGTACATTTAGGGCGATTGCTGCCCTGTGTCGCAATGTCCCAGTGTCAGGTCCACGGAACATGGGTTCCATCAAGGTCGCGGTCTAAGCGGTAAGCAGCACTGATCAGGGCGAGGTGAGTCAGCGCTTGCGGAAAGTTGCCGAGGGATTCTCCCGTCGTGGCGACTTCCTCTGAGAACAGGCCGACGTGGTTCGCGTAAGCCAGCATCTTTTCGAATACGAGGCGGGCCTCGTCGACTCTCCCGGAGCGCGCGAGGGCCTCGGCATACCAGAAAGAGCACGCGCTGAATCCGCCCTCCATACCGGGCAGGCCGTCGAGCGTCGAACCGCGCGTGTAGCGGAATATCAGCGGGTCCACCTTCAGTTCTGCGCCGATTGCGTCAAGCGTTCCGATCCAGCGAGGGTCCTGCGGGCCGATGAACCGTACCAGTGGCATCATCAGCACGGAGGCGTCGAACGTGTTCGAGCCCGGAGTCTGGACGAAGCTGTTGCGCTCCGGGTTCCAGAAATTCTCGTGGATGTCGCGATAAATCTCGTCCCTTGCGGCGAACCAGTCGCTAAACGGTGCCGGCAACGAGCGCTTCTCAGCAAGCCGTAGAGCACGGTCAATAGTCACCCAGCACATGAGGCGAGAATGCAGCAACGGGCGGGTACCATTGCGCAATTCCCAGATTCCGCTATCCGCCTCCCGCCAGTGCGCGACCACGTACTGAACAGTTCGCGCTACATGGCGCCAGCCTTCGTACGAAATGCTGACGCCATATTTGTTGTACAGGTACACGGCATCGAGGAGCGCCCCATAGACATCCAGCTGCTTCTGGTCCCGGGCAGCGTTGCCTATCAGGAAGCTGCCGGTTGAGCCGCCAAACGGTTCGAGGGCTTCTTCTTCTGGCACAGGCCGGCCGTCGACGGCATACATCACCTGGAGGGAGCCGTCCGAAGCGCAGTCCCGGTTCCGGTTCGCAATCCATTGCATGAAATGCTCCGCTTCCTGCGTATAGCCGAGCCGCAATAGCGCATAGACGGAAAACGCGGCATCGCGTATCCACGTAAAGCGGTAGTCCCATCTACGTGAGCCATCCTGCGATTCAGCAAGTCCGAAGGTGGGTGCCGCGATAATCGCGCCGTGCTCACTCGAACTGAGTAGCTTGAGGGTAAGCGCCGAGCGAAGAACCATCTCCCGGTAACGGCCGCGGTAAGACGACTGGGAAGACCAGCGCTTCCAGAAGTCGGTGGTATCGCTGAGCAGCGCCTCACCATCAATCTTCTGTTCCGCGAGCTCGGCCTCGGCGCCGAGCACGATGCAAAGCGTGTCGCCTTCGCTAAGCTTCACTGTGGCTTCAACCGTGCCGCGGTCGCATGCAAGTGATGTTGACGCATGAAGGAGAAGAGGTGCGGCACCGTCATCGGGCACGAACCGGAAGCCCCCCGTTGTCTGCTCGACAGTGTGGCCGGCGCGCCCGTAATTGAAGCGAGGTGTGCAGGAGATTGAAAGGTGCATCGAGCCAAACAGAACCTTGACCGCCCGGATCACGCAGTTTGCAGTCGACTGCGAGAGTTTGCCCTTGGAGTCATTGACGACCGGCATGAAATCGACAAGCTCGCAAACGCCATCGCCTGTCATGAAGCGGGTCAGGAGGACGTTGGTCTCCGGCAAATACATCTGCTTCGAGGTGAAATCGGCAGAGCATGGAGTGATTGAAAACTGGCCACCTTCTTTGTCCAGCAACGCGGCGAAGATGGTGGGCGAATCCATGCGGGGATAACACATGAAATCAATGGACCCATGGGTGGAAACGAGCGCCGTCGTCTTCATGTTGCCGATAAGGCCACGACAATCAGTCGCGAGGACTGGCCGTTGACACTCTGTGCGTTGCGAGCCCATTAGCTCTCCCTCAAGCGGAAGCCCCGTGACTGGACGAGCTCCGGCATTCGTTTGATGAGCGCTGGATGCAGCACTTTCTGTTCCATGTCAGGGCGGATGACTCGATTCTGGCGCTTTTGCAAGCCAGCGGCGGTAGAGGAAAGGCTGCGATAGCAGAGGCTGTAGCCCGCGTGAGCCCATGAACGGACGACCGGGCGCGGCTCGCGAAGCGCACTTTCATCGCGGGTGGCGAGCCTGATCCAGGTCAGGAGCCGGCTCCGGCGCCCCGGACGCATCGGCGAGCGTCCGGTCTGCATCGAACTCGCTTGGCGACGTTCCCAGTTCTCGCCGGAACATGTCACTGAAGCTGCTTGGCTGATATCCAAGCGCTCGGGCGATGGTACTGACCGACTGACCTTCGGCGAGCCTGGAGACCGCAATCGCAAGTTGTACCTGCCGCCTCCATTCAGCGAAGCCGATGCCTAGCGAGCGGGAAAACAGTCGCGCCAAGGTGCGCACGCTCGCGCCCACGGACGCCGCATGTTGCTCGAAGCTGATGTCGACCGACGGATTTTCTATGACCGCACGGCAAAGGACTTCGAGCCGACGGTCGGTGCCATCCGGCAATGGGATTCGTAGCGAGTAGCGATTCGCGTGTGCGAGTTCCAGCGCTGCGAACCGGTATGCGAGGTCCAGGTATTCGTCGTCTCGCTCCGCTTCGCGCTCTGCAATGGTCGTGATGAGCTCGCGCAAAAGGCCATTGATTTCGAACACGTCCGGGCGTTTGGTTAAATGCTTGACGTCGCGTTTTCTCAGATAGAGATTTCGCATCTCGACTGCACTCATCATTCGAATCGAATGTACGGCACCAGGAGGCAGCCAGACCGCCCGCTGAGGCGGGACCACCAACGCCTGGCGTCCGACCTCGACCCACATGACGCCCGCCACCGCATAGAGAACTTGCGCCCAGTCATGTGAGTGTGGCTCGATGTGCAGTCCACGAGGGTACGTCCGGGCCAAGGACTTTCCGGGCTCCGTGCTATCCGACAGGTCAGGAGGAACTGCTTTGGACATGGCATCGATTCGTGTGTTGTTGCGCGAAAGGGTAGTGCGGGACAGTCGGTAAATCAATCGGACGCTCCTTTGCATTTGTCCGAAACACAGAAGTCATTGTCGCAACGCCCGCCGCATCGCGCACTAGACTTTGACCCGTGAATGCATGCACTGACTCCAGTGCAGCCAGAACCGTCAAAGGACCAGGCCATGAAAGCAATTCAATTCCGCTCGTTTGGTGACCCGGGCGTACTCGAGTATCTCGATCTGGAGACCCCGCATGCCGATGCAGAGCAGACGGTGGTTCAAGTCAAGGCGGCGTCGGTCAATCCCAGTGACGTCAAGAATCTTTCGGGTCACTTCTCGCACACCGTACCGCCGCGAATTCCTGGCCGCGATTTCAGCGGCGTTGTGGTCGAAGGTCCTGCCGAATGGATCGGAGCAGAAGTTTGGGGCACGGGAGGCGACATTGGTTTCACGCGCGACGGGACTCACGCTGAATTTGTGCGAATTCCCGTGAAAGCGTTGTCGCGCAAGCCGGCCAATCTTTCACACGCCGAAGCCGCTTCCATTGGCGTCAATTTCGTCGTTGCATGGCTCGGCGCAGTCGAGTACGGACGACTTTCCGCGGGTGAAACCATCGCCGTGATTGGTGCGTCGGGAGGCGTTGGCGGTGCCGTGACGCAAATTGCAAAAGCACGCGGCGCGCGAGTGATTGCAGTGGATCGTCATGAACCGCTTCCGGATTCACCTGCGGGTCGCCTCATTGACCATTACGTGCCTATATCGGAGGACGCAGCACTGCGTGTGCGCGAGCTGGCAAACGGTGGTGTCGACCTCGTCTACGATGCGGTAGGAGGCGTGACGTTCGAACTTGCGCTTTCGCTTGCGAAGCGGCGCGGGCGCGTGGTTGAAATCAGTGCCACGGGCAAGCGGCGCGTCGAATTCGATCTGATCGACTTTTATCACAACGAGACACAGCTATACGGGGCAGACAGCGCGAAGCTTGGCGTTGCCGACTCTGCACCCTTCATGGATGCGCTAAGAGCCGAATTCGAGAAAGGAAGCTTCGAGCCGCCGGTGATCGCGCAACGATACGCGCTGGAAAATGCAAAAGCTGCGTACGAGGCGGTCCAGGCTGGGACCCGTGGGCGTGTTGTGCTCGAAATGTGAGCGTTGTTTCCCTGCTCGGAACTGGAAGACTTCATGAAACCTTACCTCGTGTCGCTCGCTGCCGGAGTGTTGGTTGGGCTCGTCTATAGCGTTATCAACGTGAAGTCGCCGGCGCCGCCGACGATCGCGCTTGTGGGTCTGCTCGGCATGCTGGCAGGGGAGAGCGTGCTTCCCTTCATACGTCACGTGCTGGCGCATGGAATCGGCTAGGTCGCGAACGCAGCTTCAAGCGTGACAGGCAGGATATTGAAGGCGGGCGGCGAGCTTATCGCCGTCCGCATAAGTGCCGCAAACAAGTCATATGCGACCGGCAAAGCCGCGCTGACGGCGCAAGCTCAGACGGACCTCCACTGTCCCTCCCAGAACCGCGCGCGTATTTCCCGTTTGAGTATCTTGCCCACCGCACTACGCGGCAGGTCCGTCCAGAACTCCACCGATTTGGGCGCCTTGACGCTCCCCAGCGCCTGCTTGCATAGCTCGATCAGTTGCGCTTCCGAGATTTCCTGGCCCGCCTTGAGTTGCACGATCGCCTTCACGGCCTCGCCCCACTTTTCGTCCGGCACGCCAACCACCGCACACTCCAATACGGCCGGATGCGCGTTGATCGCAGCCTCCACTTCAGCGGGGAAGATATTGAAGCCACCGCTGACAATCATGTCCTTCATGCGGTCCACGATGGTAATGAACCCCCGCGCGTCCCGTATGCCGATATCGGTCGTGTGATGCCATCCGCGGGCCGAGACCGCGCTCGAATCCTCGGGCTTTTTGTAGTAGCCGGCCATCACCATGGCCGAGCGCACCACAATCTCTCCGCGTACACCGGGGCCGACAAGGGCGCCATCGTCGCCCATGATCTCGACACGCGCAAACGGTACGGCACGCCCGGCCGAGCGCAGGGCGCTTTCGTCGAACTCGCCCGATTCCAGCAGGTAGTCCGCAGGTTGTTTGGCGACGACGGGGAACAGGCATTCGCTCTGCCCGTAAACTTCGTAGATGACCGGGCCAATGCGACGTACAGCTTCCTTCAGTTTCTCCGGCGCAATCGGGGCGGCACCTACGGCAATGCATCGCAGAGACGACGTGTCCGTGTGGTCCAACGCCGGAGAACTCAGCAACGCGTAGACAATCGTCGGCGGCAGGAATAAGTGCGTGATGCGCTCGCGGGCGATGGTATCGAGTACGTTGTAGGCATCGAAGCTCGGTAACACCACCGTCGCGCCGCCACGAACCGCCGCAGCGAGCGTCACGAAGCAGGCCGCGTGGGTGAGGGGAGCGACGGCCAGCACGCGGGTCTCGTGGTCCATGTCGAGTGCGGAAAACACCGAGATCAAACTCATCTCGACGGCCCGGTTGGTCAGCAGCGCACCTTTCGACGGGCCTGTCGTGCCCCCGGTGGGCTGGAGCACCGCGAGGCGATCCTCGTCCACCTCGCTTTCCGGCATGGTCACGTTCTGATGCGACGAAATCCATTCGGCGAAATTCGCCCCGTGCTCTGAAGCGCGGTCGAGACAAATGAATGTCTTCGTGCGCGGCAGACCAATTTTCATCGCCGGAACGAACGCCTCGTAGCTGCTGTGGAAGAAAACGAGATCACAGTCCGCATAGTCGAGAACGGCAATATTGGTTTCAACCGCATTGCGCGTATGGATCGAAACCCAGACCATGCTTGCCCGGTTTATCGCAATCTGCAGCAGGCTGATGCGGTAATCGTTTGGCGCGTAGATGGCGATGTGCGCGCCAAGCCCCAGCGAATCGTCGGTACGCAGTGCATGAGCCACGGCATAGACGAGCTTCTGCGCTTCGGCGAAGTCGATACGGATCGTGCCGTCGCCGTCCACAAAAGCCTCCCGGTTCGGGTAGCGCGATGCGGCGGCGTCGAAATAGTCGGACAGTTGCATCCTGGTCTCCTCTGGTTGGCGAGTTCAGCGCGTACCGCAGTCGATGTCTAGCGTTTGCGCGTTCAGATACGCGTTCTCGATCACGTGACGGACCAGACCAGCGAACTCCTCCGCCTTACCCATGCGTCGCGGGAACAGCATTTTGTCGATGAGACCGTCGGACACTTTCGCCGGCATGCCGGCCGACATGCCGGATTCAAACAATCCAGGCGAAATGGCCATGACACGGATGCCGTGTTCCGCAAGATCGCGAGCGATCGGCAACGTCATGCCAACCACGCCGGCCTTGCTGGCGCTGTACGCCGCTTGTCCCATTTGACCCGCCTTGGCCGCACCCGACGCGGTGTTGATAATGACGCCGCGCTCGCCGCTTGCGTCCGGTGAATTTGCCGTCATGGCCAACGCCGCGTGGCGAACCACGTTGAAGGTGCCGGTCAGGTTGACGCCGAGCACGCGGTTCCACAATTCAGTTGGAAACAGCTCGCTTTTCGAAATCGTCTTGCACGGACCCAGAATGCCCGCGCAGTTGACCGCGATATGCACCGCACCATGAACGTCGCGGACCCTCTCCACGGCGGCCATCACGCTACGCTCGTCGGAAACATCGACGGCCACACCCATCATGTCGGGCCCGAGCGCGTCGGCCACCTTCGCGCCATCGAGATCGAATCCCACCACCTTTGCACCGGCAGCACGCAACGTTTTGCAGGTTGCCAGCCCGAGGCCGGATGCCGCGCCGGTCACGATGGCGACTTTGTCATTCAGGTTCATTTGATCCTTTCCCATGCTGCCGAACAGGCGTCGGCTGTTCCATCAACGCCCCACGAACCGGGGGGCACGTTTTTCTTCAAACGCCGCTAAACCTTCGTGCATGTCATGGCTTTGCTCATGCAGCGCGCTCATCAGCAGTTCCTGCCGCAACGCCGTTTCATGCGGCTGCTGAAGACCGTCGTCGACCAGTGCCTTCATGCGAGCGAGGCCAAGCGGACTCTTCGCGGCAATCGACGCAACCAGTGCGCCGACCGCTTCCAGAAGCGCCGGGTCATCGACGATCTCATTGACGAGGCCAGCCGACTTCATGTGCTCGGCGGACACGAACTCGCCTGTGAACATCAGGTACTTCGCGCGCGTCGGTCCGATCTTGCGAGGCAGCCGTACTGACCCGCCGCCGCCTGGCAACAGGCCGTAGTTAGCGTGTGCGTCGCCGAACTGCGCCGAGCGTGCGGCCACGACCAGATCGCAGCACAAGACCATCTCCAGGCCGCCTGCCAGTGCCATGCCGTTGACCGCGGCGATCACCGGCTTGGGGAACGCTTCGAGCCGGTTCAGCAACACCAGAAAGTCGCCGAGAAAACTTCCGACGCCGTCTGCGTCGCCGGTGCTGCGCACGAACTTCAAATCGGCGCCCGCACAAAAAGCGCGCCCTGTGCCGCAGAGGACAACGGCACGGACCTCGTTAGACGTTGCTGCAAGGTCGAGCCCGTGCATTAGCCCTTGAACCACCGAGGGCGAAATGGAGTTCATGGCTTCGGGGCGATTCAGCGTGAGCCAGATTGCACCGTCGCGAACGTCCGTGAGAACAGCTGCTGCATGCATAAGTAGAGGCTCCATTGACGGGTCACTTGATACATAGATCTTAGAAGCCTCTCGTCAAAACGCGATGGCGTATCCATTCATCTTCTTTGCGGATCCGCTCAACTCATCTGCGTAAGCGCGGTAAATCTGATTAAATGACATGCATGTCTGGTCAAACGCATACCGTTCCCGTCAGTCTGGTGCATGGCTCGCTGGTGGGAGCCAGGGAACAGGCCGCCATGTCGGACGCGAAGATTGCCGCGTTGCTGGAAGGCTGCGGGATTTCCCCTGCCGTGCTCGACGATCCTCGTTCGCGGATCACGCCGAAGCAGTACGGAGCGCTACTGAGGCAACTGATCGTGGCGCTCGACGACGAGTGCATCGGTTTTCTGTCACATCCCATGCGGCCCGGCGGCTTTGCACTGATCATTCGCTCCGCGCTCGGCGCGCCCAGCCTGGAAGTTGCCATGCGCCGCGCGGCACACACATTCCGGCTGCTGCAACACGACGTAGCCCTGCACTACGCACGCGAAGACGCGCTTGCCGGCTTCACGCTGCAGTTCTCCGACGCCGAGGTTGCGCACCGCCACATTGCGCACGACGTATTGATGCGCGTGTTCTGGCATATGCTCGCGTGGCTCAAAGGCGATCGCCTGCCGCCACGCAGAGTCGACTTCAGTTACGACGTGCCGCAGTGGGGCACTTTTCACACCATCATGTTTCCGTGCCAGGTTCAGTTCGGCCAAACGCGCTCGGCGGTCTGGTTCGATGCGGCAGCGTTGAACGCGCCGGTGCGGCGTGACGAAGCCGCACTGCGCGCGCTGATCGAAAACGCGCCTGGCAATTTCGTCTTACCGCATCCCTGCGACTACGCGACGCGCGCGCAGGTGCGGGCGGTGCTGCTGCAAAGAGAGCCGGAGTGGCCCGACATGGACGCGGTAGCGGGGCGCCTTTACATGTCGATCAGTACGCTGCAGCGCCGCCTCGCCGCGGAAGGCATCACGTTCCAGACACTGAAAGATCAAATACGCAAAGACCTGGCCATTGAGCGGTTGAATACCGGCACATTGCCGATCGCGGAATTGGCGGCCCAGCTTGGATTCGCCGATACCACCGCTTTCAACCGCGCCTTCAAGGCGTGGACCGGCACCACGCCTGGGTCATATCGGCGCTGACCTGCCGATGGTGTCCGGGTGCGGTAGAAATCCGCAGTGCTCAGCGCCCGAGAATGGTCACGCAAGCAACAGCCTCTTCCACCCCATAGAGTCCGCCGCCATTCTCAGCCACAGCGATGCTTGCCCCATCGACCTGACGTGGTCCAGCCTCGCCGCGCAATTGCGTCACCAGTTCATGCACCTGGGCAATGCCCGTTGCGCCTACCGGGTGTCCCTTCGACTCCAACCCGCCCGATGGATTGACCGGAATGCGGCCACCGATCGAGGTGTCGCCGCGTTCAGAAGCCGGGCCTCCTTCGCCGAACTCGAAAAATCCGAGGTTCTCGATCTGGATGATTTCGCCCATTGCGGTCGCGTCATGCACTTCCGCCACCGATACATCGCGCGGGCCGACGCCAGCCGCCTCATACGCCCGCCGTGCCGCATGTACGGTGAGGTGGTTGCGCACGTCGGTATAGTTTCGATCGCTGCCGGTCTGAATCACCGACGACAGCACGCGCACCGCGCGGTGCGTATCGAGGCCCAGCCGGCGCAATGCAGTGCCCGTGCACAGAATCGCGGCTGCGGCGCCATCCGACACTGGCGAACACATCGGCACCGTGAGCGGGTAGGTGATTGGCGCCGCCGCGAGCACCTCGTCAATGGTGTATGACGTGCGGTATTGCGACAGCGGGTTGTGCACCGAATGCGCGTGGTTCTTCGCCGCGACCGCTGCAATCTGGTGCTGCGTGGTGCCAAAGCGTTTCATGTGAGCGCGCGCGAAGGCTGCATAGACGTCCATGAACACGCTGTACGGTTTCGGCGAGGTCGTGCCCGGCGGCACCTCGACGCCTTCACCCATGCGAAGCAGATCGGCGTGCACGTCGGCCGCGCATGAGATGTCCAGTGCGCTGTCGAAAACGGAGAACATGCGGCTGCGATCCGCCGAGTACATCTTCTCGGCACCCACCGCCAGCGCAATATCGCCTGCACCTGCTTTCAAGTGGTTGACCGCCAGCGTGAACGCGCTGCTTCCACTGGCGCAGGCGTTCTCGACGTTGACCACGGGAATACGGCTGATGCCCATGTCGCGCAGGGCAATCTGGCCGCGGATCATCTGCTGGCCCTCCATGTGTCCTTGCGATGCATTGCCGAAGAATGCCGCTTCGATCGAATCCTTCTGCAGGCCCGCATCGTCCAGCGCAGCTTCTGTCGCCTGACGAACCATGGCCTTGAGGCTCACTTCCGTCAGACGTCCGAACGGCGTCATACCGACGCCCACAACATAAATTTCGCTCATGCTCCTGCTCCTGAAGTTCTTCCGGGATCGCTGTGATTGCGTTTGGTGTGGGTCACGATTGACGCTGCAACAGCGCTACGTTGTCTTCTCCGACGACTGGCACGCCGCTCACCGGCCCGGAACGCACACCATCGAATATCAACGGCTGCGCTACGTGCCAGCGCCGCCTGCCATCGGCATCCATGGCCTGCGTGAACATGCCGCGCGCCCGGAAATGCGGGTCGTCCACCACTTCGTCGAGCGTATTGACGGCCCCCCATGGAATACCGGCACCGTCCAGCAAGGCCGCCCATTCAGCGCGCGGCAGACGTGAAATAGCTTGCCCAATCCGCTCCCGCAATTCGGCCTCACGCTGGACGCGCTCGTCATGCGTGGCGTGGGCGACATCGGGCATTTCCAGCCATCCACAAAGCGGCTTCCAGAACCAGTCTTCGTAAGCAATCGAGAGCGACAGCAGCCGGCCATCCGCGCAACGGTAGATCCCGTAGCCCGGTTCCGCATTGATTTGCGCGAGTCCGGGCGGGCCGCCGTTCATCAGCGGGCTGAGCGATACCGCCATCCAGGACACGAGGCCATCGGTCATCGACACGTCCACATGGCGGCCCTTGTTCGTCTTCGTGCGCTCCAGCAACGCCGAGAGGCATCCGGTCAGCGCGAACATGGCGGCAGTCAGATCGCCGATCGCCAACTCCGGCAGTGGCTCGATCCTGCCGGTCTCGGCCTGCCGGAACAGCAAACCCGAGATCGCCTGGTACGACAGGTCGTGCGCCGGCCGGTCGCGATACGGGCCATGCTGACCGAAACCGGAGATCGACACATACACGCAGCGCGGGTTGATCGCGGCTACGTCGTTGTAGCCGAAGCCCAACCCATCCATCGTGCCGGGGCGGAAACCTTCCATGAGCACGTCGGCGGTGGCGATCAAGCTGCGCAGCGCGTCCTGGCCTGCCGTGGTCTTCAGGTCCAACGCAACAGAGCGCTTGTTGCGGTTCAACGCGGCGTGGAAATCCGGCTGCATGCGAGCGGGGTCGCCTTCGGGTGGGCGTTCCACCAGAATGACCTCTGCTCCCAGATCTGCCATCACCAGCGTTGCAAACGGGCCGGGATACTGTTGCGCGAGCGAAAGCACGCGAATACCCTCGAGCGGCAATGTCATGTCGTCTCCGTCAAAGCTTGTTGTGCGGACAACCGCCCGTGCTCAAGCCAGCGAGCGTGCGATGATCAGCTTCTGTATGTGACTGGTGCCTTCGTAGATACGCGTCACGCGCACGTCGCGGAAATACCGCTCAACCGGGAAGTCCGTGAGGTAGCCGTAGCCGCCATGAATCTGCAGCGCCTGCGAGCAGACCTTCTCCGCCATCTCGCTGGCGAACAGTTTCGCAATGGAGGCTTCCTTGCCGCATTCCATGCCGGCTTCGCAAAGCTGTGCCGCGTGCAGGCAATACTGAAAGGCCACGTCGACTTGCGCAGCCATGTCGGCCAGATCGAATGCGACGCCCTGCAGTTCGATGATTGTCTTTCCGGAAACCTCGCGCTCGTTCGCATACTGAAGCGCAGCTTCGAGGGCACCTCGTGCGGCGCCTGCCGCTATGAAGGCGATGCCAATGCGGCCATCCGACAGGCTTCCGAGGATGGTCGAATATCCGCAGCCTTCCTCGGCCAGCAGGCTCGTCGCCGGAGCGCGGTAATTGTCGAACACGATCTGTGCGGTGTGCGCCGTATGCTGGCCGAGCTTGCTTTCGATCCGGCTGACCTGGTAGCCCGCCTGCCTGGGGTCGATAACGAAGGTGCTCCAGCCCTTCTTGCCTTTGGACTTGTCCGTCTGGGCCAGAACAACGGCCACGCCCGCTTCGCTCCCGTTGGAGACGAATTGCTTGGTGCCGTTGAGCACGAAGCAATCACCGTCGCGCTGTGCGGTGGCACGCAAGGCCGCGGTATCTGAGCCGGCTTGCGGCTCGGAAATCAGCGTCGCACCAATCGCCTCGCCATGCGCCATCGCCGGCAGGTAGTTACGCTTCTGTGCTTCGGTGCCGTTCGCGGCAATGCACATTGCAGTGATGTTGTGCACATGCAGGATGGTCGCGAGGCCCGCATCGACAGCGGCGAACTCGTGTTGTGCGAGACAGAACTCGACAAATCCAGCCCCGACGCCGCCATACTCTTCGGGAATCAACATGCCGAGGAAGCCGCCATCGGCCAGCGTTTTCAGTTCTACATGCGGCCAGGCTGAGGTCCGATCGCGCTCTGCCGCCGTGGGTGCGACGACGCCGGCGGCCAAACGACGTGCCGCGTCGCGAATCATGATCTGCTGCTCAGTGAGAAAGGCGGTGGACCGGTCTGCCATGTTGTGCCCTTGCTGAAGCGACATCGACGGATGCCAATACGTGAGATGTTTCCGTGTGCGCCGAGCAACGCTGGCTCATCCCACGCTGTCGGTGTAGAGGCATCTTAGGCGGGTGACCGGTCCCTTAGCGAGTGCGGATCTGTGCAAGTTGATTGCAGATCTGAGCAAGGCGGAGAACGCGCGGTCGTTCCTGAGCTACGCGTAGTGGATCGAGAACGACACCGCGATGGGTCGATTTACTTGGGTCTACGAACCTTATGCCAGCAGCAAACTCGAAATCCGCTTTTCAGCTAACTCAATACAGGTTAGCGCGACGGGCAAGACAGGATTCGCCGACGAGTGGTTATAGAACAGCTGCACCGTCTCCAGAAAACGGGTTCCTTCTAACGGAAGAATCACGAGTTTCTCGCGATGCACGCCTTGCCGCGCGACTGCGAGCGGCATCAACGCGAGAAAGGGATACGACGCGATCATTGCTTCGTTCGCTTGCAACGAAATGGATTGCACGCAGCCATCGGGAAACTCGAGTTCGTGTTCATGCATCCACGCTTGCAGCGAGAGAAAGGTCGGCGCTTCGCGCGGCGGCAGGATCCACGGCAGCCCGGCGAGATCGGACGCGCCGATCGTGCGGCGCCCGGCAAGCGGATGCTCGCGCCCGCAGACCACGACGATCGGATCATTGAGCACCGCATGCGAGGCGAATGCCGCCGTGTCGGCGCGCGGCGGACCTGTGCGACTCAGGACGAAATCGAGCGCGCCTGCGGCGAGCATCGGAAACAGGCGGTCGCTGGTGGCCTCGTAAAAGCTTACGTTCACATGGGGCGCGTGTTTTTTCAGTTCGACCACGAGTTCGGGGGCGAACACGGGCATTACGGTCGCGACCGCGCCGACGGAAATCTTGCCCGAGATGCCGCTCGTCAACGCATCGACCTCGAAGCGCGCCTGTTCAAGCTGATGAAATACCTCGCGAGCGCGCTTCATCAGCGCCTCGCCGACCGGCGTGAAAAACAGCCGGTTGCCCACACGCGTCAGCACGGGCACGCCGAGACCCGCTTCAAGTTCTGCCAGCTGCTTCGATATGGCAGGTTGCGTCACGTTGAGCTTTTCGGCGACGAGCCGGATTTGCCCAAGGCTGTCGAACATTGTGAGCAGACGCAGGTGACTGAGCTTCAATCCAGCTTGAAAGAAGCGTTCGATTGGATCCATAAGCAATGCCTTGGCGCGAAAGCGAATAACCAATAGTTATTCGCCTTTCACAAAATGTCAATTGCGCGTCATGCGGCGTTGGACCACTATGAACTGCAGGAGACGCGGCAATACCCAATACAAGCCGCAGAGACAGCGCCATGAAGCCCACCAATGTCCTTTTCATTCTGTCCGACGAACATCAGCACAACCTGATGGGGTGCGCCGGACACCCGCTCATCAAGACGCCGGCGCTCGATGCGCTCGCGCAGCGCGGCACGCGCTTCAGCAACGCGTACACGCCGTCGCCGATCTGCGTGCCGGCGCGCGCGAGTCTCGCGACGGGGCGCTATGTCCACGACATCCGCTGCTGGGACAACGCAATCGCATACGACGGCAGTACGCCTGGCTCGGCGCAGCATCTGTCGGCGAGCGGCGTGCTGACAGAGTCGATCGGCAAGCTGCACTACAAGACTGAGGCGTCGCCCGTTGGCTTTCACAAGCAGCATCACGCGGTGCACATTCTCGATGGCATCGGCCAGGTGTGGGGCTCGGTGCGCAATCCGATGCCCGCGACGATGGGCCGCTCTCCGCTCTACGACAAGATCGGTCCGGGCATGTCCGACTACAACCGCTTCGACATGCGCGTGGCCGATACGGCGTGCGACTGGCTCGGCGCGCACAGCCGCGACGACAAACCCTGGGTGCTGTTCGTCGGCCTCGTTGCGCCGCATTTTCCGCTCGTCGTGCCGCAGGAATTCTTCGATCTTTATGATCCAGACGGGATCGATCTCCCGGCGCTGCATCCGTCGACGGGCTACGTGCGGCATCCTTGGGTCGAACGTCAGGCGCGGCATATGGATCACGACGCCGCGATCGGCAGCGACGAGCGTCGGCGCCTCGCCGTCGCGTGCTATTACGCGCTCGTGTCGTTTCTCGACGCACAGGTCGGCAAGGTGCTCGCCGCGTTGCGAGAGAACGGGCTCGACGAATCGACGACGATCATCTACAGCAGCGATCACGGCGACAACCTCGGCAAGCGCGGCATGTGGAACAAGTGCCTCATGTACCGCGAGTCGACGGGCGTGCCGATGATCGTCGCCGGTCCGGACATTCCGGCGGGGAAGGTGAGCGGCACACCGGTGTCGCTGGTCGATATCCAGAATACGCTGCTCGAATGCGCGGGCTGCGATGCGGAAATGATCGACGGTCCGGGCGAGTCGCTCGTTAAACTTGCCCGCGCGGAAGACGTGCCTGAGCGCCTCGCGTTCAGCGAATATCACGCCGTGGGATCGGAGAGCGCAGCCTACATGGTCGCGGACAGCCACTACAAGTACCACCATTACGTCGGCATGCGGCCGGAACTGTTCGATCTGGAAAATGACCCGGAAGAGCTGCGTGATCTTGCGCCGTTGCCGGAATACGCCGACGTGCTGGCGCGCTTCGAACGGCAGCTTCGGACGCTGGTCGATCCCGAGGCCGCCGATGCTGCCGCCAAGGCCGATCAGGACAGACTGGTGCAAGCATTCGGCGGCCGGGACGCCGCGTTGAGAACAGGCACGCCCGCGGCGACACCCGTACCGGTCGAATAGCGCGTGCCATAGACATTCCGATAAAAAACCATGACGGAGACAACTCGATGGCCTCAGCAGACATTGCGGCGGTTGCCCGCCAGCCAGCGGTCAGGCAGAAG
The DNA here is from genome assembly GCF_031456815.1 of Paraburkholderia strydomiana. Classification (NCBI taxonomy): domain Bacteria; kingdom Pseudomonadati; phylum Pseudomonadota; class Betaproteobacteria; order Burkholderiales; family Burkholderiaceae; genus Paraburkholderia; species Paraburkholderia strydomiana. Next base: position 130,814 of record NZ_JAVDVL010000005.1, read on the forward strand.
TGGAAGACGGTGATACTCGCGAGCCTCGGGGGCTCGCTGGAGATTTACGACTTCATCATCTACGGCGTGTTCGCGCGTGAAATCGCGCGGCAGTTCTTTCCCGCAACGGATCCGCTGGCGTCGCTGATCAGCACGTTCGGCGTGTTCGCGATCGGCTACGTGTCGCGTCCGTTGGGCGGCATCGTGTTGAGCAGTCTCGGCGACCGCTTCGGGCGGCGCATAATTTTTCTGGTGTCCGTGCTGGCGATGTCGGCGGCGACCATCGGCATCGGGCTGATTCCAAGCTATGCGTCGATCGGCGTGCTGGCGCCCGTGCTGCTAGTGCTGCTGCGTCTCGCACAAGGCTTTTTCCTCGCGGGCGAATTGCCTTGCTCGATCACGTACGTCGTTGAAGAGATTCCGGTTCGAGCGAGTCTCGTCAGCGGACTCGTGATCTTCTGCCTGAATTCCGGCGTACTGACGGCGACGCTGATCAGCCTCGCGCTGCACTCGCTGCTCAACGCCGACGACGTGCTCGCGTTCGGCTGGCGCATTGCTTTCATCATCGGCGGCGTGATCGGGCTGGTCTCGTACTGGCTGCGCACTTCGCTCGAAGAATCGAACGAGTATCAGCGGCTCAAGAGTCACAAGGTTAAGCGTCCGTTCAGGAAAGTGTTGACCGATTACCTGAAGCAGGTTGCGATCGGGGTCGGCGTGGCGGGGATTGTGAATGCATCGAACAGTCTCCTTTTCGTCGTGCTGCCGTCGTACCTGACGACCGTTCTGCACTACGCGCCTACGGCAGTCAGCGCCGGACAGAACCTCGGCATCGCGACGATGTCTGCGTCGCTGCTGTTATTCGCGTGGCTTGGCGATTCGGTGCCTTCGCGGCATTGGCATCGCATCGGTTCGCTTTTGATGCTGTTCGGCAGCTATCCGTTTTACCGTCTCGTGGCCGCGCATGGCATTGATCCGCTGTTTGCGTTCGTGATCATCGGCATAGTCGGCGGCTTTGTGAACGGCGCCTACGCGTATCTGCTGGCCGATCTTTTTCCGACCAACGTGCGTTTCAGCGGCATCGCGCTGTCGCTCAACCTCGCGACCGTGCTCTTCACAGGCATTACGCCGCTGGTCGTCACGCAACTGCTGCATCACACCGGCGCATTGACCGCGCCTGGCATTTTCCTGACTGTCGTCGCGCTGATCGCGTTGATCGCAGGCAGTTTCGTCGGCCGCTTCGGCGGACAGATCGAACGCGTGGCGACCTGAGCGGAGGATCGGAACATGCAAGCACAGCATCCGGACGCACTCCACCTCTCACTTGTCGAAACACTGGGCGCGGATTGCGTGTCGCTCGATGCGTCCGTTGCCGATGCACACGCCGGTGACTGGAGCGACGCGCCGCGTGTCCGGCCACGAATGACCCTGTTCCCACGAACGCCCGCCGATGTTGCACGCGCATTGCGCGTGCTGGCGAAGCATCGACAACCGGTCGTCGTACAGGGCGGACTGACTGGACTGGCGGGCGGTGCGACGCCGCAGGCGGGTGAAGTCGCATTGTCGCTTGCGCGCGTCAATGCGATCGAATCGTTCGACAGGATTGGCGGTACGCTGACGGTGCAAGCCGGTGTGCCGCTCGAACAGTTGCAAACGTTCGTCGAAGCGGAGGGCTGGTTCTTTCCACTCGATCTCGGTGCCCGCGGCACCTGTCAGATCGGCGGCAACGCGGCGACGAATGCGGGCGGCAATCGCGTAATCCGCTTCGGTACGATGCGCGATCGGATTCTCGGACTGGAAGTTGCGTTGCCCGACGGCACGGTGCTGTCGATGATGAACAGGGTGACGAAGAACACGACGGGTATCGATCTGAAGCAGCTTTTTATCGGTTCCGAAGGCTCGCTCGGCGTGATCACGCGCCTCGTGCTCAAGCTGGAGCCGAAGCCTTCAGCGGCGAATACGGCGTTGTGCGCGGTTGCGTCGTTCGAAGACGCGACGCGGCTGCTCAAGTACCTGCGCGCGCGGCTCGCGAGTCTCTCCTCGTTCGAACTGATGTGGCAGGACTTCATGAGCGCCGCGATGGACATTGCTCATTTGAAGGCACCGTTCGACGAGCGGTTTCCCGTGTATGTGCTGGTTGAAACGCTGGGCGAATCCTACGATGACGACAGGCTCGCGCTTGAACAGTCGCTCGAACGGATGCTCGAAGAAGGCGTCGTTCAGGACGTGATCATTGCGCAGACCATCGAGCACGCGAAGCAGTTGTGGGCATACCGCGAGACGGTCGGCGAATTGCTGTCGAAGCTCAAGCCTCATGCGGCGTTCGACATCGGGATACCGATGGACAGAATGGAGCGCTTTGTCGACGATGCACGCTCGTCTTTGAGCGAACGCTTCCCGCAGCAGACGCATCTGTTCTTTGGCCATCTCGGCGATGGAAACCTGCATCTGCTTTCCGGCCCGTATGCGGACGCTTCAAACCTGCTGGAAGTCGAAGAAGTGATCTACGCGGCCGTTAGCGAGGCCGAAGGCTGTATTTCTGCCGAACATGGCATCGGGGTGATTAAAGAGCCGTTCCTGCATTACAGCCGCTCGGAACCGGAAATCGAACTGATGAACAAACTCAAGGCGCTGCTCGACCCCACGGGAATGCTCAACGCGGGCCGTGTTTTCAAGCAACGTGCAGCGTGCACATAAAGCCATGACACAGCGCTATTCCACGGGCCTTTTCTAAGTGGATTGCTGTCACGCGATCAGTTCGCCACTTCTCGCTTCTTGAACCACCACGGTTCTTGGGTTCGACAGCGAAGTGTTGGCCGCGCGTAGCCTTTTCAGTATGGCGAACAGCAGTTCTCGCCACCGCAGGGGTTTCCGAACCGGTGGCCGCGGCGGGCATCGCACCCAGGACCTCGAGCTTCGCATGTGTTCTCGCGAGATCGGGCTGCAGAGAGCTTGCTATCAATCTGTCGACATCGTCGGCTGCACGGCGGCTCAGTGCGTCCAGTTCGAATAGCTGGGCGTCGCTGGTTGCCGCAGATGCACGCTGCCTGATCAGAAGAGAGTAAGACACGGCCTGGCGGTTCCTCAAACACATTGCTGGCTTTAGAGCGGCGCCGGCAGCGGACGCCGGGCGAGCTTCTCTGCCCCCGCGCGTTTCAGGCCGAACGCCTGCAGGACGATGGCCGCCGTGTTCTCTGCGAGCTTCTCCTGTTTCGATCGAAGCGTTTTGCGGATACGAACCACACGTTTCGACGACGCGGCGGAATTGAGTTCGACGGCCACCCCTGCGAGCACTGTGCCGATGACGGAAATCACGCACATCAGCTCGTCGGCCACCACGAAGCGTTGCTCGGAAATGCCTCTTTCCGTATCGCGCAGCAGCCGCTGGCCGAGCCCTCGGCTGAGCGCGCGCATAGACAGGCCTTCGCGTATCAGCAGTTCTCCCCAGACCGGCTCGCGGCAAGCGCGCAAAAGCGTATGACGAATCGACACCGCGATCACTTCCGCGGGGTCCGACAAGCCGCTTGCAAGTCGATCCAGCGTATTGGCGAATTCCTCGAACAGCCATTCGACCAGCGCGGTGAAGATGCCTTCCTTCGAGTCGAAGTGGTTGTAGAAGGAGCCGAATCCCACATCGGCTGCGTCTGTGATTTCGCTGATCGTCACACCGTCCATTCCATTTTTCGCGATCAGTCCGAACGCGGCGTCGAGCAGACGGGCGCGGGTTTCGCTCTTGCGCCGGGCAAGACGCGGTGAATCTCCGGCGAGCGGCTCGCGCGCCGGAATCGGGGCCATGACTGCGTGTCGGCGGCTCGCGCGCGGGTTGGAGCCATCAGACATTGTTGCCTCCTCGGTCATTGTCTGTTCCGATTTTAGATTCAAACGTCATTGTTGACAAGACTATCAGTTATGGGTCTAATCTCATCCGTGCGGCTGACATGCGGAAACGTGGGCTAGCAGGACTGAACGAGCAGGGTGGATACAGCGGCGGCGTCTCAGGCGTTGACGGACACCAGGCCGGAATCCGCAGATACCGTGCAGAGCAACGCGTGCGCTTACGCAATCGCGCGGCTCCGTCAATGCTGATCTGCAACACACATGTGTTGCGTGCCGGGTTCGATGGTCGGCCAGAAACCGGTGTCATCGTTTGCCGCGGCGCTCGAGAGGATCAGTAGCGCATCAGAGGGCTTTCCTGTTTTCGCGCCAATGGCAACGCGTGCTCCCGGGCGCGGCGGCCTTTCATCAGCGCGGACGACTTTTCTACCTGGACTCACCACCTGTCTTGTGAACATCGTGAAACATTCCGTTCCTGTCGCGCTGAAGCGGGCGCGTTCGTTGTTACCTTCCATCATCCGGTCGACGCATCGGGCGCCCGTCATCCTCATGGCGTGCAGCGCAATCCTTCTTCCCGCATGTCATCAACGCGAGGTCGTGGCGCCCGCGGCTAAGCCGGTCGTTGCACGTGTGGTTCGCCCCGACGGACGCATCCCGGGCGAGTCGCTGCCCGCGCAGGTAGAGGCGCGCTATTCCACGACGCTTTCGTTTCGCGTCGGCGGCAAGCTCACTGAGCGGCGAGTGCGTATCGGCGATACCGTCAAGGCGGGACAGACGGTGGCGCTGCTCGACCCAACCGATCTGCAGAACAACCTTGTGAGCGCGCGAGCGCAGCTCGACGCCGCAGAACATCGCCTCGTGTTTGCCAAACAGCAGCTCGACCGCGACGAGGCGCAGGCGCACGCGAACCTGATTGCGCCCGCACAGCTCGAACAGACCCAGGATGCCTACGCGACCGCGCTGGCGCAGCGCAATTCCTCGCTGGCGCAGATGGCGCTCGCCTCCGATCACCTGCGCTATGCAACGCTTGCCGCGGATCACGACGGCGTGGTGACTTCCGAAGATGCCAACACCGGGCAGAACGTTCAGGCCACGCAGGCCGTGTATCACATCGACTGGACGGGTGATGTGGATATCGTCTGCGATGCCCCGGAGCGCGTGGTCAACTCGCTGAAGGCCGGCAGCAAGGCGCGTGTGACGTTGCCGGCGTTGCCGGGCAAGTCGTTTGAAGCGAGCGTGCGCGAAGTGTCGGCCGCCGCCGATCAGGAAAGCCGCACCTGGCGGGTCAAGCTGACGCTCGCGGCAGCGAGCCCGGAAGTGCGCCTTGGCATGACGGCCAACGTCGCGTTCGATTCGGTTCAGGGCAACGTAGCCGGACAGACCTTCACGGTGCCGGTGACTGCGCTTTTCCATCGTGGCGAGAATCCCGCGGTGTGGGTCGTGCGTAGCGGGAGCGACACGCTCGAGTTGCGCCCGGTCACGGTCCAGCGATACGAAGAACGTACGGTGTCGATCGGTTCGGGCCTGCATGACGGCGACCGCGTGATCCTGCAAGGCGTGCACGCCGTGAGTTCGGGACAGCATGTGCAAGTCGTGCCGCCGCTGCATCCGGAGGACTTCCCGTCATGAACGCACGCGACCATGAGAACGGGCCGGACATGCCGCCCGTGAATGCTTCCGACAAAGAGACCGCCGACACAGGCGGTTTCAATCTCTCCTCCTGGGCACTGCGTCACCAGCAGCTCGTGATCTTCCTGATCGGACTGGCGACGCTCTTCGGCGTGATCGGCTATACGCGCCTCGCGCAATCGGAAGATCCGCCATTCACGTTCCGCACGATGGTCATTCAGACCTACTGGCCGGGCGCGACCGCGCGCGAAGTGCAGGAGCAGATCACGGATCGCATCGGCCGCCAGTTGCAGGCGGCGCCGTATGTGGACAACATCAAGAGCTACTCGCGCCCCGGCGAGTCGATGATTTTCTTCGCGATGAAGGACTCGGCGCCCGTCAAGGAAGTGCCCGAGACCTGGTACCAGGTTCGCAAGAAGGTGGGCGATATCCGGGCAGCGCTGCCGAAGGGTACGGTCGGGCCATTCTTCAACGACGAGTTCGGCGACGTCTACACCAACATCTACGCGCTCGAGGGCGACGGCTTCACGCCCGCGCAACTGCACGACTACGCTGACAAGCTGCGCACGGTGCTGCTGCGCGTGCCCGGCGTGGCGAAGGTGGACTACTTCGGCGATCCCGACCAGCACATTTTCGTCGAGGTCTCGAATGCGCAGCTCACGCGGCTTTCGATCACGCCGCAGCAGCTGGCCCAGGCCATCGACGCGCAGAATACCGTCGCGCCCGTCGGCACGGTCACCACGGCTGACGACCGCGTGTTCGTGCGGCCAAGCGGGGCGATCAAGGACGAGCAGGCGTTGGCGGACGTGCTGATCACGATCAACAAGCGCACGTTCCGGCTCGGCGACATCGCCACCATCAGGCGCGGCTATGACGATCCGCCCGTGACGCAGATGCGCGTCGGCGGACAGGCGGTGCTCGGCATTGGCGTGACGATGCAAAAGGGCGGCGACGTCATCGACTTGGGCAAGGCGCTCGACGCAAAGGCGTCCGAACTGCAGGCCACGCTGCCCGCGGGTCTGAAGCTCGCCCCCGTTTCGAGCATGCCGCATGCGGTCAAGCACTCGGTCGACGAGTTCGTGCGCTCGGTCGGCGAGGCTGTGGCGATCGTGCTCGTCGTGAGTCTCGTTTCGCTCGGCCTGCGAACGGGCATGGTGGTCGTGATCACCATTCCGATCGTGCTCGCGGTGACGGCGCTGTGCATGCATCTGTTCGGTATCGGCCTCGACAAGGTGTCGCTCGGCACGCTCGTGCTCGCGCTCGGCCTGCTCGTCGACGACGCGATCATCGCGGTCGAAATGATGGCGGTGAAACTGGAGCAGGGCTGGAGCCGCACGCGCGCCGCGGCGTTTGCCTACACCAGCACCGCATTTCCGATGCTGACCGGCACGCTCGTGACCGTCTGCGGTTTCCTGCCGATCGCCCTCGCGAAATCGAGCACGGGCGAGTACACGCGCTCCATTTTCGAAGTGTCGGCAATCGCGCTCGTCGTTTCGTGGTTCGCGGCCGTCGTGCTGGTGCCGCTGCTGGGTTTCCACATGCTGCCGGAGTGCAAGGGTCATGCGGGCAGCGGTCATGGGCACCAGCACGGGCACGAGCACGATGTCTACAACACGGGCTTCTATAAGCGTCTGGCAGGCTGGGTGACGTGGTGCATCGAGCGGCGCTGGGTCGTGCTCGGCGTGACCGCCGTGCTGTTTGCGATCGCCATGGGCGCATTCACGCGCGTGCCGCAGCAGTTTTTCCCGAACTCCGAACGGCCTGAGCTGCTCGTGGACCTGAGGTTGCCCGAAGGCGCTTCGTTCGAGGCAACGCTGCGTGAGGCGAAGCGCCTCGAGAAAGTGCTCGACGGCAAGGCGGAGATCCAGCATTTCGTCGACTTCGTCGGCACGGGCGCGCCGCGCTTCTATCTGCCGCTCGACCAGCAGCTTCAGCAGCCGAACTTCGCGCAATTCGTGATTACGGCCAGGGACGTCGAGACGCGTGAGGAGCTGATGCATTGGCTCGACGCGAAACTCGAGAAAGACTTCTCCGGAGTTCGTACCCGTGTTGCACGACTTGAGAACGGGCCGCCCGTGGGCTTCCCGATCAAGTTCCGCGTGAGCGGCGACGACATCGCGACGGTGCGCTCGCTCGCCGAGACGGTCGCGGAGAAGGTCCGTGGCGACTCGCGCACGCGCAACGTCCAGTTCGACTGGGACGAACCGGCCGAACGCTCCATCTCGTTCGAGATCGACCAGAACAGGGCGCGCCAGTTGGGCGTGAGTTCGGAAGACGTATCGAGCTTTCTCGCCATGACGCTATCGGGATATACGGTCACGCAGTATCGCGAGCGCGACAAGCTGATCAACGTGGATCTGCGCGCGCCGAAGAGCGAGCGCGTCGATCCGGCAAAGCTCACGAGCCTCGCGATTCCGACACCGAATGGCCCAGTGCCGCTCGGCTCGCTGGGACATGTACGCGATACGCTCGAGTACGGCGTGATCTGGGAACGCGACCGGCAGCCGACCATTACGGTGCAGGCCGATGTACGCGGCGACGCACAGGGCATCGACGTCACGCGCGACATCGACCACGCACTGACCTCTGTGCGCGCCACACTGCCTGTCGGCTATCGGATCGACGTGGGCGGTGCAGTTGAAGAAAGCGTGAAGGGGCAAACGTCGATCAATGCGGAAATGCCGCTGATGATCATTGCCGTGCTCACGCTGCTGATGATTCAGCTCAAGAACTTTGCGCGCACGTTCATCGTGGTGCTGACGGCGCCGCTGGGTCTGATCGGTGTGGTGACGGCGCTGCTGCTGTTCGGCAAGCCATTCGGATTCGTCGCGCTGCTCGGTGTGATCGCGATGTTCGGCATCATCATGCGCAACTCGGTGATCCTGGTCGATCAGATCGATCAGGACATCGCGGCGGGGCATGCGCGCTTCGACGCGATCATCGGCGCAACGGTGCGGCGCTTCAGGCCGATCATGCTGACGGCGGCCGCCGCCGTGCTCGCGCTGATTCCGCTGCTTCGCTCGGGCTTCTTCGGACCCATGGCAACCGCGCTGATGGGCGGCATCACGATCGCCACGGTGCTGACCGTGTTCTTTCTGCCGGCGCTGTACGCGACGTGCTTCAGGGTCCGCCATGACGAGCGCGGCACGCAACCGGTCGTCGTCGAGCATACGGAGGTTTGATCATGAGCTTCAACCACAGGACATCCGTGCTGGCGGTGGCTGCGGCACTCGCTGTGAGCGCGTGTTCGTTCGGACCGGGCGGCGAGCCGCCGGCGATGCCTTCGCCCGAGCATTACGGCGCGCAGGCGCTGCCTTCGAAGACAGTGGCGGCGGGCGGCGTTACGCAGACTTTCGATGTAGGCGCGACCTCAGCGCCGCAATGGTGGCGCCTCTATCGCTCCGACGCGCTCGACGCTCTCGTCGACGAGGGCTTGCGCAACAGTCCTACGCTCGCGTCGGCACAGCGCACGCTCGCGTCGGCGCAACAGCAACTGCGGGCGCAGATCGGCGAAACGACGCTTCCGTCGATCGACGGTGTCGCACAGGTCCAGCGCGCCCGGTCACCGGTCGTGCCCGGACTGGGTCCCGAGCAGGTGCAATACAACTTCTTTGCAGGTCAGCTTGCGGCGCACTACACGTTCGATTTGTTCGGCCAGACGCGTTACATGAACTCGGCAAGCGCGGCTCGCGTGAACGTACAGGCGTATGAGCTGGAAGCGTCGCGGCGTGCGCTGGCCGCGAACATCGTGGGTGCTTCGATCAATGTCGCGGCGCTCGACCGGCAGATCGCGCTCACCGAACGGCTCGTTGCCGTATCCAACGACACGGCAAACGACGATCGGCAGCGCTATGCGCTCGGCTCGGTCTCGCGCGTGCAGGCGCTTGGGTCGAAACAGGATGCCGCGTCGGTCGCGGCGACTTTGCCGGCGCTGCGTCAGCAGCGCGCCTCTGCGATTCATGCACTCGCTGTGCTGCTCGGCCGTACGCCCGACAACCCGCCGAGCGTGCCGGCACTCGACACGCTGTCGCTGCCCGAGCATGTGCCCGTCGCTGTCCCTTCGGACCTGCTGCGTGCGCGTCCTGACATTCAGGCCGCCGACGCCGCCGTCAAGGCTGCAGCCGCCGATGTCGGCTCTGCAACGGCGCAGATGTTCCCGAGCCTGTCGCTGACCGCCTCGATGGGCCGCGGCGGCTTTAGCTGGCCGGCGCTGCTTTCGGGCGCAGGCGGCCTATGGGCTATCGGCGCCAGCCTGTCGCAGCCGATCTTCCATGGCGGCGCGCTCGTTGCACAGCGCCGCGCGTCGATCGATGCCTACGACGCCTCAGTGCTGCACTACAAGGCGACGGTGCTTTCCGCGTTCCAGGACGTGGCGAATTCGCTGGCCGCACTCGATAACGATGCGCAGACGCTGGCGTCGAACGAAGTAGCCGCTCAGGCCGCGCGCGCAGCATTCGACGACACCGCGTCGCGCCATCGTATGGGGTCGCTGCCTGCCACGGCGCAGTACGCGAGCGAAGCGCGCTATCTGAACGCGCAAATGGGCGCGGTGCGGGCGGAGAGCCAGCGCATGAGCGACACGGCGGCGCTTTTCCAGGCGATGGGCGAGCTGCCAGTGAACCAGCAGACGGCGGCGTCGGGGGCAATGACGAGTGAAAACGGGGAAGGCGGCGCTCGCATGTCCCCGTTTGTCCGATAGCGCTGCAACGATCGCCGACCGATTGGTCCCGCGCGGCGAGAAGCAAAGCAGCTCCGCGGGTCGCGTATCACGCTCGATGAGCGTGGTGCGAGCGGTACCGCGGGCGACATTCCGGCTGACATTCTGGGTGCGATGGCAAACGCACCCGGACCGCTCGCGTCAGTCATCCCTCTCACTGCTCCTCTGCGGCCTCGTCCACGACGGGCAGCGGACGTGCCGCAATCTTTTCCGCCTCCGCGCGCTTCAGACCCAGCGTTTGCAGCAGCATGGCCGCCGTGCGCTCGGGAAAATGCTCGCCGCTGAAACCGAGTTCTGCGAGCACTGCCGGTGCGGTTGCGCCCGGTGCGGCAAAGTTCAGATCGGCTGCAATCACTGAGAGGACCGTGCCTCCCACTGCCAGAAACGCGACAAACGGATCTGCGACGATGAAACGCTTCGCAGCGATGCCGTTGCCAATGTCGCGCAGCAGTCGCTGGCCCAGCCCGCGGCTCACGACACGAGCAGAGAACCCTTCGCGAATCAGGAAACGTCCCCAAACCGGGTCGCGCCGTGCGCGTAGCACCGTATGGCGCACCGAGACCGAGACCACTTCGGCCGGATCGGAAATGCCGCCCGCGAGACGATCGAGCATGTCCGCAAATTCCTCGAACACGTTGTCGATCAGCGTCGCGTAGATCGCCTCTTTCGACTCGAAGTGGTTGTAAAACGAGCCGAAACCGACGTCTGCCGCCTCGGTGATCTCGTTGATCGCCACGCCCTCCATGCCTTTTTCGGCCATCAACCTGAGCGCCGCGTCCAGCAGCCGCGCGCGCGTCTCACGTTTGCGGCGCGCGCCACGCGGCTCGCGTTCTTCGACGGCAGGCGCCGACGAGACCGGCGCCTTACGCGCCGGACGCTGGGCTGTCCGGCGATTTGTCGTGTTCGTCATGTTCAATCCTGATCTGGTTATGTCCACAGTATAGATTCGAACGTCTACATTGACAAAACCATCAGCGATGAGTTTAATGTCATCAACGGCGCAACGGCCGGTCTAATGAAAACAGATGGAGTGACTGTGGAGACAGCAACGCGAAAGGGTGTCGCGCCGACCGGCCGGCACTACTTCATTCTTCCGCGCATGGCGGCGTCGTCATGCGTCGATCATGCCGTGGCGGCGAAATGCCCGCCAGCGGAGACAGCGATTGGCCGGCGACCCGAGCGTCGTCGCGTGACAGGTCTATCCAGCTGCTGTCCAGGCACCTCTCAGATTCACGGTTCCGTCGGCAACCTCGGTGGGCGCCGACATCTTCCATCGTATGCGAGCGCTGCCGGTTCGCCGGCGTTCGAAGCCGCATCGATCACTACGATCGCCTGATCACATCCCGCCATGAAAATCACTACCGCACAGCCTGCTCGTCACGCCAACCCGACGGCGAAAGCAACGGCATTGAGTTATTTGATGTTCGAGCGGCCAGACCTCGTGCAGGCAGAACGATTCCTCAACGACTTCGGGCTCCTAAGCGTATCGCTGGACGAAGCGCTCCTACTTCTTCGCGGTACCGGCGCTTCGCATTTCTGCTACGCCGTGCGCAAGGCGCAGAAAGCTCGCTTTGCCGGTTTCGGTTTGCAGGTCGGCAGCCTGGCCGAACTCGATGCATTGGCCAACCTGCCGGGCGCGTCTCAGGTGCAAGCGTCTGCGCTCGTGGGCGGCGGTTACGTCGTTCAGCTAACCGATCCGTCGGGTTTCCGAGTCGATGCGATATGGGGCCAATCGCCAGCGGAGGCTTTGCCCCATCGGCAGCCGTTGCCTTTCAATTCCGTCGATGCGGCAGTCCGCATCAACGATACACAGCGGCCGCCCGAACAGCCGCCGGAGGTCATCCGGCTCGGGCATGTCGTGCTCGAACTCGCCGACTATCAGGAAACCTGTGCGTGGTACACGCGCCACTTCGGCTTCATTCCGAGCGACGTGCAGGTGCTTCCCGACGGTTCGCCCGCAGTTGCATTCCTGCGGCTGGATCTCGGTGACGAGCCGGCCGATCATCACACGCTCGCGCTCGCACAAGGCTTCGTAGCGACCTACAGCCATAGTGCCTACGAAGTCGTGGACGCCGACGCGGTCGGTATGGGCCAACGCGTTCTGCGCGACAAAGGCTGGACGCACGCGTGGGGCATCGGCCGCCATATTCTCGGCAGCCAGATATTCGACTACTGGCAGGACCCGTGGGGCGACAAGCATGAGCACTACTGCGACGGCGATCTGTTCACGTCCGCCGCGCCAACGGGCATTCATGCCGTGAGCCGCGAGGCGATGGCTCAGTGGGGTCCGACGATGCCACGCAGTTTCACGAGGCCCCGATTCACTCCCGCGAGCATTGCCGCATTGATTTCGAATTTGCGACGCTGCCCAGATCTCACGCTGAGCAAGCTGAGGACGCTGGCCAGAATTTTCGCGTGACACCACACCTTTTATTTGAATCCGGAGATCGACCTATGCCAGTTCACGTTCTGCATTACCTGCATGAGGGCCGCGCACATTGGGGCGTCGTGGCCGATGGCGCTATTACGCCCATCCCCGGTGAGTTCAAGTCCACCGCGGAGTTCATCGAGGCCAATCCTGTCGAGCAGTTGCTGTACCTCGACGGCCAGAAGATCTCGGAGTCCGACGTGCAGTGGCTCTCGCCTGTTACGGCAGATCAGCAGTTCATCTGCCAGGGCGCCAATTACCGTCAGCATATGATCGAGTCCGGCTTGGACCCCGATGTGAAGAAGTTCAACATGATCTTCACGAAGGCGTCTAGCTGTATCGTTGCCGCCGATTCCCGGTTGGTAAAGCCCAAAGAGGTGCAGTTTCTCGACTACGAGATCGAACTCGGCCTTGTTCTCAAGCGCGACGTCACATGCCGCCAAACGGTTACCGACGAGAATCTCCACGACTTCGTAGCGGGCATCGTCATCGTGAATGACTATTCGGCGCGCGATATTCAGATTCCGCAAATGCAGTTCTATAAGGGCAAGAGCTACCGCACGTTTGGCCCTGTCGGTCCATACCTCTGTCTGCTTCAACAGCAGGACATTCGCAAGCTGAAGGAGCTCAAGCTGACGCTGACTGTGAACGGCGCGGTTCGCCAGAGCGATTCGACGGCGGGACTCGTCTACGGTCCGGCGGAGACTTTGACTGAACTCTCTGGAGTGCATGACCTGTACGCAGGCGACCTGCTCGCGACCGGGACGCCGTCCGGCTGCGCGCTCATCGTTCCATCGCCCGAGAAGCAGCGCGCCGCGGCGCAACTTCCGGAAGCGGACAAGTGGCGCATGTTCCTCAAGATGCAGTCCGAGCGGCCGCAGTATCTGAGCATGGGAGACGTGGTGGAAGCGCGTATTGCCAGCCCCGACGGTTCGATCGACCTCGGGGTGCAGCGTAACCTGGTTGTCGCAGAGGCAGCATGAAAGGCGTCGCCAACCTACAGGATGTTCTTGCTATCGAAGCGCAAGGACAGCCGGCCGATCTGCCGTCAAACACCTACGAGATGATCTGCCGGGGCGCCGCGATCGATCCATCGGCACCGGCGCTTTCGTATTTCGCAACTGCCGACGATTACGCGAACGCGAAGCACTGGACGTACAGCGAACTGCTGCGCGATATCACGCGCACGGCGAACATGCTGTCGCGCCTCGGCGTACAGCGCGGCACCGTCGTCGCCTATGTGCTGCCCAATTTGCCCGAGACGCATTGTGTGATCTGGGGCGGCGAGGCGGTGGGGATAGTCTGTGCGATCAACCCGATGCTCGAAAGCGAGGCGATCGGTCAATTGCTGAAGGCGTCGGGCGCTGCCGTGCTTGTCACGCTGGCACCGTTCCCAGGCACTGACGTCTGGCAGAAGGTGAAGGCGGTTCTGCATAAGGTGCCTTCGCTCAGGCATGTCGTGCTCGTCGATCTCGCCGGCGAATGCTCGCCGCAGCACGAACCTGTCGGCGAGAGTCGCGCCGTGGCCTCGCAGATTGAGTTCCACGATTTCGCGACGGCAGTTGCGCGCGAGTCGGGCGAGGCGCTTTGCACCGCGGAGCAGATGAATGCGGACGACGTGTCCTCCTATTTCTGCACGGGCGGCACGACCGGCCTGCCCAAGATCGCGATGCGCCGACACGGCAACGAAGTGGCCAACGCGTGGAGCGCCGGCTGGTTCCTTGGGGAAAGCGTCGGACCCGGGAAGACGATCTTCTGCGGACTACCGCTCTTTCACGTCAACGCCGTGACGGTGACGGGTCTGCTGCCATTTTCGCGCGGCGCGCATGTCGTGCTCGGTACTGCACAGGGCTATCGGGGCGAGGGCGTCGTCAAGCGTTTCTGGGAAATCGTCGAGCACTACCGGATCAACTTTTTCAGCGGCGTGCCGACCCTCTATGGTTCATTGATGGAGGTTTCAGTCGAAGGCCGGGATATCGGTTCACTCGAATACGCACTATGCGGCGCCGCACCCATGCCGGTCGAGTTGCTCCGCGCATTTCAGGCTCGCACGGGAATAAGAATTCTCGAAGGTTACGGTCTCACGGAAGGCAGTTGCGTCAGCAGCGTCAACCCGCCGCTCGGCGAACGCCGGGCCGGCTCGATCGGTCTGCGTCTGCCCGGTCAGGCGATGAAAGCAGTGGTGGTCGACGAAGCCGGAAGTTACGTCCGGGACTGCGCTGCAAATGAAGTCGGACAGTTGCTGATCTCCGGCCCGAATGTATTCGTCGGCTATGCGAGAGCAGAACAGAACAGCGGCATCTGGATGGATACGGGAGACGGCGGCCGTTGGCTTAACACGGGCGACCTCGGCCGTTGTGACGCCGACGGTTACTTCTGGCTCACCGGCCGCAAGAAAGAGCTGATTATCCGGGGTGGACACAACATCGATCCCGCGGCAATCGAAGAACCGCTGCATCGTCATCCGGCGGTACGCCTCGCCGCCGCAGTGGGCCGCCCGGATACACACGCAGGCGAGCTGCCCGTCGCCTATGTTGAAATGAAGCGGGGCATGAGCGCAACAGAAGCGGAATTGTTCGATTTCCTGCGTGGCGAGATTCAGGAGCGCGCCGCGCTGCCGAAGGCGATCCGCATTGTCGACTCCATGCCGTTGACGGCTGTCGGCAAGATTTTCAAGCCCTCGCTCAAACGGCGCGAGACGGTAGACGCAGTTGATTGCGCTCTTGCAGCGGCTGGCATCGAAGGCGCGAGCATTAGCGTCGTTGAAGACGCAACAGCGGGTCTTGCGCTGCGCGTTGAACTGCCCGATCTCGCGCTGGAGGCTTTGGCCGCCTCGGCACTCGCACGCTTTCCGTTCGCCCTTTCGTTTTCTTGTGTGCGCCAGCAGCAGGAGCGATGAAGCCGCCGTAGCAGGGACGCGACGATAGGGCATCGTCGCAAGCAAGGACGTTTGCGCGCATTGCTTATTCATCGCACGTGCAACGACTCAGTTAATTTAGTACGACTATTAGAAAGTTAAAAGAATGCCTCACTAATGGCATGGACAAGCCCAATTCGTAACAGTTGCGGCAACTGGAGACAGGAGAAAACAATGATGAAGCAGAGGAGAACCGGCATTGCCGGAGCGGTGGCTTGCGTCTGCGGGATCGCGCTGACTGATGCGGCCCACGCGCAGAGCGCAGGCAGCTTGACGCTGTCGCTCGGATGGTTGCATGTGGCGCCACAAGGTCACGCAACGCCGCTCACGGTCGAGAGCGTCGGCGGGCAGCCGGTGAATCAGACGCTCACAGGCACGGGGGCGCATGCATCGACGTCGGATACGGTGGGGATCACAACCGAATACTACGTGACGGACAACATCGGCGTTGCGGCGCTTCTGGGTTTTCCAGTGAAAGTCGATCTGATTGGGGAGGGGACGCTCGCGAAGTACGGCAATCTCGGCACGACGAAGCCCATGCCGCCGGCGATTGAACTTCGCTATCACCTGTTTTCGGCCGGCTCGGCGTTCCGGCCATTCGTAGGGCTCGGCGTGAACTATACGTGGTTCACACAGGTACGGGCTACTAACAAAGCGTTCGTCGAAGGAAGCTTTGGGCCCGGCGGATCGGCGCACGCAACGCTTAGGTCGTCGTGGAATCCGGTATTCGAGCTGGGCGCAAGTTACGCGCTTACAAAGCACTGGTCTGTTGGAAGCAACGTCAACTACATGCCGGTCAAGACCAACCTGACCTTGCACGGGCAGACCGCCACGGGAACCCAGGTCGTGTCGAAATCCACGCTCAGGCTGGATCCCGTCAGCGTTTTCGTGAACGTGGCGTACACGTTCTAGCGCAAGTCCGCCCGCTGCGCTTCCAACACAAAGCTCACATAGGATCGAATGATGAAACGACAGGTCCTCAAGACCATTCTTTTTGCGCTGCCCAAAGTTCTCGAACTGACGGCGCGCCGCTTTCCGGCTTATCGACATCGTTTGAACGAGCACGACCTGGTCGCCTCGATCGGACTGATGGATGAAAGCATGGGGCGCGCAATCCAGATAAAGAACGGGCGAGTCCGTTCTCTCGCTGACACGCGCCGAAAGCCGGACGTACGCATCGCATTCAAGGATGTCGCCACCGCGCTCAAATTCCTCTCTCCACGTCCCGATCAGGCCGAGATCGTGCATGCGGCGAAGAATTTCAAGGTCGTGACGGAAGGCGACGACGAACTGCTGGTCTGGCTCATGCAAACACTGAGCATGATGCAAACCGTCAGCCTGCCGATGGGTACGCCGATGCGCGATGGCACGCGGCGCTATGCGACCTGCACGAATGGCGGGCCGTTGTTCGTCTATGTAAAGGATGGCCGCATCGTCCGGGTCACGCCGATAGACCTGGATCGCTCCGATGCGCCAAGCTGGGAGATCGAGGCGCGCGGACGCCGTTTCAGCCCGCCACGACGAGGCATGGTCGCGCCGCATGCATTGGCGATCAAGTCACTCGTCTACTCCGACAAGCGCATCCTTCACCCGATGAAGCGGGTCGACTTCGATCCTGATGGTGAACGCAATCCCCAAAACCGCGGCACGTCCGGCTATGTGCCGATCAGTTGGGACGAGGCTCTCGACATCGTCTCGCGGGAGATCAACCGGCAAAAGCGCGTTCATGGTCCCGGTTCGATCACGTTTCCGATGTCTTCCCATCACCAATGGGGCAATGTCGGCTACTACCTGAGCGCGCTGACCCGGTTTGCGAACCTGATCGGGTTCACCCGCGTGGCCGCGAATCCGGACAGTTGGGAGGGATGGTATTGGGGGGCGATGCATCACTTCGGCAACTCGATGCGGGTCGGCGTGCCGTCCGGCTACGGCGGCGTCGAAGATTGCCTGAAGGAAGCGGAAATGATCGTATTCTGGTCTTGCGACCCGGAGAGCACCAATGGCGCATACGCCGGGTTCGAAGGAACGGCGAGGCGTCTGTGGGCGAAGGAGCTTGGTATCGAGTTCGTGCACATCGATCCGCATTGCAATCCGACTGCGCAACTGTTCGGCGGACGATGGATTCCCGTGCGACCGCAAACCGATGCGGCGCTGGCTACTGCCATCATGCACGTATGGGCCGTGGAAGGCTTATATGACGAAGACTACGTTGCCACGCGCACGACCGGCTTCGACGAATGGCGTGCCTATCTGCTCGGCGAATCCGACGGTGTGCCGAAGACGCCGGAATGGCAGGAGCCGGAAACCGGCGTTCCTGCAAAAGACGTTCGCGCGCTCGCGCGGCGGTGGGGGAACAGGAAGGTCTATCTCGCCGTCGGCATGACAGGGGCGGGATTTGGCGGTGCCGCACGCGGCGCCACGGGCGCGCAATGGGCGCGCTGCATGGTCATGATGATGGCGATGCAAGGCTGGGGTAAGCCGGGCGTCAATTTCGGCTGCCTGGAAATCGGGGTCCCACACGATCTGCAGTTCTACTTTCCTGGCTATGCGGACGGCGGTATGTCTGGCGACCTGGCCTGGACCGCGAACGCGGTGAACAACTACCAGCGCATGCCGCACATTCTCACCATGAACCCGGTCAAGCAGATGGTGCCCCGCCAGCAACTGCCCGACGCGATCATCAACGGCCATGCGACCGGATATCTATGGGACGGCATTTCTCAGGAAGCGCAATTTGCGCCGTTCAGTTATCCGATGCCCGGTTACTCGCCCATCCACATGATTTACCGATATGGCGGCTCTGCCTTCAGCACGGTGACCCGATCCGGACGCTGGGCCGAGGCTTACCGGCACCCGAGTATCGAGTTTGTCGTGAACCAGTCGATCTGGATGGAAGGCGAGGCGCAGTTCGCCGACATCATCCTGCCCGCGTGCACGTCGCTCGAGCGATGGGACATTGGCGAATGGTCGAATTCCGGCGGCTACGCACATCATGGTTTCAGCACGGTCAATCATCGCATCATGACCATGCAGCACAAATGCATCGAGCCACTGGGCGAGTCGCGCTCCGACTACGACATTTTCACTGCCATCTTGAGCCGGCTCGGCCTCGGCGGCGTGTTCACCGAGGGATGCAGCGAACTCGACTGGGTCAAGCGCGTGTTCGAATCGTCGGATTTACCCGATCACGTTTCGTGGCGAGATTTCTGCCGCAAAGGCTATTTCGTCGTGCCACCCGAGAAAGCGGAATTACGCCAGCCGCCGGATATGCGCTGGTTCGCGCAGGGGCGTCGCAAGGACTTGCAGGAACCGCATCCGCTGCCGTCGCAGCATGCCGAAAAATTCGGCATGGGACTGCAAACGCCGAGCGGGAAGTTCGAGTTCATTCCCGAACTGCTCAAGCGCCATACCGCGGACAACCCTGAGCGGCCGCCGCTGAACCGCTATATCCCGTCGTGGGAAGGACTGCGCTCGGACCTGGCTCACCGGTACCCATTGCAGCTGATCGCCACGCACAGCCGTTATAGCTTTCATACGCATTGTGACGGCAAGAATTCATCCATCAACAGTGTCGAGGATCATCGCGCGCTCATCGGCGGTCACCGTTTCTGGCTCCTCAGGTTGAGCGCGGCCGATGCGGCGATGCGATGCATCGGTCATCGCGATCTCGTAAAGGTCTACAACGACCGCGGAGCCGTGATCTGCGCGGCCGACGTTTCGCCGCTGGTCACCGCAGGGGTCGTCAAGTCATATGAGGCGAGCGCCGAATTTCAATTGATCGAGATCGACGGCGAGCGCGTCGAAATTGGTGGCTGCATGAATATGCTGACACCCGACCGGCCCCAAACGGCAGGAACGAGCAGCATGAGCCCGAATTCATGCCTCGTACAGGTCGAAAAATGGCGAGGCGCCGAAGCGTTTCTGCTCGCCCGCGCAGCGTAAGGAGCACAGCGTGAAAAAATGGAATCTGATTATCAAGGTCGGACGTTGCGAGAACTGCCAGAACTGCGTCATCGCCGCGCGCGACGAGCACGTCGGCAACGACTTCCCCGGTTACGCCGCGCCCGCTGCGGCCGGCGCCGGGAGCCCCATCCGGATCTTGCGCCGTGTGCAGGGCCGCTCGCACATGGTCGACACGACCTACCTGCCCGTGATGTGCAATCACTGCGACGACGCGCCATGCGTGCGAGCGGGTGACGGCGCCGTTCGCAAACGTGCCGACGGCATCGTCATCATCGATCCTGACAAGGCGCGCGGGCGGAAAGATATCGTTAAGTCCTGCCCTTACAAGGCGATTGTGTGGAACGAGGAACTGCAACTGCCGCAGACGTGGATCTTCGACGCCCACCTGCTCGACGGGGGTTGGCAGCGTCCCAGATGTGAACAGTCATGCCCGACTGGCGTGTTCGAAACGGTCAAGCTGGACGACGCAAAGATGGCAAAAAAAGCGAGGCAAGAAGGGCTGAAGGTTTTGCAACCGCGCCTCGGCACACAACCTCGCGTGTGGTACAGCGGCCTTGAGCGCTGGGAAAGCTGCTTTATCGGCGGAAGCGTGAGTGCCGAGGTGAAAGGCATCGTCGAGTGTGTGGCCGATGCAGTGGTTGTGCTGTACGCGCGTGGCGAGAAGATTGCCGAAACGGTGTCGGACGCGTTCGGCGATTTCCGGTTCCTGGGCCTCGCAAAGGACAGCGGCCTCTACCGGGTGCAGATAGTTCACGCGCTCGGCAAGGCGTCGCGTGAATGTGAACTGGGCGAAAGCGTCTACCTCGGCGACGTCAACGTCGCGCAGGCGGCGACCGCAGCCGAGCCCGCGTAACGTCAGGATGAACGTGCTTGCAGGAACGGTTCACTATTTCCATTCCTGTTTTATGAATTGACAATATAATCAGTCATGACTTGTATATACAAACATGACCGGTGCGCCGCTCGGTGCACAAGTAGAGCTGTCGAGCAACCCGCCATCTGACACGTTCGCTGAGGCTCGGCGAGTCCAGACGGCAACGTCACCGGTGAGCTATGCGATGAAGCACGAACGCCTGACGCACGCGCGGAGAAGACAGCAGACGCGAGAGCGTCTGTTCGAGGCTGCGCGGAGCGTTTTCCTTGAAAAGGGTTTGGCCGCGACGAGCGTAGAGGACATCGTCAAGGCGGCGGGTTATACGCGCGGCGCCTTCTACTCCAATTTCCACTGCAAAGAGGAGCTACTTCTAGAACTGCTCCGGCGCGATGTCGACGAGGCAAGTGCGCGTCTGCAGTCCATGGTCGCGGAGCGGGGCGACGATATGAGCTCACGCGCGATCGCGTATTACAGCCGCTGCTTTCTGCCAAGCGATTCCTTTCCGCTTTGGCTGGAGGCGCATCTCATTGCGCGCCGCGACAGCGCATTCCGCGAGCGCGTGAATGCGCTCCGCCACGAACAACTGGACGAAGTCAGCGCCTATTTGCGAGCGAATGTCGTGCATGGCGGCTGCGAGCTGCCTTTGCCGCAGGACGCCGTCGCGTTGACGCTGATGAGTCTGTGCAATGGCTTGCACTTCTTGAGGATATGCACGCAGCAAGCAGTCGGCGACGAGGCGATTCGGTCCCTGGTCGGCGAACTTATTTCAGATGCGCTGCGGCAACTGTCACCGGAAAAACGTCAGGACGTGAAGTGCACCGGCGTAACAGCGTCGTGCGTCTGAGCCATTGAGCGTGGCCGACCGTCTTTATTAACGAGCGTGATATCGGGGTAGGGCAAAAATCTTCGGCGTCAGTTGAACGCAACGAATCTATAGACGACAAAAAACCCCGTAAGACGTTGACCTTACGGGGTTTCTCGAACTACTGCGGCTTGCGCCGGAACAACTGTGGTGCCCAGGAGAGGACTCGAACCTCCACGGTGTTGCCACCGCTAGGACCTGAACCTAGTGCGTCTACCAATTCCGCCACCTGGGCACGTCTTCAAGCTAGAACGCTATTTTAGCGGGCTGATGCAGCGTGTCAATCCCCGCTATAAACAAACTTCGCTTTTACAACTACGAGCAATGCGTCTATTGCCGACGACCGGCAATCAGACTGCATGACCATCAAACCAAACGCTTTGCACAAAACGCTTTGCACAAAACGCTTTTCACAAAAACTAAAGCCGCCCATACAACATGGCGGCTTTAGTTTTGAATCCTGGTGCCCAAGAGAGGACTCGAACCTCCACAGTGTTGCCACCGCTAGGACCTGAACCTAGTGCGTCTACCAATTTCGCCACCTGGGCAGGTGATGAACAGCAAAGACCGCCATTATAGCGGCAGGATGGAGCCTGTCAAGCGTTTCTCAAAACTTGCTTAAACAACCCGTCGACGACGCTGCGCGGGCTTCCTGGCGACTATTGACGGCCCGCGTGGCGCGCCGCACGGGTGTTAGAATGCCTCGCAGTAGTTCGTTGGCACGGTGCACAAGCCCGTCGGACTCAGCCTTGAACGAGCCGGACCCGAGACAGTCTTTTTAGTGCAACGGCAGGCGCGGATCATGCGCGCTGCAAACGCTTCTTAAGCCGAGCCACATCGCCGACCGACGTCCATGCAACGAGAAAAAATCATCGACAAGCCCTTGAGCAAATTTCCGTATCCGATTCCGAGCCGCGAGGAAATCCTCGGCGTCCTGCGTACGAGCGAAGCGCCGCTCGCCGCCAACGACATCGCCGAAGCCTTGTCGATCAAGCGCCAGGAGCGCGAGGGATTCTTCAAGCGCCTCGGCGCGATGGAGCGCGACGGCCAGATCCGGCTCGATCAGCGCAATTTGTATCAACTGACTCATCCGTCGAACTTCGTCGCGGGGCGCGTTCAGGGCCATCGCGACGGCTACGGCTTCCTGATTCGCGACGACGGCCAGGACGACCTGTTCCTGCCCACCGCCGAAATGCAGAAGGTCATGCACAACGATCGCGTACTCGCGCGCATCGTCGGCTATGACCGGCGTGGCCGGCCGGAAGGGCATATCGTCGAAGTCACCGACCGTGCGAACAAGCGCGTCATTGGCCGCCTGCTCAATGAGAACGGCGCGCTGATCGTCGCTCCCGAAGACAAGCGCATCGGCCACGACATCCTGATCACGCAGAACACCAAGAAGGCCAAGGTCGGTCAGGTGGTGGTCGTTGAGCTGACCGATTTTCCGAGTCGTCATTCGCAGCCGCTCGGCCGCGTGGCCGAAGTGCTCGGCGATATCGACGACCCCGGCATGGAAATCGAAATCGCCGTGCGCAAGTACGGCGTGCCGCACGAGTTCAGCCCCGACGCGCTTGCCGAAGCCTCGAAACTTCCCGATGAAGTCCGCCCGGCCGACGTGCGTCACCGCGTCGACCTGCGCGACGTGCCGCTCGTCACGATCGACGGTGAAGACGCGCGCGACTTCGACGACGCCGTCTATTGCGAGCCGGTCAAGGTAGGCCGCGGCGATGGTTTCCGCCTGATCGTCGCGATCGCGGACGTGTCGCACTACGTGCATCCGAAGAGCGGGCTCGACGCGGACGCGATCGAACGCAGCACCTCCGTTTATTTCCCGCGCCGCGTCATTCCCATGCTGCCGGAAAAACTGTCGAACGGTTTGTGCTCGCTGAATCCGAGCGTCGACCGTTGCGTGCTGGTGTGCGACATGATCGTCACCGCGCGCGGCGAAGTGAAGGCGTATCAGTTCTATCCCGGCGTGATGCATTCGGCCGCGCGCCTGACTTATACCGAAGTCGCCGCGGTGCTGAAGAACACCAAGGGTCCGGAAGCCGCGCGCCGCGCCGCGCTGCTGCCGCAACTGCAGAATCTGTACGGCGTCTACAAGTCGCTATTCGCCGCGCGCCAGAAGCGCGGCGCGATCGACTTCGACACGACCGAGACGTACATCGTCTGCAATGCGCAGGGCAAGATCGAACAGATCGTGCCGCGCACCCGCAACGACGCGCATAAGCTGATCGAGGAATGCATGCTGGCCGCGAACGTCTGCGCCGCCGACTTCCTCAAGCGCAACAAGCATCCGGGTCTGTTCCGCGTGCATGCCGGGCCGACTGCGGAAAAGCTCGAGAATCTGCGCACGTTCCTGCGCGGCATGGGCCTCACGCTCGGCGGCGGCGACAAGCCGCATGCAAGCGACTACGCCGCGCTGATGGCGCAAATCCGCGAACGGCCCGACGCGCAGATGCTGCAAACCATGCTGCTGCGCTCGATGCAACAGGCCGTGTACAGCCCCGACAACATCGGCCACTTCGGTCTCGCCTACGAGGCGTATGCCCACTTCACGAGCCCGATCCGCCGTTATCCCGATCTGCTCACGCACCGCGCGATCTACGCGATCCTGCAGGGCCGCAAGTATCAGCCGGAGCCGCCGCAAGGCGTCACGCTGAACACGGCGCTGTCGCCACGCGCGCGCGCGATGCAGCAGGCCGACGAGGAAAAAAGCGGCCGCTCGCGCTCGAACAACGTGGCAATCTGGGAAGAACTGGGTCTGCATTGCTCGGCCAACGAACGCCGCGCCGACGAAGCGTCGCGCGACGTCGAGGCATGGCTCAAGTGCTATTTCATGCGCGACAAGCTCGGCGAAGAATATGGCGGCATGGTGAACGGTGTCACGTCGTTCGGCATTTTCGTGCAGCTCGACTCGCTTTTCATCGAAGGCCTCGTGCACGTGACCGAACTGGGCTCCGACTACTTCCAGTACGACGAGATCAAGAACGAACTGCGCGGCGAGCGCACCGGCATTCGCTACCGCCTGTCGGATCGCGTGCGCGTGCAGGTGAGCCGCGTGGATCTCGACGCGCGGAAGATCGACTTCCGTCTCGTGCGGGATACGCCGATTAAGCCGCATCCGGTGCGCGGCGCGGCGGCGGCCGACAAATCATCCGGTGAAAACGGCGGCGCGCGCGTGCGCGCATTGCCGCCGGTCGAAGGCGGCAATGCGGCGGGCGCGCGTCGCAAGAAAGCGGCTCCCGCACAAAGCGCTGCCGTCAAGGAAGCACGCGCCGCGCGCGGTGCCGCGAAGAAGCACGGCGCGGCGCCCAAACCGGCGTCCAAGCCGACGGCGCGCAAGAAGCGCTAAAGCCGCCTCATGGCTTGAACCGCGCGCAGCGGGTACGTCTTGACGTGCCGGTTGCGCGCGGTGTTCGTTTCATCTGCCTGGTTCAATCTGCGGTCAATCCCGCATTCACGCGCTGGCTGGATCGCGCACAGGCACATATATTCATCACAGCAGCGCGGCGATCCTGCCGGGCTCAATCAAAGGTTGTATCAGTCATGGCACGTCACAAGGTTCTATACGGTTTCCACGCAGTCACCGCGCGTATTAGGCACGACGCGTCCACCGTCGAAGATGTCTATTACGACGCCACGCGCAAGGACCGTCGCATGACCGAGTTTCTGCACGTGGCGAAAGAAGCGGGCGTGCGTCTCATCGCCGCCGACGAAACGCGCCTGTGGGGCCTCGCGCACACCGAGCGTCATCAGGGCGTCGTCGCGCGCGCGGGCGACATGCCGCTCGCGCAGAACCTGGCTGAATTGCTCGACGGCATCAACGGTTCGCCACTCATTCTGGTGCTGGACGGCGTGACGGACCCGCACAATCTGGGCGCCTGCCTGCGCGTCGCCGATGCTGCCGGCGCGCACGCGGTGATCGCGCCGCGTGACCGCGCCGTCGGCCTGAACGCGACTGCCGCAAAGGTCGCGAGCGGCGCCGCCGACACCGTGCCGTACATCACCGTGACGAACCTCGCACGGGCGTTGCGCGAACTGAAGGACGCCGGCGTGTGGGTTGTCGGCACGGCCGGCGAGGCCAGCAAGAGCCTCTATGAGACGGAGCTCGACGGTCCCGTTGCACTCGTGATGGGCGCCGAAGGCGAGGGCATGCGCCGCCTCACGCGCGATACCTGCGACGTCGTCATGCAGATTCCGATGGCCGGCACCGTGGAAAGCCTGAACGTATCCGTGGCGAGCGGCGTGTGTCTGTTCGAGGCGGTCAGGCAGCGGGCGGTGAAGAAGTAATTCCGGCCGGCCCGCGGCTCCCACTCCGGTAAACTAGTGTTTTTTACTGCTAGCCGGCATTCCCATGACTCAAGACGAACTCAAGCAACTGGTCGGCCAGGCCGCCGCCGACTACGTCCTCGCCAACGTGCCCGAAGGCTCGTTGATCGGCGTGGGCACAGGCTCTACCGCGAACTGCTTCATCGACGCGCTGGCCGCCAACAAGGCGCGCTATCGCGGCGCGGTGTCGAGTTCGCTTGCCACCACCGCGCGCCTGCAATCGCACGGCATCAAGGTGCTCGATCTGAACGAAATCGATTCGCTGCCGGTTTATGTGGACGGCGCCGACGAGATCGACCACAGCGGCGCGATGATCAAGGGCGGCGGCGGTGCGCTGACGCGCGAGAAAATCGTCGCTTCGGTATCGGACGTATTCGTCTGTATCGCGGATGCGAGCAAACTCGTCGACACGCTGGGCAATTTTCCGCTGCCGATCGAAGTGGTGCCGATGGCACGCACCGCAATCGGCCGCCGGGTGACGGCGCTCGGCGGTGTGCCGGTGGTGCGCGTCACGAAAGAGGGCACGCCCTTCATCACCGACAACGGCAACGAGATCATCGACGTCAAAGGTCTGCGTATTAGCGACCCGCGCACGCTCGAAATGCATATCAACGCGTGGCCAGGCGTCGTCACGGTCGGACTGTTCGCGGCGCGCGGCGCAAATCTGTGTCTGCTCGGCACGGACACCGGCGTGCAAACCATCGAATACCGCAAGGACTGAGTCACGCGCGAGCCTGCTCACGCGGGCTCGCACGCATCCATCGTTTCAGCAGCGGCACGCGTTCTAGCGGCTCGCCTGCGTATTCGTTCTGTCACCGGGGCGCTGCATGGCGGCCGTCAGCGCGTCCATCATTCGCTGCAAATACCGCTCCACCGAAAACTCCGCCTGCGCATCGGTCAGCGCCTGTTGCGCGAGGCGCTGTGCGAGCGCCGGATCTGCGCGTAACGCGACGATTGCCTCCGCGAGCGCCGCTGCATCGCCGGGCTTCACCAACCAGCCGTTGCGGCCATGCCGCACGATCTCCGTTACGCCGCCTGCGGCCGCCGCGATCACCGGCCGGCCCGCCGCCATGCCCTCGACGATCACACGGCCAAACGGCTCGGGTTCCGTGGACGTGTGCAAGATCACATTCATCGCTTTCATCCACGTGGGCACGTCGTCCTGAAAGCCCGCGAAATGCACGCGTTCGGCAATGCCGAGCGCGGCGGCCTGGTCGCGCAGACGCTGCGCATAGGCATCCTCACCAAATAGTGGTGCGCCGACCAGAACGAGGTGCGCATCGGGCAATCGCGCCAACGCCTCGAGCGCGATGTGCTGACCTTTCCACGGAGCGAGGCGGCCGAACAGACCGGCAAGCCATGCGTTCTCCGGCAAGCCGAGGCGTTGCCTGAGCGAGCCGATGTCGGTGCCATCCACGCGATCGAACGCGCTCGCGTCGATGCCGTTGTAGACGACCGGTACCGAGTCTGCGGCGAGACCTGTGAGCGCTGCAAGCGACCTCGCCGATGCCTGCGAATTGACGATCACGTGGTCGACCGCAAGCCGCACCGCCCACTTGATGACGCTCAGTTGCACCCGGCCGAAATGCTCGCGCGTGAGAATGTCGTGCTGATACCAGACCACAGGCTTGCGATACAGCACCTTGCCAAGCGCGCCCAGCACAAGCGCTTTTTGTGTGTTGACGAACAATACGTCGAACGCTCGCGCGCGTGCCGCAAGAGCGCGGACCTGCCGCACGATGCCCGGCAGCACGCGCAAGCAGTTCAAAGCCGACGCTTGCCGCGCGATGCCCGAGACCTTCGCGTCGTTCATCACTTGCACGCGGGCGCCGAGCGCTTCCAGACGCATTCGAAACGGACCGTCGGCAAGCAATACGACTTCGCTATGCGATCTGCAATGTTCTGCCAATTGCAGCAACGCGAACTCGGCCCCGCCGAGTTGGCCGCTTTGGTCGACAAAGAGCACGCGCGGCAATGCGCTCGTTTGCCTGACCGTGGGTGCCGACATGCCGGAGCCGACCGGCGCGGCAGGCGCTGCAACTGGATCGATGAACACCGGCGACACGAGCGGCAGCGGGGTAGCGATTGGAGAGGCGTCGAGCGTAGGGCGCATAGGAAGGCGAATTAATTGGTTTTTGTTCGTTCGCAAGAGGCGAATGGCGATGATTAATTATTCGCGTCCCGTCGCGCGTCGAATGTGTGCACGCGCACACGCAGCAAACGAAGCGCCACATACACTCGTTGTTAAGCCCAGAGGCGTTGACTGAGGATAAGGAGATCATGAGAGTTGCGATCGTGCACGACTGGCTCGTCGCACCCGGCGGCGCGGAGAAAGTACTCGAGCAGATCATCGAATGCTTTCCCGACGCGGATCTTTTCAGTCTCGTCGACTTCCTCGAAGACCGCCGGCCGTTGCGCGGCAAACCGGTCACTACCTCATTCATTCAATCCCTGCCGCTCGCGCGGCGCCGCTACCGCGCTTACTTGCCGTTGATGCCGCTCGCGGTCGAGCAGTTCGACCTCTCGGGCTACGACCTCATTATCACGAGTTCCTATGCGGTTGCAAAGGGTGTGCTCGTCGGACCCGACCAAACGCATGTGAGTTACGTGCATTCGCCGATGCGTTATGCGTGGGACCTGCAGCATCAGTATCTGCGCGAAGCGGGATTGACGCACGGCCCCAGGTCCTGGCTCGTGCGCCTGCTGCTGCATTACCTGCGTGGCTGGGATTCGCACTCGGCGAATAGCGTGGACCGTCTTATCGCCAATTCGCAATTCGTCGCGCGCCGCATGATGAAAACCTACCGGCGCGACGCGGCCGTCATTCCGCCTCCCGTCGACGTGCAGCAGTTCGAGCTATGCACACGCAAGGAAGACTTTTATCTGACGGCCTCGCGAATGGTGCCGTACAAGCGCATCGACCTGATTGTCGAGACGTTCAGCGCAACGCCGCACCGCCAGTTGGTCGTGATCGGCGACGGCCCCGAAATGGCTGCGATTCGCGCCAAGGCCGGGCCGAATGTGACGATACTCGGCTACCAGCCGGCCGGCGTGCTCAAGGACTATTTGCAGCGCGCGAAGGCGTTTGTCTTCGCTGCCGAAGAGGACTTCGGCATCGTTCCGCTCGAAGCACAGGCCTGCGGCACGCCGGTCATTGCGTTCGGCAAGGGCGGAGCGCTCGAAACAGTTGTGCCTGTCGGTGAAGCGCATCCTACAGGCGTTTATTTCGGACGACAGACTGTCGTGTCGATGCTCGATGCCATCGACCGTTTCGAGCGGCAGCGCGAGCAGATCACGCCAGCCGCTTGCCGTGCGAACGCGGAGCGGTTCTCGTCGGCTGTGTTTCGCCGCGCGTTCATGGCTGAGGTGACGCGCACGATCGCCGCGGCGGGCTTGCGCAGTGAGGCGGCGGTAGTGGAGAGAACTGGCGCCGATCTCATCGCCGACGAGGTTGGCTGGCCTGCACAGCCGGCGTCGCGGAGCAGTTGGGGACGATGAGCCGAGGCTTTCGCGAGCTTCCTTGCTCGGCGATTCAAACCTGTTTCAGCAGGGGCAGCATATCGAACAAGCCGCCGGGCGATGCCACCCGAGCGGCTATCCGGGGGGAGGCGCCAGCGTGGGTCATGGCCGCCTCGATACACGGTCTTCGACGCGGCGACAGCCGGCACGGATTGTCGCGGCGATTTATTACAACAGGCAGTCGTTAGTCGTTCGTCACGTGGTGACGCATGCGAGCACGACCTTTGGACGAGGATGAACCTACACTCATGAATGCCGATCGCCTTCCGGGATCTTTTCCCGACATTGCTCAAAGCTGGGCCGCGCTGCAGGCTCACGTGCCCATTACTCCCATTCGCAACGAGCATGATTACCAGACGATGGTCGAGCTCGCCAGCGCGCTTGCCGCCCATCTGAACGGCAAGGAGGACGATCCGCTTGCCGATCTTCATGCGATCGTTTCGGAGCTCGTCCGCGCCTGGAAAGCGCAGAATACGACGCTTCCGAAAGGCGAGCCGCGCGAGGTATTGCGGCACCTGCTGGAGACCCACGGTCTCAAGCAAAAGGATCTGATGGGCATCGCGTCGCCGACGGTGGTGAGCGATATCCTGGCGGGCCGCCGCTCGATCAGCAAGAAGGTCGCAAAAGCGCTTGCCCAGCGTTTCCAGACGGACGTCAGCGCATTTCTATAAGGCCGTAGCCGGGCGGCGCCGATCGTCCGCGGTCCGTCTGTGCGGCTGGTTTCACTCAGAACGTCTCACTCGTTCTGCGCCGGCGGTTTTCCGCTGTCGGCGCCCTGTCTGCTATAGCTCCAGCACTCTCACCATTGCATCGTCGCGCGTCGACGCGGTAATAGAAAAAAGGCCGCGTCTCCATGGAGCGCGGCCCTTGATCGCTTACCGTTTATCGCTTGCAGCGTGAATCAGCCCGTCTTGCCGGTGTCGTCAGGATGGGCAGTCGCGTACGTGTATGCATAAGCATAGTCGTACGTACCATTTTTATTGTGACTCTTCAGCGGTACGGCGTTCATCACGCCACCGACCACGCGCGCGCGTGCACGGCGCAGCTTCTTCAACGCTTCCGCGAGATGGCCTTCGGTGTGCGCGCCGGCGCGCATGACGAGCACCGTCGAGCCCGCGAGATTCGCGACCACTGCGGCGTCGGCGACCGCGAGCAGCGGCGGCGTATCGACGATGATCAGGTCGAACTGCTGTTCGAAACGCGCAAGGATTTCACTGAACCGCGACGAGGTGAGAA
The DNA here is from genome assembly GCF_031456815.1 of Paraburkholderia strydomiana. Classification (NCBI taxonomy): domain Bacteria; kingdom Pseudomonadati; phylum Pseudomonadota; class Betaproteobacteria; order Burkholderiales; family Burkholderiaceae; genus Paraburkholderia; species Paraburkholderia strydomiana. The sequence goes on from NZ_JAVDVL010000005.1 coordinate 161,101, forward strand.
TCTCCGACGGATTCGGCGGATAAGTGCCCGCCGCGATGAAGTGAAGACCCGCCACGCCCGTCGCGCGTGCCGCCGTTTCAAGGTCCACCTGGCCTGTCAGCAACTCGGTGAGCCCGCCTTCAGGGGAGCGGCCGAGATATTGTGCGAGACGACCGCGCCGCAAATCCGCATCGATCAGCAGCACGCGCTTGCCCGATTCGGCGATCAGCGCCGCGAGGTTCGCGCTCAGGAAACTCTTGCCGTCGGACGGCGCCGGACTCGTAATCGCGATGATGCGGTTCGGCGCATCCAGCAGGCCGAACTGCAAAGTAGCGCGCAAGCCGCGCAAGCCTTCGACAGTCGTGTCGTACGGATGCGTCTTGACGAGCAGCGGGCGCACCGGTGTCCTGCCCGACGAGACCACCGTTTGTGTGCCGACTGGCTCGCTGCGCGCTTCGTCTGCCGCTGCAGTCGCGCGCGAGCGGGACGACAACAGTCCCGCGATGCCGCTCGGGGACGCAGTAGCATCTTCCACTTCGGTCGGCCGCGAGCGAGGCGCGGCGAGAGCGGCTCCGCGCGTCGCGCTCAACTGCCGGTCGCTGCGCGCCTGTTCCGGACTGAATGTGATCGCGCCGAAAATCGGCAACTGGAAGCGGCGTTCGACAAACTCCGGATCGGCTACGCCGGTAAAGAACTTGCGCCTGCAGTACGCGAACAGAATGCCGCCGATCACGCCGAGCAGCGTGCCCGCAGAAATCACGAGTGCCGACTTCGGCCGCACGGGCTTCGACGGCAGCAACGCTTCGTCGACGATGTGAACGTTGCCGATCGTGCCGGCCCGCGAGATCGACAACTCCTGAATCCTGTTGAGCAGCGCGACGTAAATCTCTTCGGCGACTTTCGCATCGCGTTGCAATGCGAGCGCGTTACGCTCGGAGCTCGGCAGCGTCGTGAAGTGGTCTTCGAAGCGCGCTTTCTCACGGGCCATTGCCGCCAATTGCGAGTCTACCTGCAGCACTTCCGGGCTTTCAGGTGTGAAACGCTGCAGCAATTGCGCGCGCTGAATGCGCAGCGCCGCGATCTGCTTTTCGTAGTCGAGGCCACCGGCGAGATACACGCCCGCTTCCTGAGTCGGCTGAAACGAACCGACTTTCGACTGATACTCCGATAGTGCGGTTTCCGTCTTCTTTACCTCGTCGCGCAGCCGCGGCAGTTCGCTGTTGAGAAAGTCGAGCATGTGGCTCGCTTCTTCCTGTGCGCGTTCGGTGCGTTGCTTCAGATACGAGGCGGCTACCGCGTTCGTGATCGCGGTGATCGTATGGGCGTCGGTACCCGAATACGACAATTGCACGACGCCCGTGTCACGGCCCTTTTCGGTGACCTGCAATGCAGTGGACAGGCCCGATACCGCGTCCAACTGATTGAATCGCGTGATGTAAAACTCGGTGCCGGGACGCGCCACCAGTCTTTTCACCAGCAGCGTGATGTCGTGGCCTTGCGCCTGCACGCCGGCCACGCCGGTCAACAGCGTTGCACCGCGCGCATCGGTCAGTACGTAGCGGCCTTTGTCGAGCGCGCGCAGCGTCAGTTGCGCGCCTTCGAGCGCCTTCGGCACGACGATCGAGGCAACCTCGAACTGCTCTCCGCCCCACGCATATTCGGTCAGTCCGAACGGTGCAGCGAACGGGTGCCCCGGGCTCGCGAACAGCGAAGCAATCTTGCCCAGCACAGGCACCGTGTTCGCCGATGTGCTGAAGTTCAGCTTGAATTGCTCGACTACCGGCTCGACCACCGCGCGGCTCTTGATGATTTCGATCTCGGCCTCGGTGCGCATCGGGCCCACGCTCGGCGTCAACGAAAGCAGCTTCTGACCTTGCGGGTTGTTGCCGCTGCTCTGCGCATCGACCTGAAGCAGCGCGTCGGCCGAATAGACAGGCGTGGCGATCTTCGTATAGACGACTGCGGCGAGGATCACGCTGCCTGCAATGCCGATTACCCACCAGATCTGCTCCGTAACCGTGCGCAGCAGATCGCGCATTACAGCGTCTTCGTCGCCGCCCGGCGCCGGCCCGTGGTCCAGCATGTCATACGTACTCATGTCGATACTCCGTTGCAAGCAATTTATCTGGACAACTGGACGGTGTAGAACAGCGACTGGAGAGTCGGCGTGATCTGTTCGAGTGCGCGATTGAAGCGCGCGGCATTCGACACTTGCACGTACACCACATCCTTCGGTTGCAGATCGAACTTGGTCATTAGCATCAACGCGTCCACTTGCGTCATATCGAGTTGATAGACGTCCGGCGTCAGCGTTTTGTCGGCGCCACGCACCACATAGACGTAGCGCGGATCGCCGGTCTTCACATCGAGACTGCCTGCGCCGGTGAGTGCGTCGGCGAGCGTGAGACGGCCGCGGTTCATCGGCAGCGAAGTCGGCTTGTTGACTTCGCCGAGCACGAATACGCGGCTATTCGAGCGATCCGGCACATCGATGATGTCGCCGTCCTTCAGCAATACGTTCTGCTGCGGATCGCCGGTTTCGAGTAGCGCCGCTACGTCGACCGTATGGCGTTTGCCGTCGCGCGTGACGCCGACGTTTTGCAGATCGGCGTCGGGCAGCGCGCCTCCCGCGCGGTTGATCGCGTCGAGCACGGTGAGCGGCGCATCGGTGATTGCTTCGGACGCGGGCGTGCGCAGGTTGCCGGTCACCTGCACCGACTGACTGTTGAAGCCCGACACGCGCACGTCGAGTTGCGGGTCCCGAATCGTGCGCGCGAGACCTTTCGTCAGCGCTTCCTGAACCTGTTGCGCAGTCATGCCTTGCACCTTGATGCGGCCCACGCGCGGAAAGAAGATCGTGCCGTTGTTGGCGACACGCACCGTAAGACCGCCTTCGCCGCTGCTCATCGTGGTCGGCGCGATGGGCGTCGCGCCTTGCGTCTGTGTAGGGCCGGGCGAGGGCGCAGCGCTACCTCCGGGCAACGGCGGCGTGCCGGTTGCGAGGCCCACGCCGCCCGTCAGTTCAGGGTGATCCCAGACGATGATGGTCAGCTGGTCGCCTATCCCCAGCCGATACTCGTAAAGGCCGCGCGTTTGCGGTGTAAGGCACGTCAACGGGCAGACGGCGGGAACGGTGGCCGCGCGTTGCTCGCGGAAATAACCGACGTCGATTGCATGCACCGGAAACTTCTCGGCGGTCTGCTCGGGCGGTGCCGGCGGTTCCAGCCGTTTCGTGTCGAGGTATGGTCCGGGCGCCAGTGAACAGGCGCATAGAGATGCAGCCGCGAGCGTCGCGGCAATTGTTTTGATAGTCATTTTATGGTCCCTTCGCGTGTAGCCGGTACGTCGATGGTTAGCGCACCGCTTCCTGCCATGCCCCGCGCATTGCGCGTAAACCCACTCGCCATTTGCGAAGCGCAAGCGCCAGTCCGCCGCGCTCGAATGCCAGCGACAATGCACGCAGGAACCCCGGGTCCGCGCGATCGCCGATTAGCGTCGAATAAGCGACGAACGCCCATCGGCCAGGCGGCGTCAGGTGTTCGCACATGATGAGTCGGAGATTGAACGACGCGTTATAAAAGGCCGCGTCGTTAAATGTGAAGCGCTGATCTTCGTCGCCGCGTTGAGCGGGAAAATGTTCGACGAGCAGCGCCGGGTCGTAGACGAGCTTCCAGCCGCGCCGCCGCACGTCGAGGCTGAAGCCCATTTCGCAATGAACCTGCGCGCCGCTGCCCCGCAAGCGCGCGTCGAAGCGCAGTGTGCCGATCGCCTCGCGGCGAAACGCCATGTTCACGCCTTTGAGCACGTGAACTTCGCGCGCCTGGCCGTGGCCGATGTGATGATTGCCGATCGTGCGGCCATACCATCGCACGATGCCCACGCACGGCTTCTGCCCCTGCAGGATGCCGTTGCGTTCATGCACGATGTCGCGCCCGCCGAGACCGCCCAGGCCCGGATCGCCCTGGAATGCGCGGGCGATTCGCGCGACCCAGTCGGAATGCGGAGCGGCGTCGTCGTCGGTAAAGCACAGCACGTCGCCACATGCGCTTTCGATGCCGAGGTTGTATGCGGCCACCACACCCGGCTTATGCACGAGCACGACATAGCGGCGCGGATCGGGCCGGTTGGCTTCGCGTGTGCGAAGCCAGTCGAGCGTCGCATGGTCGTCGTGACGAGCGATGACGATCACTTCGTCGGGGCGGCGCTCCTGTGCGTCGAGCGCCGCGAGGCACCGCGCCAGATCGGCGGTGCGTCGATACGTCGGCACGATCACGGAGACTTTCACGAGCGGTTCACGTAGCGGCATGATCAGAATGCATTGCGGCCGACAAAGCCCTTGAAGATCGTGATGAAGACGATCTTCATGTCGAACCAGAACGACCAGTTGTGGATATAGAAGAGGTCGAACTTCACGCGCGCTTCCATCTTTTCCACTTTACGTGTTGCGCCGCGATAGCCGTTCACCTGCGCCCAACCCGTGATGCCGGGCTTGATACGGTAGCGGTACATGTAGCCGTACACCTGGTCCTTGTAGAGATCGTCGTGCTCGATTGCGTGCGGACGCGGGCCGACCACCGACATCTGGCCGAGCAGCACGTTCAGAAACTGCGGCAGCTCGTCGAGGCTCGTGCGGCGCATGAAGCCGCCGAGCTTCGTCACGCGCGCGTCGTTGCGAGAGGCCTGGGTGAGCTCGCCATGCGCCTCCTGATGCACGGTCATCGAACGGAACTTGTAGATCGAGAACGTCTGACCGTCGGCGCCCTTTCGGGTCTGGCGGAAGAACACCGGTCCTCGCGAAGTGAGCTTGATGCCGACGGCAAGCACCAGGAAAACCGGCGCGAGCGCGATCAGCGCGGCCGCCGCGAAGAGGCGGTCGAAGATCAGCTTCGGCCACATCTGCGGCGGCGAGAACGGCGGCGCCCCGAGGTTCAGCGTGGGCAAACCCACTACGTCGACGAGCGAGTGGTTGAAAAGCGAGAGGCTGCGTACATCGGGAATAAAGCGCAGATTCACGAAGTCGTTCCTGAACATGCGCTGGAAACGATAGATCATGCGTTCTTCTGATAAGGGTAATGCGAGCCACACTTCGTTCACGTTTTCGTCCCGCACTTTCGCGGCAAATGCGTTCAGGTCGGTCAGTACCGGCAGACGGTTCAGACGCGCGCCGTAAGCGCCGGACGCTTCGATGCCCGCATGCATGCTGGTGTGAATGCTGCTATCGAATACACAGACCGGCTTGAAGCCCGCTTGCGGCGCGTGTTCCAGATGGGCAAGCAACGTGCGCGCAAACCCGGGGGCGCCGACGATTGCAACCGTGCGGAAATTCATGCCGCGGCGCCGTACACTGCGCAACGCCACGTGCACCCCGCATTTGGTCGCGATGATCAGCACGCCCGAAATCAGCGTTGAATAGGCGAGCCACAAACGCGACACTTCATCCATGCGATGCAGCGTGAACGCGAGCAGCAACGCACCGGCGACGACGGCGAGCCATGCAGCCGCGACTCTTGCGAGCATCGACATCAAAGGCTTGCCGCGCCATGTTTCGTACACGCCGAAGCCGGGAAACATCAGCAGCACCAGCACGCAGTTGAACGCGATCAGCAGGCGTTCCGTGTCCGGCAATGCGGCGAGCGTCGAAAACCGCATCCAATGGGCGAGCAGGCCTCCCGCGATCACGAAGATTGCGTCGAGGCATCGCGCAGTATTCCTGAACATTATTGACTCTGCGAGGTAGTCGAACGGTGCGGTGTTTTATTCGACAGTCTCAGCCTGGCGCAGGCGCGGCAGAAGGCGGTCGAACTCGCGCTTGACGAGTCCGTAGCATTCGCACGCACGCGCTTCGAGCCCCTTGCGGTCGAGCACCTTGATATGCCCGCGGCTATGATGGATCAGGCCTTCGTCATGCAGCTTGCCGGCCGCTTCGGTGATGCCCTCGCGGCGCACGCCGAGCATGTCGGCGATCAACTGCTGCGTGACCGTCAGATCGTTCGACGCGACACGGTCTACTTCGATGAGGAGCCACCTGCACAGTTGCTTGTTCAATGCGTGATGACGGTTGCAGGCTGCCGTTTGCGCGACTTGCGTGAGAAGAGCGTGCATGTAGAGCAACATCAGCCGGCGCAGGAAATCGGAGCGTGCGAATTGCTGCTTCAGAGCTTGAGCGCTCATCCGGTACGCGAAGCCCGCGCATTGAACCTGCACGCGATTCGGCATGGTCTCGCCGCCCGTGAGCACCGGCACACCCGTCATGCCTTCGCGGCCGACCGCGGCGATTTCCACCGAGCTGCCGTCTTCCATCGTCGACAGCATTGAGATGATTGCGGTAGTGGGGAAGTACACATGGTGAATACGTTGGCCCGAATCGCAGAGCAGTTGCTCAGTGCGTAGATGAACCAGTTCGAGGTGCGGAGCAAGTGCTTGCCATTCGTGTGACGGCAATGCGCCGAGCAAATGGTTTCCATGCAGATCTGATTGAAGTGTCAACATGATCGGTCCTCGCGTGAAGGCGCGCGTGTTCGCGTCTTCCTGTTTTTGATCCGATTCCCGCATCCTTTTATAAGTCCGCTGCATTGCGCGCAGCGGAGGATGAATGGAACCGGCCCCGTATTTGCCTGATGCGCGACGCCGTTTTCGTTGCTCCCCTGCGGCGTCGCGGTGTCGCGTTCTCCTATTAGCGAGGACTGTGCCAGCCATAGGGAAAAGCCTGACTGGTGCGACGCAGCGAGGACGTCAGTGTGGGTTGGCCCACCCAGATGCGGCTTTTTGTTTCAATTCTGTACATCGGTCATCCTGGAAGCCGGCGTCGTGAGCGCTGTTTTAATATGAGCCAAGTGCTTGATCCTATTGGATTCGCACCCACTGGCAGGGGTGTCGAGCAGCAATCGCCGGGGTGAACCGGGCCTTTCCAGGCACCGCTTCACGCGATGTCCGCGATGTGCCGGAATTGATTCAGATGTGTTCAACGCTTTGCGTTCGCTGGCGTACGGTTCGTCATTTGTGGTTTAGGGAGTCGCAAAAAAAACGACAGTGATGGGCCGCAGCAGACAAATGCATTCGCGCAGCGCGAGGTTTTACGCGGCTTGCGAAGGGATGAGCGGTAGAAGATACGTTTACCCGTAGAAGGTGGGGCTCGCCGCGTTCAGTGCGAGCACTTCACCGGCGGGTGCCGCATTTGTTGCATCCGCTTTAAAGGCGACGTTCGATGCGCACGCAACCACTGCGCTTTGCGATGCGTTCGGCGCGAGCGGAATGAGCGGCACGATGCGAGGACGGTTCGGTGCAAGGTGAAACCAGTCGTGCGCGGCGCGGTATTTCGCGTCATTGATATGAACGAAGCGCGCGAAACGCTGTGCTTCTATCACCAGCTGCCAGCCGTCGCCTGCGCGCTCGACTTCGACGGTCAAGCCGAGTTCGTGACGATCGCCAATGCGCCGCTCGGGTAAATGAAACGCTTCGGACAAAATCTTCCCGCTCGCCGCATCACGCAACGTCGCGATCGTTACGTCGTGTGCGCGCGGGCCGAAGCGGTAGGCATGCGTCAGATCAAAGAACTGATCGAGACACGCGGCGGCGGAGATGCGGGCGGTGGAACGCGGCGCGAGTTGCACCGCGCGGCTCGCCTGTGCAACTTTCACGCGGCCGTCGCGCAGACAGACGAGTTCGAGTTGCGCTGACAACGTTTGCGCGCGCTCATTGATCAGGTGGATATCGAGGCCGTTGAGGCCCTCGTCGGTGAGCAGCACCTGTATGGGTTGGAGCGTGTGAGCGAGGCCGTGTAAAGCGCTTTTAGGCCGTCCCGTGGCGTCGATCAAGCCCCAGCCCGCGCCCGGCCGCAAATCCTGAAGCTGCCAGACGAGTCCGCCGCCGCAGTCCGATCCGTTCCTGCGCCATTCGGTGAACACCTCGGACATCAAGTCGGCCACCACTGCCCGCGACGCGTCCAGATAGCGCTGCGGGTCTTCGTATCTCAAACGCGCCGGCTCGACGCCATAAAGCGTCTGAAGATAGTGGTCGCGGACGTCGTCGAAATCCCATCCTGCGCCGGGATCGCGCGGCACTGCGGCTTTCCAGCGCGGATCGTGCGGATGGATCGTACCGAGCGCTTCATTCAAGGTGGCGTCGCCCGGCACGTTGGCAAAAGCCAGACATTCGGCAGCGAACCGCACGTGTGAGCGGCGCGCATCGTCGAGCGGCCGCTGGTACGCGCCCACGCCATAGTAGTGAGTGATGCCCTCATTAGTACAAAACGGCCACACGCCTGTTGACGGCGAGTTGCTCACGTAAGGCACGTCCGGCCGCTCGCGAGCGGCGATAGCGGGCAATAGCTCGTCGAACACTGGTTGCACGCGCATCGAAGGCGGCAGCCCGAACATCGCGGCCTGCTGATCGGCCTCGCTGCCGCCGCACAACACCGCGAGCGACGCAAAGCGGCGCGTGCGGGCGAGAAACTGCGAGGCCTCGCATTCGATCGACGCACGGAAAGCCGCGTCGTTCGGGTAGTCAAAATTCGCCAGTGCGAAGTCTTGCCAGACGAGCACGCCATATTCGTCGGCAAGGGTATAGAAGAGGTCGGACTCGTAGACCATCGTGCCGCCTACGCGCAGCATATTCATGCCTGCGTCGCGGGCTAGTTCGAACGCGTGCCGGAGTTGCGCTTCGCTGCCGGTTAGCGTCACGAGATCGGCGCTCGTCCAGCACGCGCCACGGCAAAACACCGGCACGCCGTTGATATGCAGCGCGAAGCCCGTACCGTCAGCGCCGCGTTCCACGGCGATCTCGCGAAAGCCGATGGAGCCGAGCGGCAGCGCAATGACCCCGCTGTCATCGAGGTGCAATAGAAGTGGATATAAAGTGGGCGCCCCGTGCGTGTGAGGCCACCAGCGTTCGACGCACGGCACCCGCACGCTGCCGGTCAGTGTGAAGGCGTCGCGCCATTGCAGCGACGAAACGTGGCCGCCGCAGCCGAGCGAAGCGCGGCACGCCGCGCGATCGTGCGGATGAACGAAACGTAGCGTTAGCGAAACAATACCGTCGTCGCCGTCAATCCGGCTCGCGACTTCGAAGCGGTCGATCCCGTTCCGTGCATCGCTCAGCATCTCGACCGGCCGCCACGGTCCAACCGCGTGTACAGAAGGGCACCAGCCCGGCATGTGGCCAAGCAGCGTCGTGCGGACGTTGCGCAACGTGGGCGGCGAGACGAGCCGCGGCCGCCATCTTGCGCGCGAGCGTTTTGCCGCCAACGCTGGCGCTAAAGAGCGAAAGCATATGTCGAGCGTCGCGCTGCCGTTCAGTTGGACGTCGAGCTCATGTGCGACGAACATCGAATCGGAGTCGAGGCGTCTGATGCCGTCGAGCCAGACTTCCGCGATGGTTGCGAGTCCATGCAGACGCAGACGCCGTTTGCCCGTGCCGTTCAGCGTCACGCGATACCAGTGATCGTCGAAGGCGAGGGGTTCGGGATGCGCCACGTTGAAGAGACCCGCGGCACGGCGCGCGCTTGCCACCGTGCCGGGAACTTGCGCCGCCAGCCAGCCGTGGTCTGGCAGATCCCCCGGTGACTCGCATGCGCCCGCCGGTGTACTGATACATTGCCAGCAGGTGTCCAGTCGCTGAGGCCAGATGTCGTCGGGCGCGACGGCGGTTAAGCCGCCTGTGTGATCGGATTCGGGCACCGGGTCGGTCGTCAGTGCATCCACGGCGGGTTCCTGATGAGTCCCCGGGGCTCGGGGCACATGCGTCACGACACGAGAGCGGCGAGCGGCGGCAGTGTCTGTTCGTAGGCGCTTTCGAGGACGTCGAAGCAGTCGTCGCACGCGTCGCGGCGTCCGCGCGCGATCGCTCGCACGAGCCGGAACTGCATGACCATCGACTCCGACGCGATACGTTGCGCGGCGGCGGGAATCGTCGCGGGAATCTCGAAGCCTTGCTCCGAGAGCCACAGCAGGTACTTCGAGAGAAACTCGAAGTTCGCACCGAGCTGCCGCATCAGATTGAACGAGTACGGGTGAAAGAACGCCTCGCCGCGCGCCATGAGCGTATCGAGGTGGCCCGGGAACGCGGCACGCCATTCGGAGATCGGATTCGTCAAAGGCCGCCGGCTTAGATGCGCGCACAACAGTTCCGCCGACGCTTCCGCGAGCGCCGTGCCCTCCAGCGCGGGCCGCGCCTGCTTCGCGAATTCGACGTAGGGAAACAGCAGGTCGGGCTGCTGTGCGAATTGCGGCAGCTTGCGGAATACGCCGTCGTAGTCCTCGCCATCCAGCATGTGATAGCCGGTGTTGTGGAAATAGCCCAGACGGCGTGCGTCCGGGTCGATGAAGTCGATGCCTACCGTGGTCTTCGGATGCTCACGACGATACGACGTGGCGCGCGTGTTCGGCAGATAAAAGCCGTCTACTTCGACAAGCACGGTGTGGCCGCGCTGAGTCTGCGCGAGCACGCGTGCTTCGAGCGAGTCGTAGATCGCGAGCTCCTGGACCTGGGTGCCGTAGAGCCGCTCCAGATCTTCGAGAGGGAATTTGAAGAACGTGAACTGATCGCCTTCGAAGTCCTGCGTGACGGTGAAGCCAAATGCCGCGCGCGGATCGAGACCGAAGCCGTGCAGCAATTCGATCCACAAATCCACATAGCAGTTGGTTTCCTGCCAGACGCGCTCGCCCTGATGCCATGCATGCGGCTCGTGCTGGCGCGCACGCGCCGCTTGCGCGTGGAGTGCGGCTGCTTGCGATGAAGCATGCGCAGCGTCAGCAGTCGATGCGCGTTGCCGAGGCAACTGCGATGTAGAGAATGCGTTTCCCGGCAAGCGCCTCTGCGATGGACTCATGCGCCGTCTCCGGTGGCCGGTGCCGCAGCCAACGCCTGCATGTGTGCCATGCCGTGCGCGACGCGTGTTGCAGTGTCGCCCCATAGCAAAGCGCGCACGTCGTCGGGCCATGCTTTCACGTCCAGCCCGTGATGACGGAACAGCGCGAGCGTGATGCGCTCCATGCCGAAGCCGACGCAGCCGGTATGCGCGAGCGTGCCGTCTTCGCAGGCTATCTTCCAGATCTTGCCGAAGTGGTCCATGTGATAGTTGAACGACAGACACGCGGTTTTGCTGTCCGGGTTCGCTACAGGAATCAGCAGTTCGAACTTGAGCGCCTGGGCACGCTGACTATCGGCGACGATCTTCCCGCCGCGCCCGAAAAACGGGTCGTTGGCGAGATCCACTTCGACGGGCAATTGCAACAGGGAGACGAGCAGCGAGCCGCGTTCAATCCACATCTGGCGGAATGCCATTACCTCATGCGCGTTGCCGAGCCGCACATATTCGCGCTGACGGAACATCTGCATGCGGCCGGGATCGAGAGAAGGCTCGTGACGGAAGCAATACGAGAGCACGTCGACGGTTCGTCCGCCCGCAGGCAGTGGGCCGCGCCGCGCCAGTACCGGATAGATCGGATAACAGGCGGCCGGCGTGAGCACCACGCGCGTGGGCTTTTGCTGCGCCATCCATTCGTCGCTGCGAACGTCGTCACTCTCGCTCATCGCATGATCGAGCGCTTGCAACAGGCGCCGGTGTCCCATGTCGTTGCCGCAAAACGAGTGGATCGTGCCGGCGAGGTCGGGGAAATTCTTCAGATACTCGCTGTCCTCGAAGTCTGTGCGGCGCATGGCGGGTGGAAAGCGCAATACTTCGGCATCCTGATCGGCGCCAAGGTGCGTGATAGCCACATTCAGCCGATCGACGACATCCTCGAAAGTCTGGCTGCGGCCATACAGTCCATTTTCGCCGGTGTCGATCAACAAGCCCGCGGCCAGCAACTCGTCGCGAAAGGTGGGCGCAATGTGTTGGTCGCCATTCGTGGCGGTAGCGAGAGCAGCGGTATCGGTCATCGTATTCATCAGGCTCTCCCCGGCGCGGCAGGGCGCTGCGCGAGCAGCAGGCTCGCGGTGTTCTGCGCGATGCGGTCGTTATTGATCATGAGCGGTGCGGAGTAGAGATCGCGCAAATGGCGTCCCACGCTGTACGGCGTGCCGTTCTTGTATCCGGCCATGCCGCAGATCATCATCACTTCGTGCACGACGTCCAGTGCAATCGTCGAAATGCTGGTCTTCAGCGTGTTCATGTCCGACGCAAAGCCAAGCATTGCCGCGAGCGGCGCATCGGCTTGCGATTCATGAAGGCGAGTGGCGTGCGCAGCACGCGCCGCGTCGAGTGCTACGGAAAGACGCGCCTGCATCATCTGCAACAACCCGACAGCATGCGCGAGGCGCACGCCGGCCGGCGAATTCGCGCCGGGCTTCGAACGAGCCTGTGCCCTGTAGAAGGCCTTCGCGCGATTCACTGCGTCGGCGGCCACACCTGTCCATACCGATGCCCACAGCGTGTGCGACACCGGCAGCATGGTCTGATCGGCGATCTCGGCGAAGGGCGTCGGCAGGATCTGCGCGGCAAGACCGGTGGCGACCAGTCTGAAGCCTTCGCTGCAGGTGCCGCGCATCCCCATCGAATCCCAGGCGCCGCGTTTTTCGAGCAGCGTTTGTTCGCGTAACGCGACGATCAGCACCTGGTCCGAGGCGGCCGACTCAGCCGTGCGGCGCGCGGTGACCAGAACGGCGTCGGCATGCGCGCCATATGAAATCGTCGGGGCGAGTTTTTCTATCGAAAAGCGCTCGCTGTCGGCCTCGACCGAACAGGCGCTCGTGCGCATATTGCCGCCGATCGTTTCCTCAGACGTGGCCGATGCGAAAAGCCATTGTTGATCGCAAAGTTGCGCGAGCAACTGCCGGTGCCATGGCGACTCGCTGCCGTGCTCGTCGATACAGGCGACCTGGATCTGGTGCATCGCATAGATCATCGCGGTGGACGCGCAGCCCTGGGCAAGCGTTTCGCAGATTGCGCCGACGTCCGCAAGCGAGAGGCCGGCGCCGCCGTATGCCGCCGGCACCATCGCCGAAAGCAGGCGCTCGCGCCTGAGTGCCGCGAACGCTTCGGTGGGAAACCGGGCCTCGCTGTCGACGGCGTCGGCGAACTGCGCGGCGACTGCCGCACAGCGTTGCGCCGCAGCGCGCCAGGCGGGTTCGGGCTCGATCGCCGTCAGAGCCGCGGGCGTGGTCGCGGCCGCCGAAGCAGCCGGATCCAGCAGTGGGGTGTTCATGCTGCTTTCGCCTGTTGCAGTTCGGTAACGGCGGCGGCCATCGAATCGATGCTCGAGAACAGCCGGCGCGTGAGCATGCGGTCTGGAATCTCGACGTCGAATTCATCCTCGATTGCGAGCATCAGGTGCACGGTTGCGAGGGAGGAGAGGCCTGCGGCATAGAGATCGGCATCGTCCGCGAGGCTCTCCGGCGAGACGTCGAGGCGAGCGGATTCGGAAAGGATGCGTCGCAATGCGGTTTTCATGGTGGTGTACCCCTCAGTTGTGCAGCGGTCTCTTCGCGTTCGCCGACGTAGACGAATGCATGCGGCCGATTTTTTTATTCGCGACGTGAGGCGCGATCCGGTGCCTCGTATTTAAGAATCGCCAACCCGCAGCGTCAGTGCGATGCCGCACGGAAACGCATGTATCGCGGCCTTAACGTGTAGCCATCAGACGGGCTGGCGTGTCGAACGTGGCCCAGGCGGGCGGCGTGCGGCGCCGGTCCGTTAAACATAAAAGAATCCGCTGGGGAACGTGATGAACTGGAAAACGCTGGAATTCGAGCAGCTTTCGGCACGCGAGCTGTACCTGATTCTGCGGGCGCGCAGCGCGGTGTTCGTCGTCGAACAATCGCATGTCTACCTCGATGCCGATGGCCGCGACGAGGAATCGCTGCATGTGTTCGCCGTGGAGGACATGGGTCGCCCCATGCCGATTCTCGCCTACGCTCGCGTGCGGCCCGGCGACGCTGAAGACCCCGAGATCACGATCGACAAGGTATTGACGAGCCCGCTGCGGCGCGGCGACGGTACCGCCGAAATGCTGGTGGAGCGCGTATTGCAAGCCATTGCCGAGCGTTGGCCGGGACACGCCGCGCGTGTGAGCGCGCCGCTCGGCTTGCGCGAGTTCTACGAGCAATTCGGCTTTCGCAAGACGGAAGGTCCATACCTCGAACATGGCGTGCCATTTATCGGCCTCACGCGGCACATGCGCGCGTCGCAGCCGCTCGCTGTGTTGCGGCGGCGCGAGCGCGATCGTGCTGCGCTCGTCAACACGTTCGAGATGCTGTAATGGAGCGGTTGCTGATCACGCCGTCGAGCGCGCGGCTCGCGCTGCGCACGCCGGCTGACGACAGGCAAGGCGCAACGACGAGGAGCGAACGAGGAGCGGCCAGAACCGCTCGCACTCGCCGTGCGTCGCGGACATTGCGTCACCCGCTGCGTTGGCCGTTGCTGCTGTTCGGCGCGACGCTGGGACTCATCCTGCTGCATCAGGGCAAAGTGGTCGAGCTGTTCTTTCCAGCCGGTGCCTTTGGCGTTGCGCTGTTGCTGTACCGGCGCTCGCCGGCTCACTACCTGGGCTTCGTCTGCTGGCTTTTCTTTCTCACGCCGGAAGTGAGGCGTCTCGCGGACTTCGTGAGTGGAGCGTTCAATCAGCAAAGCCCGATCATGGTCGCACCGTTGCTGGCGGTGGCGCTCATGGGATTCACGCTCATCAAGCACGTCTCTGCGTTCGGGCAGCGCCGGGCCGCACCGCTTCTGTTGATCGTGATCGCGCTTCTGTACGCATACGTGGTGGGTTTTGTGCAAGCAGGTCCTGCCGCAGCAACCTTTACGCTGATCAACTGGCTCTATCCAGTGATGGTCGCGTTTTATATGACCGTGACGTGGCGCCAGTATCCGCACTACCACCGGGTCCTGCTGAAAACGTTCGTTTTCGGCGGACTCCTGATGAGTCTCTACGGGTTGCTTGAATTCATTTCGCCGATGCCGTGGGATGCCTTCTGGCTGATCGCCTCGAAGATGGAATCCGAGGGACAGCCGGTGCCGTTCGGCATGCGCATCAGCAGCACGATGAATTCTTGCGGTCCATTCGCGGTCACGCTCATGACTATCCTGCTGATGTCGCTGGCAGCGCGCGGAAAAGCGCGCATTGTGCTCGGCTGTGTCGGCATTCCCGCGCTGCTGCTCACCAGCGCGCGCAGTACATGGGGCGGCTTTGCAATCGCGCTCGTCTATTCATTTGCCATGCTCGACGGCAAGAGCCGGATGCGCTTGCTCGCCGGTGTATTCGGCCTTGCCGTGATGGCCGCGCCGCTAATGATGGTCGATCAGGTGGCCGAGCCCGTGATGCGGCGCTTCAGCACCATCCAGGACATCGGCGAGGACAACAGCTACCAGGCGCGCGCAGAGTTCTACAAGACGTTTCTTTCGTCGGCGCTCACCGATATCGCAGGCCAAGGCCTCGGCGCGACGGGTCAGGGCACCAAACTGTCCGATGACAAGTCGGCCTCCGCGATAGCCGACTTCGACAGCGGCCTGATGGAAGTGCCCTTCGTGATGGGTTGGCCGGGTACGCTGCTGTACGCGACAGGCGTGGTCATGTTGCTGTGGCGCGCGTATCGCGCGAGCCGATCGCATCCAACAGATCTTCTCGCTATCTCCGGCGTAGGTGTGGCGGTCGCCATTTTCTCGATGATGATTTTCATCAACACGCTTACCTCCGTATCCGGGATGTTTTTCTTTCTCGGCGTGACCTTGCCGGTGATTTCGTTGCGCTATGCGCGAGAGCGGCACGTCACAAATAGCGCGACGGTTTCGCGGACCTGATAATTCAAATGAAGGACAACGGGATGCGAATTCTCATCGTTACCCATGTCGTGCGCAAGAACGATGGGCAAGGGCGCGTGAACTACGAAATCGTGCAGGCGGCGCTGGCCGCTGGGCATTCCGTGACGCTGCTTGCCGCGGAAGCGGCTGCGGAACTGGTCGCGCATCCGCGCGTGCGTTTTGTGCGCGTTGCGAAGAGCCGCCTGCCGACCCGGCTGGTTCAGTATCAGATGTTCGCTTTGCGCTGCGGTGCGTGGATTCGCGCTCACCGCAATGAGTTCGACGTGGTTCATGTCAACGGCTTCATTGCATGGGCCCGCTCCGACGTCAACGCGGCGCACTTCGTGCACGACGGCTGGTATCGATGCGGCTTCTACCCGTTTCGTCTGCTGCACAGTTTCTATCACGCGTATCAGGTTATCTACACCAGGCTCAACATCGCATGCGAGAAATGGGCGTTTCGACATACCGAGGTCATCGTGCCGGTCTCGCAGAAGGTGGCGGGCGAGGTGCGGGCGTTGGGTGTCGGCGCGGCGCGCATGCAGGTGATTCATAACGGCGTGGATGTCGACGAGTTCCGGCCCGGCGCATGCGAACGCGCGCGTTTCGGCTTGCCGCAAGCACCGTTCATGCTGTTGTTCGCGGGCGATCTGCGCATGTCGCGCAAGAACCTCGACACCGTGCTGCATGCACTGATCCATACGTCCGCCGACGTGCATCTCGCGGTCGCGGGCATCCTGCACAACAGCCCGTATCCGGCGCTGGTCGAATCGCTCGGACTGAGCGCACGCGTGCACTTCACCGACATGGTGATGGACATGCCCGCGCTCATGCGCTCGGTCGATGCGTTCGTGTTTCCTTCGCGCTACGAACCAATGGGACTGGTATTGCTGGAGGCGCTGTCCGCGGGATTGCCGGTCATCACGGTGCGCACTGCCGGAGGCGCCGAAGTGATCGAGCCGGGCAGCGGCGTCGTGCTCGACGATCCCGACGACGCGGCGGCGCTCGGCGCGGCCATTATGCGTGTGGCGAGCGATACGGACTACGCGCGAAGCCTCGGCACGCGTGCGAGAGAGGTGGCGAAGAGCCTGAGCTGGCAGGCCATGGCCGAGCGCTATCTGACAGTCTACGAGCAGGTGCATGCACGCCGCGCGGCACAACCGTTGCCGCCCGCATGCGCGACTGAGCCGGTGAAACTATGAGCGCGGTTCCGATCGATTCGCTGCAAATCGGCATGCACTGGTTCGACGAACGGCCAGGCGGTCTTGATCGTATGTTTCAGGCGCTGGTGGATACGCTTCCCGCTCAAGGGGTGAACGTGCGCGGCATGGTGGCGGGCAGCGCTGACGTGATCGAGGCCTCCGGTGGCCGCGTTCAATCGTTCGCGGGCGCGCAGGCGCAACTCGGCGCGCGGTTGCTGGGCTCCCGCAAATATTCGCGTGTGTTGCGGGCCGCGCGTATGCCTGACATCGTCGCGACGCATTTCGCTCTTTATGCAGCGCCGACAGCGGGCGTGTTTCGCAACGTGCCCAAGGTCGTTCACTTTCATGGACCGTGGGCGGCGGAGTCATATCCGGGGGGCGGGGGCGGGCTATCGCGCGCGTTGCGTGTCGCGCTTGAACGCTTCGTTTATCGCGACGCGACACGTCATATCGTGCTGTCGCGGGCATTCGGCCGTCTGCTTCACGAAACTTATGGCGTGAATGAGGACAGCATCCGCATCGTGCCGGGCTGCGTCGACGTCGCGCATTTCGACACTGGCATGACAAAGCTCGAAGCGCGTCGGCAGCTCGGCCTCGCAACGGACCGGCCTCTTATTTTCTGCATGCGTCGTCTGGTGTCGCGCATGGGGCTAGAGGATCTGATCGACGCAATGGCGATTGTGAAGCCGCTGCTACCAGACGTATTGCTGACGATTGCGGGCAAGGGTCCGCTTGCGTCGCAGTTGCAGGCTCGCATCGTCGCGCGCGGCCTCGAGGGCAACGTGACGCTTGCCGGCTTCGTGCCGGATGAGACCGTGCCGCTGTGGTATCGCGCGGCAGACCTCTCGGTGGTGCCGACCGTATCGCTGGAAGGCTTCGGCCTGACGACGATCGAATCGCTTGCCGCCGGCACGCCGGTTCTGGTGACGCCGGTAGGCGGCCTGCCTGAAGCCGTGGCGCCGTTGTCGCGCGATCTGGTGCTGCCGTCCGGCGGTTTTAAGGCGATCGGAGAAGGCATGGCCGATGCATTGCTCGGCCGGCTCAAGTTGCCCGACGAAGAGGCATGCCGCAGGTATGCGCGCGAGAACTTCGACAGGCCGGTGGTGGCCGCGCAGGTCGCGCAAATCTATCGCGAAGCGATTGACGTGTTCTAACGCCGGTAACCATGCGACGCCTCACACGCAAAACATTCGAGCGGCTAGTGTGCGCGGGCGCTCTCGCGCTCCCGCTGGTCGTGCTGCTTGCGGCGGGCGAATCGGAGCACGGCGCGGGCGGTGCTCGATTGACGGGCGGCGCAGTCTCTGCGAGCCAGCTGGAAGCTCCGCGCGCGGCTGCAAAGATGTTGACCGAAGCCACCGAAGCTGCGGCCAGCATCCCCCCAGCCAACGCACAAGCGACCGGTGCTAATAATTCGCCATCCTATGTAACGTCATGGATCGGCAATACATGGGGTTACGGAGACCAGCGCTGGATGCAGATCGACATCCAGGCGATCGCCGTCACGCCGCAAGGCGACGTCTTTACTAATGCACCATGGGACGAGGCCGGTGGCGAACTCGGTCAGTATCGCAATGGCGAGCTGCTCCGCCATGGTGGCGAGACGCATGGCTGGGGAATGATGGGTGGCGACGCGATTGCCGCGAACGACGAGTATGTGTACGTCGCACAAACCATGGTCAGCCTCGGCAACGAAACCGCGAAGCACAGACCGTCGCCACGCGAGGGGGAAGTGTGGACCGGTATCTCGCGCCGCAGCCGCGCGGACATTCGCGACGGCGTGCCGTTCGCCGGGCAGGTGAAGTTCCCCGCCGGCAGCCGCCTCGCGTTCCTGCTGATCGCCACTTATTCCGCAAAGGCCGACTACGCGATTCGTGGTCTGGCCGCGGACGACACGCGGCTCTTTGTCTCGAACGCGCTCGAGAATCGGGTGCAGGTGTTCGACGCGCAGACCATGCAGGCAATCGGCGCATTCCCGGTGCGTGAGCCGGGCCGCCTCGCGCTCGCGCCCGACGGTTCGTTATGGGTCTTGGAGAACAGCCGCACAGACGGCGCGCAACGCGTCGTGCACCATGCGCGCAATGGGGCAGTCATCGGCGAATTGCCGTTGCCTGAAGGCGTCGTGCCGGCGGATCTGACCGTCGACGCACGCGGACGCCTGTTGATCGCGGACAACGGCGTGCGCCAGCAGATCCTGATCTATACCGGCGACGCGAGCGCATGGACCAGTACGTCGACGGGCAACATGCAGCAAGGAACGGCCATGAAATTGACGGCCAGCTTCGGCGAAAAAGGCGGTATCTACGCGGGGCGCGCGGGCGCGCCCGGGCCCCGGCGCTTCAACGGTCTGACTGGCGTTGGCGTGGATCGCGCGGGCAACATTTATGTGTCGATGAACGGTGCCGGTCCGCGCTCCTATGGCACCGGGCCGAGCACCTACGACGGCGCGCTGCTCGAAAGCTATACGCCCGATGGACGGCAGCGCTTCAGCTTGCAAGGGCTGCTGTTCGTCGACGGCGCGCAGTTCGTCGACGGCAATCCGCCGTCCGTGTACAGCGGCAGCAAGCGCTTCACGCTGGACCTCACGCGCGCGCCTGGCAACGAGTGGTCGTATGCGGGTTATACCGCCGACCGTTTCCGCTACCCATACGATCCGTACTTTCATCTGTACCTCGGCGGCCAGCGGGGTATGCCGATGGTGCGCGACATCGACGGGCACCGGCTGCTGTACACCACCGACATGTATTCGTCGTATCTGCGCATCTATCGTTTCGCCGAAGATCGCGAGACGGCGATTCCGTCAGGGCTGTTCGCGCAATCGCACATAGACGGTCCGTGGCCGCGTAATCAGCCGGCGCGCGGCGAGTGGATCTGGCGCGACATGACAGGCGCGGGTGACTTCTCCCATGCCGCATTCGATCAGAACAGCAACGGCGCCGATGCGCCCGCGATGCGAGGCTGGTGGGTGGATAGTCGTGGCGACGTCTGGCAGGGCACCGAGGCGGCCGGCATTCGCTGCTTCCCGCTGCAAGGATTCGACCGCGTCGGCAATCCAATTTACCGTTACGCGGCGATGCGGCAATACGCAGTGCCCGCGCCGTTTTACCGTGTCGCTCGGCTTAACTACTTTCCCGAGGAAGACACACTGTTTGTCTCCGGCTCGACGCACGCGCGGCCGTTTGTTCAGGACAACTGGAATAGTGCCGGTTCACAGCTTGCCCGCTACGACCACTGGAAAAGCGGCAAGCCGGTACTGCGCTATCTGATAGACCTGCCGGACCGCGGTCCGCCCGAATGGCTCTCGATCAACGGCTTTGCGGTGGCGGGCGACTACATCTTCGCCGTCGAAACGCGCAGCGCGACCGTGCGGATTTATGACCGCGCGAGCGGGCGCGAAGCGGGCCGTCTGACGCCGGGCAAGGAAGTCGGCACGGCGAGCGGCTGGGCCGACGTGCCGATGCCTGTCACCGCGCATCGTCTCGCGTCGGGCGAATACGTCGTATTCGTCGAAGAAGACGCACACGGCAAGGCATTGATGTACCGGTTCACGCCGTCAACGGCCGCGCTCGCGGCTGCTCATCGCAACTCCATCGACGTTGCAGGAAAATCATGAAAATCATCCATCTCGCCAATCACGCGCTGAATGTGGGCAACGGCATCGTCAATGTGATGGTCGATCTCGCGTGCATGCAGGCGCACGCCGGACACGACGTGACGGTGGCCTCGGGAGGCGGCGGATTCGAGGAACTGCTCGCGCGGCACGGTGTGCGTCATGTGCTGTTGCCGCAATCGCCGCGACCTTTGCGTGTGCCGGCGATGGTGGCGCGCTTCAACAGGCTGGTATCGCAGATCGACCCTGACGTCGTGCATGCACACATGATGACGGGCGCGCTGATCGCGCGCTTCGGCGTGCCTCGGCGACGCTTCGTGCTGGTAACAACAGTGCACAACGAATTCCAGAAGAGCGCGACCATGATGCGTGTCGGCGACCGCGTTGTCGCTGTCAGCGAAGCGGTGTCCGTCGCGATGGAACGGCGCGGTATTCCGAAGTCGCGCCTGAGCGTCGTGCGTAATGGCGCGCTCGGCACGCCACGGCTCGCCGACGCGATCGCGCCGCGCTTACCCTTACTGACTCATCCGTGCATCGTGACGCTCGCCGGCATGTATGAACGCAAGGGTATTCGCGACCTGTTGCACGCGTTTGCGGCGGTGCGTGAGCGCGTGCCCGGCGCGATGCTGTATCTCGTGGGCGAAGGCCCCGACCGCGCCGCGATGGAGCAACTGGCCTCGCAACTCGGCGTCGCGCGGCATGCGCGTTTCGAAGGTTTCATTGCCGATCCGCGGGCTTATCTCGCGCAGGCCGATGTGTTCGTGCTGGCCTCGCACAACGAACCGGCGGGCCTCGTGCTATGCGAGGCGCGCGAGCAGGGATGCGCAATCGTCGCGACGCGCGTGGGCGGCATTCCGGAGATGCTCGACGGCGGCGAGGCGGGTGTGCTCGTGCCGCCGCATGATCCCGCTACGCTGGCAAACGCGCTTGAGCGGCTTCTCACCGATCCGGCGAGGCGCGCCGAACTGGCCGCACGCGCGGTGCAGGATCTCGAGAAGTTCAGCGTGCAGCGCGTGAGCGACGGCTATCTGGCGATCTACGAACGCACGCTTGCGAGTTGCCAGCCGCGCCGCTTCGCCACCATTGCCACGCGCGATATCGACGCAGCTCGCGTCGGCATGGCGGAAAGTGTGAGCCATTCGGCGCCGCTGTAAGCGCGGCGTTGCGCAAACAGCGGGCGTATTTTTCAACGGGTCCGCGTGACTTCGTAGGCGCAACGTCCACGAATGATCCGTGGACCTGCGCAATATGTCGTGAAGATGTGATCCGACTTCAGCTTGCCGATAAGGTCAGCCTGGTCCAGAGCTTGTACACGAGGCCGCGCAATTCGCTGGAGCCATGCAGCGACAAAGCCAGATTTGCGCACACCAGCACGAGCGCGGCGGCAATCAGTGAGGACGGCGCGCTGATCGACTCGGCGAGCGCGAGTGCTACCAGCAGAAACGCGAGATGCACCACCATATTGCGCACGATGGAGCCCACGTGCAGCCGGGCGAAGTGGAGAAGCACGCCGTAGTCGAACAGCGCCTTCGACACCACCACGACCGCGGCGCCCATGATGCCGAACCAGTGGATGCCACACCACAACGCGCCGGCGAACACGGGCAGTTGCGCCCAGCTCACGCCCGCGATAGCGGCGGGACTGGTCTGCGCCTGGATGAGTATGCCGAGAATGCCAGCCTGCCCGCCGAGCCATACGGCGAGTATCAGCACGCACGCGACGGGCGCCGCAGCGGCCACCGTCGGCCCGAGCCACACCACAAGGAAGGGCTTGAGCGCAAACATTGCGACGATCAGGCAAGGCGTGAATGCGCCGTTCAGCAACGCGAGCGCGCTATGCGCGATCGCGTCCGCGTCGGCGCGCGACACGGCGGATAAGCGCGGGAACAGCGTGCGCACCATCGCGACGGGCAGCAGGTTCAGACGCGTGATCAGGTTCTGCGGCGTCGCATAGTAAGTCACGAAGCTCGCGCCGAGCAGCGCGCCGACCAGCACGCGGTCGAGTGTCGACGCGATCATGCCGGCGCCGGAAAAGAGCAGCATCCAACGGCCATAACGGAACAGTTCGGCCATCACGCGCCATTGCGGCATGCGCACGCGTCGAATGCCGATCGCACGAAACGCCGCGGCACCCAGCATCAAACCGGCGAAGAGCCGTGCGAGAACCGCGGCCGGAATGACCACGGCAAGCGAGGGCGAGAAGCAGAAGATCGCCGCGAGCGGCAACAACTGGAAGAGCGCGGTGCCTAGCGTCTGATTAACGTTGAAGCTCGCGAAGCGCTCGACTCCGTTGATCGCGCCCGCGAACACCCATGACACATTGGCAATGGGGACGGCCACCGCAATCCACGGCAAGCTCGCCATCACCTCGCGCTGGAACGTCGGCTCGATCTTCACACCATGCGTGATATAGACGACCGTGCCCGCGTAAATGATGAGCCCGCCCACGATGCCGGTGCCGAGGTTCATGAACCACGCGCTCCAAAAAATGCGTTCGAGGGAGTCGTCGTTAGCGGCGCGCGCTTTGGAGATCTGATTTTCGGTGGCGAGACTCGTGCCGAGATCCAGTACGCTGAAGTAGCCGATCAGCGTCCACACCAGGTTGATGACGCCATAGCGTTCCACGCCCATCAGATGAATATAGGCGGGCACCGTGACGAGGGAAATGAACGTCGGAGCGATCGCTCCTGCAAAGTTGATGACGATGTTCCTGACGATACTTCTTTCCATGGTGCGCTGTCCGCGGGAATGTCGTGCAATGGTGCGGTTAGTACGGGGCGTTGTCGGTGCGCAGCCGCACCCACGAGCGCGTCCCGCACGAGGGCGTCGGCTTGTCGCTGGGTTAGATACTGCGCTTGTGTGCCGCTCGCGTGTGTGGCTGGGCGTACAGATGGGCGCTCTGCGTCGCGGTTAAATCAGCTTCGACCGCATACGGCCGGTGAACGGGCATCGCGAGGACAGCGTGAAGGAACCGAAAGAATTGAACCCGCGGCTCATCTCGATCTGCATACCGACCTGCAATCGACCGGGTCTGCTCGAAGAAGCCATTGAAAGTTGTGAAGCGCAGACATACGGCGAGTTCGAAATCGTGATCGGCGACGATTCGAGTGACGAGCGCACGGCGCAGATGGTCAAGCGTTGCCGGGCGCGCGCGAGGCATCCGATCCGCTACGAACGCAACCGCCCGAGGCTTGGGCAGGCATCCAATGTGAACCGGCTCTTCGCTCGCGCGCGCGGCGCGCGGCTCGTGTTGCTGCACGACGACGATCTGCTTGAACCGCATGCGCTGAGTACGCTCGATGCGTGCTGGCGCACCGATCCGCAATTGACCGCCGCATTCGGCAAACAGCGCGTAATCGCCGACGACGGCACGCCACGGCCCGAAGCCACCGCGCGGCTCAATCGCGACTACCGCCGCGTTCCTGAGCGTGCGGGGCGGCTCGCCGTGCCCGCGCTTGCCGGCATCGACCAGATGTTCCCGAACAACGGCTATCTGGTGGATACGCTGGCCGCTCGACGTGTCGGTTATCGGCTCGCGGCGCAAGTGGGCGAAGCGTGCGATTTCGATTTCGGTTTGCGCCTGTGCGTGGAGGCGGCAGCCGTTTGCTTCGTCGACGAGTTCGTTTCCATTTCGCGCGAGACGGCCTTGTCGATCTCGACGCATGCGTTGCCCGCGATGCACGCGTTCGCGCAGTTGTGCGCGAGCGATGTGCCCGCCGCCGCACATGCCGCGCGCGACGATGCGCTGCGGCGCGTCGCACCGCGCGCCGCTTCCGCGTATGCGCGCGCCGGTGACGCGCGCGCCGCGTGGCGCGTGCTGCTGTCGAAGCATTACGCGTTGCGCGACCGGCTGCGCGCGCGCTTTTTGTACCACCTGCTGCTTGCCACACGCTCGACGCTCGGCGCACGCATGCCGCCTGGCGGTTGAGTCGGCAGGCTGGCAACACGGCGCGTGTGGGGATGCGAATTGGCGGGGTTAGTGTGGCAGAAGCAATGCAGCCCGAGGCAATGTGGCAGGGCGTACAGAGGCGAGGGGCGGGCTTTGCTGTAATGCCCAAAAGAAGACTTGTGAGGAGCGTAGCGTGAGGCCAGTAGTCTTCGATGGCCAGTTCGGCTGGTTGCATCCCGCAGCCGGGCCGCATGGCGTGGTGCTTTGCTACCCGTTCGGCTACGACGCGCTTTGCACCTACCGCGGCATGCGCCGGCTCGCCGAGCGCCTCGCGATGCGCGGCGTCCCGGTACTGCGCTTCGACTATCCGGGCACGGGCGACTCCGCGGGCGATGCAAGCGAGCCGGGCCTCTGGCGCGCGTGGATCGACAGCATCAGGAAGGCCGTGGCGTTGCTGCGGCAATCGACGGGCATCGAGCACGTGAGTTTGTGCGGCTTGCGGCTGGGCGGCACACTCGCCGCGCTTGCCGCTCAGGAACTGGGCGACGTCGACGGTCTCGTGCTCCTCTCGCCCGTACTGTCCGGCAAAAATTATCAGCGTGAGTTGCGTGCCGGATATCGTCAATGGCTGTCGATGCCCGCGGCAATGGATTGCACGCCCGAGCCGGACACCGACGAGTTCGTCGAGGCGTACGGCTTTCGCCTCTATCGCGAAACCATCGAAAGCTTGCGTGCGGTCGATCTGCGGCGCGATGCGCCGTCACCCGCGAGGCGCGTGCTGGTGCTCGATTCGCTGGACGCGACACGCGTCGATGCGCTGGTCACGCATTATCGGGAGCAGGGTGTCGAGGTCGAGCGCCAGAGCTTCGACGAATACAGCAAGTTCATGATGGAGGCGCTCGACAGCGAGATACCGCACGCGGCGTTCGAGTCGATTGAGAACTGGCTGGCGCGAGACTCGACAGGCAGCCCTGCAGCGGTGTCGGCCGGGAGTGCATATGCAGGCGATGCGGAAGGCCACATTGTCGAAGCGGGCGTGACCGAATCGCCGGTGTCGATCGACAACGGCAGACTGTTCGGCATCTACTGCGTGCCTCATTCTCATTCAGCGACGAGCGGTGGCAGCACAGGTGCCCCCGCGGTGCTGATCGTCAACACGGGCGCAGTGTCCAGAATCGGCAACGCGCGGCTCGGCGTGCGTTTTGCGCGGCGTCTCGCACGGCAAGGTATTGCCTCGCTTCGCGTCGATCTCGGCGGACTCGGCGACAGTCAGCCTTCGCTCGATGCGGTCACGCTCGACGCGCTCTACGCGCAGGACGGCGCTGACGATGCCGCCTGCGCCGCGCGCTGGCTCACGGCGCGTGGCCACCGCGGTGCCGTGCTGCTTGGTATCTGCGCGGGTGCCTACGTCGGTCTCCATGCCGCATCGCGCGAGCCCGCGGTGACGGGCGCGATGCTCGTCAATCTGCAGAAATTCACGTGGCGCAACATCTGCGATGAAAACGGCAAGCCGACCGTGCGAGTCGCGGCGATCGGTTCGACGCGCAGCTATTTTCGCTCGATGTGCGAGCCGCGCAAATGGCTACGCGTGGTTAAAGGGCAGACGGGCGGCTGGCCCGTTGCGCGCGAACTGGCGACCCGTGTTGCGGCGCTTTTGCGCGCGACGCTGGCCGATCGAATCGAGCGAATTACCGGACTGCAGCTTGGCGCGAACGAGGAGCGTCGTCCGTTTGCGGCGCTCGACGCGCGCGGCGTCGAGACGCGCCTTCTTTATGGCGTGCTGGACGAAGGCGTTGAAGAACTCGAGAAATACTTCGGAGTGCGTGGCATCAGGTTGCAGCGATTGAACCGCGTTCGCGTGGTTTTTTGCGAGCGCACCGACCACGCAATTCTGTCCGCGAGCGCGCAGGAAAACGTGATGTCGCATTTCGAAGACTTCTATCGCAGCCAGTTCGGTGAGCAGTCTGCTGCCGCCAGGCTCGAAGCCGGCGAAACTGTCGCGAAGCATTGCAGCGGACCCCGTACGCGCGCGGCGCAATGGCTCGTCAAGCATGCGCGTGCATTTCGCCTAACCGGAGAAGCGTGATGAAACCCGTGGGACAGCGTGCCACGCGCCTCGGCGTTGACGGCGCGCTGTCCCGATCTGCTCGCCAGTGCGCCGTCTGGCAAGCCGACCTTCATCACTTGTGCGGCGCACTCCGATACGCTGGAGGAGTGCCGTGAATACACAATCCGACCTCGACCGCATCAATCGCGTGGCGTGGAATTCGCGCGACGCGGCGCGCGTTTTCGGCGCTGGCAAGACCTTCTCCGACGCCGGCGAGGAGGCCGCGTTCCAGTGGCTTGCGCCGCGCTGCGCGGCAACGCCGTTGCTCGACATCGGCATTGGCACCGGGCGCACCATTGCGTTGATGCTGGCAGTCTCGAACGACTACACCGGCATCGACTACACGCCAAAGCTGCTGGACATTTCGAGGTCGCGTTATCCCGGCCGCGACTTGCGCCATATGGATGCGCGCGACATGTCGGAGCTGCCGTCGAATCATTACGGGCTGGCTGCGTTTAGCTGGAACGGTATCGACTGCGTGGACTACGACGGTCGCGTGAAGATCCTCGAAGAAATGAATCGCGTGGTGCGGCCGGGCGGTTATGTGCTGTTCTCGTCGCACAATCGCGGCGGCCCCGGTTATCGCGAGAACATCTGGCAGCTGTTGCCGCAGTTCACCTCCAACCCGCTCAAGCTCGGCTGGCGCACGCTGCGTTCTCTTCGCCGCTTCCAGCTCGGCACGTTGAACTACGTGCGTAACGTCAAGCTGAACCACGACTACGGCGGTTACTCGGTCAAGACAGCGGCGGCTCACAACTTCGGCATTGTGATCGTCTACACGACGCTTCGCGAACAGCGCCGGCAACTCGCGCAGGTGGGCTTGCAATGCGATGCGGTGTTCGCGAGTTGCGACGGCAGGCGCATTCCGGACGACGTAGAGGACAGCGACGCCTGGTGGTTTCACTTCATCGCGCACAAGCCGCCTGGCGCATATCGCTCCGATCAGGAGAGCGGCCATGCACGCCGACGCACTTCGGCTTGACGAGCCGCGCGCGGCAGACGCGGACTTCGACGAGCGCGGCTTCCGGCATGCGCTCGGGCGCTTCGCGACCGGCGTCGTCGTGATCTCGACCGGCAGTGGCGAACGTCTGCACGCGATGACTGCGAACGCCTTCATGTCGGGTTCGCTGAGGCCGCCGCTGATCGTGGTGTCGGTCGGGCAGAGCGCGCGTATGCACGAGCGCCTGATGGGCTGCGCGGTGTTCGGTGTGAGCGTGTTGTCGGACGCCCAGGAGGCGCACAGCCGGCACTTCGCGGGCGAGCCGCAGAGCCGGCTTGCGCCGTGCTTTACCGGCGTCGACGGACTTGCGGACGTGGTGCTTCTCGAACATGCCGCAGCCCGCTTCGCAGCGCGCGTGGTGGACCGGCATCCGTGCGGCGACCACACGTTGTTCGTCGGCGAGGTGTTGATGTTTTCGCTTGGCGAAAACGCTCCGCTCGTTTTCTTCGGCGGTCGCTATGGATCGGTTGCCGGTTCGCGCCTTGCGACACCGGCACCGACGCATGCATTGCCCGCATCCGCGCACTGCGAACACGTTGAACCGGGTCCACCGTATGCAAAAAGCCATGACTGATTCGAGACCATTTAGGTTCAGACAATTTATCGTTCAACGTGCGTCGTCGCACGATGCAAAGTCGAGGCCGCAGGCATGCTTGAAACGCAAGCTTGTGGCCCTTTGGCACGTAGCGCGTTACATAGAAGAAACAATTCTTCAGAGGGATAACCCTGTCAGGAAGTGTCCCAACTGGCGTAACCGTTGTGAAGCTAGCAACGTATCGTGGATGAACACCACGTGACGATAAAACACACAAAGAACGTCGGTTTATCAACAGGCTACGCGGGGGCGAACACCGCTTCGGGGAGAGGGTCATGGAACAGGGAAACAAAGATCGATCACTGGTCAGCAAGGTGATGGACGGGCTCGTTACGGGCATCGTCGAGGAGAAGTACGGCGCGATACTGCCGCCGCAAGACGTGCTGTCGAAGGAGTTCGACGTGAGCCGCACGGTCATGCGTGAGGCGCTGTCGATGCTGCTCGCGCGCGACATGCTCGATGTGCGGCCGAAGATCGGCACGCGCATCCGGCCGATGAGCGACTGGCGCATGATCGACGAAGACGTCGTGAACTGGCGCTTTCGCGCGAAGCCCGATCCGCTGTTTCTGCGCGACGTGATCGAGTTTCGCATTCTGATCGAGCCGCGGGCGTCGGCGCAGGCCGCGGCGCGCGGCAGCGCGGCCGACATCGCTGCGGTGCGCGACGCGTTCGAGGCGTTTCGCGTAATCCGTCCGGCCGAACCGGGGTATCAGGAAGCCGACGAACTCTTTCATACGCGCATCGTCGTCGCGAGCGGGAATCAGTTCTTCAAGCAGATGGCGGCGATCATTCGCGGCGCACTGGCGACGGGCAACCCGATCGTGAATGAGAGAGAAGGGATGTGGGAAGGCGCAGTGAATTCGCACCGGCGCGTGGTCGAAGCGATAGAACGGCGTGATCCGAAAGAAGCCGAGCTTGCGTCGATGGCGATGATCGACTTCACGACCGAAGAGATCGCGGGCACCTTCGCCGCAGCGCCGCCGGTACCGCCTGCGCATGGCGGAAACGCGGGATAACGCCGAGCCGACGTGTGGCTTCTGGCGCTGCTGCGCGCGTTGCCGCAGCGGCGCGCCGATTTGCTGACGGTCAGGCGTGCAGCGTCACCGGCGCGTTGCGTTTCCCTTAGGTCGACTCACTTGCGGGCGGCATGCGCGACAATAGCGACTTGCTCTTAACCGCAGGGACGCCAGGTGATCGTGACAAACGCTGTGATCAACGCGGGCACACATGCCCCGGCAAACGCCGCCACTGACGCCACCACGCAAGCCACCACCGACGCAACCCAAGCCATTCCATCGGACGGCATGATCCGTTGGGGCATCGTCGGTACGGGCCGCATTGCCCGTCGGTTCGCTCAAGGGCTCGCCTATGTGCACAACGCGCGTCTCACAGCGTTGTGGTCGCGCCGTGCCGGGCCGGCGCAGGCTTTCGCCGACCAATTCGGCGGCCGGCTCTGCGCGAGCTTCGATGCGCTGCTCGCCAGCGGAATCGACGCGCTCTATATCGCCACGGTTCAGGATAGTCACGCTGATTACGCCATCGCGGCACTGCAAGCCGGCTTGCACGTGCTGTGCGAAAAGCCCGCCGCGATCAACAGGCCGCAACTCGAGCGCATTCAGGACGCCGCGCGTCGCGAGAAACGCCTCTTCATGGAAGCGATGAAGCCGCCGTTCTATCCGTTGTACAGAAAGTTGCAGGCGCATCTAAAAGACGATCCGATTGGCGAAGTCGGGCTCGTGCGGGCCGGCTGTTCAGTGCCCGGCGTGCCCGACGATCATCCGTCGCTGTCGTTCGAGCATGCGGGCGGCGCGCTGCTCGATATCGGCATCTACGAGATGTTTCTCGCCGTCGACTGGCTGGGCGCGCCGCTCGACGTGCAAACGCTCGGGCGCCTCGGTTCGACCGGCGTCGATACGTTCGCGAGCCTGAACAGCCAGCATGAGCGCGGCATCGCGCAACTCTTTTGCGGCCTCGATCTGCACGGCAAGGGCGACGCGTTGCTGATGGCGAAGAGCGGGCACGTGACGATTCACGAACCGTGGTGGAACCCGTCGCGCGCGACTATCCGCTACGCCGACGGTCGTGTGATCGAGCTCGACGAGCCGTTCGAAGGCGGCGGCCTGAACTACGAGACCGCGCATTTCTGCGAGCTGATCCGGGCGGGACAGATCGAGAGTCCGGTAATGCCGCACAGCAAGTCGTTGCAGATGATCGCAATGGCCGATGCGGCGCGTGCAGCCTTAGGGCTCAGATTTGCGGGCGAATGACGCCGGCTGCGCGCGCAGTGCTCAGTGCCTGGAGGGCAACGCGAGCCGCCGTTCATACCAGCGTTGCAGCAGTTCGAGTATCTGGCATAGCACCCAGTAGACTGCCGCCGCCGCGAGATACAGCGGCAATGGCTGATACGTCGATGCGATGATTTCCTGCGCGCTACGCAGCAGTTCGGTCACCGTAATCACGGAGACCAAAGAAGTGTCCTTGATGAGGCTGATCAAACTGTTCGACAGGCTCGGTACCGCAATGCGCAGGGCTTGCGGCGCGATCACATAGCGCAGCGTCTGGCGCCGCGAAAGTCCGAGACTGTAGGCGGCGAGCCATTGCCCCTGGTGAATGCCGAGGATTGCGCCGCGCATGCTTTCCGACAGATACGCGGCCACGTTTGCCGACAGCGCGATCACGCCGGCCGGCGTCGGGTCGAGCGAAATGCCGAAGCTCGGCAAGCCATAATAGATCACGAAGATCTGCACGAGCAGCGGCGTGCCGCGCATCACGCTCACGTAAATGCGTGCAATCCAGTTCAATGTGCGGCTGTGGCTCACGCCCATCAGCGCAAGCATGGCGCCGGCGATCAGGCCGAAGAACATCGACAGAACTGCGAACTTGACCGTGAGGACAGCGCCCTGCGCGAGCACAGGAAGCGATTGAACGAGCAGGGAAGTGGTGGACATGAGCGGTGCTCGGTTTGGCGCGCGAGACGCACATCGCCCAGGCTGGGCGCGTGCTGCAACAGTGCGAAGGGCGGCATTCCGGAGAAGCCGCCCTTCGTTTCATGCAGAGCCGGTTACTTGATCGGCTTGCTCACGTCGATGCCGAACCACTTGTCCGAGATCTTCGCGAACGTGCCGTCCGCTTCGAGCTGCGTCATCGCGTCGTCGATTGCTTTGGCGAACTTCGGATTGTTCTTTTTGAACGGAATGCCCGACGGGTTGCCCGCGCCGACATTCGCGCCGGTGCGCAGCGGCAACTGCGAATTCTTCAACAGATACGCGAGCATCAGACGGTCGTTGAGCGCCGCGTCGAGACGGCCCGCCGCCAGATCGCGCAGATATTCGGGTGCGCCCGGGTACGTTTTCACGTCGATGCCTGGCACCGACTTCGCCATGTCCATGTAGTTGGTGCCAAGGCCGACGCCGAGCTTCTTGCCCTTCAGATCGTCGAGCGATTTGAACTGACGCGTGTCGTCCTTACGCTGGATCAGCTGCGCGGCCGAGTACGTATAAGCGGGCGAGAAATCGAGTGCCTGCTTGCGCGCATCCGTAATCCCGACCTGGTTGACGATCACGTCGAACTTGCCGGCCTGAAGACCCGCAATGATGCCGCTCCATTCGGTCGTGACGAATTCCGGCTTCACGCCGAGCTTCGTCGCCACTGCTTTGGCGATGTCGACGTCATAGCCGACCAGTTCGCCCGACGGCGCTTTTGAATTGAACGGAGGGAAGGTGCCTTCGAGTCCGATGCGCAGCGTGCCGCGCTGCTTGACCTGATCCAGCAGGTCGTCGGCATGGGCCGTGACCGCGGTGAACGAAGCGCCGATCAGAGCGGCGACGAAAATTTTCTTCAACAACCCGAGTTGCATTGTGTTCCTTTTTGTTCGTATGTCGTTTTAGCGGACGAAAGCTTAACAAAGCAGACTGTCGAACGCTAAATATCGTTTGTTCATGCCTGTATTACCCGGCCGCCGCACGCGTGGGTTCGCGTGCCTGCGTTCGCGTGCCTTGGGTCAGCGAAGCGCCTGCACGCATTCGGCGACGAGCGCCGGTCCCCGATAGATGAAGCCGGTATAAAGCTGAACGAGCGAGGCGCCGGCGGCGAGTTTCGCGCGCGCATCGTCGCCGGAAAAGATCCCGCCCACGCCGATGATCGGCACTGCCTCACCGACTTCGGCGCGCAGCTTGCGGATCACTTCGTTCGACGCGTCGAACACCGGCTTGCCCGACAGGCCGCCGGCTTCGTCGCCGTATTGCATACCTGCGACGGCGGTGCGCGACAGCGTGGTGTTGGTCGCGATCACGCCTTCGAAGCGGTGGCGCAACAACGTGTCCGCGATCGACTTGATCTGCTCGTCGTCGAGATCGGGTGCGATCTTCAACGCGAGCGGCACCAGCTTGCCGTGCATGTCGGCGAGACGCTGCTGCTTGTCCTTGAGCGCCGCGAGCAGCGCGTCGAGTTCGCCCGCGCCTTGCAACTGGCGCAGGTTCTTCGTATTCGGCGACGAGATGTTGACCGTCACGTAGCTCGCGAACGGATAGACGCGTTCGAGGCAATACAGGTAGTCTTCGGCGGCGCGTTCGATCGGTGTGTCGGCGTTCTTGCCGATGTTCAGTCCGAGAATGCCGCGGTAGCGCGCGGCCTGCACGTTTTTCACGAACTGGTCGACGCCCGCGTTGTTAAAGCCCATGCGGTTGATCACGGCATTCGCCTCGGGCAGGCGGAACATGCGCGGCCGCGGATTGCCGGGCTGCGCGCGCGGCGTGACCGTGCCCACTTCGATAAAGCCGAAGCCGAGCGCGGCGAGCCCGTCGATCGACGCGCCGTCCTTGTCGAGCCCTGCTGCAAGCCCCACGGGATTGCGGAACGTCAGCCCCATCACCGTGCGCGGCGCGTCCGGCACGCGCGCGGCGAGCGCGCCGGCGAGGCCGGTGCGGCCCGCGGCGCCGAGCACACGCAAGGTCAGGTGATGAGCGTCTTCCGCGTCCATGCGAAAGAGTTGGGCGCGTATGAGCGGATAGAGGGAACTGAACACAGGACGGAGCCGGGCGGCCAAAAAATGGGAACCCGCTATTTTACCGGCTTTGCGGTGTCAATGAGATAAGGCGGGGCAGGCGTCGCGCTTCTCCTTGCGTCTGCAGCTAAGCCGCGGCTAAGTCCGCAGCTAAGATGGCAGCTAAGTTGGCACCTAAGTTGGCAGCTAAGTCCGCACCTAAGGCAGCAGCGGCCCGCGTTTGCCCCTCGACGCCGCGTCGGCCTGCGGGAGATCTGCGCCTTCGGGATCGAGCACCCGCCACACGCCGTCAACCAGACCTTCGAGCGGCCGGAAGTTGGCCTTGTAGGCCATCTTCGGACTCTCGCGAATCCAGTACCCAAGATACACATACGGCAACTTCAGGCTGCGCGCCTGCTCGATCTGCCAGTAGATGTTGTACGTGCCGAAGCTCGTATGCGGCAGTCCCGGCTCGAAGAACGTGTACACGGACGAGAGCCCGTCGCCGAGAATGTCGATCATGCTGATCATGCGCAAAAGACCAGGCGATTCGGGATTGTCCGGCAGCGGTTCCCGGAATTCGACGAGTCGCGAGTTGATCCGGCTTTGCAGCAGAAACTGTTCGTACTGGTCGCGGCTGTCGCGGTCCATGCCGCCGCCCGCATGTCGCGCCGACTGATAGCGCATATAGAGCGCGTAGTGTTCCTCGTCGTAGTGAAGCGGCGCGACGGTGGCGATCATGCCGCCATGCTTTTTCCAGACGCGCCGCTGCGTGCGGTTCGGCTCGAATCTGTCGACCGGCACGCGCACCGGCACGCACGCGCGGCAACCGTCGCAATAGGGTCGATAAGTGAACACGCCCGAACGCCGGAAACCCGCCTTGACGAGGTCCGTGTAGACGTCCGAGTTGATCAGGTGACTGGGCGTCGCGACTTGCGAGCGCGCGATACGCCCGTCGAGATAACTGCATGGATAGGGCGCCGTTGCATAAAATTGCAGCGCCGAAAGCGGAGAAAGAGGCAGCTCGTTAGGATGAGTCACGTTGGCAGCTCTCGAAGCATCTCTGGTAATGCAAACCCGGCGTGCGTTGCAACTTGTCTTGCAGATCTCTTGCAAAGCGTGTTGCAGTTCATTGTGCGGCTCATTGTGCAGCACGTGATCCGCGCGTTTCGTTGAACGGATCCGGATTCGGCCTGATTCTTCCTACGCCGCTCGCGCGAGCACATCGAGCAACACGGTCTTGTCGAAGCGCCAGGGAATGCGCGGTGCGTCGACAGACGCGCGAACATGAGCGATGAATGCCTTGCGCGCTATCTCGCGACCGCCGAGCGACGCCAGATGCGACGTGTTCTGCTGGCAGTCTATCATTTCTATTTCGTGACGGCGCAAGTGCCCGACAAGCG
The DNA here is from genome assembly GCF_031456815.1 of Paraburkholderia strydomiana. NCBI lineage: Bacteria > Pseudomonadati > Pseudomonadota > Betaproteobacteria > Burkholderiales > Burkholderiaceae > Paraburkholderia > Paraburkholderia strydomiana. The sequence goes on from NZ_JAVDVL010000005.1 coordinate 195,597, forward strand.
CGGCCAGCGCCATTTTCGAGGCGTCCGTGACGTTGGCGAACATGGATTCGCCGAAGAACATCTTGCCGAACGAGACGCCGTACAAGCCGCCCACGCGCTCGCCTTCGAACCATGTTTCGATGCTGTGCGCGTCTCCCACGCGATGCAGCGACGAATAGGCTTCCACTACGTCCGCAGTAATCCAGGTGCCGCGCTGGCCACGCCGCGGCGCCTCCGCGCAGGCGCGCATCACGGCAGCGAAATCCTGGTCGACGCGGATTTCCCATGCGTCGTCGCGCAGCACGCGCTTGAGCGTTTTACGCAGCGACGGCGATATCTTGAACTCGGCCGGACGCAGGACCATGCGGGGGTCGGGGCTCCACCACAACACGGGCTGGCCGTCCGAATACCACGGGAAGATGCCGTGACGGTACGCGTCGATCAGGCGTGACGGCAGCAGATCGCCGCTTGCGGCAAGCAGGCCCGGAGCGCCGCTTGCCGCGCCGAGCGCGCGCTCGACGGGCGGAAACGGATCGTCGGGTCCGAGCCAGGGAACCATGCGCGCCGCTCAGCCTTCGCGCAGCGAGCGGAAGATGTCGCCCGTATGCAGGCCGAAGCTGCCGGCCGCGCGGTCGGCAAAAAAGAAGCGCAGCGTTTGTCCGACGGTGGGAAACGCAATCTCGTCCCACGGAATGTCGCTTTCCTCGAAGAGCTTGACTTCGAGACTCTCCTCGCCCGCGGCAATGTCCAGATCGAGCAGGCGCGCCATGTAGAAAAGATGCACCTGATGCACATGCGGCACGTTCAGCAGCGAGAAGAGGTTCTGTACCTCCACGCGCGCGCCGGCTTCTTCGAGCGTTTCGCGCGAAGCGGCTTCCGCCGTTGTCTCGCCCATTTCCATGAAGCCTGCAGGCAGCGTCCAGTAGCCGTAGCGCGGTTCGATCGCGCGGCGGCATAGCAGCACCTTGTCGTCCCATACCGGAACGGTGCCGACGACGTTGCGCGGATTCTGATAGTGCACCGTGCCGCAACTGCCGCATACGAAGCGCTCGCGGTTGTCGCCCGGCGGAATGCTCAGGCTGACGCCGTGGCCGCAGACAGAACAGAATTTCATAGGAAGGGCACGAGAAAGAGTGCTAGGAGTTTATCACTGGGGCGGCGTTTTACCGTGCGCAGAGATGGTGACGCGTGATGAGGGCGGCGCCGGCGAGCGGGCGGCGTGAGGGGGCGTGCGTGCGCTTATGCGCGGCGTATGCGTGTGCTTGATCACGCAGATCATGGGGCATCCACCGGGCATCGACCCATGCCAGAAATATCGACGCGAAAAAACGGCCGCGCAAAACAAAAAAGGCCTGCCGGTTTGGCAAGCCTTCAATGTTGTTTTCGACGTTCCAGCTTTTGGTTGCGGGGGTAGGATTTGAACCTACGACCTTCGGGTTATGAGCCCGACGAGCTGCCAGACTGCTCCACCCCGCGTCCGTCGAAGAAAAGATTATAGACCAGATCAGAGGACGATGCAATAGGCGACGCGCTAGTCGTTTAGCAGGCGGCTTCCCGCTTGCGGCTTCGGGCAATCACTCGCACTCATCGTGCGCCTTTAAGCGAAAGGTCGCGCGATGCGTGGGCGGCGTCGCATCGCGCCAGGCCGCTGCAAGACGCTGCGATAGAATCGGAATTTCCCGGCGCGCCGTCATGTCATTTGCGCGAGACTTACGACGAATGAGACTCACGACGAATCCACACCGAGTCGGTCGCGAATGCACGACGGCGAGCCCGCACTCACACTTGCTCCTGGAACTTCATGGACATCGCTCACGACCTGCAGATCATTGCCGCTCAGGAACACGCGCTCGTGTTCCCCCAATTCGATGCTGACCGCGCATGGCAAATCGGCGCCTATCTGCATGAAGTCGCGAAAGCGCGCGGCATTCCTGCCGCCATCGACGTGCGCACGTTCGGTCAGCCTCTGTTCTTCAGCCTGCTCGACGGCGCGACGCCGGACAACGTCGATTGGGCACGCCGCAAGGGCAACACGGTCGCGCATTTCCGGCGCAGCTCGTATGCGATCGGCCTGAAAATGCAGCAGGCCGGCAGCACGCTCGCGGACAAGCATGGTCTGCCCGCCACCGAATATGCGTCGCACGGCGGCGCGTTCCCGTTGACGGTCGCGGGCTCGGGCGTGATCGGTTCGGTCACGGTGTCCGGCTTGCCCCAGCGTGCCGATCATGAGTTCGTAGTGGAAGCCCTTTGCGCGCACCTCGGTCACGACTACAGCAAGCTCGCGCTTGCAAAGGTCTGAGCCGATGCGGCTGCCGCCTTATGCATTGCTTGGTATCGCGATCGTGGCCGAGGTGATTGCCACTTCCGCCATGCGAGCGTCGGACGGTTTCTCGCGGCTCGTGCCGTCGGCGGTGGTGGTACTCGGCTACGGAGTCGCCTTCTACTGCCTGTCGCTAACACTCAGGAGCATTCCGGTCGGCATCGTCTACGCCGTGTGGTCGGGCGCGGGCATCGTGCTGATTACGCTCGTCGCGCTGCTGCTGTACGGGCAAGTGCCCGATGTGCCGGCCGTCATCGGGCTCGGGCTGATCATTGCCGGCGTCACCGTGCTGAACATGTTCTCGAAGATGCAGGCACATTGAAGCGCGCGCCCGAGTCACCGCCAAGGCTCTGGCTGGATCCGTTGTACATTGGATCGGGTTTCGTCGGGCTTGCTGGTGACGTCAGCTCCTACTTGCAGCGCACGATCATCGAGCGGTTCTTGACGTTGGCCGACACGACGTTCGTCACGCTGCCGCCCGCGGTCCCGCCTTCGTCGTTGTCTTTCGACACGATGTCATAGCCGGTCGCGCCGCACGCCTTGCCCGCCTGTACATAGCACGAGGCCCAGCTCGAACCGGCGTCGGCGCCGCTGCAATTGACCGCGAAGCCGGTCTGGCCGTTCGGCAGATTGATGAGGGACGTCGTGTTCGACGACGCACACCCCGCCAGGCCCGCGCCCAGCGCAACTGCCACTGGGAATGCAAGAAGAAGGGACGTGTGGCGCAGCAGAGCCCGCGCGTTACCGCGCGGCGAATGACTTCGGCCCGGCCGTTGCGTCATGAAATGCATCGTGATTGTTTCCTTTGATCGGTTGGCTTGCCGCGCGCAGGCGCAAGCTCAGGGCGTTTCGACAGTAATGCCCGCCGCGCTGACGAGGCGGCGGCTTTCGGCGCCGCTTTCAGTGGCCGCGTCTTCCCAGATGCTGATGGCTTTTGCGATGTCGATATCATGGCTTTCGGCATACGCAAACCATTTGTTCGCCGCATCCGGCTCGGGCAGTTCGTGATCTTGCAGAAAATATTTTCCCATATTGCGCTCGCTGAACTCGAAATGGAGGCACTGCAACAGCACGGAACGTGCCGTAAAGTCGGTTCGACCTCGACGGATCCGACAAGTGCAACCGTGAAAACGTACAGAACTTATTCGATCGCCGCGCGCCTTACCTGATCTATTGCAACGAGGAGAACGAACATGGCTGAACGGGTCAGCGGCCCTTACCGCGGCTACTACATCAGTGCCGCCGCGCGCCTCGTGCCGGCGTCCAGCGACCAGGGCACCGACAGCACCGACAGCACCGACAGCACCGCCGGCACCGCCGGCACCGCCGGCACCTACGTCGGCTCGGTCAGCCTGGCCCAGCTTGGTCCGGACGATGCTCACCGGATCGAGACACTACTGGATCTCGGCGATCAGCAACGGTTCGGCAGCGAAGAAGAGGCGCTCGCGTACGTTGAACAGGCCGCGCGCAATTACGTCGACCGTCTGCTGGGAGGCCAGTCATGACCGGCGAACGTCTGCTTCGAGGTAGGTCATGAGGGCACCTGACGGGCAAGCCCGCGCGCGAACTCATGCCGACGCATCTCGCGATTCCGGCGCCTCGGCGGGGTGGACCTCGGTCCGGCCGCGCGAGTACCATATTCAGGTCGTCCGGGGCCGGCCGGTTCTCGCGGGCTCCGGTTGTGTGCCGGATACTTCTGATGAGGCGACCATGGAAATCAGGTTTCCCGAGGGCGCGCCAGCCTACCGCGATTCCAATCTGACCGTTGTCTTTCCCGCGCTGGTGGACGGTGAGCCCGTACCGTGCGCAATCTCTGTCGAGGCGCTAGAAGATCACTTCGGCGCACATTCCGAAGACCTGGAAGGCTGGATGCGCGCATTCGACGCCGGACGCCCGCGCATAGAAGCCGTGGCGCGCGAACACTTGCAGATCAGTAACGGCACGCCTGTGCTGCTCAAGAGCGGGCACTTTCCGCCTGGGAACGCGGCTCGCTAGGCTGAGCAGAACCGAGCGCGGCGGCCATGCACTGGCGGATGCCTTCCTCGTAAGACGTCTTCGCGATCGGACCGATCAGCTTCGTCAACGCAGAGTCGTCGAGCACGATCGGTTCGGTCATCAGGTAATTCATCTCGACCAGCTCACGCATCAGCGGATTGAAGAGGCCGAGCACGCGCAGCATCGTCTTTCCGGCCACCATCAGCCTCGGCTGGCCGCCTGCCAGTGCATAAGCCTGTCGTGCCACTTCCCGCTGCGTGATGGTGCCCGCGCCGGCAAGGTGCCACCAGCGCCCATACGCTTCGGGCGTGCGTGTAAGCGTCTCGACCACGGCTCCGATATCCGGCAGATAAATGAATTCGTGCGACACATCGACGGGACCGATCATCTGCGCGCGCTTTCCATTTGCGGCAGCTTCGAATACGCCGTTGAGCAGACTGCGCTCGATGCCCGGGCCGTAGAAATCCGGTAGCCGCAGTACCAGCGTCGACAGTCCGTTCTTTCCGTGCGCCTGCAACACCAGATTTTCCTGGGCGAGCCGCATTTTCCCCTTGAACGTGTGCGGCTCGCGAGGATGGTCCTCAGCGATCGGATTGCTGCCCGCACGACCGTAGGGATAGACGGTGCCGATCAGAATGAAGCGTTCCACGCCCGCTGCCGTGATGCCTGCGAGCGTTTTCTGCATTAGCGGCGGGTGCTCGGCGAAGCGGTCGTAGGGCACGCCGACCAGATAGACGACGCTCTGCAGCCCCTCTGCCGCGGCGCTGATAGAAGCCGGATCGTCCGGATCCCACGTGACGATCTCCGCGTGCGGATCGTGGCCAAAAGCGGCGACCAGCGCTTCCCGCGACCTGCCGACGACGCGGTAGTCGCGGCCTGCCGCGCCAAGCGATGCCGCGATGATCCGGCCGGCGGCGCCGGCAGCTCCGAACAGGCCGACCTTTCCTTCGTTGTGCATGACGGTACCTTCCAAGTGACGCGGCGCGCCTCGATGCACGCCAGCTGTTGATTGGTCAATGTTTTGTGAACAGTGTTCAGTGAACGGTGTTCAGTTTAATTTGACTTTTCAGTTTGTCAACTGGAAAATGCCTCGCATGGGAATCGCTGAAAGAAAGAATCGGGAGAAGCAGGCGTTGCGGGAACGCATCCTTGCAGCCGCACGACATATCGTGATGCGTGAAGGCTTTGCCGCGCTCTCAATGCGGAAGATCGCCGAAGCGATCGAGTATTCGCCCGCCGCGCTGTATTTGCACTTCGCGAGCCGCGACGAGATCGCCCGGGCGCTGTGCGAGGAAGGCTATGCGCAGTTGCTGCAGACCTTCGAGCCGCTCGCGGGCATTGCCGACCCGGCTGAACGGCTCAAGGGAATGGGGCGCGCTTATGTCGCCTTTGGTGTCGCTCATCGGGAAACGTACCGGTTGATCTTCATGGAAGATCCAAGCTATACCGGCGCGGCGCTCGGTGCGAAGGCGGCCGCAGCGGTGTCCGGCCCGTCGAAGTCCGACCCGTCAATTGGAAGCGAGGCGCAAACGCGGGCTCAGTCGGAGCAGCCCGGCACGGAAGACGATCCGGGCGCCGCGGCCTTGCAATTCATGATTTCCGCACTCGACGAACTGAAAGCGGCGGGGCGTCTTGCTGCATCGGTGGATCCGAGGGTCTGGGCCGACGCTTTCTGGGCGACGTTGCATGGCATCGTCGCGCTTCATCTGACGTGCCCGGTTTTTCCGTCGGCGCCACTCGACACCGTTGTGGGAATCGCAATGGACACCTGGCTTGGGGCGGGCGGTGTCGCTGCGGATGCAGATCCAGTTGGCATCGCAAGCTCGAACGCTAACGGGGCGGTGTCTCGCCGGAAGAGGACCGGTGCCGCGGGCGCGCAAAGTTCGTCGCAGGACAATGCGCAAGTCAAAGGGCAAGGAGAGGCGCAAGCAGAGGTGCAAGGCGGCGTGGGAGCAGAACCCGCGGCTACCCGGCGCCGCGCAACGAAAAAGGCGCGTTAGGCAACGAGTCACCGCCTACCTTGGCGACGTTCCCACCCGAAGTCGCGCAAGGCTGCGCCTTGCCCCCCAAACCGACCCCGAGTCGCGGGCCGTGATAACGTTGGGTTTCCACGTCTTTGCGCCGCCGTGCGTTGTCTTTCATGTCTCTTTCCGCCTCGCCCGAAGCTAGCGACGAAGTCGCGACTTACGTAGCCAACTGCATCGGTTTCATCGAGCTTGAAAGGCCGAAGGCGCTGAACGCGCTGTCGCTCGGCATGATCCGAGCGATCCACGCCGCGCTCGACGACTGGCGCGAAAATCCCGATGTGCTTGCGGTCGTCGTGCGCAGCCAGCATCCTCGCGCGTTCTGCGCGGGCGGCGATATCCGCTTCCTCTACGAGTCGGCGAAGCGTGGCGAACACGAAGCGCGCGACGCGTTTTTCATCGAGGAATACCGGCTCAATCACGCAATCTTCACTTACCCGAAGCCGTACATCGCGTTGACGAACGGTGTGGTGATGGGCGGCGGCATGGGCATCTCGCAGGGCGCGCATCGTACCGGCGGCCTGCGCGTCGTTACCCAGTCGACAAAAATGGCGATGCCGGAAACGCGCATCGGCCTATTCCCGGATGTCGGCGCTAGCTGGTTTCTTGCCCGCACGCCCGGCGCGATCGGCCGCTATCTCGCGGTGACCGGCGAAGCGATAGGCGCTGCCGACGCGTTGTACGCCGGCCTCGCCGATCTCTATATCGACGATGCCGCGCTGCCCGCGCTCATCGACATCTTGCGCAGCGAACTGTTCGAGCGCGGCGCGGACGTCGTTGCGTGCGTCGAGCGGGAAAGCCGCGCTTATCAGGTCGCGCCGCAGCCGGAGCAGTCGCCGCTTGCCCGCGCGCGGCGCTTGATCGACCGGCATTTTGCGCTTCCCGACGTGCCGCGCATTCTCACCTCGCTTCAGCAGAAGTGCGATCGCGATACCGCCGATTGGGCCGAGCAGACCATTGCCGTGTTGCGGGAGCGCTCACCGCTTTCCATGGCCGTTTCGCTGGAGGTGGTGACGCGCGCGGAAGGCTCGATGGCCGAAGTGCTGCGCGGCGATCTCGATCTCACGCGTTCGAGTTTCCTGCAAGGCGACGCGGTGGAAGGGATTCGCGCGCGCATTATCGACAAGGACAACGCACCGCACTGGCGCTTCGCGCGCATTGAGGACGTGAGCGCCGCCGATGTCGCGAAAATGTTCGAAAGCCCGTGGCCGGCCAACGAACATCCGTTGCGGGATCTGCACGGTTAAGGCGCGGGCGGACGCGACGAACCGCCCTGGCCGACTCAATCCACCTCTTCGCTCGCCATGAAGGCGCGCATGAAGACGAGCGCGCCCCAGCCCCACATTGCGTTCGCGGCGAAGCCCATGGCGAGGCGCGGCAGCATGTTGCCGCTCGGCCAGATGCCGCGCAGCGGATCCACGACGAACACGCTCGCCGCCGTCAACACGATGCCGCCGAACACGAACGCGGGCAGCCACGGCGCGCGTCGCTCGGGAGCCACGCGCAAGAGCCACGCCATGAGTACGGCCCAGAACGCGCTCCAGATTGCGTTAGCAATGAACTCGGGCAGGCCGAGCGGTAGAAACGGGGCAGTCGAAAAACCGCTTTTGTCGATAACACCGGCTGCATTCAGCAGCGCCAGCGTCGATTCATGGAAGAACAGAGAAGCCAGAAAACCGGCGACGAACGGCAGGATGAGTTTTTGCATGCATTGCACCGCCAGGGTACAGGCGCGTGGTTCGCGTTGCCCGCACCGGATTATTGGAAACGTGCGCCATTATAGCCAGCGGTGACGCCTTTTCCGGTTGCGCGAAGCGTCGCGTTCGTATGCTTTAGCGTCGGGCTAATCACGGAAGTGGAAAACCTAAGCTCAAAAAAATCGTTCAAAAGCCGCGCTCCGCTCCATAGACTCTTTCTCCATGTAGACGGCGCTTGCCGCCGTCGCCCTTAGCGTCGATACCGCATCTTCCGTTCTTTAGCGATGCATCGCCCGGCTCATCTCCGATGACCGGCTGTATGCGCGCGGCCCGCGCCTGCGCCGGCGTGTGGTTTTGCCGCGCGGCATGCACCGTCTTTATTCAATCCAGTTTTGAATTCGCAGGGAGCAGTAAATGAATGTGTTCTGGTTCATTCCGACTCATGGCGACAGCCGCTATCTCGGTACGTCGCAAGGCGCGCGTGCAGCCGATTACGACTACTTCCAGCAGATCGCTGTCGCCGCCGATACGCTCGGCTACGAGGGCGTGCTGCTGCCGACCGGCCGTTCGTGCGAGGACGCATGGGTCGTTGCATCGAGCCTCATCGCCGCGACGAAGCGCCTGAAGTTTCTCGTCGCGATCCGGCCGGGCATTTCGTCGCCGGGACTTGCGGCACGCATGGCGGCCACGTTCGACCGTCTGTCGAACGGGCGCCTGCTAATCAATGTGGTGACGGGGGGCGACGCGGCCGAGCTCGAGGGCGATGGTGTGTTCGTCGATCACGACACGCGCTACGAGATCACCGATGAATTCCTGCACATCTGGCGCAAGCTGCTGAGCGCCGCGCATACGAACGACGCGATCGACTTCGACGGCAAGCATCTGAAGTCGAAGGGCGGCAAGGCCTTGTATCCGCCGGTGCAGAAGCCGCATCCGCCGCTGTGGTTCGGCGGTTCGTCGCCCGCCGCGCACGACATGGCGGGCGAGCATATCGACACCTATCTGACCTGGGGCGAGCCGCCCGCCGCAGTTGCAAGGAAGATCGCCGATATTCGGGCCCGCGCCGCCGCGCACGGCCGCACGATCCGGTTCGGCATTCGCCTGCACGTGATCGTGCGCGAGACCGAAGAAGAAGCATGGGCCGCAGCCGACAAGCTGATCAGCAAGCTGGACGACGAAACCATCGCGCGTGCGCAAGCATCGTTTTCGAAGATGGATTCCGAAGGCCAGCGCCGCATGGCCGCGCTGCACGGCGGCAAAAGGGGTGGGCGCGCCGAACTCGAGGTCTATCCGAATCTATGGGCCGGCGTGGGTCTCGTGCGAGGCGGCGCGGGCACCGCGCTCGTCGGCAACCCGGAGCAGGTGGCGGCGCGCATGAAGGAGTACGCGGACCTCGGTATCGAGACGTTCATCCTGTCCGGCTATCCGCATCTCGAAGAGTCGTATCGTTTTGCCGAACTCGTGTTCCCGCTGCTGCCGAACCGGCAGAGCAAGACGTCGAGTGGACCGTTGTCGGGACCCTTCGGCGAGATTGTCGGCAACAACTATTTGCCGAAGGCGGCGAGCGCGAGCTGAGCGTCGCCCGCATCGGTACGGCATCTTCGACACGCAATGAGGGAAGTAACCATGGCTCAATCTACTGTAAGTGCGGATCGGGACGCGAGCGCGCGCGGCGGCGCCGGTTTTGGTTCCGCGCTGGCGTCCGCTGTCGGGTCGTTACGGCAAGTCGGCGCGTCGCTCGCGCCGTGGGTCGCACCGCTTCTGATTCTCCTCGCATGGGAAACCGCCGCGCGCAGCGGCGTGCTGTCGACGCGCGTTCTGCCCGAACCGCTCGCCGTCGTGAAGGCCGCGTGGTCGCTGATCCAGTCGGGCGAGATGTGGGCGGACGTGAAGGTCAGCACGTGGCGCGCGGTGTCTGGATTCGCGATCGGCGGTGGGATCGGTCTCGTGCTCGGACTCGCGACGGGGCTCTTCAAGCCGGTCGAAATCGCACTCGATTCGACGGTGCAGATGATCCGCAATATCCCGGCGCTCGCGATGATCCCGCTCGTGATCCTGTGGTTCGGCATCGAGGAGCAGGCGAAGGTGTTTCTCGTAGCGCTGGGTGTGTTTTTCCCCGTCTACGTGAACACGTTTCACGGCATCCGTTCGGTTGATTCCAATCTCATCGAGATGGCGCGCAGCTACGGCGTGAAGGGTTTCGCACTTTATCGCCATGTGATCCTGCCCGGCGCCTTGCCGTCCATTCTCGTCGGTGTGCGCTTCGCGTTTGGGCTGATGTGGGTGACGCTGATCGTCGCAGAGACGATTTCCGCGCAGTCGGGCATCGGTTACATGACGATGAATGCTCGCGAATTTTTGCAAACCGATGTCGTCGTGGTCGGCATTCTGCTGTACGCGGCGCTCGGCAAGGTCGCCGACGTGCTGGCAAAAAGCCTGGAGCGCATGTCGCTGCGTTGGCATCCGGCTTATCAACGGGGAGGCAAGGCATGAGCGCAACGACATTTTCGTCGTCGTTCGGCGGCATCGCGGGCAGCGATCTCGAAGCGGAACTGGCGCAGGCGCGCATCGCCGATCGCGACGCCGGCCTGGCCGCGGACTCGCAGCAACGCGACACAGCCCACGGCTATGTGCGCGACGCGAGCGCGGCGGGCGAACCAAACGGTCCACGTCGCGAGAACAACGCGGCCGACTATTCGGTCCGGTTGCGCGGCGTCGGCAAGCAGTATGGCGAGCGCAAGGTGCTGACGGACTTCGACCTGTCGATCGAGCGCGGCAGTTTCGTCGCGATTGTCGGCCGTAGCGGTTGTGGGAAATCGACGTTGCTGCGTCTCGTCGCCGGTCTGGAGAAGACCACGGCGGGCGTGCTCGAAAAGCGTGCCGAAGACGGCCTGCCGCTCGACACTCGCATCATGTTTCAGGACGCACGCCTGTTGCCGTGGAAGAGCGTGTTGCAGAACGTGATGCTCGGACTGCCCCGCAGCGCGCGGGAAGACGCGCGTGCGGTGCTGGCCGAAGTTGGATTGCTGGAGCGTGCCGGCGACTGGCCCGCGCAACTGTCCGGTGGTCAACGTCAGCGTGTCGCGTTGGCGCGCGCGCTCGTGCATCGTCCGCAGTTGCTGCTCCTCGACGAGCCGCTCGGCGCGCTCGATGCACTGACGCGCATCGAAATGCACTCGCTGATCGAGCGCCTGTGGCGCGAGCACAAGTTCACCGCCTTGCTCGTCACGCACGACGTGCACGAGGCCGTCGCGTTAGGCGACCGCATCCTTTTGATCGAAGAAGGGCGCATCGCGCTGGATCAGCCGGTGCCGCTCGCGCGCCCGCGAGCGCGTGCGTCGGCGGGCTTCGCCGCGCTCGAAGAACACGTGCTGCAGCGCGTTCTGAAAAATGCGCCAAACGACGACGCATTGTCCGGACAGCCCGAAGACGCACGCGGCACGCGTAGCCAGGGCCGCTTCCGGCGGCCTACAGACGTCCGCTGGGCTGTCTGACGTTCCTTGACTGACTGTTTTCAATCGCTTCCCTGGAGTCACTCGCAATGAGCATTTCCGCAATCAACGTACGCAATCAGTTCAGAGGCAAGGTCAAGGAAATCATCCGTGGACCAGTTGTGTCCGAAGTCGATGTCGACACGCCGTTTGGCATCGTGACTTCTGTGATCACCACGCGCTCGATCGACGAACTCGACCTGCAGGTCGGCTCGGAAGTCGTCGCGCTCGTCAAGTCGACGGAGGTCTCGATCGCGCGCCTGTAAGCGCCGCGCTATTTCGCGTTCGCGCCGCTCGCGGGCGGCTCGTGCATCATCTTGTCGTTGGTCGGCTTGCGCGGACGCTTGATCGGCATGTTGTCCGGGTTGCTCGATCCGGTCGAGCCGGAGGCCGCCTCGGGCGGCTTCGCCATCGACGACGCGGCGTCGCCCGGCGCCGCCGGCTGCTTTGCCGGCGCAGCGGAGCCTTTGGAATCCGTTGATCCGGCTTGCGCCGCTTCGGCCGCTTTGGCCGTTCCTGCCCACGGCGCCGTTTCGCCTACACACATCGCTGCCAGTGCGGCGACTGCGGACAGAGCTGTCAGAGTGCTTCGCTTCATCTCCTTCTCCTTGTGCGTGCTTCGCAGCCGGTCGGATTGCGTGAGTTCGGGATAGACCCGGCTTGCCGGCGAAAATTCACGCGCAAAGCCATTCGGCCATGACGATGCACCAATGCGACTGCATTCGCTCTCGAAACTTGCTAGGATGAATTTAGCCATATCGACGGAGGCAGCCATGTCGAAGTCATTGAGTCCCGAAGCGATCGAAGCGTTGCGCCGCTTGAACGAGGTCGGCGTGGGTCAGCCGCCGCCGCGATTCCCACAGACCGTAACCGCTGAATTGCTGGCTTGCGGGCTCGTCGCCGAGGCAAGCGGGGACGAAGTCGAAATCACCTGTAACGGCAGGCAGTACCTTTCAGGCGATTGCGATTGAGCATGAATGCCGGCGATTACGCGATGCGGCGTCAGCGCATGTGACGGCGTTCGCGCAGCGCAACTATCGCGTTGACGCGGCGCGCACGCTGGGCGCTACGAACGTCCTCGGGAAGCACGGCAGACGTGGAGGTGAAGATGGAGCCGAAAGGGCTCGACATGGGAGATTACCAGGAGCGCTATCAGGACTACGACATCGAAGTCGCGGTCGAACAGGTGCTCACTGGCGTCAAGGCGCATTTCCGTGTGCTGCGCGGGAGCGCAGTGGTGGTCGACTGGCGGCTGGTGCATATCGACAGCCTGTGGCCCACCGAGCACGCCGCGGCCGAAGCAGGTTTTCGGGCCGCGCGCGAAGTCATCGACGCAGGTGTTGCGGGTTGAGGCCGCCTGAGCCCGTAAACGGAAGAGGGCGCCGGCATCGGAACCCGATGCTCGGCGCCCTCTGTGCTTGCCGCTAAGCGCAGCAAGCTCGGCAGCGAATGCTTAGTGGCCGAAGAAAACCGACTGCGGACCCGATGCCGGTTCACGCGTGCCCGATTGCGACGATGCGTTGTTCACGCCACCGTAAGCGTTCGATTCGGCGTTAGCGCGTTCAGCCGCGACGGTCTGCGCGTTCTGGCCTTGTTGCGAAGCCGGTGCGCCGACCGACGGACGATAGAACGGTGCCGGGCCGTAGCCGCTTGCAAAAGCCGGTGCAGCGATCGAGGCGGAAACGGCAACGAGAAGGGCGGCGATAAATTTGGTCTTCATGATGTACCTCCAATGATTTCGACTTTCGGAATGGCGTCGCGGGAGCCGGGGCTGTGTCTGCAACGTCGATGGAGGCAGTGTATACCCCTACTATCGAGAATTTGTGCCGATAATTTGAAATTACTGTTCTTGCTGGTGAAATAATCGGGCGATCGTAGAGCGGGCGGGGCTCGGCGACGGTCTGGCCCCGATCGCCAAGCGATAGATGCGGGTTAAAGACCTGATCGGGAAGGGGTTTTATGGGGTGATTAGCCATGCGGCGGCCGGTCAATCGCCCGCATTGCGTTAAAATTGCGGTTTCGATTCAAGCCTTTGGCCGTCCCATGTCTTCAGCTAGTACTGCCAGTCCGCGCCGCGTCAGTGTCGCACCCATGATGGACTGGACCGATCGTCATTGCCGGTCGCTTCATCGCATCATCTCGCGTCACACGTGGCTCTACACGGAAATGGTGACGACTGGCGCCCTGCTGCACGGCGATGTGCCGCGCCATCTCGCATTCACGCCCGACGAAGCGCCCGTCGCGTTGCAACTCGGCGGCAGCGAGCCAGACGATCTCGCGCGCTCGGCGAAGCTCGGCGAGCAATGGGGCTATGACGAAATCAATCTGAATTGCGGCTGCCCATCGGAGCGTGTGCAGCGCGGCGCGTTCGGCGCGTGTCTGATGAACGAGCCGCAACTGGTGGCCGACTGCGTGAAGGCCATGCGCGACGTCGTCTCCGTGCCCGTCACGGTCAAGCATCGAATCGGCGTGGATGCCGTCGAGGATTACGGCTTCGTACGCGACTTCGTCGGCACCATCGCAGATGCCGGTTGCAACGTCTTTATCGTCCACGCGCGTAACGCGATTCTCAAAGGGCTGAGCCCGAAAGAGAACCGCGAGATCCCTCCGCTCAAGTACGACTACGCGTATCAATTGAAGCGCGACTTTCCGCAACTGGAGATCATCATCAACGGTGGGATCAAGACGCTCGACGAAGTGCAGACACATCTTGCACACGTCGACGGCGTGATGCTCGGGCGGGAGGCGTACCACAATCCGTATATGCTGGCCGATGTGGACGCGCGCTTCTACGGGTCCACCGAAGCGCCGCTCACGCGCGAGCAGGTCGAGGCGAAGCTCATCGAATATTGCGGAGCCGAGATGGCCCGCGGCACTTACCTTGGTGCGATCACTCGTCACGCACTCGGTCTCTATCGAGGCGAAGCGGGTGCGCGCGGCTGGCGTCGCGTGCTGTCAGATAGCAAGCGCCTCGCTGCGCGCGACCTCTCTATCTTCAACGAGGCGAGACAGCATCTGCGTGAGCCAGCCGAAATTTTTGAATAAAGGACTAGGCAAACGCGGAACGTGTTCGTATAATCTCGTTTCTTCGTTGGCGAGTCAGGTTTTCCGGCAAGTCAAAGCAGATCTCAGTGGTGGCTGTAGCTCAGTTGGTAGAGTCCAGGATTGTGATTCCTGTTGTCGTGGGTTCGAGCCCCATCAGCCACCCCAAAGAATTTCGGCAGTAAAGATTGAGGTTGATTGCAAACGGCGTTGTGAGAAATCACAACGCCGTTTTTGTTTTGGGTTCGCTCTTTTCTCGTCAATGGCTGCGGCCGCCATGCCCGCCGCCGCTCCACGAACTGCCGCCATGGGATCCGCCATATCCCCCATATCCCCCATATCCCCCATATCCCCCATATCCGCCGCCGTGGCCGCCATGCCAGCCACCGTGACCGCCGTGCCAACCGCCGCCCCAGTGTCCGCCACCGCCGTGGTAGTAGCAGCACGGTCCGCCCCAGCCGCCCCAGATGCCGACCGTGCCGTACACCGGCGCATAGGGTGGCCCATATCCGTAGCCATAGGCGGGGTAATAGGGTTGGGCGTAGGCGTAGTCATAGCCGGGCGCGACTGCGCATCCGCTGACGCCCGCGACTACGGCCAGCAATGCCATCGATGCAAAGAGTCTGCTCACAATCGCCTCCCGTCCTCACATAAAGGATCAGAAAGGTCGCGAGCCTGAGAGTTCAGCCGCATTTGTGTCCGCGCATTACGATCGCACCGAGTGCCTGCACAACGCGCATCCTTGTGTCGCACCGGTACTCCAAGGCGCGTGCTGCATGCGGCGATCGAAAGCGCGTCGGCGTATCTATTGCGCGGTAACACCTGGTTAATCTTCTGCAACAGAACAGGCCGCCGCTGCTCTTATCATGCGATGCAGTTGATCGGAAGAACGCTTCAGCGCTTGCGCAATGGTTCGATCAGCGACGACAAGCCGTTGTGATCGATCTCGTGCATCAGCGCGAGCAGCCGTCCAATCTCGCCCGGCGGAAAGCCCTGGCTCGCGAACCAGTTGAGGTAATGGCCGGGCAGGTCGGCTATCAGGCGACCCTTGTACTTGCCGTAGGGCATCACACGCGTGACCAGCAGTTCGAGGTGTTCGGGATTCATCGTGATGCACCGGCGCAAGGAATGTTGGGCGAGGCGCGCTTGCACTGCACGCCAGCACGGCATTCTAGCCGTGCTGCAGGCATCGCGCGGGCATGGTAACTTGAGCGGTTTATGTTCATATAACTAACAAGGAAAGCTTCCATGGAATACCGCAGACTCGGCGATTCGGATGTACAGGTCAGCCTGATCGGACTCGGCACCATGACGTGGGGCGAGCAGAACACAGAGCAGGACGCGCACGCTCAAATCGACTACGCGCTCGACCATGGCGTCAACCTGATCGATACCGCAGAGATGTATCCGGTGCCGCCGCGCGCCGAGACGCAAGGTTCGACCGAGCGATTTATCGGCACTTGGCTCGCGAAGCATCGCAGCGCGCGCGAGAAAATCGTGCTCGCTACGAAGATTGCGGGCCCCGCGCGCCAGCCGCATAACCCGCGACATATCCGCGGCGAGACCAACCAGTTCGACCGTAAAAACCTCACTGAGGCGCTGAACGACAGCCTGAAGCGCCTGCAAACGGACTACGTCGATCTGTACCAGTTGCACTGGCCGGACCGCAATACGATGACGTTTGGCCGTCCGGCCTATCCGTGGGTCGACGACGAATACACCGTGCCTATCGACGAAACGCTGTCCGTGCTCGCCGACTTCGTCAAGGCGGGCAAGGTGCGCCATGTGGGCGTATCGAACGAAACGCCGTGGGGCGTCGCGCAGTTCCTGCGCGCGTCGGAAAAGCTCGGCTTGCCGCGTATCGTCAGCATCCAGAACCCGTACAGTCTGCTCAACCGCACTTACGAGGTGGGGCTCTCCGAGTACGCGCACCGCGACAACATCGGCCTGCTCGCGTATTCGCCGCTGGCGTTCGGCTGGCTGTCCGGCAAGTACGAAGGCGGCGCGCGGCCGGCTGGCGCACGCATATCGCTCTTCGAGCGCTTCCAGCGTTACAGCAAGCCCCAGGCGATCCAGGCCACCACGCGTTACGTCGAACTGGCAAAGCGCCATCGCATGTCGCCGGCCCAGTTGGCGCTTGCCTTCGTCAATAGCCGGCCGTTCGTCACGAGCAATCTGATTGGCGCGACCTCGCTCGATCAGTTGAAGGAGAACATTGCGAGCGTCGACGTAAAGCTGTCTCAGGACGTGCTCGATGAAATCGACGCACTGCATCAGCTGCAGCCGAATCCGGCGCCTTGAGTTCGCTGGGACATGCAACGAAAGGCAAATGTCCCTCCCTGTCGGCAAATCACGACCTAAACTGTGGTGAGCAGGACGGGCTTCTGCCTTCGTGTCGTGCTTTTGCGCGTGGCGCGGCGCGCACGAATGGTAGGATGCAGCCCGGAAAATCGGCAGCGGCGGCGGGTTTTCAGCCGCACTGTTCACACTCGGCGATAGCACTCAGGACATCGAATGGCGCAACAAAAAACGAACCCAAAACTCGAGCAGGCGCTGACGCGCGGGGACCTTGCGATCCGTCAGGCGAATTCGGCGCGGGCCACCGCGCTGCTGCGCGCGCTAGCCAAAATGATCGTTGATGCTTCGGCGACGATCGGCGTCGAAGCATTCACACTGATTCCGGACGGCGACAAGATTTACGATCCGGCCGACGGTCTCTGGCCGCAAGAACTGCAGATTTCGCTCGACGGTCCGGTCGAGGACGCCGATCCGGACGAGATCCGCACCGTGCGGCTGATTGCCGACGATCCGGGCACGATGTTCCGGGTGGAATGGCAGCGTGCCGATGGCAAGATCGGCCGTCACGAAGGCGGCCCGTTTGCAACAGTCGCGTTCATCTCGGACGTCGACATTCCCTGGACCGACGAAGAGGACTGAGCTCGCGTCCGTGCAGCAAATTCATTCGTGGGCGCTGACCTATCGGGTCAGCCGCCCTCGAATTGTCCGCACCTCTCTGCCGCGCGGCACGAGTTACTTCAGCACGAGTTACTTCATCATCCGGCGCCGAAACAGCACGGCGGCGACGATAAACCCTCCTACCGCATAGCCCGCCAGCACGGCCGCGTGCCACAGGGCGTTGTCGAGCGGGCGACCAAGCATCGCAGGCCGTATCAGATCGACCGCGTGCGCCAGCGGCAGGACCTCGGCCGCACCACGCGCGGCGGCAGGCAACTGCGAGATCGGGAAGAACACGCCGGAGAGCAACAGCATCGGCGTCAACACTAGCGTTTGATAAAACATGAAAAAGTCGTACGACGGCGCGAGCGCGGTCACGACCATCGCGACACTTGCGAACGCGAGGCCGGTCAGCACGATCACGGGCAACGCGAGCAGCACCGACGGAAAACTGGCGTAGCCGAGCGCGCCCGCCACCAGCATGATCGCGGCGCCCGACAACACCGACTTGCTGGCCGCCCAGATCACTTCGCCAAGCACGATATCGCCGAGCGTCAACGGCGTGTGCATGATTGCTTCCCACGTGCGCTGCACGTGCATGCGCGAGAAGCCCGAATACATCGACTCGAAGCTCGCGGACATCATGACGCTCGACGCAACGGTGCCCGCTGCTAGGAAGGCGATATACGACACGCCGTCGACGCGGCCCACCATCAGCCCGAGACCGAAGCCGAGGCCGAACAGGTAGATCATCGGATCGGCGAGATTACCGAACATGGAGGCGAGCGCAAGCTTCTTCCACACAAGGTAGTTGCGGCGCCACACTGCGATCCAGTTGACCGCGTTCGCGGGCAACGCGGCGAAAGGGGCCTGCATGGGTGGCGTGGCTTCGTTGCTTCGATAAGTGCGTGCATCCATTGCGTGTCTCGTGCAGTGTCGATGGAAGTCAGTCCTGCATCTCGCGGCCCGTGAGACGCAGGAACACATCCTCGAGATTCGCCGGGCGGTGCAGATAGCGCAGGTCCGCTCGCTGCTTCAGTCGCGCATGCACTGGCCCGGCGTCGTTCACATAACAGAAGAGCGTCTCACCGCTGATCTCGGTTCGCTGTGCGAGCGGCGCAAGCTCATCGCGTAATGCGAACGGATCGGGGCCGAAAATCTCGATGACGTCGCAGCCGATTTCCGACTCGATCAGCTCCCTTGGCGCGCCTTCCGCAATCTTGCGTCCTTCTTCGATCACGCACAGCCGGTCGCATAGCCGCTCGGCTTCTTCCATGAAGTGGGTGGTCAACAAGATCGTCTTGCCACGCGCGAGCAGCGAGCGCAGTCGCTCCCAGATGAGATGCCGTGCCTGCGGGTCGAGGCCGGTAGTCGGCTCGTCCATGATCAGCACGTCTGGATCGTTGACGAGCGCCCGCGCGAGCGTGAGGCGCCGCTTCATGCCGCCCGACAGTTCGCTCACGCGCGCGTCGGCCTTGCTCTCCAGCCGCGCGAATTCCAGCAGCGACGGCACCATCGCGCGGCATTGCGCGGCGCTCAAGCCGAAGTAGCGGCCGAACACCAGCAGATTTTCGCGGACGGTAAAGTCGGGATCGAGGTTATCGAACTGCGGCACCACGCCCACGCGCGCCCGCGCGATGCGCGCCCGGCCGGGAATCGGCTCGCCGCACAGGCGGATCGAGCCGGCGTCCGGCGTGGCAATGCCGAGCAGCATGCGCAATGTGGTGGTCTTGCCGGCGCCGTTCGGTCCGAGCAGGCCGAAACACTCACCGACGTCGACATGAAACGACAGTCCGTCGACAACTTTCTTTTCGCCGTAACTTTTTTCAACCTGCTGGAAGTCGATAGCGGTGTCGGGCATGGATAGGGATCGAGGCTCAGGCAAAAGAGGCGAATCGACGGGAAGGCTGCTCATTCTAGGTCATCAGCCGGGAAATGGCGGTTTAAGGAGCGCCCCGCGCTGTGGGTTCTTGCACTGCCGCAAAGGCGTCGCCGGCGTTGTCCTCACCGAGTGTGCCTCGTATGCACAAGGCCGGGGCGTGCAGCAATCGCACTTAGCGTTTTCCATCCCTTGCAAGCTGAATTGCGGCGCACCATGATTGATTCAGACCGCGCTTTTGCGGAAAGGGGGAGAACGATGGCGAGCTACCAGAAAATCCTGCTGTGCTACGACGGCTCGCGCGAAGGCCGCAAGGCTCTGCGTTGCGGCGCCGACCTTGCGCTGGATCTGAAGGCGCAAACGCATCTGCTTTCGGTGGTGGACATGCGCTCGAGCATTGCGCAAAGCGCGGGCCTGCTGACGGACGTCGCGTGCGGAAGCTTCGAAAAGACCGCGCGGGACATCCTGCAAGAGGGCGTGGACTGGCTGACTGAGCGCGGTGTCAACGCGCAGGGTCACTTTGCGTTCGGCCATCCGATCGACGAGATCGCCAATCTTGCCAACGAGTTGCACGTTGACCTCGTGGTGGTGGGCCACCGTTGCCGCACGGGCTTGTCCCGATGGTGGATGGGTGCCGGCAACACACCGCTGCTCGACCGGGTGTCATGCAGCATTCTGGTCGCGTGCTCTTCAGCGCATGAGCAGCAGCAGGAAGCGGCCTGACGATGCGGTTCGGGTGCACGGCCACCCGCGCCAGGCGTGCAGCCTTCGTGCGGGTGGGTGCTCGTGAGCTTTGGTCCGGATGAACGCGGAGGACGGAGTAGCGGGCGGCGCATGCATTACGAGTGCATTGCGTCAGATCGGCCGCGTGCGCGTTCGATGTGTCAAGCCGCGCCTGGCGCTCACTCGTTCAGATTGACCGCCGCCAGCTTCCACGTGAAAAGACCCTCGCGCATGAAGATGGCGGAGTAACGCGCGTCCCCCGCACCGTGCTGGTATGTGACGGCGAACTCGTTGATGCCGCGATAGCCGGCCGTGGTTTGCGGCGGTTGCGGCGGTTGCGGAGGTTGCGGTGACGTGGGCCTGCTAACCGCGTTGCCGCTCGGATCACCCGTAGCGCCGCCGGGCGTGCTGCTGTCCGCGCCGGACGATCCGGGGGCGGGCGCATTGGCAGCGGGCGGATTGCCGGTGACCGGCGCGGCGTTGGGCCGCTCACCCGGCTCGCCGCGCGGCGGCATGCCGTTCAAAAGCGCAGCCACGCCGTCGGGTGTTGCATACGCGTCGACGAGCGGGCCGATCAACGCGACGCCAATCATCGCGCCGATCGCAGCCAACGGATTGCCGTTTCCGTGTGAGTCCAGCCGCCGCGTCAGCAAGCCGGTGACTTGCTGCTTCAGGCTCTCGCGCAACGCGGGAAAATCGACATACCGATTCACCGTCTGCGCGTCACGTGCGTCGGCGGCGCGTTTGAGGTTGTTGAGCGCGATATACGGGGAGGCATAAGCGAAGCCCAACGCCGCGATCAGCGCGATCACGATCAACGTGACGGTAAGCGTGACTGCAAGCGGACGGGCGCTGCGCTTCCTGGGTGTTGAAACTGCCATCGAGCGGAAATCTCCATCAGGTGTGATCTAACGTGGACCGCAACCGCGCTGAAACGATCCGTGCGCTGCCACAAACCATGTGAGCGACGCGCCCCACACCTCACAACTCATCAGGACTCGAAGACCGCTCCGTGGACGTTGGTTTCCTCGGCGATGCAACGGTCAATCATGCGGCACACCGCGTCTACAGTGCCGACCATGATGAGCCGCGACGGCCCGTGGTACACGCGCACCGGCGCACGGCGCTCCGGCTCGGCAGTATTGAGCCCCGAGTTCAGCGACACGCGGGCGAATGCGGGCAGTGACGACGGCAATGAAGACGGCAACGCGGCCTGCCGGTCGGACCCACGAGCGGGCGAGTCGAACAGCGACGCGGTAGCGGCCGTGGACGCTTCGATCAGTGAGCAAGGTACCAGCTTGCGCAGATGGCGCAGACGGCCGAACTGGCGAAACGGCAACAGGCGGGCAAGGCGTTCCATGAGTCTCTCCGGGCGATTCAACATGAGTACTGCTTTAGTCGGTGAGCAGGCGAACGGTTGGCTAATGACGCACTGAGCTTGTCGCTCATTAAGCCAAACCGTTGCTGTCAGAATTCGCCCGGGCGGATCAGCCCGACAGCGATGCCTTCCAGCGCGAAATCCGCGCTGCCTGTCTCAACGAAGATGTTCTCGTAATCGGGGTTCTCGGCAATCAACTCGATACCGTTCGCGCGGCGCTTAAGGCGCTTGACCGTGACGTCGTCGCCAAGCCGCGCAATGATGATCTGGCCGTCTTTGGCCTCGCTTCTTTTCTGCACCGCAAGCAGATCGCCGTCGAAGATACCCGCGTCGCGCATGGACAGCCCGCGCACCTTGAGCAGGTAGTCGGGCTTGCTCGAGAAGAGCGCCGGGTCGCACGCATAGTGTTGGGCGATATGTTCCTGCGCGAGGATCGGGCTACCGGCGGCAACCCGGCCGATAAGCGGCAGCGACAGCTGCATGATGCTGGCGTGCGGCAACGTGAACTGATGCGGCGCCTCGTCCGGGCCAGCAAGCAGGCGAATGCCGCGCGACGCGCCGGCCGCGAGTTCGATCACGCCCTTGCGTGCAAGCGCCCGCAGATGCTCTTCAGCCGAATTGGCCGAGCTGAAACCCAGTTCGGCGGCGATTTCCGCGCGAGTGGGCGGAAATCCGGTGCGCTCTATGGCCCGGCGAATCAGATCGAAAACCTGCTGCTGTCGTGCGGTGAGTTTGGTCATGGCGCCACTGTATGGATGAACAGGTGCCTGTATTTTTATACAGTATCCGGCGCAATTCAAGCTTTACTTTAAGTTTGCGGCTCGACCCCTCGCTGCAACG
Source organism: Paraburkholderia strydomiana (assembly GCF_031456815.1). Taxonomy (NCBI): domain Bacteria; kingdom Pseudomonadati; phylum Pseudomonadota; class Betaproteobacteria; order Burkholderiales; family Burkholderiaceae; genus Paraburkholderia; species Paraburkholderia strydomiana. The sequence continues at coordinate 217,920 of NZ_JAVDVL010000005.1, forward strand.
TCGTAAATCGACGTCAAGACATCCGTTTTCATGCCGCAACGCCTTATCTGGCTGTCATTACCACTTTTGCGTATTAAAAAATGAATAAACATTATTTTTAATGATGAAAGCCCCCGGATAGACTGGCCTCCAGTCGCTCATGTGCACGTGACCCGACGCAAAACAACACACGCTGTTTCAGCGCACCAACACGCGGAGAACTTGGCATGAACAATCACGAAGCGGGCCGGGCAGGCAGGAGCCGAAAACTTATCGCAGCGCTCGCGTTCGGCGCGGCAGCCGCGCTTGGCGTCCTTGGCGCGGCGGGCCAGGCGCAAGCCGCCGACACGACGCTGCTCAATGTGTCCTACGACCCCACTCGCGAGCTTTACCAGGATGTGAACCAGGCTTTCGCCAAAGAATGGAAGGCGAAGACCGGCGAGACCGTCACCTTCAAGCAGTCGCACGGCGGCTCGGGTGCTCAGGCGCGCTCGGTGCTCGACGGCTTGCAGGCCGACGTCGTGACGCTCGCGCTCGCTTATGACATCGACGCCATCGCGAACAAGGGTTTGATCGATAAAGGCTGGCAGAAGCGCTTGCCCGACAACGCGTCGCCGTACACGTCGACGATCGTGTTTCTGGTGCGCAAGGGCAATCCCAAGCACATCAAGGATTGGGACGATCTGACCAAACCCGGCGTGTCGATCGTGACGCCGAATCCGAAGACCTCGGGCGGCGCGCGCTGGAACTATCTCGCGGCATGGGCGTATGCAGCGCATCAGCCGGGCGGCAATGACCAGAAGGCCAAGGAGTTTGTCGGCAAGCTGTACAAGAATGCCGGCGTGCTCGATTCCGGAGCGCGCGGCGCGACCACCAGCTTCGTGCAACGCGGCATCGGCGACGTGCTGATTGCGTGGGAAAACGAGGCGTTCCTGTCGCTGAAGGAATTCGGTCCGGACAAGTTCGAAATCGTCGTGCCGTCCGTGAGCATTCTGGCCGAGCCGCCGGTAGCCGTGGTGGATAAGGTCGTCGACAAGCATGGCACGCGCAAGCTGGCCGAAGCGTATCTGAACTTCCTGTACAGCGAGCAGGGCCAGGAAATCGCCGCGAAGAACTTCTACCGTCCGCGTTCGAACAAGGTTCCGGCCGAACTGACCTCGAAGTTTCCGAAGCTGAAGCTGTACACGGTCGACGATTCGTTCGGCGGCTGGGCCAACGCGCAGAAGACGCACTTTGCCGACGGCGGCGTGTTCGATTCGATCTACCAGCCTCAGTAACACCGCCCAGGTCCGCGCTGCGGCAGGCGCGAACCGAGGCAACGCGACGCGCCACGGCGCGTCACTTTCCGGAGCGCGCCGCTGGCGCGCTTTTGGCCGATCAGGACCAGGCGGCCGGCAACACGAGCATCAACCGAAAGAGTATCGAGCATGACCACGTTGACCTTCCGCAAACCAAGCGCCTTGCCCGGTTTCGGCCTGACACTCGGCATCACGGTGGCTTATCTGAGCCTCGTGGTGCTGATTCCGCTCGCGGCGACTTTTCTGAAGACAGCCACCCTCGACTGGAGTCAGTTCGTGCGCGCCGTCAGCTCGCCGCGCGTGCTGGCCTCGTACCGGCTGACGTTCTTCTCCGCGCTCGGCGGCGCACTGATCAACGCGGTGTTCGGCTTTCTGGTCGCATGGGTGCTCGTGCGGTACAGGTTTCCGTTCAAGCGCATCGTCGACGCCGTAGTCGATCTGCCGTTCGCACTGCCCACGTCGGTGGCCGGCATTTCGCTCGCGGCCGTGTACGCGGGCAACGGCTGGATTGGACAGTTCCTGGAGCCGCTCGGTCTGAAGGTCGCCTTTACGCCGGTGGGCGTGCTCGTCGCGCTGACCTTTATCGGTTTGCCGTTCGTCGTGCGCACGGTGCAGCCGGTGCTCGAAGAGTTCGAGCGCGAGCAGGAAGAGGCTGCCGCTTGCCTCGGCGCATCGCGCTGGCTGACGTTTCGCCGCGTGGTGTTGCCGGCCGTGTTGCCGGCGCTGTTGACGGGCTTTGCGCTCGCCTTCGCGCGCGCACTCGGCGAATACGGCTCGGTCATTTTCATTGCAGGCAATGTGCCGATGAAGTCGGAAATCACATCGCTGCTCATCATCACGAAGCTCGAGCAGTATGACTACGCCGGCGCGACGGCGCTTGCCGTCGTGATGCTCGTCGTCTCGTTCCTGATGCTGCTTTTCATCAATACGCTGCAGTGGTATCTGCAGCGCCGCACGAGCCGCGGCAACGCAGGTCCGGCGCCCAGCGCCGCGAGCGTTGCAAGCATTGGCGGAGGTGCGCAATGAGCCGCCATTCAGCAGGTCACGTCGATAACGCCGACGGCGTCACGCCGCACGCCGTGGCTCCGCGCGCGCCACTGAACATTGCGCGCCGGCCCGATCCGGTCACCGAACCGCCGCTTGTCCGCTGGATTCTGACCGGCATTGCGCTGCTGTTTCTTGGGCTCTTTCTCGTCGTGCCGCTCGTCGCCGTGTTTTATCAGGCGTTGAACAAGGGGCTTGGTTTTTATCTGGAGTCGCTCGCCGATCCGGATGCGCTGGCGGCCATCAAGCTGACGGCAATCACAGCGGGAATCGCCGTGCCGCTCAATCTGGTGTTCGGCCTCGCGGCTTCGTGGTGCATCGCGAAGTTCGAGTTTCGCGGCAAGGCGCTCCTCACCACGCTGATCGATCTGCCGTTCTCGGTCTCGCCCGTGATCTCGGGTCTCATCTACGTGTTGATGTTCGGCGCGCAAGGATGGTTCGGTCCGTGGCTGCAAGCGCATAACGTGCAGATCATCTTCGCCGTGCCCGGCATTGTGCTCGCAACGATCTTCGTGACGTTCCCGTTCGTCGCGCGCGAACTGATCCCGCTGATGCAGGCGCAAGGCAACGACGAAGAGGAAGCCGCGCATGTGCTCGGCGCGTCCGGCTGGCAGATCTTTCGCCGCGTCACGCTGCCCAATGTGAAATGGGGCCTGCTGTACGGCGTGATTCTGTGCAACGCCCGCGCGATGGGCGAGTTCGGCGCGGTGTCGGTCGTATCGGGCCATATTCGCGGCCAGACGGACACCATGCCGCTGCACGTCGAAATTCTCTACAACGAATACAACTTCTCGGCGGCGTTCGCCGTGGCGTCGGTGCTGGCCTTGCTCGCACTCGTGACGCTCGCACTGAAACTGCTCGCCGAGCGTCATATGTCGGCGGAACTGTCGGACGCCCGCGACGTGCCGGCGCACGCCGGACCCGTCACGCTGCCGTCCGCTTTGCCGTCGACCGCGCAGTCGCTGAACATGCAATCTTCGCAGCAACACCCGCTCAAGCAAGGAGAGCTGTAATGGGTATCACCGTACGTAACCTGCAGAAGCGCTTCGGCGATTTCGTCGCGCTCGATAACGTTTCGCTCGATTTTCCGCCGGGCGAACTGGTTGCGCTGCTCGGGCCCTCGGGGTGCGGCAAGACCACGTTGCTGCGCGTGATCGCGGGCCTTGAGTATGCGGACGGCGGGCAGGTCGTCCTGCAGGGCCAGGACGTCGCGACTGTCGGCGCGCGTGAGCGCGAAGTGGGTTTCGTGTTCCAGCACTACGCGCTGTTCCGTCATATGACGGTGTTCGAGAACGTGGCGTTCGGGCTGCGAGTGAAGCCGAGGAAGGAGCGCCCGTCGGAAGCGGTGATTCGCGAGAAGGTGCATGAGTTGCTCAAGCTCGTGCAACTCGACTGGCTCGCGCAGCGCTATCCGTCGGAATTGTCGGGCGGGCAGCGGCAGCGTATCGCGCTCGCTCGCGCGCTTGCCGTCGAGCCGAAAGTGCTGCTGCTCGACGAACCGTTCGGCGCGCTCGATGCCAAGGTCCGCAAGGAATTGCGCAGCTGGCTGCGGCGTCTGCACGACGATCTGCATATCTCGACGATTTTCGTCACGCACGATCAGGAAGAGGCGCTCGAAGTGGCGGATCGTATCGTCGTGCTCAATCGTGGACACGTGGAGCAGGTGGGCAGTCCGCAGGACGTGTACGACCATCCGCAAACGTCGTTTGTGTATGAGTTTCTCGGCGCGGCGAACCGCCTGCACGGCAACGTCGACGCGAGCGGATTCGTGGTGGACGGCGCGGCGTTGCCGGTCGCCATCAGCACCGACTTCAGCGGTCCGGCTTTCGCTTATGTACGTCCGCACGACTTGCAGTTGTATCCGCAGTCGGCGGGGCACCGCGAGGGTATCGTCGTCGATGTGCGGCGCGTCGTGACACTGGGCGGCTCCGTGCGGGTCGAACTCGCGGGCCGCGAGGGCAATCTGCTCGAAGCCGAACTCGATCGGGAAGCATGGCGCGAGTTGCGTCTCTCGATCGGCGACGGCGTGACGGCGGTGCCGCGCGCGCTGCGGGTCTTCCCGGCGCAATGAGCGCATGACCCGATGCGACCCAACGCGAATGAACTGAATAACTCGAACAACTCAACTCTCGCTGAACCGGACACTTCAAGATGAACTTCCAGCAATTGCGCTTCGTGCGCGAGGCCGTGCGTCAGAACATGAACCTGACCGAAGTGGCGAACGTGCTCTACACGTCGCAGTCGGGCGTGTCGAAACAGATCAAGGATCTCGAGGACGAACTCGGCGTCGACATTTTCATTCGACGCGGAAAGCGGCTCACGGGTCTCACGGAGCCGGGCAAGGCGGTGCATCAACTGATCGAGCGGATGCTGCTGGACGCGGAGAATTTGCGCCGCGTCGCGCGTCAGTACGCGGACCAGGACAGTGGCCATCTGGTGGTCGCGACCACGCACACGCAGGCACGCTACGCGCTGCCGAAGGTGATCCGTCAATTCACCGAGGTTTTTCCGAAGGTGCATCTGGCGCTGCGCCAGGGCAGTCCGCAACAGATCGCGCAGATGATCATCAACGGCGAGGCGGATATCGGCATCTCGACGGAAGCGCTCGACCGTTTCCCCGACATCGTCACGTTTCCATGCTATTCGTGGCATCACGTCGTGGTCGTGCCGAAGGATCATCCGCTCGTCGGCCGCCCCAATCTGACGCTGGACGAAATCGCCGAATTCCCGATCGTCACGTATGACCAGGACTTCACGGGCCGCTCGCATATCGACCAGGCGTTCGCGAAAGCGGGGGCGCTGCCCGACGTGGTGCTGACCGCGATCGACGCCGACGTGATCAAGACGTATGTGGAGCTCGGCATGGGTATCGGCGTGGTCGCGGCAATGGCCTACGACCCGAAGCGCGACAGCGAACTGGTCGCGCTCGACACGCAGCACCTGTTCGAGGCGAGCACGACGCGGGTCGGCTTGCGCAAGGGCGCGTTTTTGCGCGCCTATGCGTACCGGTTGATCGAGATGTTCGCACCGCAACTGACCGAGGCGGAAATCGCCGCGCAGTTGCGCGAGGCAGTGTGAAGCGCTGACGGGGAAAGCGGCCTTGGCCGCTTCAAAGGCGCGCGACGGCGGCGCGTCATCGCTTACAATCGCCGCCATGAACGCACAGACTTCTTCTTCCTCTCCTGGCGCCGCCGCGTTGCTGCCGCGCATCGCCGTGCTCGCCACCGGCGGCACGATTGCCGGCGCGGCCGCGGACGCCACCAATACGTCGGGCTACCAGGCAGGCGTGGTCGGCGTCGAGCAATTGCTGGCCGTGGTGCCGGCGTTGTCGACGGTAGCCCGCATCGCGCCGGAGCAGATTGCGAGCGTCGACAGCAAGGACATGGCGATGCCGCTATGGACCGCGCTCGCGCAACGTATCAACGCACTGCTTGCTGACGCCGACATCGACGGCGTGGTGGTCACGCATGGCACCGATACGCTCGAAGAAACCGCGTATCTGCTGCATTTGACTGTCAAGTCCGACAAACCGGTGGTGCTGACAGCGGCAATGCGCCCCGCGTCCGCGCTCTCCGCCGATGGACCGCTCAATCTGCTGAACGCCGTGACCGTCGCGGCAAATGCCGGCGCGCGCGGACAGGGCGTTCTCGTTGCATTCAACAACAAGATTCACAGTGCACGCGACGTGGTCAAGACGAGCACCTATGCCGTCGATGCATTCCAGTCGCCCGAAGTCGGGGCGCTTGGCTGGGTGCAGGACGGGCGCGTCGAATTTCAGCGCAGCGTCGTACGTCCGCATACGTTGTCCACTGAATTCGTGATCGGTGCGAACTGGCCGCATGTGGAAATCGTCGCGAGCTATGCCGGCGTGTCCCGCATTGCTGTCGATGCTCTCGTGACAGCCGGCGTGCGCGGCATCGTCGTTGCGGGCACGGGTAATGGTTCGATTCACGCGTCGCTGACGCAGGCTCTGGCCGATGCCGCTTCGCAGGGCGTCGCGGTAGTGCGTTCGTCGCGTGTGGGCTCAGGCCATGTGATGCGCAACGGTGCGGCCGCCGACGATGCACTCGGCTTTGTCAGCGCCGGCTCGCTCAATCCGTACAAGGCGCGTGTGTTGCTGATGGTGGCATTGGCCGCTGGCGGCGCCGGACCTGTCGCTTTGCAAAAAGCGTTCGATACGTATTGACGCCTCGCGGCGTTCAACGGAAGTTGTCAAAGAAAAACGCGGCGCTCGAGTAATGACTTCGAGCGCCGCGTTGCGTTTTATCGCAGTGTTTTTGCCCGCCCGAGGCGGGCATTTGCAATCAGCTATTAAGCAGCCGGAATCACCAGCACCTGGCCGGGATAGATCTTGTCCGGGCTTTTCAGCATCGGCGTATTGGCCTGGAAGATCACGTCGTTTTTAGCGCCGCTGCCGTAGTACTTCTCCGCGATCTTCCACAGGTTGTCGCCCGGCACCACCGTGTGGAATTGCGTGGGCGCCGCGGCGGGGGCGGTCACGCTCAACTGGTCGTCGACCTTGTCGACGTTCTGCACATTGCCGGCTGCCACGAGGATCTTGTCCTTGGTCGGCTGGTCGGCGGCTTCTCCCGATACGGTGACCGTATGGCTCGTGCCGTCGTAGGTCACCTGCAGATTCGTTGCGTCCAGACCCTGGCTGCGGATGTAAGTGGCGATCGCGTCGCCTGCGGTCTTGTTCAGCGCGGCGAGGTCCGGTGCGGCGGGCGCGGATTCGGCCTTGGCCGTCGTGGACGCGGCGCTGAACAATTTTTCGCCGGCTTCCTTGATGAAACTGAGAATACCCATCGATCACACTCCTCATGTTGGTACGCAAGCATGCTTTGCGTACGAGTTAAGCACTCGTTGCGATGCTGAGCACGCCGCACAACGCGAACGCGTTGATCAGGCAGCAGGCGCGCCCGTATGCATGCAACGACTCACGAGTGTAGGAGATAGCGGGTGACGAAGTGTCAAGAAAGGTGAGGAAGCGGCCACGAAGTTGCAAGCAAATGCAAACGTGCGTGCATCACGGCGCCGCATGAGGGCGCACTACGCCATTGAGTGGCGGAGAAAACCTGAGAATGAATCCGACAGCCGGACACCCGACGACGACGTCTGACCGACCAAGGCTTCCCCGGCGCCGCCGGGTGCCGCTGCGGACCCCACTTTGCCGCTCTCAGCCCAGAGCGGCACGATTTGCCCGTTCCGCCGCGATGCCGCGCGACAAAACGGACGCCCCACTTGCGATTGCCGTAGCGTTGACGAGGCAACATCTGCGGCAACCGGTATTACCGGGCTATTTACGCTTCTCCATGCATGCGGCCGTTGCCGTTGCTGGTTCGCAAGCCGCGAAGAAACGCTGCAAGTTCAAGCTGCTTTCGCTTCGCTATCCGGCGCTTGTGCGACTTCGTAATTCGCCATGATTTCGAGTGCGCGAACCATCGCCGAGTGATCCCATGCCTTGCCGCCGTTCGCCGCGCATACGCTGAACAGTTGCTGCGCGCTCGCGGTGTGCGGCAGCGCAATGCCGAGCTTGCGCGCGCCGTCGAGTGCGAGGTTCAGATCCTTCTGGTGCAGTTCGATCCGGAAGCCAGGATTGAACGTGCGCTTCGTCATGCGCTCGCCGTGCACTTCCAGAATGCGCGATGAAGCGAAGCCGCCCATCAACGCCTTGCGCACACGTTCCGGATCGGCGCCCGAGCGCGATGCGAACAGCAGCGCTTCGGCCACCGCCTCGATGTTCAGCGCCACGATGATCTGGTTCGCGACCTTGCACGTCTGACCCGCGCCGTTGTCGCCGATCAGCGAGATATTCTTGCCCATCAGTTCGAAGAGCGGCTTTGCCTGCGCAAAGGCTTTCTCCGGGCCGCCGACCATGATCGTGAGCGTTGCCTCGCGTGCACCGACTTCGCCGCCGGACACCGGCGCATCGAGATAATCGACGCCGAGCGCATTGATCTTCTTCGCGAACGCCTGAGTATCGAGCGGCGAGATCGAGCTCATGTCGATCACGAGCTTGCCTGCCGTGAGGCCGGCGGCGACGCCGTCGTCGGCGAAAAGAACGTTGGCCACGTCAGGCGTGTCGGGCACCATGATGATCACGATGTCGGCGGCTTGCGCGACAGCGGTCGAGTCGGACACCACGTTCGTGCTCTTGCCCAGATCTTCGGGCACTGGGTACGCGCCGTTCACGAACAGCGTGTGACCGCCCTTGAGGAGGTTGCGCGCCATATGCGCGCCCATGATGCCGAGCCCGATGAAACCGATCTTTGCCATGTGTCTGAATCTCCAGTGTTTCCAGTGTTGTTAGCGGTCCCTTGGCGGGACTTCTTTCGAGGCGTCACGCGCCCGGTCCGCACGACGCGGTGTTCAGCGCATCGTTCAGGCGGCGACGTGCGCGGCGCCGCGCCTTTGCCCGGCCACGCTCTGCACCCAGCACAAGCCGGCAGTGGTGTTCGTGCGCGGCTTGTATTCGCAACCGACGTAGCCGTCGTAGCCAATCGAGTCGAGCAGGTCGAACAGGAACGGGTAGTTGATTTCGCCGGTGCCGGGTTCGTTGCGCCCCGGGTTGTCGGCAAGCTGGATATGCGCGATTTGCGGCAGATTCTTTTTGATCGTTGCCGCGAGTTCGCCTTCCATCCGTTGCATGTGATAGATGTCGTATTGCAGGAACAGATTGTCCGACCCCACGGCGCGAATCACGTCGAGGCCTTCGCTCGAGCGATTCAACGCGAAGCCCGGAATGTCGTAGGAGTTGCACGGCTCGACTAGCAGTCTGATACCGGCCTTCTTCAATTCACCCGCTGCAAAACGCAGGTTATCGACGATGGTCGCGCGCGCTTTGTCGGCATCGACGCCCGCCGTCGGAATACCGACGAGGCAATTCAGTTGCGGCACCTTCAGCGCGCTCGCGTATTCGATCGCACGGCCCACGCCTTCCTGGAACTCGGTTAAGCGATCGGGCAGGCAGGCAATGCCGCGCTCGCCGGCTTCCCAGTTGCCCGCGGGCAGGTTGTGCAGCACGAGCTTCAGCCGGTTCTGCTGAAGACGCTCGCTCAACTCGGCGATCCGGTACGGATACGGAAACAGGAATTCGACGGCGTTAAAGCCCGCGTCGGCTGCGGCCGCGAAGCGGTCGAGGAACGGAACTTCGTTGAAAAGCATCGTGAGATTCGCTGCGAATTTGGGCATGGTGCTCAGGTCTCTCTGGTCGGTCGTTGAAAAACTTCATAGCGCGATTGCAGTGCAGTCGTGCAATCGCGCCCCCGCGATTTCGGCCGTCAGGTTCAGTCGAGAATGCTGATCGCAGTCGGCGCGTCTTCGCGCGTCACGGCGAGTTCCTCGAACTCGTTGATCGCGTCGATCTCGGTGCCCATCGAGATGTTGGTCACGCGCTCGAGAATCACTTCGACGACCACCGGCACGTTGAACTCGGAGAGCATCGACTGCGCTCTTTGCAGCGCCGGTTTGAGTTCCTCCGGCTTGAACACGCGAATCGCCTTGCAGCCGAGGCCTTCGGCTACCGCGACGTGATCCACGCCATAGCCGTTGGTTTCCGGCGAGTTTATGTTCTCGAAGCCGAGCTGCACGCAGAAGTCCATGTCGAATGCGCGCTGCGCCTGGCGGATCAGGCCGAGGTACGAGTTGTTCACGACCACATGCACGTACGGCAGCTTGAATTGCGCGCCGGCCGCGAGTTCTTCGATCATGAACTGGAAGTCGTAGTCGCCTGAGAGCGCGACGATCGGCCGTTGAGGGTCTGCTGCGCGCACGCCGAGCGCGGCCGGAATCGTCCAGCCGAGCGGGCCGGCCTGGCCGCAGTTGATCCAGTTGCGTGCCTTGTAGACATGCAGAAACTGTGCGCCGGCGATCTGCGAAAGGCCGATCGTGCTCACGTAGCACGTGTCGCGGCCAAACACCTGGTTCATCTCTTCGTAGACGCGCTGCGGCTTCATCGGCACGTTGTCGAAGTGAGTTTTGCGATGCATGGTCTGCTTGCGCTGCTGGCAATCGGCGACCCATGCGCTGCGATCCTTCAGCTTGCCTGCGGCTTTCCATTCGCTCGCGACTTCGACGAACAGTTCGAGCGCGGCCTTCGCGTCCGACACGATGCCGAGGTCCGGACCGAACACGCGGCCGATTTGCGTCGGCTCGATATCCACGTGCACGAACTTGCGGCCCTTCGTATAAACGTCGATGCTGCCCGTGTGACGGTTCGCCCAGCGGTTGCCGATGCCAAGCACGAAGTCGGACGCGAGCATCGTCGCGTTGCCGTAACGGTGCGAGGTCTGCAGGCCGACCATGCCGGCCATCAGCGGGTGGTCGTCGGGAATCGCGCCCCACGACATCAGCGTCGGGATCACCGGCACGCCGACGGTTTCGGCGAAGCGCACGAGCAGATCTTCAGCGGCTGCGTTCAGCACGCCGCCGCCTGACACGATCAGCGGCTTCTCGGAATCGTTGAGCAAGGCGAGGGCGGCTTCGATCTGCTTGCGCGTTGCCTTTGGCTTGTAGACCGGCAGCGGTTCGTACGTGTCAATGTCGAATTCGATTTCGGCGAGCTGCACGTCAATGGGCAAGTCGACCAGCACAGGTCCCGGACGGCCCGAGCGCATCAGATGGAAAGCCTGCTGGAACACGCGCGGCACGAGCGCCGGCTCGCGCACGGTCACGGCCCACTTGGTGACCGGCTTCGCAATCGATTCGATGTCGACCGCCTGGAAGTCTTCTTTGTACAGGCGCGCGCGGGGCGCTTGTCCGGTGATAGCCAGAATAGGGATCGAGTCGGCCTGAGCGGAGTACAAACCGGTGATCATGTCGGTGCCGGCAGGCCCCGACGTGCCGATGCACACGCCGATATTGCCAGGCTGCGCGCGCGTATAGCCTTCGGCCATGTGCGAAGCGCCCTCTACGTGACGCGCGAGCACGTGGCTGATGTTGCCCGCGCGACGCATGGCCGAGTAAAACGGGTTGATCGCTGCGCCCGGCACGCCGAACGCGGTGTCGATACCTTCTTTTTCGAGCACCAGCACGGCGGCGTCGACGGCTCTCATCTTGGCCATGAATGTCTCCTCAATGTTTGGAAATTGGCGAATAAGGCTCTTGAACGCACTTTAGGCTTGACCTATAGGTTTGATAAGATCAGTCCGCGTCGCTTATTTCGAAACAAAAAGTATGGAATGCGGGCACACGCAGCGTGCGTCCGCAAGGAGACCGCCATGGATCGATTCAAGCAGATTGAAACCTTCGTGCGCGTCGCCGACGCGGGTAGCCTTGCGGCCGCGGCTCTGGAGGAGGGCGTGTCGCCGGTGATCCTCGGGCGGCGCATCGACGCGCTCGAAAAGCGCCTCGGCGTGAAGCTGATGTATCGCTCGACGCGGCGGCTCGTCGTCAGCGAGGACGGCGCCGCCTTTCTCGAACGTTGCCGCGGACTGTTGACCGAATGGGACCAGGCCGAGAACGAACTGAGCGCCGGGCGGCGCGCGGTGAACGGTCATCTGATCGTGTCAGCGCCGGCTGCGTTTGGCCGCAAGCACGTCGCCCCGCTCGCGCCGGCGTTTGTCGCCGACAAGCCGGAATTGCAGGTGTCGTTCAACCTGACCGATCGCGTCGTCGATCTGGTGCGGGAGGGTTATGACCTGTCGATACGGATCGGCGGCGCGGTCGATCCGAACTTCGTGGCGGTGAAACTCGCGTCGAACCGGCGCGTGGTCTGCGGCACACCGGATTACTTTCGCCAGCACGGCAAGCCCAAAACGCTCGAAGACCTGCCGCGGCACAACTGTCTCGCGTTCAATCTGCAAGGCGGCCAGAACCGTGGCTGGTATTTTCGCCGCAACGGCAAGCTCGTCACGGTGCGGGTAGGCGGCACGCTCGATTGCAACGATGGCGAACTATTGCACCGCTGGGTATCCGAAGGGCTCGGACTCGGCTGGCGATCCACGTGGGAAATTCAGCAGCAGCTCGCGCGCGGTGAACTGGAAACGGTGCTCGACGAATTCGCGCTACCCGATTACGACATTCTGGCGGTCTACCCACAGCAGCGCTATGTGCCGGCCAAGGTGCGCTATTTCATCGATTATCTGAAAGAGATTTACGCGAGCGAGGATTATTGGAACCGGCCGGGGTATTAGCGCGCTTTAGCGCTGACGCTCGACCACGCCACGCCACGCCACGCATGTGCGAGCGGTGCGCTCGGGGACGCTGCGGCGCGGTGTCGGGCACGGCTGAGGCTTGGAGCGGCCTCTATAGGCGCGGGCCGCGAAGCTGCGTGAGGGAGCAGCGCCGGCAGCTGCCCGCAGCGCATGAAGGCTAAATTTGAACGGCGTTGGTTCACGCGCCGCGTTCAGGTTGGATGCTAAATCGTTGAAAACACGCCTCAATCGCAGCTCGGGACGGTGCAATGTCTTGCAGTCCGTCCCCAATCGGGCTACAATCTTCGGCTTCTCACTTGCCACACCGGTTCGACGCCCGGGTGGCTTCTATCCAAAAGTCAGCACAAGGAGTGTGTATGCGTCATTATGAAATCGTCTTTATCGTGCATCCCGATCAGAGCGAGCAGGTGCCCGCCATGATCGAGCGTTACAAGAGCACGATCACGTCGCACGGTGGCCAGATCCACCGTATCGAAGACTGGGGCCGTCGCCAACTGGCCTACATGATCGAGAAACTCGCGAAGGCTCACTACGTCTGCATGAACATCGAATGCGACCAGACCACGCTCGACGAGCTGGAACACGCGTTCAAGTTCAACGACGCCGTTCTGCGTCACCTCATCGTCAAGATGAAGAAAGCCGAAACCGGCCCTTCGCCGATGATGAAGGAAGTGCAGCGCGAAGAAGCCAAGAAGTCGGCTGCTACGCAACCGTCCGAAGCGCAGGCTTAAGACACACTATTTAAGCTACCAGATCAAGCGTCGCCCTTGCCAAAGGCTTCATGAACCGGCTGCAGCTCACAGCCAGCGTCGTCGAACGCGAACCGGTGCGGTACACCCCCGCCGGCGTTCCGATTGCCAGCTGCACGTTGCACCACCGCACGGAAGTCGTCGAAGCCGGTATTGCCCGGCAAGTCGAACTGACCATGCAGGCGGTAGCCGCAGGCGAGGCGAGCGGTAAGCTGGAAAGCTGTCCGATGGGCGTGGAAACGCTCTTCACAGGCTTCCTGGCAAAAAAGCACCGCAACGCAAGAACTCTGGTATTTCACATCACAGCATTGCAGGACATTGGAAAGGACTGAACATGCCCCGCCCGACTGGTAAGAAATTCGACAAGCGTCGTCAGCAACAAAATCCGCTCTTCAAGCGTAAGAAGTTTTGCCGTTTCACGGCTGCTGGCGTCGAATACATCGACTACAAAGACATCGAAACGCTGAAAGACTTCATCGGCGAAAACGGCAAGATCACGCCGGCGCGTCTCACGGGTACGAAGTCGCACTATCAACGCCAGCTGGACACGGCAATCAAGCGCGCACGTTTCCTCGCGCTCGTGCCGTACACCGACCAGCACAAGGCCTAACCCGACGACGCGATAAGGAGCATCCGAATGCAAATCATTCTTCTGGAAAAAGTCGTCAATCTGGGCAACCTGGGCGATATCGTGAAGGTCAAGGACGGTTACGCACGTAACTTCCTGATCCCGAACAAGCAGGCTCGCCGTGCAACGAAGGAAGCGCTGGCCGAATTCGAAGTCCGCCGCGCTGAACTCGAAAAGACCGCCGCTGAAAAGCTGGCTGCTGCTCAAGCTCAAGGCGAAAAGCTGGCCGGTTCGACGGTTCAGATCGGCCAGAAGGCCGGTGTGGACGGCCGTCTGTTCGGCTCGGTGACGAACGCCGACATCGCCGAAGCACTGGGCAAGCAAGGCTTCGCGGTTGAAAAGGCGCAAGTTCGCCTGCCGGAAGGCCCGCTGAAGACGGTGGGCGACCACCCGATTCAGGTTTCGCTGCACACCGACGTAGTTGTCGACGTGACGGTGTCGGTACTCGGCGAGCACGTTTAAGAGCACGTCTGAATCGACCGCATCAAGCATCAGATAGTGTTGGCCAGGTTGTTGCTGGCTGAGGGCAGGGGCCGGGCAACCGGCCCCTGCCTTTTTTGTGCCCGTTATTTTTTGCTCGTTCCGCTGGCCGCGGTCGCCTGATTTCCACGATAATTCCTCTCCATGAACGCACCGTCCAAAGATCCCCAACTCGAGTCGCTGAAAGTCCCGCCGCATTCGATCGAGGCCGAGCAATCGGTGCTGGGCGGTTTGCTGTTGGACAACGCCGCATGGGACCGGATTGCCGATTTCCTGTCGCAAAGCGACTTCTATCGCTACGATCACCGCATCATCTACGAGCACATCGGCAAGCTCATCGCGGCGACGCGTCCGGCCGACGTCATTACCGTTTACGAAGCGCTCGGAACATCGGGCAAGGCGGAAGAGGTCGGTGGCCTCGCGTACCTGAACGCACTCGCGCAGAACACGCCGAGCGCGGCGAATATCCGGCGGTATGCGGAAATCGTGCGTGACCGCGCGGTACTGCGTCGGCTGGTTTCCGTCGCCGACGAGATCTCGGCCGACGCTTTCAATCCGCAAGGCAAGGAAGTCCGGCAATTGCTGGACGAGGCGGAATCGAAGGTGTTCTCGATCGCGGAAGACGGCGCGCGTGGCACGCAGGGCTTTCTTGAAATCGGCCCGCTGCTGACTCAGGTCGTCGAGCGGATTGACACGCTGTATCACACGGCGAATCCGAGCGACGTGACGGGCACGCCGACCGGTTTTGTCGACCTCGACCGCATGACTTCGGGCATGCACGGCGGCGAGCTGATCATTGTTGCGGGACGTCCGTCGATGGGTAAGACGGCGTTTTCGATGAACATCGGCGAGTACGTCGCGGTCGAATACGGCTTGCCGGTCGCTGTGTTCTCAATGGAAATGCCGGGCTCTCAGCTCACCATGCGTATGCTCGGCTCAGTCGGCCGCCTCGATCAGCACCGCATGCGAACCGGCCGCCTGACCGACGAGGATTGGCCGAAGCTCACGCACGCCGTGCAGAAAATGAGCGAGGCGCAAATTTTCATTGACGAAACCGGCGGTCTGAATCCGATGGAATTGCGCTCGCGCGCGCGGCGTCTGTCGCGTCAGTGCGGAAAGCTCGGGCTCATTATCATCGACTACCTGCAGTTGATGAGCGGATCGTCGTCGGGTGAAAACCGCGCGACCGAAATCTCGGAAATATCGCGATCGCTCAAGAGCCTCGCGAAAGAGCTGGACGTGCCAGTCATCGCTTTGTCGCAGCTCAATCGCGGTCTGGAGCAACGTCCGAACAAGCGGCCGATCATGTCGGATCTGCGGGAATCGGGCGCTATCGAGCAGGACGCCGACGTGATCCTGTTCATCTACCGCGACGAAGTGTATAACCCCGACAGCCAGGATAAAGGCACGGCTGAAATCATTATCGGCAAGCAGCGGAACGGCCCGATCGGACCGGTTCGACTCACGTTCCACGGCCAATACACGAAGTTCGACAACTTTGCGGGCGCGCAAAATTTCTACGGCGATTAACCGGAAATAGCGGCGGCGCGACCGGAAAATCGCGCAAACGCAATAGGCGCTGTTGTAACCGCGCTTTGCAAAGTGCTACATCGGGCCCGCAACGGTACAATATGGCGGTTTTATGTCAGCCATTAAGTGACCAATTTTCGGGATCCCAATGTTCGGTCGATTCATGCCCACCGAGGGCAAGTTCTTTGATATTTTCAATGCGCACGCACAGTGCATCGTCTCGGCGAGCCGCGAACTCGAGCTCCTGATCGACAACCTGCAAGACGCCGAAACTCATAAGCAAAACGTGCAGAAAGCCGAGAAGGCTGCAGACAAACTCACGCACGAAACCATCGACCTGCTGCACAAGACCTTCATCACGCCGCTCGACCGCGATGAGATCCATAAGCTCATCACCACGATGGACGACATCCTCGATTTGATGGAGGACGTCGCCACCGCTATTTCCCTTTACGACGTCCAGTCGGTCACCTCCGAGGCAAGCCAGCTTGCGCACATCTGCACGGCGACTTCGGAGCGGGTGCAATTCGCCGTCAGCCTGTTGTCCGACATGAAGCAGGCGAGCCAGATTCTGAAAGCGTGCGAGGACATCGACCGGCTGGAGTCCGAGGCCGACCGGGTGTTGCGCTCGGCCATGTCCAAGCTGTTCCGCGAAGAAGACAACGTCAAAACCCTGATCAAGCTCAAAGCCATTTACGAATTGCTTGAAACGATCACGGACAAGTGTGAAGACGTAGCAAACATCATCGAAGGCATCGTGCTGGAAAACGCATAATGCAATCGATACAACTCGCTATCTGGGTCGTGGCCGGCCTGGTCGCCGTCGCGCTCATTTTCGACTTCATGAATGGCTTTCACGACGCGGCCAACTCGATTGCCACCGTCGTCTCGACAGGCGTTCTGAAGCCGCAGCAGGCAGTGGCTTTCGCCGCCGCGTTCAACGTCGTCGCATATTTCGTGTTTCACCTCAAAGTGGCCGCAACTGTCGGCAAAGGCACGATAGACCCAGGCATCGTTGATCATTACGTGATTTTCGGCGCCTTGGTGGGTGCGATCGGCTGGAACGTGATCACGTGGCACTACGGCATTCCGTCGAGTTCGTCGCACGCACTGATCGGCGGCCTCGTCGGCTCGGCGCTTGCCAAGTCTGGCTGGGGTTCGCTCAACTTCGACGGATTGCTCAAGACGGTGGCGTTCATTTTCATTTCGCCGCTGCTCGGGTTTGTGCTCGGTTCGTTTTTTATGCTGGCTGTGTCGTGGATCTATTTCCGTACGCCGCCGAGCAAGGTCGACCGGCGCTTCCGGCGTCTGCAACTCGTGTCGGCGGGTCTGTACAGCCTTGGCCACGGCGGTAACGACGCGCAGAAAACCATCGGCATTATCTGG
Organism: Paraburkholderia strydomiana; assembly: GCF_031456815.1. Lineage (NCBI taxonomy): Bacteria > Pseudomonadati > Pseudomonadota > Betaproteobacteria > Burkholderiales > Burkholderiaceae > Paraburkholderia > Paraburkholderia strydomiana. The sequence goes on from NZ_JAVDVL010000005.1 coordinate 235,168, forward strand.
ATGCTGCTGATCGCAACCGGCTACGCGTCGTCGATCGCGGAGGCGCCACCGCTGTGGGTGATCGGCGGCTGCTATCTGTCGATGGGGGTTGGCACATTGTTCGGCGGCTGGCGAATCGTCCGTACCATGGGTCAGAAAATCACCAAGCTCAAGCCCGTAGGCGGTTTTTGTGCCGAATCGGGCGGGGCGATCACGTTGTTCACCGCGTCCTGGCTCGGTATTCCGGTATCCACCACGCACACGATCACCGGCGCGATCGTCGGCGTGGGCGCGACGCAGAAGCTGAGCGCGGTCCGCTGGGGCGTGGCCGGCAACATCGTCTGGGCATGGATTCTGACGATCCCGGCGTCAGCGGCGCTCGCAGCCGCCGCCTGGTGGTTCGGCCACCACTTCCTGTAACTGGCAGGCTCCGGGCCGGACGGCAGGACCGTTCGCCCGCAGCCGCAGCGCCGTGGTACAGGCTCGACGCACGGCGCGTTGCTCAGATTAGCGGCGCGCTGCCTCCATCCATCGGGACGATCGCGCCCGTCACATAGCTCGCACGGCGGCTCGCCAGAAACAGCGCGACATCTGCGATTTCCTCCGGTTTTGCGTAACGCCCGAGCGGCACTCTGGCCTGGCCACGCGCGAGCGCTTCGGCGCTCTGAATGCCTTGTTGCGTTGCTTCGAGCTTGACTGCTTCTTCGACGCGCTCAGTGAGCGTTGCTCCCGGATTGATCGCGTTAATGCGAATGCCGTAGCGCGCGTAGTAGTGGGCGAGGCCGACCGTGGCCAGCATCAGTGCAGCGTTGGCGGCGCCGCCGGCGATATGGATGTCGCTCGCAATCTTCCCGCCCATGCCGATGATGTTGACGATCGTGCCGGGTTCGCCACGATCGCCGCTTTTCGCGCGCTCGGCCATGCGGCGCAGCACTTCCTGCTGCGGGTAGATGTAAGGGAAATACTTCGCTTCCATCGTGGCGCGAAACGCGTCTGCATCGAGCGTTTCGGGGTCGTAGCGCCGCGCCGCGCCGGCGCTGTTGACGAGCACGTCGATCGGGCCGACGGCCGTGCTCACTTCCTCGACGATGTCGGCGGCGCTATGCGGCTCATGCAGATCGGCGCGCGTGCGATGCACGTGCAAGCCTTCCTGTTTCAGCTGTTCGTAGGCGCGCGCCAGATTGGCGGGATCACGCGAAACGATTGCCACCTTCGCACCTTCCAGCGCGAAAGCCCGGGCGCACGCAAAGCCGATTCCCTTGCTGCCGCCCGTGATCAGCACCACTTTGTCTTTCAGCCCGAGATCCATTGTCGCCACCCGTTCGGAAGAATACCGATGACGATAGCAGATCGGCGGCCAACGTGTGCTGGCCGAGCCGCGACTGCGGACCTCGCTTGCGCGTGTGGAAATCGCACGAATCTGATTGCCGTGATGTTGGTGTGAAAACTTTAGACGGCTTTGGCTCGCCATCTTATGTAAGAGAATGTCCGCGCGCCTGGCACACGCGACTTGTTCGCCGATCGCGACTATTAATTCAGGATAACGAATTATGAGAAGCCGATTGGGGCATCATTTGACTAGCTGCGCTGTCCGGGTTGCTGGTCTTTATCACGAGCTACGACAAGGCTATCTCGGCCTCCCCGGCCTACTGCGCGGCGACGTCTACCTGTGGTTGCTATGAACCGGCCCCAGCCGGCAAGGCGGCCAGCGAAGCCGGAAGCGGTTGATGCGCCTTCCGCACACCGCGTTTTGAAACGTCGTCAACAACATCTCAAAGGAATCCTGAAGTGCGTCTAGACTGCTCATCGGCTTCCGTCATCGTCGCGGGTGACGTCATGCTGGATCGCTACTGGTTTGGAGACAGCACGCGTATTTCGCCGGAGGCACCCGTGCCGGTAGTTCACGTTCAGCGCACGCGAGACGTGGCGGGCGGCGCGGCGAACGTCGCCGTCAACGCGGTGAACCTCGGTGTTCAGACAACGCTGTTGTCGGTCGTGGGCGACGATCACGATGGGCGTGCCTTGCAGTCTTTGCTGGAATCTCGCAATGTTCATTGCGCGTTCGTCCGCGATCCGGCGTTGCAAACCACCGTGAAGCTTCGCGTCATTTCACGCAACCAGCAAATCGTGCGCGCTGACTTCGAACAGCGTCCGGACCACGAGTTGTTGTTTCCGCTAGTGGCCCAGTTCCGGGAGAAGCTGAAGACCTGCAAGACCGTCGTGTTCTCGGATTACGGCAAAGGCGGCCTCGCGCACCTACGCATGATGATGGGCGACGCGCGGGCGGCGAACGCGTGCATTCTGATCGATCCGAAGGGACCGGACTACTCGATATACCGCGGCGCGAGCGTCGTTACGCCGAACCGAGATGAATTCGCGCAGGCCGCAGGAAAGTGGAATGGCGAGTCGGACTTCGAGCGGCGCGCCTTCAAACTGCGCGACGATCTGGAACTGGGCGCGTTGCTCGTTACGCGATCCGAGGAGGGCATGAGCCTCGTTATCGGCAACCGGCATGTTCGTATTCCCGCACAGGCGCGCGAGGTCTACGACGTATCCGGCGCGGGCGACACAGTGATTGCCACCATGGCCGCCGCGCTGGCTGCCGGCCAAGACATGGAAAGTGCAGCGCGCCTCGCTAACGCGGCCGCCGGTGTCGTCGTCGGGAAAATCGGCACCGCGCCCATCACACTCGAAGAGCTCAATCCGCATGTCTGAGCGCCTTGTCGTGACCGATGCTGCTGGCGGTGAAGAGAGTACGGCCACTTTGTGACCCCTCGCAACGCCAAGGGCCCAACGCCATTTCAGCCGTGCGCATGCGTGACGGCGCACGGGCCGGGTAGGTCGGCTAGCTAGAAGTTTCCGTTGGCAAACCGGGCGATCGGGTCGTCGTTCGTTTGCGATGGGGCCGCGACGCCTCGTGACGCCGTCGAGGCTCGCATGATCTGCACGCTGCCGTTATCGCCCGGTGTGCGTTCTGCCGCGTCTGCCTGCCGCGCCTGGCGTGCCTGACGAGTTGCGACTGAAGAGGGCGGTGGCGGCTCGAACGCATCGGCGGCTGCGTCGATTGCATCGGCTCCTCGCGCGACGGCCGTTTGGGAAACGGGCGGGGTACCTGCAGCGGCTGGCCGTTGAGCCTGTGCGCTCGCGCCGCCGTCATACCCACTGGCCTGAGCAGACAGAGCAGGCGTCGGCGACACCGCGCCTGCTGCGCGCGCCTGAATCTGCGCCGCGCTCATAGCCGGTGGCGGAGGTTCGAAGGGATCGGCTTGCGGCGCGCGCGTTGCCGCCGTTGCCGCAAGGGCCGCAAGGGTCGGTTCCGCCGCCGCAGTCGCTGGCGCGCGCGGCTCGGCGCCAGCGCGAGCCGTTACTGGGGAGGCCGACGAACCGGTCGCATAGACGGGAACTGCTCGAGTCGAAGCCAACGGTGCGTTCGCCGCCGGCGCTTCGCCGCTGCGATCTGCCGTGCTCGCCGCCTGTGTTACCGCACGCTCCGTCTGCGGCGCTGCCGCCTGGTAACTAGGCGCGTCGAACGGCACCGGCTTCGCGGCCGGTCCGGCCACCCGGCGAATGCCGTCGAAGCGCTTTGCCCAATAAGGATTGGTCAGATAATCGAGCCGCACAGTGCCGCCCGTCGACGGCGCGTTGACAAAGCGCAGCTTGCCCACATAAATGCCCACGTGCGAGTGCGCGCGACCGGTCGTGTTGAAAAAAATCAGATCGCCGGGCGCGATCTCGTCCGGTTCGACCGATTCGCCGCGTCCGCTCATATCGGCGGTCGTGCGAGGCAGATTCACCGACGCCGCGCGCGACACCACATAGCGAACCAGGCCGCTGCAATCAAAGCCGCTATCCGGCGTGTTGCCGCCCCAACGGTAGGGCACGCCGACCAGGCTCATTGCCTGAATAGAAATTTCCTCGCGGCCAATGCTGTGGTCGACGAAGTTGGGGAAACCCGGTGGCGGCGCGCGGTACGCCCCGTTTGTGACGGTAACGGCGCCTGACGAACCGCGCGACGACGTCTTCTGCGGCGCGCCGGCACAGGCGGCGAGCAGCAACACGGTCAGCAGCGAGAACGCAAGTCGGCGCATGAAAGAGTAAAGCGGTAAACGCTCGTTTAATGACGGACGATGTCCGGATGGTAGCCGGTGAAATGCGGAAGCCGCAAGAAGTCTTGACAAATTACTTGAAGTTCGTGCGCTAAGTGTTGCTGGCCAAAGACGCCGCGGCAATAAAAAAGCCGCGCCCGGAATGTTCCGGGCGCGGCTCCGAGGTACAGCCAGCTAATTGATTCTTAAAGGATTTCGGACGCGTAATCGGCAAGGCGCGAACGCTCGCCGCGGGCGAGCGTCACGTGACCGCTGTGCGCCCAACCCTTGAAACGGTCGACCACATACGTCAAGCCCGAACTGCCTTCCGTCAGATAAGGCGTGTCGATCTGCGCGATATTGCCGAGGCAGATAATCTTCGTGCCGGGACCCGCGCGGGTGACCAGCGTTTTCATCTGCTTGGGCGTCAGGTTCTGCGCCTCGTCGATGATCAAGTACTTATCGACGAACGTCCGTCCGCGCATGAAGTTCATGCTCTTGATCTTCAGGCGCGAGCGAATCAGTTCCTGAGTCGCGGCGCGGCCCCATTCGCCGGCTGCGTCGTCGGTTTTCTGCAGCACTTCGAGGTTGTCGTCGAAGGCGCCCATCCACGGCTGCATTTTTTCCTCTTCCGTGCCGGGCAGAAAGCCGATGTCTTCGCCAACCGGCACCGTGGCGCGCGTCACGATGATCTCGTTATAGCGCTTGTCGTCCAGCACCTGTGCGAGACCCGCCGCGAGCGCAACGAGTGTCTTGCCGGTGCCGGCCTGGCCGAGCAGCGTCACGAAGTCGATCTCAGGGTTCATCAACAGATTCAGCGCGAAGTTCTGCTCGCGGTTGCGCGCCGTAATGCCCCACACGTTGTTTTTGTGATGGCCATAGTCGCGCAGCGTTTGCAGTAGCGCTGTCTTGCCGTTCAACTCGCGCACCAACGCGTGGAACGCCGGCTCGCCGTTCTGCGGCTCGAGATAAACGAATTCGTTGACGAGCATCGACGGGCACAGCGGACCGGTCACACGGTAATACGTAGTGCCCGTCTTGGTGTCCTGCCAGCTTTCCATGCCCTTTGCGTGCTTGGTCCAGAAATCCTGCGGCAGCGCGCGGATGCCCGAATACAGCAGGTCGCTGTCTTCGAGCACCTGGTCATTGAAGTAATCTTCGGCGGGCAGGCCGAGCGCATGCGCCTTGATGCGCATGTTGATGTCTTTCGACACCAGCACGACCTGGCGATCCATCCGGTCGCGCTGCAACGCACGCACGACACCCAGAATCTGGTTGTCGGCTTTGCCTTCCGGCAGACCTTCAACCGGTTCGATCGCGGTCAGCTTGGTCTGGAAATACAGACGCCCGGACGCCTCGCGGCTGCCCAGACGCGCGAGCGAAATGCCCTCAGACATGTTGCCCGCGTTCGCGACCAGTGCGTCCAGCGTGCGGCTCACCTGACGAGCGTTGCGCGCGACTTCCGACATGCCTTTCTTATGGTTGTCGAGTTCTTCCAACGTCATCATCGGCAGATAGACGTCGTGTTCCTCGAAACGGAACAGGCAGCTCGGGTCGTGCATCAACACGTTCGTGTCGAGCACGAAGAGCTTCTGGACTTCGACCGGCTCGGCGGCGGTGCCGCGTTTTTTACTCGTGCCGCGCGCGGTAGGCGCGGCGGCCGGCGTGCTCGCCGTGGGCTGCTTCGCGCTCGGCGTGCGCGCGACGGCCGGCTGCGGCTCGGCGGCGGGTTCGGCTTGCGGACGGGCAGCGGGAACCGGTTGCAGCAGCGCGGCGGTTTGCCTCGTCTTGCGCCCGGAGCCCGACGCGCCGCGTGCCTGAACGGCCTCGTCGGCTGCGGTCCCCGTTACGGCCGCCGACGATGCCGGCACCGGTCGCAACGTGGTCGCGGCATTGGCAGCGTGCGCCATGGGTGTGGCGACGTTCGCGCGGCCGTAATCGGCCGGCTCCGCGGATTCGCCTTCGGCCTGTTTCTTCGAAGCGGAGCGCGCCGGTGCGGCGGCTTTGGCTTTGTATTCGTCAGGCGGCAGGAGATTGCCGAGCTTGCTGGGGGGGGTAGGCAAAGGCATGGTTTCCCTCGAAATAATCGGGTCACATATCGTGCGCCGCCTGTCGCATTCTGCCCGTGCCGATGTTGCGCACGCAGTTTGCGCCCGGAGGCGCGCATTCGGTCTAGAGATGCCGGTTCGCCTGGTCTTCGATCGGCTCCTTAACGATGAACGCGCGGCCGAGTGAACGAACGGCTGCGCGCAATAAAAAAGCCGCCGCCCCGGCGTACGGGGCAAGCGGCTCGCCTACGGTGTTCGCATTGCGCCTGACGACTCCGACGGACCCGATGAATCCGGCAAAGCAGCCGTCGAATGTGGCGCAGCGACGAAAATTTTGGGGTGGACAGGCACTCATTGCAACCCAATATAACGCGCCTCAAAGCGCTTGTACAGCCTCCAGAATCTCGTCGACATGCCCGGGCACTTTCACGCCGCGCCACTCCGTGCGCAGCACGCCGTCACTATCGATGAGAAACGTGGAGCGCTCGATTCCCCGTACTTCTTTGCCATACATTTTCTTCATTTTGATGACGTTGAAGAGCGCGCACAGCTTTTCTTCCGGGTCGGAGATCAACGGGAACGGCAATTCGAGCTTTGCCTTGAAGTTGTCATGCGAGCGCAGGCTATCGCGCGACACGCCGATGATTTCCGCGCCGGCCTTCTTGAACTTCGGATAGAGATCGCGGAACTGCAGACCTTCGGTCGTGCAGCCGGGCGTGTTGTCCTTCGGATAGAAATACAGCACCACCTTCTTGCCCCGCAGTTTGGACAGCGTGATCTCGCCTCCGGTGGCGGGAGCGGTGAAGTCGGGGATGGGTTGGTCGACTGCGATGGACACGAGGTTCTCCGGTTGTTATAGGCGGCGGCGCGGTGTGAATCCGACAAGGCGGCGTCGGCCTGGCATCGAGTTGGGGGAAGGGGCTACCGGTGCGCGCATGTTCTCGCGTGGCGGTTGGGTGGTCAGGACGGGCTGCCGGACAGCAACTCAACGGCTGCGTGAAGTCAGCATGCCGGGCGGCCAGTCACGGCTGGACGATCAGCTCGCCGGAGCGCCCTGGAATTTCGCCCCACGTAACAGGGTACGATGGCAGCGCGCCGCGGTCCAGCGTGGCGTAGTAATCGCCCATGGTCGCAAACGTGTGGCCTTGTGCACGCCAGCCTTCCAGCAACTGTTCGAAGATCGGCGCGAGCTTCTGGCCCTCGAGTTCCGCGTGCAGCGTGAACACCTGATCGTGCGGATTATTTTCTGTGTGCTTCAGCATGAAGGCCGCGACGTTGTGTTCGTCCACGCCGTCCACGCCGAGTACTTCGTCCAGCGTTGGCAGCGTGGTCGGCATCTGCACGTGCGCGAGCGTTCTTCCGTCGACCACAGGGAAATACGGCGAATGACCCCGGCCGTCGGACGCGTAGTGCATGCCCCACGCGTCGATCTGCTCGAACGCATGGCCGTTCATCTGCCATCCGGCCGCGCCGTGCGTGACGGGCGGCGCACCGAAGATTTCGGTGAAACGGTCGCGGCTTCTCCGCATTTGCGCCGACGTCCACGCACGATCTTTCGAGCGCACGTTGTCCTGCCAGTACACGTGATCCCAGGTATGAATGCCGCACTCGAAACCGGCTTCGTGGATCGCCCGCATTTCCGCCGACGCCTTGGCTCCAATGTCCGGTCCCGGCAGCAGCACGCCGTACATCAACTGCTTGAGCCCGTAGTGCTCGACCACCGACGTGCGCGACACCTTCTGCAAAAAGCCCGGCCGCAGCACACGGCGCATCGCCCAACCAGTGTGATCGGGGCCGAGGCTGAAGAGGAAAGTAGCGCGCGCCTTGAAGCGGTCGAAAATACGCGCGAGATTCGGCACGCCTTCGCGTGTGCCGCGCAGCGTGTCGACGTCGATCTTCAGGACGATTCGGGCCAAGGATCAGCCCTTACTGCTGTTCGACGAGCGCGCGTGCTTCGCCGACGTGGCCGCGATACGCTTCGAAAATCTTGCGCAGCGCTTCGTCGAAGGTGGACTTCGGCGCCCAGCCGAGTTCCTGCATCGTATTGTCGATCTTCGGCACGCGATTCTGTACGTCCTGATAGCCGGCGCCGTAATACGCGCCCGACGACGTTTCGACCAGCTGGACTTTTTTCGCGGTGTCCGCGTATTCCGGGAATTCCGCGGCGAGCGTCAGCATCTTGTGCGCGAGTTCACGCACCGAGAAGTTATTGGTCGGGTTGCCGATGTTGTAGATCTTGCCCGTTGCGACGCCGTCCTTGTTCTCGATGATCTTCATCAGCGCGCCGATGCCGTCGTCGATATCCGTGAACGCGCGCTTTTGTGCGCCGCCGTCGACGAGGCTGATGTTCTCGCCCCGCACGATGTGGCCGAGGAACTGCGTGACCACGCGCGAGCTGCCTTCCTTCGGCGTGTAGATCGAGTCGAGGCCCGGGCCGATCCAGTTGAACGGACGGAACAGCGTGAAGTTCAAACCCTCCATGCCGTAGCCCCAGATCACGCGGTCCATCAACTGCTTCGAGCACGCGTAGATCCAGCGCGGCTTGTTGATCGGACCGTACGACAGTTGCGATTCTTCCGGATCGAATTGCTCGTCCGTGCACATGCCGTAGACCTCGGAGGTCGACGGAAATACCAGATGCTTGCCGTACTTGACCGCCGAACGCACGATCGGCAGGTTCGCTTCGAAGTCGAGTTCGAACACGCGCAGCGGCTGCTTCACGTAGGTAGCCGGCGTGGCGATCGCGACCAGCGGCAGAATCACATCGCACTTCTTGACGTGATATTCGACCCACTCCTTGTTGATCGTGATGTCGCCTTCGAAGAAGTGCATCCGCTCATGATTGATGAGATCGCCCAGACGTTCGGTCTGCATGTCCATTCCGAAGACTTCCCAATCGGTCGTTTCGAGAATGCGTTTGGACAGGTGATGGCCGATGAAGCCGTTCACACCCAGGATCAGGACTTTCTTCATAAATGTCGGGGAGTTTGAATGAGCTGGGCGAATGTGGCCGGAGTGACGACGGTTTCAGTGCCGTCGTGCTGATGCCGCAATTCGTGGATGGCGATCGCGCGACCGTCGCCGCATATCGCGAAAACGCCATTATCGCCTACGTGCAGGCCCGGCGGCAAATCCGGGCGAAGCGCGCCCGGCGCCGCAAGCCGCGCGCGCGCGACGACGAAACGCCGGCCGTCGATGTCGGTGAACGCGCCGGGATAGGGCGGCGCGACTGCGCGGATCAGGTTGTAGACCTGTTGAGCCGGCTGTGTCCAGTCGATGCGGCCGTCCTCCGGCTTGCGCCCGCCGTAGTAGCTGCCGTGCGAAAGATCGTTCGGCAGATGCGGCGCTTCGCCGGCGAGCAACGCCGGCAGGACGCGCCACAGCGTCTGTTCCGCGGCCACCGTGACTTTGTCGAACACTTGCGCCGCGGTGTCGTCGGGCAGAATCGGCACTGGCGTTTGCGCGATGATCGCGCCCGCGTCAGGCTTCGCGGCCATTTCGTGCAGCGTCGCGCCGGTTTCGGTTTCACCGTGCAGCACCGCCCAGTTGGTGGGCACGCGGCCGCGGTACTTCGGCAACAGTGAGCCATGCATGTTGTAGGCCCCGCGCGCGGCGAGCGCGAGCAGATCGACCGGCAGCATGTGGCGGTAGTAGAACGAGAAGATGAAGTCGGGATGTGCCGCGCTGACGGCCGCTCGCAATTCGGGACTCTTCGGGTCTGCCGGAGTCACCACAGGAATGCCGTGCTCGGCCGCGACCGTCGCCACGCTGCCGAACCAGATGTTTTCGGTAGGGCTGTCTTCGTGTGTGACGACGAGCGCCACGTCGACGCCGCGCGCGAGCAGTACTTGCAGGCAGCGCACGCCGACGTTGTGATACGCGAATACGACGGCGCGCGGTTTCATCGGTTCGGGCCCTCGCCTTGATGGTCGGCGAGCGGCGCCGGTTGAATCGCCTGCACGACGGTTTGACGCGGCATTTCAACCACGGCCGCGCCGTCGCGCTGTTCGAGAATGGTCTGCACCAGATAGCGCGGACGCGCGCGCACCTGTTGGTAGATCCGGCCGATATATTCGCCGAGCAGCCCGAGCGCGAAGATGATCACGCCGAGCAGGAAGAACGTAATGGCGAACAGCGTGAACACACCCTGAACTTCCGCCCCGATGATGAAGCGCCGTATCAGCAGCAGCACGAACAACGCCGCGGAGCCGAGCGACAGGATCACGCCGATGAACGACAGCCACTGCAGCGGCACGACCGAGAAGCCGGTCACGAGGTCGAAATTCAGTCGGATCAGCGAATAGAGCGAGTACTTCGATTCGCCGGCAAAGCGCTCCTCGTGCGCGACTTCGATCTCGACGGGATTCTGCGCGAAGGTGTACGCGAGCGCCGGAATGAACGTGTTGATTTCGCCGCAGCGATTGATCGTGTCGATGATGTGGCGGCTGTACGCGCGCAGCATGCAGCCCTGATCGGTCATCTTGATGCGTGTGATGCGCTCGCGCAGCCGGTTCATCACGCGCGAAGCCTTGCGGCGCCACAAGCTGTCCTGACGTTGCAGACGAATCGTGCCGACGTAGTCGAAGCCTTCGCGCATCTTGTTGACCAGCTTGCCGATTTCTTCCGGCGGGTTTTGCAGGTCGGCGTCGAGCGTAATGACGATCTCGCCGCGCGACTGTTCGAAACCCGCGAGAATCGCCATGTGCTGCCCGTAGTTGCCGTTCAGCAGGATGACGCGGGTCGTGTCGGGGCGCGCGCGGAACTGCTCGGCGAGCAGCGCGGCGGATTTGTCGCGGCTGCCGTCGTTGATGAAGATCACTTCATAAGACGTGCCGAGCGCGTCGAGCGCCGGATAGAGCCGCGCGAATAGCGCCGCAAGTCCGGCTTCCTCGTTGTACACCGGAATGATGATCGACACTTCCGGTGCGACGGCGCGTTGTTCCGTATAAATCATTTCCGCTTATTTTCCGTATTGTTCGCAAATTTCGTTGACCGCGCGGCACACGCGCTCTACGTCGCCTTCGTTCATCAGTGTAAAGAGCGGCAACGTGACGTTCGTCGCGCCGAAACGCTCGGCGTGCGGGAACATGCCTTCCTTGAAGCCGCGGGCGCGGTACAGCGAGAACAGATGAATGGCCGGATAGTGCACGCCCGAACCGATACCGCGTTCCTTCAACTGGCCCATGAAACCGGCGCGGTCGATCGACAGCTTCTCCAGCGGCAATGTGATCTGGAACATGTGCCAGTTGCTGTTCTCGAAGTCGGCGAACGGCAGTCCAACGCCCAGCTTCAGTGCCGGGCCGCCCTCGAAGCCGGCGAAGTATGCGCGCGCCAGTTTCCTGCGTTGTGCGAGAAAGCGTTCGAGGTGCGGCAACTGACCGAGGCCCACGCGCGCGGCGACGTCCGTCAGATTGTATTTGCCGCCGAGCACGTCGCAGTCCATGCCGTCGAAACCCGTGCGGGTGATGCCCTGCAGCCGGTATTTCTGTGCGAGGACGGCTTCGTCCTCGTTGTTCAGTACGAGTGCGCCGCCTTCGATCGACGTGAGGTTCTTGTTCGCGTGGAAGCTGAACGAGACCATGTCGCCGATCGCGCCGATGCGCTTGCCGTTCCAAGTCGAGCCGAACGCCTGCGCGGCGTCTTCCACCACACGCAGTTTGTGCTCGCGCGCAATCGCGTACAGGCGGTCCATGTCGACGGGCAGGCCTGACAGATAAACCGGAATCAGCGCCTTGGTGCGCGGCGTGATCGCCTTCTCGAGTTTGTCGAGGTCGATGTTGCGCGTGACCGGGTCGATGTCGGCGAACACCGGCGTCGCGCCGACTTCGTAAATGACGTTGCTGGTCGACACCCATGAGGCGGGCGTCGTGATCACTTCGTCGCCTTCGCCCACACCGGCGATGCGCAGTCCGATCTCGAGCGTCGCCGTACCGGAGTTGAACGTGCGCACGGGACGGCCGCCGCAGAATTCAGAGAGCGCCGCCTCGAACTTCTGGTTCTGCGGGCCGGTGGTGATCCAGCCCGAGCGCAGAACGTCGGCTACCCCGCGGATCGTTTCTTCATCGATCTCCGGCTTGACGAACGGCAGGAACGGCAGAGGCGGAACGGTTGACTGGGTCATGAATACTTCGCTCGATCGAAAGGGCCGCGGCCTGAAGGGGCGCGGTGAACACACACTACGCGCAAATCCGGGCCAAGGCTAAAAAGGGTGCAAACCGCGGAGCATACCGCGATCAACCTTACGTTTTGCTTAGCCGGTGCGGATGCCGGCTTACGCTATCTTTGCGGCAGCTTCGCTGCGCCTGGTTCGTGGCCGCGCTAGCTGCGCGCGACTATCACCACGCCCACCAGAATGACGCCGATGCCGACCAGTTTCTGCACCGACAGCACCTCGCCGAACAGATACCACGCGGCGAAAGCGTTGACGACATAGCCGAGCGACAGCATCGGATAGGCAATCGACACATCCACGCGCGACAGCCCGACGATCCAGACGGCGAGGCTGATCACATAGCAGGCCACACCGCCGATGATCGGCGGCTGCGTCGCAATGCGAAAGGCGATCGGCACGATGTTCGCACGGGTGAATTCGAAGTGTCCAACCGCATTCGTTCCGGCTTTGAGCAGCAACTGCGCACCGGCGTTCAACGCCACGCCGGCGAGAATGCAAAAGAGGGAAATGGGGTTCATCGGTCGTTCAGGTCCTGATATGGGGTCACTGCTGGGTTTTTTCCACGGGCGCGGCCACCGCGCCCGCAGCGAGCGGCTTCATTACGACGACGCGGCGCGAGTCCTGCGCAACGACCTGCATCGGCAGGCCTTCTTTCAGGAGCCGCTCGTAAGTGGAGGGCGGAATCAGTGCGAGTGCGTAGCGGTCGGCCTTCCAGCGCTCGACCCACGCCTCGACCGACGGCAGCCATTTCTGCGGTTCCACCGACACGCCGAACGCGAGTTCGTCGGGATGCTCGACCATGGTCATCGTATGGCCGATGTAGAACGGCAGCGTGTGGTCGAGCACGCCGACCGAGTAGAACGGCGTGTCCGCCGGCAACTTCGCCATCTGCGCCTTGATCGCGGGCGCGAGCGGCGCGCCGGAACTGAGGCGGCCGAACACGTCGTGACCGATGCCGGCGATCGTGCCGAGCAACAGCCACGCCGCGCCAAAACTCGCGATCGTGCCGAGGCTGCCGGCGCGGCTGCGGCGATTGAACCACAGTGCGGCGAGCGTCAGCACGAACGCGACGGCAAGCGCGGCCAGTACCCACGTGCGGTACTGCGCGTACAGCTCGGCGGGATTGCGCTGGCTGCCGAAGCGCGGCAGAAAGAGCGCGACGAACGCGGCCACTACGAGAAATAGTGCATAGCCGGCGAGATGGCGGCGCCACTGGTCCCGCGTGACGAGCGGCAGATACATTCCGATCAGCAGCGCGATGGGCGGCGCGATCGGCAGCGTGTACGAGAGCAGCTTGGAATGCGACGCGCTGAAGAAGAGGAAGATGAAGCCGGTCCACACCAGCAACATCGTGACAGGCGCGAAGCCATTCGGCTGGCGCGGCAGGCGCCACGCGTGACGCACACTCTGCAGAACCACCGAGAGCCAGGGCAGGAAGCCGACGATCAGCACCGGCACGAAATAATAGAACGGCCCCGGACGGTTCTGTTCGGGCGTCAGGTACCGCTTGAACTGCTGAACGATGAAGAAGAAGTTGAGGAACTCGGGATTGCGTTGCTGCACCAGCACGAACCACGGCGTGACGATCGCGAAGAAGACGATGAGGCCGCCGATCAGATGCAGGCGCTTCCACACCGCCCAGTCGCGCGCGACCAGCGTGTAGATCACCAGCACGGCGCCCGGCAGAATGACGCCGACAAGGCCTTTCGACAATACGGCGAGCGCCATCGAACCCCAGCACAGCCACATCCAGCCTCGCACACGGGCGGTCTCGAGATTCGGGCGCTGAGCGAGCAGCAATGCGCACAACGTGAGTTCCATCCAGAACGACAGGCCCATGTCGAGCGTGTTGAAGTGGCCCATCAGGTTCCAGTAGGGCGACGTCGCGAGCACCAGCGCTGCAAACACGCCGGTGGCCGCATTGAACACGCGCGCGCCGGTGAAGCCGATCAGCAGCACGCCGGCAAATCCGGTGAGCGCCGTGTAGAGCCGCGCCTGCCATTCGCCGATGCCGAACCACGCGAACGTGAGCGCGTTCGCCCACGTTTGCAGCGGTGGCTTCTCGAAGTACTTGTAGCCGTTGTAGCGCGGCGTGATCCAGTCGCCGGTCACGAACATTTCCCGCGCCATTTCGGCGTAGCGGCCTTCATCGCTCGGCAGCAGATGGCGCCACCCGAGCGGCACGAACCAGATCACGGCAAGGGCCAGCACCAGCAGCAGAATCGCGGTGCGGTTGAGCGGTAGCCTCGACGGCGTATCGTTCATCGATTTAAACCTTTCTGGCGACGCCGCATGGGCGGCGCTGCGTTGTTATTCGGAATGGGCGGCAGGCCCGGACTTCGCGGCTAGCCGCTGTGCAGCTGTACCTTGGCTCGCGCCAGGTCTTATGGCCGCTCACGTGCCGGCGCATTTCGCGCGCTGCGTGCGCCGTAGGCACCGGTGCCCTACGAACAGACGTTGGCCGCTGCCTCGGTGAGCTGTGCGGCTCGCGCAGCCGCGTCAACGGGGCCGAAATCGCTAATCTCCAGACCGCCGGCTTCGCATAGATGGCGCGCAGTGTACGTGATCGTCCGTGACCCGGCGAGGGCGGGGGTGCTGCAATTCGCGTGAAATGCTCTCCCAGCGCGGTTGGAGCAGCGCTGTCGCCAGCAATGCCGCCGGCACTCCGGGCCACGACAGCAACGCTAACTGAACGCATCCGCCCAATTCGCGCCGCTGCGTTCGAACCGGGGCCTCCGACGCAGCAGATACGGCGTCGGCGCACCAATTGCCAGACCCGCTAGCCTTCGATCAGCAGCGCGGCCGCGACCTTGCGGCCCTCGGCCATCAAGATGTTGTACGTGCGGCAGGCGGCCTTGAAGTCCATCGTTTCAACGCCGATGCGTTTGGCGGTAAGCGCGGCAGTCAGGCGCGGGTGCGGAAACCGCAGCCGCTCGCCGCTGCCGAAGATCACCACTTCGGGCGCCGGCTCGACCAGCATCGAGAAAAGCTCGGGGCTCAGTTCCTCGAAGGACGAGACAGGCCAGGGAATGACAGGCGCTTCCGGAAGCACGAGGAGGCTGCCGGAATGACGCACCAGATTGATTTCGACATAGCCGTCGCCGTAACCGGTCACGGTATTGAGGGCGCCGCTGGAATCCTGATGTAATTTCAAATTCGTTTTCCGAAGTCGTCGCGAGACATCATGCGTGTTGGCGGCCTGGTCGTAGCAAGCGCGAGCAGGGCGGTCAGACGCGGTGGGACACGAAAGGGCCGAAAAAGCTCCCGTTGCGGTTCCGTCACGGTTCGTTGTGGTCCCGTTACGGTTGGTGCATTGCGGAAGTCGGCCAAAATCCGCTAAATTATAACTTTTTAGCCGCCCAGCGGCGCCTCTCGCCAAGCGCCGCCACAAGCCGCGCTGACGATCCGGGGCGGGTCTATCGGCCAAGCGCCCTGGTTTTGCCCGCTTTCGTCCGCTTTTGTTCCGCTTTAGCCTGCGCTTCGGCCTGCTCTAGCCCGCTTTAGCCGGTCTCGCTGGTGCATCGGCGCAATCCGCCGCAAAGAGCTCCGAGCAGACTCTGCACCAAACCTCGGGAAGTGGCCGCGCAGGGCGGCCCGACCCGCGCCGGCCGTGCCCGTTCGCCCGAAGCTGCAGGCCCAAGGCTCCAAGCCAATTAACCAGGATGAACTGCCCGCCGTGAAACCGATTCTCAAATCCAACAAGTTGTTGAATGTCTGCTACGACATTCGCGGGCCCGTCCTCGAACACGCCAAGCGGCTCGAAGAAGAAGGCCACCGCATCATCAAGCTGAACATCGGCAATCTGGCGCCGTTCGGTTTCGAGGCGCCCGACGAAATCATCCAGGACATGATCCTGAATCTGCCGGGCTCGTCCGGCTACTCCGACTCCAAAGGTGTGTTCGCCGCGCGCAAGGCGATCATGCATTACACGCAGCAAAAGGGCGTACACGGCGTCGAGCTGGATGACATCTACATCGGCAACGGCGCCTCCGAGCTCATCGTGATGGCGTTGCAGGGGCTCCTGAACGACGGCGACGAGGTGCTGCTGCCCGCGCCCGACTATCCGCTGTGGACGGCCGGCGTGAGCCTCGCGGGCGGCACGCCGGTGCACTACATCTGCGACGAAGGCAACCGCTGGATGCCCGACCTCGACGACATCCGCGCGAAAATCACGCCGAACACGCGCGCGCTCGTCGTCATCAACCCGAACAATCCGACCGGTGCGCTGTACTCCGACGAACTGCTGCTCGGCCTGATCGAGATAGCGCGGCAGCACGGCCTCGTGATCTTCGCCGACGAGGTGTACGACAAGATCGTCTACGACGGCAAGACGCATACGTCGATGGCGGCGCTCTCGGAAGACGTGCTGACGGTCACGTTCAACAGCCTGTCGAAGAGCTACCGCTCCTGCGGCTACCGCGCGGGCTGGATGTTCATTTCGGGCCTGACCGGCGAGAACCGCCGCAGCGCTAAAGACTATTTCGAAGGACTCGGCATTCTCGCGTCCATGCGCCTGTGCCCGAACGTGCCCGGCCAGTACGCGATCCAGACCGCACTCGGCGGCTATCAGAGCATCAACGACCTGATCGTGCCGAGCGGGCGCCTCTACAAACAGCGCGAGCTCGCGTACGACATGCTCACGTCGATCCCCGGCGTGAGCTGCGTGAAGCCGGAAGCGGCGCTGTACATGTTCCCGCGCCTCGACCCCAAGGTTTATCCGATCCAGAACGACCAGCAGTTCATCCTCGACCTGTTGCTGGAAGAGCGCGTGCTGCTGGTGCAGGGCACGGGTTTCAACTGGAAAACGCCGGATCATTTCCGCGTCGTGTTCCTGCCGAATGTCGACGACCTCGCGGATTCCATCAACCGGATCGCGCGTTTTCTGGACGGTTATCGCAGACGTCACACGGCCTAGCGCACAATAGGCGACTCGCGCTTCGGCGGCGCATTGCATCCGACACCCGTTTCCTCGTGAGAAAACGCCGGGCCGCCCGGGCTTTCTCACCCCCTCGGGGCCTGGCGCGAAGCGCCGGGGCTGGGGCCACTTTTTAAACATTTACTCGAAAACACGCTGCATGGAACCGATCAAAGTTGGACTGCTGGGCTTCGGCACGGTAGGCAGCGGCACCTTCACGGTACTGCGCCGCAATCAGGAAGAAATCAAACGCCGGGCTGGCCGCGGCATCGAGGTGGCGCGCATCGCAGTGCGCAATCCGGCGAAGGCGACCGCGGCGCTGGGCGCTGACGCGGCGAGCGTGGCGCTCACCGACGACTTCAACGCGGTGGTCGACGATCCTTCGATCGATATCGTCGCGGAAATGATCGGCGGCACCGGCGTGGCGCGCGACCTGGTTTTGCGCGCAATCAAGAATCGCAAGCACGTGGTCACGGCCAACAAGGCGCTGCTCGCGGTGCACGGCACGGAAATCTTCGAAGCGGCGCGCGCCAATGGCGTGATGGTCGCGTTCGAGGCGGCGGTGGCGGGCGGCATCCCGATCATCAAGGCGCTGCGCGAAGGGCTCACGGCCAATCGCATCCAGTACATCGCGGGCATCATCAACGGCACGACGAACTACATCCTTTCGGAAATGCGGGACCGCGGGCTCGACTTCGCGACCGCGCTGAAGGCCGCGCAGGAACTGGGTTACGCCGAAGCCGATCCGACCTTCGACATCGAAGGCGTGGACGCCGCACACAAGGCCACGATCATGAGCGCGATCGCGTTCGGCGTGCCGGTGCAGTTCGACCGCGCGTATGTGGAGGGCATCAGCAAGCTCGCCGCAATCGACATCAAATATGCCGAGGAACTCGGCTATCGCATCAAACTGCTCGGCATCGCGCGGCGCACCGACAAGGGCATCGAATTGCGCGTGCACCCCACGCTGATTCCGGAAAAGCGCCTGCTCGCCAATGTGGAAGGCGCGATGAACGCGGTCGTCGTGCACGGCGACGCAGTCGGCACCACGCTTTACTACGGCAAGGGCGCAGGTGCGGAGCCGACGGCGTCCGCCGTGGTCGCGGATCTGGTCGACGTGACGCGCCTGCATACGGCCGACCCGGAGCATCGCGTGCCGCATCTGGCTTTCCAGCCGGATCGCCTGTCGAGCACGCCGATTCTGCCGATCGACGAAGTGACGAGCGGCTACTACCTGCGTTTGCGGGTCGCGGACGTGACGGGCGTGCTGGCCGACATCACGCGCATTCTGGCCGACACCGGCATTTCGATCGACGCGCTGCTGCAAAAGGAATCGGAGCACGTCGATGCAAACGGCAAGGGCGAGACCGACATCATTTTGATCACGCACGAAACGGTTGAAAAAAATGTCAATGCGGCGATCAGGTCGATCGAAGCGTTGCAGACCGTTGTCTCGCAAGTTACGAAGCTGCGCATGGAAGCGCTGAACTAGGCCGAACTATGAACTACCTCTCCACGCGCGGCGCCGGAGCCGGCGAGCGCCACACTTTTTCCGACATTTTGCTCGGCGGTCTCGCAAAAGACGGCGGGCTGTATCTGCCGGCCGAATACCCGCGCGTCAGCGCCGACGAACTCGCGCGTTGGCGCACGCTGCCGTATGCGGACCTCGCCTTCGAAATATTGTCGAAGTTTAGCGACGACATTCCGGCTGAAGACCTGCGCGCGCTGACCCGGAAGACGTACACGGCGCAAACGTATTGCAACGTGCGTGACGACGAAGGCGCGGAACAGATCACGCCGCTGAAAACACTCGGCGTCGAGAACGGCGCGCCGCTGTCGCTGCTGGAACTGTCGAACGGTCCCACGCTTGCGTTCAAAGACATGGCGATGCAGTTGATCGGCAACCTGTTCGAATATGCGCTCGCGAAGCACGGCGAGACGCTGAACATTCTCGGCGCGACTTCGGGCGACACAGGCAGCGCCGCCGAATACGCGATGCGCGGCAAGCAGGGCATTCGCGTGTTCATGCTGTCGCCGCACAAGAAGATGAGCGCGTTCCAGACCGCGCAGATGTACAGCCTGCAAGACCCGAACATTTTCAACCTCGCGGTCGAAGGTGTGTTCGACGATTGCCAGGACATCGTCAAAGCCGTTTCGAACGACCACGCGTTCAAGGCGAAGTACAAGATCGGCACGGTCAATTCGATCAACTGGGCGCGCGTCGTTGCGCAAGTCGTTTATTACTTCAAGGGCTATTTCGCCGCGACCAAGAGCAACGACGAGCGCGTGTCGTTCACGGTGCCGTCGGGCAATTTCGGCAACGTGTGCGCGGGTCACATCGCGCGCATGATGGGTCTGCCGATCGAAAAACTCGTGGTGGCTACGAACGAAAACGACGTGCTCGACGAATTTTTCCGCACCGGCATCTACCGCGTGCGCAAGGCCGCGGAGACGTATCACACGAGCAGCCCGAGCATGGACATTTCGAAGGCCTCGAACTTCGAGCGTTTCGTGTTCGATCTGCTCGGCCGCGATCCGGCACGAGTGCTGCAATTGTTCCGCGACGTCGAGGAAAAGGGCGGTTTCGACCTCGCGGCGAGCGGCGACTTCGCTCGTGTGAAGGAGTTCGGCTTCGTATCGGGCCGCAGCAGCCACGACGACCGCGTTGAAGCGATTCGCGACGTCTTCCAGCGCTATGACACGATGATCGACACGCACACGGCAGACGGCCTGAAGGTGGCGCGCGAACATCTGCAACCCGGCGTGCCGATGATCGTGCTGGAGACGGCGCAGCCGATCAAGTTTGGCGAAACGATTCGCGAAGCGCTGTTGCGCGAGCCCGAGCGTCCGGCCGCGTTCACGGGGCTGGAGTCGCTGCCACAGCGTTTTGAAGTGCTGCCCGCCGACGCACAGCGCGTGAAGGACTTCATCGTGGCGAACACCGGCGCGTAATTGCGACTGGCGCGCGGGCCAGCGGCCCGCGTGACATGCCGCGCCGATAGTGCTGAAGCCAGGCCGCCGGTCGGGTCGCGTTGGACGCGGCGCGCTTACCGCATTCGCTGCGACAAGCGCCTCAGAACTCCGCCGCGCGCTGCGAAACCCTCCGATAAGAGCGGGCGTGACAAGGCTCGGCCTTCGGCCGCTACAATGTTCTTTTAACCTGCGGCTTCGAACCCCAGATGTCCACACCCACGCCCCGCGCTCCGATGCTCGCCACCGCCGACGCATTGGCGACCCTGCTCAGCGCTGCGAGCCCGGTCATCGGCAGCGAATTCATTCCGACGCTCGAAGCATCAGGCCGCGTGCTTGCGGCGGATGTCGTTTCGCCGCTCGACGTGCCGCCAATGAACACCAGTTCAATGGATGGCTACGCGATCCACGCCGCCGACGTGACGACGCACGGCAACCGCCGTCTGCCGGTGTCGCAACGCATCCCGGCCGGCCACGCGCCCGAGCCGCTGAAGCCCGGTACGGCAGCCCGCATTTTCACCGGCGCGACCGTGCCGCCGGGTGCCGACGCCGTCGTCATGCAGGAGCAAACGGAAGCCGACGGCGACGAGGTCACCATTTTGCACAGCCCCCGGCCCGGCGAATCGATCACCGCGCAAGGCGCCGACATTCAAAGCGGTTCGGTCATCCTGCCGGCCGGCACGCGGCTCACGCCGCAGGCGTTGGGGCTTGCCGCGTCGGTCGGTTGCGCCGAACTGGAAGTTCGTCGCCGGGTGCGGGTTGCCGTTTTCTTCACCGGAGACGAGTTGACCATGCCCGGCGAGCCGCTGAAGCCCGGCGCGATTTACAACTCGAATCGCTTTACGCTGCGTGGACTGCTCGAGAAGCTCGGCTGCGAGGTGAGCGACTTTGGCATCGTCGCCGACCGTCTCGATGCGACGCGCGACCTGCTGCGTAAAGCCGCGCACGCGCACGATCTCATCCTGACGTGCGGGGGCGTGTCCGTCGGCGAGGAAGATCACGTGAAGCCGGCCATCGAGGCGGAAGGACGCCTCGCGATGTGGCAGATCGCGATGAAACCCGGCAAGCCGCTCGCGTTCGGCGCCGTGCGCCGCGGCGCGGGGAGCGGCGAGCCTGGTGGTGAAACCAGCGGCAATCACGCTTCTGATGCGGGGCATGCCGCTGCGTCGGCCGAAACGTTTTTCATCGGTCTGCCCGGCAACCCTGTGTCGAGCTTCGTGACCTTTCTGTTGTTCGTGCGTCCGTTCATTTTGCGGCTTGCGGGCGTGCAGGCCGTCGCACCGCGCGCGCTGTCGCTGCGCGCGGACTTCACGCAGAACAAGGCCGATCGCCGCAACGAATTTCTGCGTGCGCGCATCAACAACGCTGGCGGGCTCGATCTGTTTCCGAACCAGAGCTCGGCCGTGCTGACGTCGACGGTATGGGGCGACGGGCTGATCGACAATCCGCCCAATCATGCGATCAGCGCCGGCGAAACCGTGCGTTTCATTCCTTTTTCCGAATTGCTGAATTGAGGCCGGCAACGCCGGCGGCATCCCATGAAGATTCAACTGCGATATTTTGCGAGCGTGCGTGAAGCGCTCGATCTGGCTGATGAAACCGTTGACGTGCCCGAAGGCGTCGCGACCGTCGGCGACGTGCGCGCCTGGCTGCGTGTGCGTGGCGGCATCTGGGCCGACACGCTCGCCGAAGGCCGCGCGCTGCGCATGGCCTGCAATCACGTCATGACGAACGCCGGCGCGCGAATCACCGAGGGTTGCGAGGTCGCGTTTTTTCCACCCGTCACTGGCGGTTGAACCGCAAGGAGCCCGCCATGCCCGTACGTGTCCAGACCGAAGATTTCGACCTCAGCGCCGAAGTTGCCGCGCTGCGCGCTCGCAATCCGAAGATAGGCGCCGTGGCGTGCTTTGTCGGCACCGTGCGCGATCTGAACGAGGGCAACGCCGTCGAGGCAATGGAGCTCGAGCACTATCCGGGCATGACTGAGAAGTCGCTCGAAGCGATTGTGGAAAGCGCACGCCGGCGCTGGCCGGGCATCGAGGTGCTGATCGTGCATCGCGTGGGCAAACTTTATCCGCTCGACCAGATCGTGCTGGTGGCGACCACGGCCGCGCATCGCGGGGATGCGTTTGCGTCGTGTGAGTTCGTGATGGACTATCTGAAAACTCAGGCGCCGTTCTGGAAGAAGGAGAAGACAGAAGCGGGCGAGCGCTGGGTCGACGCCCGCGTGACCGACGATACGGCGCTCGCGCGATGGGGCATCGAATCCGGGAACGGCTCTCTGGAGTAGGCGTTTGCTGCGCTCGTCGCATCAGCGGCGGGTTGCGCCGTCAATCACCGTCACTCGTCGTCACTCGTCGCGTGCCCGCCCGATAATGCGCGTGGGAAACGGCTCCCCAGCGGGCCGCTCGGGGAGCTGCGGCTCATCGCCGCGGGGAGAGCGCTTTGGCGCCACGCGTTCGAGCAACGCCTGTTGTTCCGCCGGAATCTTGTAGTCCCAACCGAAACGGCTCAATTGCAAACTCTGCGCGATGCGCAGCGCCGGTTCCATGAAGCGGACGGCGGCGGCCGGCTCATAACGCGACTCGACAGTATCGAGGAACAGGTACAGCCAGCGGCTGAAATGCTGCGGCTCGATCCCTTCAAGCGGCTGATGTGCCTGCTGCACATTGCCGCGGTACTGCTTTGCGCCCAGCACGAGACTCGCCCAGAACGTGCACATTTTCGGTAGATGATCGTCCCAGCGGCCGGCCAGTTTCGCATCGAAAACCGGCCCGAGCAGCGGATCTGCGCGTACGCGATCGTAGAAACCGTACACAAGCTCGCGGATATTGGCTTCGTCGGGCTCGGCGGCGCGCTCGACAAACGGCGCGGCGGGAAAAGAAGGCTTCATGCAAGTTCCGGAAGTGTGCGACGATTGGCTCGTCGCCTGCCCCAGCGCGCCGCGCACCGGCACGAACCGCCGGAAATAGGGCGCGTTCCGCCGAAGTGGACTGAAAAAAGCGCGCTTTTCCTGCGAATGAGCGCGGCGGGAAACGTTACCATGGGCGCGAACGCCCAACTTTTACTCAAGCAGCATAATAAATATCCGCCATGGGCATCTTATGGCGAAGCTGCGGCCTCCGGCAACCCTTGCATCGACGCGGTTATCCCACGGATCGCGGCTTGCGCTCATTGTGATACTGCACCTATGAGACTGACCGACTACACCGACTATTCGCTGCGCGTCCTGTTATACCTCGCGGTTCGGGGCGAGGGCTTATCGACCATTCAGGACATATCGCAGGCGTACGGCATCTCCAAGAATCACCTGATGAAAGTGGTGCAGCAGCTGAGCGAACTCGGCTGGGTGGAAACCGTGCGCGGCCGCAACGGCGGCTTACGGCTCGCCGGACGAACCCGTTCGCTGACGGTCGGCGAGGTCGTGCGCGCAACGGAAAGCGACTTCGCGCTGGTGGCCTGCCTGCCGGATCAGAACGGCGAACGCCGACCGTGCGTCATTACGCCCCAGTGCCGGCTGCGCGGCGCGCTCGAGGCGGCGCGTCATGCTTTTCTCGCAGAACTCGATCGCCATACGATCGACGAAGTGGCGGGTCCGCAAGGTCCGCTTGCGGCGCTGCTCGGCATACGCACCGTCATTCCGGTCGTACCGTTAACGCCTGTCACGACGGCGAGCGACAAGCCGGTGTCGATTTCCTGAGCGCGGCGGTGACACACAGCCGCGCATTTTCTTCGCGGGAGATGTTAAAAACTCCGTCGCGACGTTAAAAAAGCGCTTGAAACCTGAATAAAACGCCTCATTTTGGTGGTAATCGAAATTGGAGGTCTCGCATGAGAATCGACAAACTCACCACTAAATTCCAGGAAGCGCTGGCTGACGCGCAGAGTCTCGCGGTCGGCCATGACAATCAATACATCGAACCCGTTCATGTTCTCGCGGCGTTGGTCGCGCAGCAGGACGGCTCTGCGCGCTCGCTGCTTTCACGCGCCGGCGTGCATGTTCAGGCGTTGCAAACCGCGCTCGACGACGCCATCACGCGTCTGCCGCAGGTGCAAGGCACGGACGGCAACGTGCAGATCGGCCGCGAGCTCACGGGTCTGCTGAATCAGGCCGACAAGGAAGCGCAAAAGCTCAACGACACGTTCATCGCAAGTGAAATGTTCCTGCTTGCGATCGCGGACGACAAGGGCGAAGCCGGCCGCCTCGCGCGCCAGCACGGCTTGTCGCGCAAGTCGCTCGAAAGCGCGATTGCCGCGGTGCGTGGCGGTTCGCAAGTGCACAGCCAGGACGCCGAAAGCCAGCGCGAGGCGCTGAAGAAGTACACGGTCGACCTGACCGAGCGCGCGCGTGCCGGCAAGCTCGACCCGGTGATCGGCCGTGACGACGAAATCCGCCGTTCCATTCAGATTCTGCAACGCCGCACGAAGAACAATCCGGTGCTGATCGGCGAGCCGGGTGTGGGTAAGACGGCGATCGTCGAAGGGCTCGCGCAGCGGATCGTCAACGGCGAAGTGCCTGAAACGCTCAAGGGCAAGCGCGTGCTGTCGCTCGACATGGCTGCGTTGCTGGCGGGCGCGAAATATCGCGGCGAATTCGAAGAGCGCCTGAAGGCTGTGCTGAACGACATCGCGAAAGACGAAGGGCAAACCATCGTATTTATCGACGAAATTCACACGATGGTCGGCGCGGGCAAGGCCGAAGGCGCGATGGACGCGGGCAACATGCTGAAGCCGGCGCTCTCGCGCGGCGAACTGCATTGCGTCGGCGCAACCACGCTCGACGAATATCGCAAGTACATCGAAAAGGATGCTGCGCTCGAACGCCGCTTCCAGAAGGTGCTGGTCGACGAGCCGACGGTGGAAGCCACGATCGCAATTCTGCGCGGCTTGCAGGAGAAGTACGAGCTGCACCACGGCGTGGACATCACCGACCCGGCGATTGTCGCGGCGGCGGAACTGTCGCATCGCTACATCACCGATCGTTTCCTGCCGGACAAGGCAATCGACCTGATCGACGAAGCGGCGTCGAAGATCAAGATGGAAATCGACTCGAAGCCCGAAGAGATGGACCGGCTCGACCGTCGCTTGATCCAGCTGAAGATCGAACGCGAAGCCGTCAAGAAGGAGAAGGACGAAGCGTCGCAAAAGCGTCTGCAACTGATCGAGGAAGAAATCGAGCGGCTCGACCGCGAATATTCGGACCTCGAAGAAATCTGGACTGCGGAGAAGGCAGCGGTGCAGGGCAGCGCGCAACTGAAGGAAGAGATCGACAAGACGCGTGCGGAAATCACGCGCTTGCAGCGTGAAGGCAAGCTGGAAAAGGTCGCGGAATTGCAATACGGCAAACTGCCGGGCCTCGAGGCGCAGTTGAAGGAAGTCACGCAGGCTGAAGCGAAGGAGCAGAACAATCCGACGCGTCCGCGTCTGTTGCGCACGCAGGTCGGCGCGGAGGAAATCGCGGAAGTCGTGTCGCGCTCTACCGGCATTCCGGTTTCGCGAATGATGCAAGGCGAGCGTGAAAAGCTGCTGCAGATCGAAGACAAGCTACATGAGCGCGTAATCGGTCAGGACGAGGCGATCAGCGCGGTGGCCGATGCGATCCGCCGCTCGCGCGCGGGTCTGTCGGATCCGAACCGTCCGTACGGTTCGTTCCTGTTCCTCGGACCGACCGGCGTAGGTAAGACCGAGTTGTGCAAGGCGCTGGCGGCGTTCCTGTTCGATTCGGAAGATCACTTGATCCGCATCGACATGAGTGAATTCATGGAGAAGCACAGCGTCGCGCGTTTGATCGGCGCGCCGCCCGGATATGTGGGCTACGAAGAAGGCGGTTATCTGACGGAAGCCGTGCGCCGCAAGCCGTATAGCGTGATTCTGCTCGACGAAATCGAGAAAGCGCATCCGGACGTGTTCAACGTGCTGCTGCAAGTGCTCGACGACGGCCGCATGACCGATGGCCAGGGCCGTACCGTGGACTTCAAGAACACGGTGATCGTGATGACGTCGAACCTCGGTTCGCAGGTCATTCAGGCAATGGTCGGCGAACCGCAGGAAGCCGTGAAGGACGCGGTGTGGGAAGAGGTGAAGCTGCACTTCCGCCCCGAGTTCCTGAACCGTATCGACGACGTCGTGGTGTTCCATGCGCTCGATCGCTCGAACGTGCAGTCCATCGCGCGAATCCAGTTGCAGCGTCTGCACGAGCGGCTCGCCAAGCTCGACATGCAACTCGTGGTGTCGGACGAGGCGTTGGAGCATGTCGGCAAGGTCGGCTACGATCCGCTGTTCGGCGCGCGGCCGTTAAAGCGCGCAATCCAGCAGGAGATCGAGAACCCGGTCGCCAAGCTGATTCTGGCCGGCAAGTTCGGTCCGAAGGACGTCATTCCGGTCGAACTGGAAGACGGCAACCTGGTGTTCGAGCGAGTCGTGCACTAATCGATGTCGTGTGCTGACGCGTCGTATCAATGCGGCGCGTTGGCCCAAGCATTGATCACGCATTGATTTGATTTGATGCCCTACGCCGGGCGACGTGTCACGCACCAGCTTCGCAAATGACAAAGCGGCAACGAAGTCACCTTCGTTGCCGCTTTTTTTTGCCTGCTCAATGGGCAGGCAAGGCAGTGCTTGCGTCGATCAGCACGCTTATGCAGTCCCTTTACGCGTTGCCCTTGCCGAACAACGCGGACAGGCCGCCGAGCGCGCCAAGCACGGTGGTTGCGTTCAGCTTGCCTTCGGCCGGCACTTCGCCGTCTGGGGTTGCCGCGTTGACCACGTGGGGCAGAATCTGCGAGAGCAGGCCGGTGACCTGATCCGGTTGCACGCCGGCTTTTGCGGCAAGTCCGGTGACGGCTTCGGATCCGAGCACGCTGTGCAAAGCATCGGCTGCAATCGGCTGGTTCTCGCCGTTGCTGACCCACGACGATACGACGTCGCCGAGGCCCTTCTCCTGGAAGCGCTGGATCAGGCCGTTCAGGCCGCCCGGCTGGCTATTGACGAATTCGAGTGCGGCGGCGATCAGCGCTTGCTGGCCGCCGCCTTCGGGCGTTTTGCCAACCAGGGAACCGAGGGTGTCGAGTAGGCTCATGACGGTCTCTCTTGAATGCCGACACGTCGATGACGGGTCGGCGGGTGATGCGCCGCGCGGCTGCGCGGCGTCGGGGGAAGGCAGGCGCATTGCCGGCAGCGCGGCATGCTCGTCACACGCGGATCGCGCGAATTGCACCGAAACTTCGCTGCTGGCGCTCTGCCTTGCTGGCTTAGTCAGTCTCTGATCCGATTTTTGCGCGCAGGTTCTTTAAGCGCCGCCCGAAGCCGCCGCTGCTGACGCGGCCTTACTCTTCTTCGCTTTCTTCTTCGACGCCTTTGCGCCAGATGCGTCGGCAGGCGCGCTGGCTGCAGCAGCGGGGGCTGCGGGTGCAGTGGCGGTGGCCGGCGGCGCGGATGCCGCGGCCGCGTCCGAGGCTGCGGCCTTAGCCTTTTTCTTCGACGACTTCGAAGCTTTTGCGCCTGAAGCGTCGGCCGGGGCAGCCGGAGTTGCGGTCGTTGCAGTAGTGGCTGCGGTTGCCGCGGTGTTGGCCGCAGGCGCGGTCTTCGTCGCCGTGGACTTTGCCGCGGGTTTCGCGCCCGTTGGCGGCGTAGAGGAGCCGTTGATCGTCAGGCCCGCCGCTTCCAGATTCACCACCGATTTGCTGCCAATGCCTTTGACGCGCGTGGCCAGATCGTCGGCGTCCTTGAACGGCCCGTTCTTCGTGCGTTCTTCGATGATCGCTTTCGCATGCACGGGCCCAATGCCCTTGACCGATTCGAGTGCGGCCTGATCGGCGGAATTCACTTCGACAGCGGACGCGAATCCGGCCGACAGCGACAACATCAAGGCAACGCACAGCATCACGAGCTTTTTCAGCATGGCAAGCACTCCATTGAGGGCAAAAGTTAGCCGGGAACGGACGACGCAATGTGTCAGCAGGCGCTGCGCTTAAGCATAGGACAAACGCGCGCGCTTATTGGCGACCGCCGACGATTTATACCGGCCGATCAACGGCAAGTAAATCGTCGTGAACAATCTTTAAACCTTTTGCCTGGCAAAAAGGCGGTTGTGAGCCGGATTGCTTGCATCGAACCGCGATTGAACCGCGATTGAAGCGCGATCGAACCGCATTGCATCGCCGGCTGAGTTCCGAGGTTACGTGAGAATGACAGCGCGACGCACTTGACTTAGAGTGCACTCGAAGTCCTAACCTGAGTCCTGTCATGTCGAACACGTCGAACGCACTCACCATCGGGCAGGTCGCCGACACCATAGGCGTCTCCACGCATACGCTGCGCTATTACGAGCAGGCGGGGCTGATTCGCGCGGTTGGCCGCACGCAGGCGGGGCATCGCTTGTATTCGCCGGCCGACCTCGACTGGTTGCGGTTTTTGATGCGCCTCAAAGCCACCGGCATGCCGATCGCCGGCATGCAGGCCTTCGCGGCGCTGCGTGCCGAGGGTCAGCAGACGTTCGGTGCGCGCCGCGACCTTTTGGTAGCGCATCGCGATGCGGTTCTGGCGCGGATTGCCGACTTGCAGGCCAACCTTGGCGCAATCGTCGACAAGATCGCGTATTACGAAGGCGAAGCAGCCGGCAAGACGTCCGCAGCGGAGAGTCATGCACGACGGATCGACGACACGTCATCGTTCTCACACTCGGAAAAGGAAAAGGACTCACCATGGACTACGCGCAAAACGAGCGTTACACGCAAG
The DNA here is from genome assembly GCF_031456815.1 of Paraburkholderia strydomiana. Classification (NCBI taxonomy): domain Bacteria; kingdom Pseudomonadati; phylum Pseudomonadota; class Betaproteobacteria; order Burkholderiales; family Burkholderiaceae; genus Paraburkholderia; species Paraburkholderia strydomiana. The sequence goes on from NZ_JAVDVL010000005.1 coordinate 264,073, forward strand.
GCTGGAACAAACTGAGGGAAATCGACGGTTCTGCCGGCGAGCAGGTGATCGCCGCGCTTGCGCCGATTGCGCCGGACTTCGGGCGACTGTTGATCGAGTTCGGTTTCGGCGATATCTACAGCCGTCCGCAACTCGATCTGCGCGCGCGGGAGATTGCCACCATCGCGTCGCTTGCGACGCTCGGCTGTGCGCAACCGCAGCTGAAGGTGCATATCGAGGCGGCGCTGAACGTCGGTTGTACGCGCGAGGAAATCGTCGAGGTGTTCATGCAGATGGCCTTGTATGCCGGGTTCCCGGCGGCATTGAACGCGCTGTTCGCCGCGCGCGAGGTTTTCGAGCGCCACGATCAGGGATTGCCTGAGGTGCGGCCGGAGCGGGCAGAGGACCTGACGCAGGTGGGGTGAGCATGCGGAACGGGCAGAGGAGCGGGCAGAGGAGCGACGCGTGCCGCTAAAGCGCGCGGTTTGCGCAGACAGGAATTGCGCGGGCTGATTGCGGGCGGCTGTGGGGAGCAAGTGGCGATGCCGCCAACGTCGCCCTCAATCAGCCGCTTCGGATCGCAGCACCGCGCCCGCGCGCACATGCCGTTTGCTGACCACGCGCCAGTAAAGCAGCAAGCCGATGCCCGCGATCGCAAGACTCGCCGTATTCGCGACCCAGAAGCCGCGCGCCCCCGTCAGCCAGGGCGGGATCGCGCCGGTCACATTGAAGCCCAGCAGATAACCGCCGCCGAGACCCACGCCCCACAGCGCGACCGCGTAAATTGCGGTCGGCACGACGGCGACCTTGTACGCGCGCAACACGAACGCGGTGGTGATCTGCAGCGCGTCGAACAGGTGATAGCAGACGACGATCAGCACGAGCGGCAGCGCCGCCGCCACGACTTGCGCGTTCGGCGTATAGCCTTTGATCACGTAGGGCCTCAGCACGAGCAGCACTGCGCCGTAACAGCAGGCGAGGGCGACCGCCATCATGATTCCGTGGCGCGACAACGTGCGTGCGGCCTCCGGGCGGTGCGCGCCGAGCGCCTGAGCCACCAGCGTCGACGAAGCAATGCCGATCGACAGCGGCGTCATATACAACACCGCGCCGATGTTGCCGGCAATCTGGTGCCCAGCGAGCGTCGTCGTGCCGAAGCGCGCAATGAAGAGCGCCATGAAGGTGTACGACGTGACTTCGATCAGATACGACAGTCCCATCGGAATGCCCAGTCGCAGCTGCGCGGCCTGGCGCCGCCAGACGGGCCAGCAGAAGCGCTTGAAGATCGCGAACGGCGTGAAGACGTCGACACGGGTGAGCAGCACCATGCCGACGAGCGCGAGCCCCCAGTTGATCAAGGTGCTGGCAAGCGCGCAACCGGGGCCGCCGAGTGCCGGCACGCCGAGGCCGCCGAAAATGAACCACGTATTGAGCGGCACCTTGAGCAACAGCGCGCCGATCTGCAGGATCATCACGAGTCGCGGCTTGCCCACTGCATTGCTGATCGAACCGTAGACGCGAAAGACGAGGCCGGCAGGCAAGCCAAATGCGAGTATCCGCAGATACGACACCGTGCGCTCGTGCAGCGCATCGGGCACACGCGCGAGATGCAGCAGATGGCCGGGAAAGAACAAAATCAGGAAGCCGATGACCGTGAGCGCCAGTGCGAGCCACAGCGATTGCCGGACTTCCTCGCCGATCTCCTGGTAGCGGCGTGCGCCGAACAGTTGCGCGGTGATCGGTTGCAGCGCGGTGAGAATACCGGTCAAGCCGATGTAGACGGAGATGTAAATCGACGAGCCGAGGCCCAGCGCCGCGAGATCGACAGCCGAGTAACGGCCGACCATGGCCGTGTCGATCACGCCGAAAGCGATGATAGCCAGTTGACCGATCAGCACCGGCCACGCGAGCCCGGCGATTTTCCGTACGTCGGCAAGCATGGTCAGCCAGGCTTCTTGCGCCAGTTGCGCCGTTTCACGACCGGCGGCTTCGGACGGTCGATACGCACATACAAGCGGAAGCGTTCGTCGCGGTCGGCCACGCGGCGGCCTTCCCAGACCAGCTTCCACATGAAGTCGGACATCGCGCTAGGCTCGCCGAAGTCTTGCGTGTCCTGGCGCAGAATGACGTCGCAATCCTGATTGAACGCGAAGTGCATGTCGCCGAAATACGCGAACGTCGCAATTTGCGCATTGCCGAGGCGCACGGGCGATATGCAGGTGTAGTCCTCAGGCAAGTGACTCGCGATCTGTTCGGCGACGTCCTTGTAAGTCCGGCTGTAGTTGACGACCGGCAACCACAAGGTCATCAGCAGCACCCACATGAGCGTGGTGCCGGCGCTCGAGAGCACGACGCTGCGCCACAGCACCTTCGGATGGCGCGCGAGTCGCCATTGCACGAGCACGAACCAGCAAATCGTCACCGCGACCGCGCAGACGAACGACAGTATTTTGAACTGCGGCGCGAAGCCCGGCGCGAGACGCGCGAGGTTGCGCGCGAGCGGATGCGGGAAGCCGGTCAGCCCGGCCACGTACACGAGCCAGACGAAGCTGCCGAGGATCGTGAAACTGAGCAATGCGAACCAGTCGATTGCGTTGATGGCGCCGCGTTTGAGCGTGGGCAGCGCGAAGGTGGCCAGCACTGCGAGCGCGGGCAGCAGCAACATATAAAGCCGGTTCGACTGATGGCTTTGCAACACGACGAGCACGAGCAGCGGTCCGATCACCGAAAGCGGAATCGCGACGTGCGGCGCGCGGCGCAGACCCGACCAGCTGAACCATGCCCAGAGCGCGAGGGGCCATGCGGGCCACGTGAAGAGCGGCAGGTTTTTCAGCGCGTAAGCCGCGACCGAGCCGGGCGGGCCGGCGAACGAACTCAGGCTGACGTGCACCCATTGGTTCAGATACCAGACGGCGTCGACGGGAAAAGCCCAGAGCGCGGCGATCGGCCACGCGACCGAGAGCGCCAGCGCGATCGGCAGACCTGCGAGCAGCAGCCAGCGCGAGCGCGTCTCGCGGACGATCAACGTCATGGCGAGCGTGCCCAGCAGAAGCGCGCCGACCAGCACGGGGCTGCTCGCGAGCGTGACGAAGCCGATCGCCAGGCCCCAGATCGCCGCGCCCTGAATCGGCTTGTCGATCATTCGCACGAGCCCGTAGACGAGCATTGCGATACACACGAACTGCACCAGCTGCGGCGTGGTTTCGTGGCCGCGCTCGGCGAGGCCGAAGCAGGCGAGCAGGATCAGCAGCGCGCCGTCGGCGAGCGTGCGACCGTAGTCGCGGGGTTCCGGCTCACCGCCAAACGCGTACTTGAACGGCTGGACTTCGGCGCGCCGGCCGAGCAGGTAGGCGGCGTACCAGACAAAAGCGCAGCCCGCGCAAAAGAGCAACCCGGTAACGACACGGGACGCATTGCTCGCGTCGACCCACGGCGCGAACACGCGGATGGCACTGGCGCCGAGCCAGTAGCCAAGCGGGCCGTCTTCGGTCAGGTACTTGCCGACCAGATTCGGCAGGAGCCAGTCATGCGCGCTGCCGTTCGCCATGGTCCACATCACGCCGAAGCCGGCTGCGTCCTCGTTCTTCCACGGATCGCGGCCGAACAGGCCGAACGACGCGTAGACGATACAGATGGTCAACAGCAGCCAGCGCGGAAGCGCACTGGTCGCGGAAGCAGTGAGGCGAACGACAGGTCTCATGCGGTTTGGGATATTTAATAAGCGAAAGCCGCCACTGGACGGCCGGTCCGGCTGGCATGGCCTTATTGGAGCATCCGGCATTGTAGTCGGGAGCCAGTGTGCGCGTCACGGCCGGTAATGGGCTGCAACAGCGGGGCTGCAACGGCGTCGAGCGTGCCGTTACAGCGAGCCGGCTGTCCACGTGTACGGCGGCTCGAACGTTGGCCACGTCGGCACCGGTTTTCCAGTTGCGCGCAGGCGACAAAAAAGGGCAGCTCGCGCTGCCCTTCTTTTGCTGCTTCGCTGCCGGACGAAAGTGGCCGAAGCGGCCTGATTTGCCCAGCCAGCCAAAGCGGCGGGTATTACTTCGCTGCTGCCTTGCCGGTAGCGCGCGAACCGAACTTCTTGTTGAACTTCTCGACGCGGCCTGCCGTGTCCATGATCTTTTGCTGACCGGTGTAGAACGGATGCGATTCCGACGACACTTCGATCTTGGCGAGCGGGTAGGTCTGGCCGTTGAATTCGGCGGTTTCACGCGTCTGGATGGTCGAGCGCGTCACAAACTTGAAGTCGTTCGACATGTCGATGAACAGGACTTCGCGGTAATTCGGGTGAATGCCTTCTTTCATGATCTTTCCTTTAATCTGGCGGTAGCCAACCCGCGTGCGACCGCTTATGCGCGGACTGCATCTAGGCGCGAGCCACTTGCCTGTGGTCGAAAAACGGCGATTATGCCAGAAAATCAGTCGCTTGACGAATTCCGTCAGGTGTTTTCCCGCGTTTTGCCCGTAGATCAACTATCGCGGCGGCGCGCCTATTGCGGCGACGCGAACGTCAGGCCCACTCGCGCCGGGTCCTGTCGATAATATCGGGCGAGAAGCCGATACAACTCCGGATACTCCGCTTCGAAAGCTTGAGGCTTGACGAACAGCGCCTCGCTGCACACCGCGAAAAATTCCGACGGATGATCCGCGGCGTAGGGATCGATGAGCGATTCCCGCTCGAAGCGCGTCCAGCGGCGTTGCGGCACGGCGTCGACGCGGGCGCAGAACTGATCGTAGGCGGTGTCGAACACGTCCGACCAGGCTAGCGAGTCGAGAGGCGCGTGCCAGCGGCGCACGAGCGGCGGATGGCCGTCCGCTTCGCCGTTCAGCATGTCGATCTTGTGCGCGAACTCGTGAATCACCACGTTATATGCGTCCGTGCCGTCCGTCATCTGCGCATCTTCCCACGACAGGACGACGGGGCCGCCTTCCCACGCTTCGCCGCTCGCGTCGTGCTCGACCTCGTGAACGACGCCGTCTTCGTCCTCGACCGTCTTGCGGATCACGAATTCGCCCGGATACACGATCACGCCGACCCATCCGCGATAAAGATCGAGGCTCAGATTCAGCACAGGCAGGCACGCCTGCGCCGCAATGGCGACGGTCATTGCGTCGGTCAACTCGAGCTCATGCGCGGTCGAGAACTCCTTTTGTGCGATGAAAAGGCTGCTCATCTCGCGCAGGCGCACGCGATCCGGGGCATCCAGATGCGCGAGGAACGGCAAACCGTCGAGCGTGGTCTGCCACAGGGCATCGCCGATTGCGTAGTCGCGCAGCGCGCGCTCGCGCCGGCGGGCGCCGAGCCATTGAGTGAGTTTCGAAAGCATGGGCCGATGAAACCGTTAGTCGATCTGTTTTTGCCACGCGGCAAAAATACCGCCGCAAATCGCGATGCCGATCAGAAAGTAAAAGCCGTCGAGCGAGGTCAGAAAGCTGGCCTGCCGCACTACCGACCGGCTGATCTCCACGAGCGCAAGCGAATGCGCGTCCGACGGCGAACCGCCCGCGGCGGACAACGTGCGCGTGAGCGCGGCAAGCGAGTCCTGAAACAATGGATTGTACGGATTCACGAACTCCGCGAGTCGCGCCTGATGTATCGCCTGCCGATGCTGCTCGACGATGATCACCGACGCGGTAGCGAAGGAGATCGTGAGTTGCCGCACGATGTTCTTCAACCGGTAACCGTGCGTGAATTCCTCTATCGCGAATATCCTGAAGGTCAGATTCGCGACCGGCAGCACGATGAACAGCAACAGCAGGCCGCGCAACAGGAGCGGTCCCAACAGCGCCGCTTCGCCGACGGACGGCGACATGCGGGTCATCCACGCGGCCGTGAGCGCCGCGATGCCGAAGCCCGGCACGATGATCCACTTCTTGCGCGTCAGAAGTTTTGCGAAGCGCAGGTAGATGAAGAGCGCGCTCGCGGAAATCAGCGACGTAACGCCGACGAGTTGCCCGGCGTTCTCGACCGGGTAGCCGAGACCGCTCTCGAGCAAACGGGAAATGAGATAGCTAAAGGCAGTCGACAGATAGTAGTAGAACATGTACAGCACGAGACCGACCTGGAACACCGTCTCGCGCAACGCGTGCAGGCGCATGAGCGGCGCAGGGTGATGCCATTGGTGATACGCGAACCAGCCGAGCGCGACGATGCCGGCGAGTGTGAGCAGGATCAGGCCGGGCGACGCGCTGAACAACTGGAAGCGCACCTGCTGCATGACGATTTGCAGTGCGCCTTGCGCAAAGGCAAACACGATGTACGGCCAGAAGTGTGCTGAACCGCGCTCCTCGGGCAGACGGTTGCCCGCGTCGGGCAGTGCTAGCACGGCGAGAACCATGAACAGCATGCCGACGGGCGCGGTACAGGCGAAGAGTGCACGCCAGCCAAAGTACGAAACCAGCTGGCCGCCGATCAACGACGCGAGCGCGCTGCTCAGGACGATCAGGATCAGGAACGCCCGGGTTGCAGCGGGGCGTTGTTGGGGCGTGAAACTCATCTGGATCAGAATGCGGCAGGTACCCATCATCGGGCCGATGAAGTAGCCCTGAAAGCCGCGTGCGAACGCAAGTTCAACCGACGATTCGCACAGCGCGGCCGCTACGGCACCCACCGCGTAGAAGAGCATGCAACCGGCGACATAGCGGCGGTATCCGAAGCGCTCGACCCACCATTCCTGCTGAAGGATGCCCAGCACTGCAGCCACCGCGTAAGCGCTCGAAGCCCACACGAGTTCGTCCGGCGACGCGTTCACGCCGCCGGCGATGTGGCTCGCGAAAAACGAAAAAATCGAGTTGTCGAAATAGTCGAGGCCCGTGACGACCGCCAGCACCCAGGGGAATACATCGCCACGCAGTTTCTCCGCACCGGGCCAGCGGCTGCGAGGCCACGCTGTGCTCATGACCGCTTGCGCGCTGTCGAGGCGCGCGGTTTGTTCCCGGGCTTCGCAGCGGATCTTGTGCCGGCTTCCTTGCGTTGGACGGTCTTAAGCGCTTGAGGGTCTTCACGGCCTTTGGCAGTCTTCGAAGCTTTCGCGCCTTTCGCCAGCGCGTTGCGGCGCTGTTCGAGCAGGGCGTCCGCATTCTCGCCCGCTAGACGGCGCTTCAGATAATCGAGGTCCGGACTCAATTCGTCGCGCAGCTTCTGCGCTTCCTTGAGCTCACGGCGCATGGCTTGAATGCGTGCGTCGAGTGCGTCCACCTGTCCAGCGATCGCGTCGTGGATCTGCTGCAGCGATTCGGTTGAAAAACGATGTCCGCCCCCGACCGGTTCGAGCGGCCGTTTGAGCATCTCAGTAATGCCGTGCAGCGAGAAACCCAACGAACGCAAACGCAGAATGCGCCCGAACCGCTGTAAGTCGTTGTCGTCGTAAAGACGGTAGCGGCCTTCGCTGCGAGCGGGCGATACAAGCCCGCGCTCTTCGTAGTATTTCAACGTGCGAGGCGTGACGCCGAGGCGCTCGGCCGCGTCACGGACGGTAAGCAGGGCGGGTGAGTCGTTCGACATGAGCATGGCCTGACAGAAAAGCGTCGTCAGATTTTACTCCAACGTGTACGTTCACGTACAGGTTGGAATGTGGGACTGAATTGCTGGAGTCGAAGCCGCGCTATTGCAGATCTGCTGGGCGAAAAAAAAACCGCTCGTCGATGACGAGCGGTTTTCTCATACAGTGTACGTGCGCGGCTTTTATTAGCTGCCGCCGCCACGGCGCATCATGTCGAAGAACTCGGAGTTGCTCTTCGTCTGGCGAATTTTGTCGAGCAGGAATTCCATGGACTCGACTTCGTCCATGTCGTGAATGAACTTGCGCAACACCCAGATTTTTTGCAGCACTTCAGGCTTGATCAGCAATTCTTCGCGACGCGTGCCGGACTTGTTCAGATTGATCGACGGGTACACGCGCTTTTCTGCAAGACGGCGCTCAAGGTGCACTTCCATGTTGCCGGTGCCCTTGAATTCTTCGTAAATCACATCGTCCATGCGGCTGCCGGTTTCGATCAGCGCCGTGCCGATGATGGTGAGCGAGCCGCCTTCTTCGATATTGCGCGCCGCGCCGAAGAAGCGCTTCGGGCGTTGCAATGCGTTGGCATCGACACCGCCCGTCAGCACCTTGCCCGAAGCCGGCACGACCGTGTTGTATGCACGCGCAAGACGCGTGATCGAGTCGAGCAGAATGACCACGTCGTTTTTCATTTCGACGAGGCGCTTGGCTTTTTCGATCACCATTTCGGCGACCTGCACGTGACGCGCGGCAGGTTCGTCGAACGTGGAGGCGATCACTTCGCCGGCCACCGAACGCTGCATTTCCGTCACTTCTTCCGGACGCTCGTCGATCAGCAGCACGAACAGTACGACATCGGGATGGTTCTGCTTGATGGCGTGCGCGATGTGCTGAAGCATCACGGTCTTGCCGGACTTGGGCGACGCAACCAGCAAGCCGCGCTGGCCTTTGCCGATCGGCGCGATCATGTCGATGATGCGGCCGGTGACGTTCTCTTCACCGCGCATTTCACGTTCGAGCAGCAGCACCTTGTTCGGGTGCAGCGGCGTCAGGTTTTCGAACATGATCTTGTGCTTCGAGGCTTCCGGCGGCTGGCCGTTGACCTTGTCGACCTTCACCAGCGCGAAATAGCGCTCGCCGTCTTTCGGCGTACGCACTTCACCTTCGATCGTGTCGCCCGTATGCAGGTTGAAGCGGCGAATTTGCGACGGGCTGATGTAAATGTCATCCGTGCTGGCGAGATAGGACGTTTCCGGCGACCGCAGGAAGCCGAAGCCGTCCGGCAGCACTTCAAGCGTGCCGTCGCCGAAGATCGTGTCGCCCGTTTTGGCTCGTTTTTTTAGAATGGCGAACATCAATTCCTGCTTGCGCAGGCGGTTCGCACTTTCGATCTCGAGGCCATTGGCCATCTCGATCAATTCGGACACGTGCAGAGTCTTAAGCTCGGATAAATGCATACGGAGAACCCGCAGGAGAAGGTGCGACGAAATGGAATCTGGGAGGAGAAGTGAGCGGAACCGCTCAAGGACTTACACGTCTTTTCGACGTTTTGCGGATTCTAGCATAGCACACGCCAGTTTCCGCCAGTGGGGCGCTACGGCATCTTTCTTGTAGGAAACGTTGCCGCCCCACAACAGGACAGACGAGGCGCGCGCGGGTCCGGTAGACCTCGCGGCGCGCCTGCGCGACCGTTTTACAGGTTGCCGTCGAGGAACGCGGTGAGTTGCGACTTCGACAATGCGCCGACCTTCTGTGCGGCGACAGCGCCGTTCTTGAAGAGGATCAGCGTGGGGATGCCGCGCACGCCGAACTTGACCGGCGTCGACTGATGTTCGTCGACGTTGATCTTCGCGATTTGCAGGCGATCGGCGTAATCCTTGGCGACTTCGTCGAGGATCGGCGCGATCATCTTGCACGGACCGCACCATTCAGCCCAGAAGTCGAGCAGCACGGGTTTATCGGATTTCACGACGTCCTGTTCGAACGATGCGTCGCTAATATGCTTGATTTGTTCGCTCATTGTATGAATACCTCTATCGGTTCGAGGCCCGCCTGAATTGCTCGCCACGATACGTCAAAACCTAGGGAAACTTCCGTTCGCTTAGCCGCACTACGAACCTCACCACCTGCGCGCGAAAAGTCGGAGACGAGTCTGCGTGGGCGGAAGGCTCGCGCATGCGGGTCATCCGTACGGCAGTTTAGCTTAATTCGCTATGCGTTGCCGGGGGCGATAGTACTCATCAGGGGCAGTGGGGCCGACGACTGCCGATGAAGTGCCACCGTTGTTTCATCAACTACGACGTAGCCTATGTGGAGGTCCGGCGATCAAACTCAAGTACGCGGCACAAACGCGGCACACGCCGTGTGGCGAGACGGCAGCGGCGGCGATTTGGTGCGCGCTTTGCGCTTCGATCGTCGCTTTGATCGTATTAACAGTCGCGCGAAGAGCCAGGCAGTGATAGAATGTTTCGTGACGGGCCTCCTCGCATGGAGGGATGGTCAACCTGGTCAGGTCGGGAACGAAGCAGCCACAGCCGTTTTCCACCAGTGCCGAGGGTCAGGCTCGTCACCTTCCTCTTTCTGTTCGTTCTGTTTTTCTCCCCTTGCGCTCGCTGTGATCGCGTCTGTTTCAGATGCCGGTTGCCTATTTGCTGTTGTTTGCACTGCACGGCTGCCCATTCGCTCCGCGCCTTCAGCCATAAGGCTGTGTATGTCGCCCGGACGATGCGCAACGGCGCTCCGCGATGCCGCCAATATATTTTTCTATCGCTCCATTAGCCGCTTTCAATCGCGCAGTTCAACCTCGCGGCCGCGCGCGTTGGCGCCGGGTCGCGAATCGGTTTTGCACGGCATTGTTACTGATACAATTTCCCGATGACCTATCAAGTTCTCGCACGCAAATGGCGGCCGAAAGATTTCGCGTCGCTCGTCGGACAGGAGCACGTGGTGCGCGCGCTCACGCACGCGCTCGACGGCGGCCGTCTGCATCACGCGTATCTTTTTACCGGCACGCGTGGCGTCGGCAAGACGACGCTGTCGCGCATCTTCGCCAAAGCGCTGAACTGCGAAGCGGGCGTGACTTCCACGCCGTGCGGAGTCTGCCGGGCCTGCCGTGAAATCGACGAAGGGCGCTTTGTCGATTATGTCGAGATGGACGCGGCAAGTAATCGCGGCGTCGACGAAATGGCGGCCTTGCTGGAGCGCGCGGTTTACGCGCCGGTCGATGCACGTTTCAAGGTCTACATGATCGACGAAGTGCACATGCTCACGAACCACGCCTTCAACGCAATGTTGAAGACGCTGGAAGAGCCGCCGCCGCACGTCAAGTTCATTCTCGCCACGACCGATCCGCAGAAAATTCCGGTCACGGTGCTGTCGCGCTGTCTGCAATTCAATCTGAAGCAGATGCCCGCCGGCCACATCGTCTCGCACCTCGAACACATTCTGGGCGAAGAAAATGTGCCGTACGAGGCCCAGGCGTTGCGCCTGCTCGCGCGCGCTGCTGACGGTTCGATGCGCGACGCGCTCTCGCTGACCGACCAGGCTATCGCGTATTCGGCTAATCAGGTGAATGAAGAGGCTGTGCGAGGCATGCTCGGCGCGCTCGATCAAAGCTACCTGATCCGGCTGCTCGATGCGCTCGCCGAAGGCGACGGCGCGGCTGTGCTGTCGGTTGCCGACGAAATGGCGCTGCGCAGTCTGTCGTTCTCGACCGCGTTACAGGATCTCGCGAGCCTGTTGCATCGCATCGCGTGGGCGCAGTTCGCACCGTCCTCGGTACTGGACGAGTGGCCGGAGGCGGGCGACCTGCGCCGCTTTGCCGAGACGCTCAGCGCCGAACAGGTGCAGCTGTTCTATCAGATTGCGACGATCGGCCGGAGCGAACTCGGTCTCGCGCCCGACGAATACGCCGGTTTCACAATGACCCTGCTGCGCATGCTTGCCTTCGAACCTGCTCCAACGGGCGGCGGCGGAGCTGCTGGACCTGGCCGGCAGGCTGGTCAGACAGGCGCGAGCGGAGGGAAGCGGGCGGGGACGCCCGCGGTAGCGGCGGCGGGTTCGTCGGCGGGAGATGCTGCGCCGCCCGTACGGCTGGCGGCGGGCCCGCGCGGCGCGGTTTCCCCGGCTGAGCCGGTTCGTGAGCCGGGACGCGTTGCCGGTGCTGCCGAAGATGCGCCCGCAAGCGCCGGTCAGAGGCAGGACATTGCGGCAAGCACACAAGCTGTATCGGCCTCCAGCGACGTCGCTCAACACACGGCTCAAGAGTCAGCCCCGATCCCGAACGAAGCGAATACTACCCCGACGCCTGCGCGCGTCGATGTGCCTGCGCCGGTCGCGGGAACGTCCGCCGCTTCGGAAAGTACGACAGCGCGTGCGTTGGCTCCGTGGGACGATGAGCCCGCTTCGTCTGCCGCGAACCTGGCGACGGACCCGGGTGCTGTCGACACAGCGTCCGGATCCGCTTCAGTGGCCCCCGAACCTGCACCGACGCCCGCAGCAGCGAATACGCCTGCTGCGCTCGCATCGGAATCCACGTCGGCGGAAACAGCGTCTTCGGAGAGCACACCGCCCGCCACGCTCAGCGCACCGGCTGCCGCCGCCTTCGCGCGCGCGAGCGAAGCCGCGACCGCGGCGGATTCGAATGAAGCGGCCCAACCCGCGCCTGCGACGCTGCCCGACGCACCGCCGCGCCGTGCGGGCGGCGCGAGCGCCGCACTCGACGTTCTGCGCAGCGCTGGCCTGAAGGTGTCGTCCGACCGTGGTCGCGCGAACGCCGCCTCGACCCCGAAGGCTGCGGCGTCGGCCAACGCGAGTCCGGCCGCGCCGAAGCCGGCCGCGCCGCGCGTGGTGGTTACCGTGCCAACGCCCGGCGCGCCGCGTGGCGCGGCACAGCCAGAGTCCGCATCGGGCGCGCGCGCGTCAGCAGCTGCGGCGCCGGCACAACCGGCGGCGCGCAAAGAGTCGCAGCCGAACGGCTCGGCGGTGCCTCCGTGGGACGACATGCCGCCTGACGACTATGTGCCGCTGTCGGCATCGGATGACGGCTACTATGGGCCGCCCGACGACAACTACATGCCCGTGTTCGACAGCGGCCCCGACGACGTCCGCGTGAGCGCGCCGGCGTCCGCGCCGACGCCGGTCGTCGATAAGCGTCCGCTGCCTCCCGCTGTGCCGCTCGATCCGCTCGGGTTCAAAGGCGACTGGCCTGCGCTCGCCGTCCACCTCCCGCTCAAGGGCATCTCGTATCAGCTCGCGTTCAACAGCGAACTGATGGCGCTCGAAGGCAATACCCTGAAACTGAACGTGCCCGTGCCGCAGTACGCGGAGGCTTCGCAGGTTGCGAAACTGAAAAGCGCGCTCGCCGAAAAGCTGGGCCAGCATGTCGACGTGCAGGTCGAGGTCGGCCCGGCGCGCCGCACGGCAGCCGCTCACGACGCCGCCATGCGGGCCCAACGTCAGCAGGAAGCGGAGCGCGAAATCGGCGCCGATCCGTTCGTGCAGTCGCTGATCCGCGAGTTCGGCGCGAGCATCGTGCCGGGCTCGATCCGCCCGATTAGTTCGAGTACTTCGATTAGTCCGGACGCCGGCCCGAACGGCGCGTCCTCGGTTCACTGATTCGCTGCGCGATCACGCCGGAAACACACTGGGGCGCGCGCGATTTTAGAATTTCACGCTATCAAGAAGGAGCATTTCCATGATGAAAGGTCAACTCGCCGGGCTGATGAAACAAGCCCAGCAGATGCAGGAAAACATGAAGAAGATGCAGGAGCAGCTCGCTCAGATCGAAGTCGAGGGGCAGTCGGGCGCCGGTCTCGTGAAGATCACGATGACCTGCAAGAACGACGTGCGCCGCGTGTCGATCGACCCGAGCCTGCTGACTGACGACAAGGACATGCTGGAAGACCTCGTCGCCGCTGCGTTCAACGACGCCGTGCGCAAGGCCGAAGCCACCGCTCAGGAAAAAATGGGCGGCATGACCTCGGGCCTGCCGCTGCCGCCGGGCTTCAAGCTGCCGTTCTAAAAGCGACGTTGCAAGACGGAGCGGGCTCGAACGGTGAGCTAACGCCGCATGTGAGAGATGCGCGTCGCGTTTGACTGCTGCGCGCCGCAATCACCGGCTTCGCATCCGATGAGCCGGTCGTTGCGCGCCGCGCAGGCGCGCCCCTTGGGGGCCGCCTGGACTTAGCGCCGGCCATGATACTCGACCCGCCTGCGCGATCCATCCGCAGGCGGGCAAAGCCTGACAGCATCTGAAGAACCGCAACACGCCGAACCGCACTACGAACCCATCTGCCTTGGCAAACCCACCTCGACGCCGATTCGCATGAAACAACCTTCCGCCTTGTCGGCGCTCGTCGAAGCGCTGCGCGCGCTGCCCGGAGTCGGGCCAAAGTCCGCGCAACGCATGGCGTATCACCTGATGCAGCACGATCGCGACGGCGCGGAAAAGCTGGGCCGCGCGTTGCTGTTCGCGACCGAGCATCTGCAGCACTGCGAGAAGTGCAACACCTTCACTGAAGCGCAAATCTGCGAAGTGTGCCTGGACCCGGAGCGCGATCCGACGCTGCTGTGCGTCGTCGAAACGCCTGCCGACCAGATCATGCTCGAACAGACCATGACGTACCGCGGTCTATACTTCGTGCTGATAGGCCGTCTGAGTCCGCTCGACGGTATCGGGCCGAAGGAGATACATTTCGACCGACTGGTCAGGCGAGCGTCGGACGGCGTTGTCAAAGAAGTCGTGCTGGCAACGAATTTCACTAACGAAGGCGAGGCGACCGCGCATTACCTCGGGCAGACGCTCAAGGCGCGCGGCCTGTCCGTCACGCGCCTCGCGCGCGGCGTGCCGGTAGGCGGCGAACTGGAATACGTCGACGCCGGCACGATTGCCCGCGCGATGCTCGATCGCCGCTCGATGTAGCGACACCGCGCCGCAATCGCGCGAGCGGCGTCGCCGCCACAAAAACAGAACAGAACGAAGGAGACTATGAGCGCAACTCCCGAATCAGGCGCCAACGAGGCGAAAGAGGCGCCGCAAAGCCAACCCGGACCGCTTGCCGGCGTGAAGGTGCTGGAACTCGGCACGCTGATCGCGGGGCCGTTTGCCGCCCGCTTTCTCGGCGAGTTCGGCGCGGACGTGATCAAGATCGAAGACCCCAAGGGCGGCGATCCGCTGCGCAAATGGCGCAAGCTCTATCCGGAAGTCGGCGGTACGTCGTTATGGTGGGCCGTGCAGGCGCGCAACAAGAAATCCGTCACGATCAATCTGAAGGCCGAGGAGGGCAAGGAGATCGTGCGGCGTCTCGCACGCGAAGCGGATATCGTCGTCGAAAATTTTCGGCCTGGCCTGCTCGAGAAACTTGGGCTCGGTTATGACGTGCTGTCGGCGGAAAACCCCGGGCTCGTGATGGTGCGCCTGTCCGGCTACGGCCAGAGCGGACCGTATCGTGACCGGCCCGGCTTCGGCGCGATCGCGGAGTCGATGGGCGGCTTGCGGCACATCACCGGCTATCCGGATTTGCCGCCGCCGCGCATCGGCATCTCGATCGGCGATTCGATCGCGGCGCTGCACGGTGTGATCGGCGCGCTGATGGCGCTGCATCACAAGCAGGTGAACGGCGGCAAGGGGCAGGTCGTCGACGTCGCGCTGTACGAGGCCGTCTTCAACATGATGGAAAGCGTCGTGCCCGAATACGGCGTCTACGGCATGGTGCGCGAGCGCACCGGCGCGTCGCTGCCTGGCATCGTGCCGTCAAATACTTATCCTTGCCGCGACGGCAGCATCGTGATCGGCGGCAATAGCGATCCGATCTTCAGGCGCCTGATGATCGCGATCGAACGCGAAGATCTCGCGAACGATCCCGCTCTCGCGCATAACGACGGTCGCGTGCCGCGCACGCAGGAAATCGACGCCGCGATTGCCGCGTGGCTCGCCACACGCACCATCGACGAAGCGCTCGCGGTGCTCAACGCAGCAGACGTGCCGGTGGGCCGCATCTATAGCGTGGCTGACATGTTCACCGATCCGCAGTATATGGCGCGCCAGATGATCCAGCGCTTCAAGTGGCAGGACGGCCGCGAGATCACGCTGCCGGCGGTCACGCCGAAGCTCTCGGAGACGCCTGGCGAGACGCGCTGGCTCGGCCCCGAACTGGGTGAACATACCGATGAAGTCCTGCAATCGCTAGGTTATGATGCAGACCACATCGCAAGGTTGCACGCGCAACAAATTGTGTGAACCACGCGCGTGGACCACGCGTGTGAGCCACGCCCGCTGCAGCCGAATAAATAAAATCGCAAGACCAGATTTTGCAAGAGCCTTGGAGACAACGAACATGCATCGCAGAAGCTTCCTCGCCGGTACCGCCGCGCTTGCTGGCGCCTCGCTGACGGCTACGCCGCTCGCTTTCGCACAGAGCAAACTGGAAACCACGAAAGTGGCCATTGCTGTCGGCGGAAAAAACCTCTTTTACTATTTGCCGCTCACGATCGCCGAGCGCCGCAATTACTTCAAGGACGAAGGACTCGACGTCGAGATTTCCGACTTCGCCGGCGGCTCGCAAGCGTTGAAGGCGGCGGTGGGCGGCAGCGCGGATGTCGTCTCCGGCGCGTTCGAACACACGTTGCTGCTGCAGGCGCAGAAGCAGTCGTTTCGCGAGTTCGTATTGCAGGGACGCGCGCCGCAGATCGTGCTCGCGGTCTCGAAGAAGACCATGCCGAACTACAAGTCGATCGCCGATCTGAAGGGCAAGAAAATCGGCGTGACGGCGCCGGGATCGTCGACTTCGATCATGGCGAGCTTCGTGTTGGCCAAGGGCGGGCTGACCGCGAAGGACGTTGCGTTCATCGGCGTCGGCGCGGGCGCCGGCGCAATCGCGGCGCTGCAGTCCGGGCAGATCGACGCGCTCGCCAATCTCGACCCCGTCATGACGAAACTCGAACGTACCGGCGAAATTCGCGTCGTCTCGGATACGCGCACGCTCGCCGACACGCGCAGCGTGTTCGGTGGCGACATGCCGGCAGGGTGCCTGTACGCATCGCAGAGTTTCATCACGAAGAATCCGAACACCACGCAGGCGCTGACCAACGCGATGGTGCGCGCGCTCAAGTGGCTGCAGACCGCGACCGGCACGGAACTCATCAACACGGTGCCCGAAGGGTATCTGCTCGGAGATCGCGCGGTCTATCTGGACGCATGGCAGCACGTGAAGGAAGCGATGTCGCCCGATGGCCTGATGCCCGCAGATGGCCCTGCGACGGCGCTCAAAACCTTGCAGGCGTTCGACCCGGCGGTGCAGGGCAAGCCGATCGACGTATCCAGGACGTGGACGAACGACTTCGTCAAGAAAGCGCTGACAACGGTGAAGGCCTAAGGTCGTTCTCCTCGCACTAAGTCACGTCACGTCACGCCATGTCACGCCACGCCTCGCTCGGCGCGTGACGTCCCATTCCGAACCGATCCACGAACAGAGTCGAACGATGACCGTTGCAGCCCTGGCGCTCGAAAACATCACTTGCACGTTCGCTGCGCGCGACAACCGCGCGCAACGCTACACGGCGGTCAAAGACACCACGTTGAGAATCGCGCCGGGCGAGTTCGTCTCGGTGGTGGGCCCGACCGGCTGCGGTAAATCCACGTTGCTCAACGTCGGCGCCGGTTTGCTTGGGCCGTCGTCGGGCTCGGTCAGCGTATTCGGCGAGCCGTTGAAGGGCATCAACCGGCGCGCGGGTTACATGTTCCAGGCCGACGCATTGATGCCGTGGCGCTCGGCTATCGACAACGTGCTCGCGGGCCTCGCATTTCACGGCGTGCCGCAAGCCGAGGCGCGCGAGAAGGCCGACGAATGGCTCAAGCGCGTGGGCCTCGGCGGCTTCGGCGACCGTTATCCGCACCAGTTGTCGGGCGGCATGCGCAAGCGCGTCGCGATGGCGCAGACGCTGATTCTCGATCCGGACATCATCCTGATGGACGAACCGTTTTCGGCGCTCGACATCCAGACGCGTCAGCTGATGGAAAACGAGTTGCTCGAGCTGTGGGCGGCCAAACGCAAGGCAGTGCTCTTCATCACGCACGATCTCGACGAGGCGATCGCGATGTCCGACCGCGTGGTCGTTCTGTCGGCGGGGCCGGGTACGCATCCCATCGGCGAATTCACGATCGACTTGCCGCGTCCGCGCGACGTCGCGGAAATCCGCTCGCATCCGCGCTTCGTCGAATTGCATGCGCAAATCTGGAGCGTGCTGCGCGACGAGGTCCTCAAGGGCTATCAGCAACAACTGAGCGCCGTCTAATGACCGTTGGCGCGCGTCACGTTTTACGTCTATCAATCGTCTAAGGCAAACCGAGTCATGTGGAAGACGTTGCGCCCTAACCGGGCGAATCTGGTGATCTGGCAATGGCTGCTGCTCGTGCTGTGCTTCGTGCTCTGGTACGTGCTGACGAGCCCGACGCTCTTGCCGGCGTTTTATTTCGACGACCCGAACAAGGCAGCGTTCTTCTTCGGCGAACCGCAAAAAGTGCTGCTGCGGATCTGGGAGTGGTTCACGACCGGCGAGATTTATCTGCACCTGTGGATCACGCTGCTCGAGACCGTGCTCGCGTTTGCGTTCGGCACGGCGCTGGGTCTTGGTGTCGGTTTGTGGCTTGCGCTGTCGCCGCTCGCGAGCGCGCTATTCGATCCGTATATCAAGGCCGCGAACTCGATGCCGCGCGTGATTCTCGCGCCGATCTTCGGCGTGTGGTTCGGTCTCGGCATCTGGTCGAAGGTCGCGTTGGGCGTCACGTTGGTGTTCTTTATCGTGTTCTTCAACGTGTATCAAGGCGTGAAGGAAGTGAGCCCGGTCGTGCTCGCCAACGCGCGCATGCTCGGCGCGAACGGCAAGCAGCTGCTGCGTTTCGTCTATTTGCCGAGCGCGATGAGCTGGGTCTTTTCGAGCTTGCATACGTCGGTGGGCCTGGCCTTCGTCGGCTCGGTGGTGGGCGAGTATCTCGGCTCGGCGCGCGGCGTCGGCTACCTGATTCTGCAAGCCGAAGGCACCTTCGACATCAACACGGTGTTTGCCGGCATTCTGGTGTTGACCGCGTTCGCGCTGGTGCTCGACGCGATCGTCGGCGTCGGGGAAAGGCATCTGATGAAGTGGCAGCCGAAAACCGGCGATACCGAAAAGCTCTAGGAATCGCAACGCCGCAGAAAAGAAAAACAGCGTGTGAGCTGAAGAGCCACACGCTGTTTTATTTTGCCGAACGCCCAGTGGTCTGCTGCGCGCCCGCAGCCCTACCGTAGCCACGGGGCGCCGACAGTCATGGCGTAATCACCACCTTGCCGATCACCCGGCGCTCGGCCATGTCGCGCAGCGCGCGCCCTGTTTCTTCGAGCGGGTAGCGCGCCGACACGTAAGGTTTGAGCTTGCCTTCGCCTATCCAGCCGACCATCTGTTCGAACGCGGCATGATTGCGCTCGGGCTCGCGCTTCGCGAAATCTCCCCAGAACACGCCGACCACGCTTGCGCCTTTGAGCAACGTCAGATTGAGCGGCAGCTTTGGAATTTCGCCGTTCGCAAAACCCACCACCAGATAGCGCCCGCGCCAACCGATGCTGCGAAACGCCGGCTCCGTATACACGCCGCCGACCGGGTCGTAGATCACGTCTGGACCGCGCCCGTCGGTGAGTGCCTTGATGCGCTCGCGCAAGTCTTCGGTGCTGTAGTTGATCGTCGCGTCCGCCCCATGCTTTTTGCATATGCTCAGCTTTTCGTCGCTTGAAGCGGCCGCGATCACGCGAGCGCCGAGCGCCTTGCCGATTTCGACAGCCGCGAGGCCGACACCGCCTGCCGCGCCTAGCACGAGCATCGTCTCGCCAGCTTGCAACGCGGCGCGATCCACGACCGCATGGTGCGAGGTGCCATACGCCAGCGTGAACGCCGCAGCGAGTTCGAAGTCGACGCCGTCCGCGAGCGGAACGCATGCCGACGCGCTCGCTACGGCCTGCTCCGCGAAGCCGCCCGAACCGGTGAACGCGACCACGCGCGAGCCCGGCGTGAACTGCGTGACGCCCGCACCGACCGCGCGCACGATTCCCGCGACCTCTGAGCCGGGTGTGAAGGGCAACGGCGGTTTGAACTGATACTTGTTCTCGATGATCAGCACATCGGGAAAGTTGACGGAGGCGGCCTTCACGTCGATCACGACCTGCCCGGCCTCGGGCAAAAGCTCCGGCAGGTTCTCTACGGTGAGGTTTTCGGGCGGCCCATATTGATTGCAGCGAATCGCGCGCATCGTGTCTCCATTCGGTCAGGGTTCACAGTCGCTTCGAGTGTAAAGCATCCGTACGACCGTACGTTTATCCCCGTTGGCGGAGCGCGCAGGTCCCGTTACTGCAAGCCTCGTGCGCCTTGTGGCGAGCCCGGCGCCTGCGCTTTGCGTGGTGCGCGCAACACCCCGGTCGTGTCGTTCGCGCGCCTTCTTTCCTCGGTTACAATCGCCGCATGCGAATTCTACTCAGCAACGACGACGGTTATCTGGCGCCCGGCCTTGCCGCGCTTTACGAAGCGCTCAAGCCGCTCGCGGATGTGACCGTGATGGCACCCGAACAGAACTGCAGCGGCGCGTCCAATTCTCTGACGTTGTCGCGGCCGCTTTCGGTGCTGCGCTCGGCCAATGGTTTCTACTACGTGAACGGCACGCCTACCGACTCGGTGCACATCGCGCTGACGGGCATGTTCGACCACACGCCCGATCTCGTCGTGTCGGGTATCAACAACGGTCAGAACATGGGCGAAGACACGCTCTATTCGGGCACCGTCGCGGCCGCTACGGAAGGCATCATGTTCGGTGTGCCGGCCATCGCCTTCTCGCTGGTCGACAAGGACTGGGTGCATCTCGAAGACGCGGTGCGCGTCGCCGCAGAGATCGTCGCGCACTATCTTGCACATCCGCTGCCGGGGCATCCGCTTCTGAACGTCAATATTCCGAACCTGCCGTACGAGCAATTGCGCAGCTGGCATATCACGCGTCTTGGCAAGCGGCACCCGTCCCAGCCGGTGATCCGCCAGACTAATCCGCGCGGCGAACCGATCTACTGGATCGGACCGTCGGGCAGCGCCCGCGATGCTAGCGAAGGGACCGATTTCCACGCAGTCGCCAACGGCCATGTGTCGATCACGCCGCTGCAACTGGATCTGACCCACACGCAGATGTTGCCGGCGGCGCGCGACTGGGCGCGCGCGGGTAGCGGCGCTTCATGACGAGCGAGCGCGCGAAGCGCTTCCCGCTCGGTCTCGAGGATCTGGTGCGCGAGCCGCGCCGGCCGGAAGGCCGTCCGGGCGAGGTGCGCGCCGCAGCACTTGCCGCGAGTGCTGCGCTCAATGCGAGGCAACAGCCCGCTAGGAATCTGCAGCCCGGTGTAGCGGGCAAACCGCAGTCGAAGCAAGGTCAAGTGCAGGCGCCGGTCCCGGCAAAGTCGCCGGTCGGTGCGCAGGCGAGGCCACAGGTCATGACGCCGCCAAAGCCGCTCGCCGCGCCCGCGCCAGCAGCGAAAACGTCGGCAAGGCCTGTCGTCCAAAGTGCGACCGCGCGGCCGTCGTCATCGGGCAGAAGCGCTGCGCCGGCATCGGCATCGACGCCCGCGCGAGTGCCAGCCCAATTGGCGTCGTCGGCAAAATCCGCAAGCCGGCCGGCGGAGCGCAGCGCAGCGCCGAACGTGGCTTTGAACGGCGCCATGGCGTTGACCTCGGAACGGGTTCGCGAACGCATGGTCGAACGCCTGCGTGCGAACGGCGTTACCGATCAGCGCGTGTTGAACGCGATGTCGGTCGTGCCGCGCCACATGTTCGTCGACCCGGGTCTCGCGGTTCAGGCCTACGAAGATGCGGCGCTGCCGATCGGGCATCACCAGACTATCTCGAAGCCGTCGGTGGTCGCGCGAATGATCGAACTCGCGGCGGCGGGCCGCACGCTGACCAACGTGCTCGAAATCGGCACGGGTTGCGGTTATCAGGCGGCGGTGCTGAGCCAGGTCGCGCGCGAGGTGTATTCGATCGAACGGATCAAGCCGTTGTCCGAGCGCGCGAAGACAAACTTGCGTCCGCTGCGAATTCCGAACATCCGGCTGCACTATGGCGACGGGCGTTTGGGCCTGCCGTCGGCGGCGCCGTTCGACGCCATTCTGATCGCCGCCGCGGGCCTCGACGTACCGCAAGCATTACTTGAACAACTCGCGATCGGCGGCCGTCTGATCGCGCCGGTCGGCTCGCAGGAAGGTCAGAGCCAGGTACTGACGCTCGTCGAGCGTCTCGGACCGGCGCAGTGGCGCGAGTCGCGGCTTGATCGCGTTTTCTTTGTACCCTTAAAATCCGGAGTGATTTGACACCGATGAGTATGTTGCGCGCGATGCAAAGAACCAGTCTGAATATCCCTATGTCCGTAACCCAGCGCAGCGTGTGCGTGCTCGCCTTGTCCCTGTTGATGACAGCCTGTGCATCCCGGCTCGATCAGGCGCCGGTCGTCGACCGCTCCGGCGGCAATGTGCTCAGCACGCAGGCTGGGCAGCAGCCGCCGGTGCCGCTCGGGCCGCCGCCGCCGGGCTACTACCGCGTGAAGCCCGGTGACACGCTGTATCGGATCGCACTCGAGAACGGCCAGAACTACCGTGACATTTCCGCGTGGAACAATCTCACGAACCCGAATCAGATCGAGGTGGATCAACTGCTGCGCGTCGTACCGCCGGGCGCGAATACCGCCGCGTTGACGCCGGGCGTGACGACCGCGCCCATCGGCAGCACCGGCGCAGTGCAGGGCGCGCCGCTGAACGGCACGTCGCCGTCCGCAGGTGGTGCGGCCGGCGTCGCCGCGCCGCCCATCTACGGTACGACTGCGAACAACGCTGCGCTCACGCCGCCGTCCAGTACAGGTGCGGCAGGTGCGGCGAGCGATTCGAGCGCCGGCGCATCCGGCAACGTGAACTTCGCGTGGCCGGTGCGTGGTCCGTTGCTCGGTACATTTAACGATTCGACAAACAAAGGTGTCAACATTGGCGGCGCGGCGGGCGATGCAGTAAAGGCCTCCGCCGACGGCCGCGTGGTTTATGCCGGAAATGGGCTGCGTGGTTACGGCAATCTCATTATCATCAAGCATGATGCAACTTATCTCACCGCGTATGCACACAACCGCTCTTTGATGGTAAAAGAGGGGGACGCGGTAACGAAAGGGCAGAAAATCGCCGAGATGGGTAACAGCGATTCAGACCGCGTCATGTTGCATTTCGAAGTTCGCCGACAGGGTAAACCTGTCGACCCACTGAAGTATTTGCCGCCGCAATAAGCGATACGACCATGCCGAAATCGAAGCGCAGCCTGCCGCAAGCCGAATCTGAAACGATCAGCGATGCCACGTCCGCTTCGGTGGACGAAAGCGGCGCTTCCGAAGCGGAAGAAGAGACTGTTGAAGAACGCGAACTCGACGAGCGTCAAAGCGCGGAAGAAGGCGGCGACGCGCGCGAAGGCGCGGCCGAGGTCGTGCCCGACGCCGACGACTTCCGCGCGCTGCTGCAGGCCGAGCTGACGGCCGACACGATCCAGCATTATCTGAACCGCATCAGCGTAAAGCCGCTCCTCACCGTCGAAGAGGAGCAGAAGTACTCCCGTCTTGCGAAGGCGGGCGAGTTCGAAGCACGGCAGGTAATGATCGAGCGCAATCTGCGGCTTGTCGTCAGCATCGCTAAGGGTTATCTGAACCGCGGCGTGCCGCTGCTCGATCTGATCGAAGAGGGCAACCTCGGCCTGATGCATGCGATCGAAAAATTCGATCCCACGCGCGGCTTCCGGTTTTCTACTTACGCGACGTGGTGGATACGACAGAGCATCGAGCGCGCGATCATGAACCAGGCGCGCACCGTGCGCTTGCCGGTGCACGTGATTCGCGAGCTCAATCAGGTGCTGCGTGCAAAGCGCCATCTGGAAAAAAATTCGATGAATTCGGGCGAAGCAGCCGAGCGCCGCGACGCCAGCATCGACGACATTGCATATCTGACTGGTAAGACCACTGACGAAGTCACTGACATTCTCGCGCTGAACGAGCACACGGCGTCGCTCGACGCACCGCTCGATCTCGATCCCGCCAGCAGCCTGCTCGATCTGTTGTCCGATGACCAGAGCCAGTCGCCGGACGCGGAGGTCCAGCATCGGGAACTGGAGACGCTTACGCGCGCGTGGCTTGCACGCTTGTCGGACAAGCATCGTCATGTGATCGAACGCCGGTTCGGCCTGAACCACATCGAGCCCGCCACGCTCGAAGAACTCGCCGACGAAATGGGCCTCACGCGCGAGCGTGTGCGCCAGATCCAGCAAGAAGCGCTCGTGCGCTTGAAGCGCTTTTTCGCCTCCAACGGCGTTCGGAAAGACGCCGTTCTCTAACCAGATGACACCGATTCTTGTTTTCGACATCGAGACGATTCCCGATGTCGCCGGCATCCGCCGCCTCGAAGATTTGCCCGCCACAATGAGCGACGCCGAAGTCGCCGAACATGCGTTCGCCGCCCGCCGCGAGAAGACGGGCAGCGATTTTCTGCCGCATCATCTTCAACGGATCGCCGCAATTTCCTGCGTCTTTCGCGACAACAACGGTTTTCGCGTGCGCTCGCTCGGCACGCTGGAAGACGGCGAAGCGGCGCTCGTGCAGTCGTTTTATCGCGTGATCGAGAAGTACACGCCGCAGCTCGTGTCGTGGAACGGCGGCGGCTTCGACTTGCCGGTGCTGAACTATCGCGCGCTCGTCAACGGAATACCCGCCTACCGGTTCTGGGATCTCGGCGAGGACGACCGCGAGTTCAAGTGGAACAACTACATCAGCCGTTATCATGCGCGCCACACCGATCTGATGGACGTGCTCGCGATGTACCAGGCGCGCGCCAACGCGCCGCTCGACGCGCTGGCGAAAATGTGCGGCTTTCCCGGCAAGATGGGTATGGACGGCAGCCAGGTGTGGCATGCGTATCAGGAAGGGCGGATTGAGGAAATCCGTAATTACTGCGAGACCGACGTCGTCAATACGTATCTGCTCTATTGCCGCTTTCAGCTCATTCGAGGCGCATTTTCCGCCGCGGAATACGCCGACGAGATCAATCTGGTCAAGAACGCACTGGCGCTCGAAACGGCGCCACAATGGGCGGAGTATCTTGCAGCGTTCGATCAGTAGCGCTGCAGGCGGTGCCGGCGATGCGCGTGGGGTGAGGGCGTCGCCCGGCGCTTCGTCTACAATCTCGCCTTTCCCCAAAGTTTGCCAGGAAGTAGCAGGTGTCCCGAACTGCCCCCCACCGTCGCTCGCCGAAGCGCCCGTCGAAATATCATAAGACGCCCGCTCCGGCGCCGGCGCTAGTCATTACCGGCAATGAACCGGTCATTGAAATCGTTTCACTCGATATGGAAGCCCGCGGCGTTGGCCGCATAGAGAGCGAGGACGGCACGCCCGGCAAGGTGGTCTTCGTCGAAGGCGCGCTGCCCGGTGAGCGCGTGAGCTACTCGACACATCGCAGCAAGCCGAAATTCGAGCAGGCCGAAGTCGTCCAGGTGTTCCGCGAAAGCGTGATGCGCACCAAGCCGAAGTGTGTGTACTTCGACATTTGCGGCGGCTGTTCGATGCAGCATCTCGATATTCGCGCGCAAGTCGCGGTCAAGCAGCGCGTGCTCGAGGACAACCTTCAGCATCTGGCGAAGCTGCGCCCCGAAACGGTGTTCCGGCCGATTCACGGACCGGCTTGGGGTTACCGCTACCGCGCGCGTCTCGCGGTGCGTTTTCTGCCGGAAAAAGGCGGCATGCGCATCGGCTTTCACGAGAAGAAAAGCAGCTACATCGCGGATATGAAAACGTGCGAGGTTCTGCCGCCGCATGTATCGGCCATGCTGATGCCGCTGCGCTTCATGGTGCGCAAGCTGTCTATTTACGATCGCATGCCGCAGCTCGAACTGGCGGTCGGGTCGTCGGTGACGGCGCTCGTCGTGCGCAACCTGGAGCCGTTGACTTCTGCCGACGAGCAGGTGCTGCGCGAATTCGCCGACGAGCACAAGGTCCAGTTCTGGATTCAGCCGGGCGGGCCCGACACCGTCACGCCTCTCTATCCGCTCGATGTGCAGCTCGACTACACGCTGCCGGAATACGACATCCGGATGCCGTTCAAGCCGACTGACTTCACGCAGGTGAATCACGCGATCAACCGCGTGCTCGTGAGCCGCGCGCTACGCCTGCTGGCGCCGGCGCGCAGCGACCGCGTGCTCGACCTGTTCTGCGGCATCGGCAACTTCACGCTGCCGCTCGCGCGTGTCGCGAAGGAAGTAGTGGGTATCGAAGGCAGTGAAGTGCTCACCTCGCGCGCGCTCGCCAACGCGGAGCTGAACGGCGTGGCGGCGCACACGTCGTTCGCGTGCCGCAATCTTTTCGAAGTTACCGCCGACGACATTCGCGCGCTCGGCCACTTCGACAAGTTCCTGATCGACCCGCCGCGCGAAGGCGCGCTCGCGGTCGCGAAGGCTTTGGCGGAGATTGCTCAGAGCGGCGAAGGGCCGCTGCCGCAGCGTATTGTCTACGTGTCCTGCAATCCGTCGACACTTGCGCGCGACTCCGGTCTGCTCGTGCATGAGGCCGGCTACCGGCTGGTGGGCGCCGGCGTCGTCAACATGTTCCCGCACACGTCGCATGTGGAGTCGATTGCGTTGTTCGAGCGCGATTGACGAAGCGCGAACGCATGAACGCATCAGCGAACGCATAGACCGACGCTTGGACCCACCGCACAAAGCAAAACGCCACGACCTGGGTCGTGGCGTTTTTCACTTGCAGCCGATGTTTCAGCGTGCCGCGCGGCTTAGAACTGCCACCACGACTTTTCCTTACCCGGCCTTGCATGGCCCGTGATGTACGGGCTGTCGGGGAAGGTGCCGGCCAGGACGCGCTTCGTGTCGTCGGCCAGTTGCGGCTGGTTCAGCTTCTCGTACGACAGCATCATGATGTGCAGTGCGTCTTCGATAGCCGGTGCGTTCTTGTATTCCTTCAACGCGAGTTGCGCGCGGTTGATCGCAGCCACATAGGCGCCGCGGCGGTAGTAGTAGTCTGCCGCGTGGACTTCGTGAGACGCAAGCGCGTTCACGATGTAGCGCATGCGCTGTGCGGCGTCGGGCGCGTATTTGCTGTTCGGATAACGGTCGACGACGACCTTGAACGCATCGTACGACTCACGCAGCGACTTCGGATCGCGCTCGCTCATGTCCTGACCGGAGAAGCGGCCGAAGAGACCGAGGTCGTCGTTGAAGTGGATCATGCCCTTCAGGTAGTACGCATACGCGATGTCCGGGTGATCCGGGTGCAGCTGGATGAAGCGGTCGATAGCCTGGTCGGCGGCCGCGGCTTCATTGTCTTTCCAGTTGCAATACGCGACGTTGATCTGGGCCTGCTGTGCGAAGTGGCCGAACGGGTCGCGGCCTTCGAGCATTTCGAAGTATTTCGCGCACTTGCCGAAATCGCCGCCGCTCAAGGCGTCGTTCGCCTCCGTATATAATTTGTTGTTGTTCCACGTTGCCGTTTCGTCGGTCTTCTCCGGCAGGCCGTGGCAAGCCGCAACAACCGCGACGGCTGCGGCACACGCAATGTATCCGGCCACTTTCCGGGCCGCGTTCTTCATGGCCTTCAAATTGATCGCCGCTTTAGTGATGGTGTTCAAGGCTCGCATTTTCCAGTCTAGCTTTACGTCCAGGTGACCCAGACTCAATGACCCGCTCAAATACTCCAGGCGCTGCAACCGGTGCCGGGAATAGCAACGAAGATTATAACGTAAGCGCCGACCCCTCCGACGCGTTGGGCGCCGATTCGCTCGACGACGATCTCGGCGTCGACGCGCTCGGCGAGGCCCGTGCGGCGAGCACGATACCCACCGTGGCGAACCGTGTCGCCGACGAAACCCCGCGCCATGTCGTGGTTCCCGACGAACTGGCGGGCGAGCGCCTCGACAAGGTGCTCGCGCGCGTGTTCCCCGAGTTTTCGCGTAACCGGCTTCAAAGCTGGATCGAGGCGGAGCGCGTGCGCATCGACGGCAAGCCCGCGAAAATCCGCCAGCCGGTTCCGCTCGGCGCGACGATCGAACTCGTGCCGGATCTGCTGCCCGAACAGCTCGCGTTCACGCCCGAACCGGTGCCGCTGGAAATCGTCTACGAAGACGACACGCTCGTGGTCGTCAACAAGCCGGCCGGCATGGTCGTGCATCCCGCGGCCGGCAACTGGAGCGGCACGATGCTGAACGGTCTGCTGTACCGTTACGGAGACGCGGCGGCGGGCTTGCCGCGCGCGGGCATCGTGCATCGGCTGGACAAGGAAACGTCAGGGCTGATGGTGGTTGCGCGCACGCTCGAAGCGCAGACCGACCTCGTGCGCCAGTTGCAGGCGCGCACGGTGAAGCGCCGCTATCTCGCGCTCGTGTGGGGCAACATGCCCGAAGAAGGCACGATCGACGCGCCGATCGGCCGCGATCCGCGCGAGCGTACCCGCATGGCAGTGGTTACGGGCGCATCGGGCAAACCGGCGCGCACGCATTTCCGGCGCGTCGATACGGCGATCTGGCAGCGTCAGCCGGTCACCGCGATCCATTGCGATCTGGAAACCGGCCGTACGCATCAGATCCGCGTGCACTGCGCGCATATTGGCCACCCGCTGCTCGGCGATCCTGTCTATGGTCGCGCCCGCGGCAAGCGTTCTGTTACGCCGCTGCCGGGCGAGTTCGCGCGTCAGGCGCTGCATGCATGGCGCCTCGGTCTGATTCATCCGAAAACCGGCCGCACGATGCAATGGCGCGCCGACGTGCCCGAAGACATCGCGGCGCTGTCGGCGGCGCTCGGTCTCGGCCGCGACGATGCGGGCGATTTCGACGAGACGTACTATGAGGAAGACGGCTACGAAGCGTCGCTTGGCGAGGAGATGGACGACCTCGATGAGCACGATGACGACGACGCAGCCGCGGACCATTCAGAGCAAGACGAGGACGATCGCGCATGACGAGCCTGCCGCAACTGAGCTTTGCCGATGTCGTGCAACCCGCCTGGAACGTGGCGCCGCGGGTGCGTGCGCTCGTCACCATGCGCGACGGCGGCGTGAGCGAGCCGCCGTTCGGGCGTTGGCGCGACGGCGCGGACCAGCCCGGCGGCCTGAATCTCGGGATGAAATCCGGTGACGATCCGGCGGCCGTCGCCGCCAATCGCGCGCGGCTCCTGGAACTAGCTGGCTTGACTGAGGCAGCGTGGCTCGATCAGGTTCACGGAGCGCGCATCGTGCGTGCAGAAGACGCGCTTAGCGAAGCGCGCGCGAGCGGTGCGCCGGCGCAGGCTGACGCGAGCGTTACCGATCGTGCGGGCATCGCGTGCGTCGTGATGATCGCCGACTGCATGCCGGTGCTGTTGTGCGACGAAGCGGGGCGTGCAGTCGGCGCAGCGCATGCGGGATGGCGCGGACTCGCGGCAGGCATCGTGGAGCAAACGGCGCAACGCGTCGCGGAACTCGCCGGCGTGCAAGCGGGCGCGTTGCACGCGTACCTGGGACCGTGCATTGGACCGGAGTCGTTCGAAGTAGGTGCGGACGTGCGTGACGCCTTCATGAACGGCACGGACGAAAGCGGGCGAGAGGCCACGGCGAGTGCTTTCGTCGAACATCCTCGAAACGCCGGCAAATACCTTGCGGACCTTCCTGCGCTGGCGCGCTTGCGTTTGCAGCGGCTCGGCGTGACGCGCATTGCCGGCGGCGATCTGTGCACGGTCACGCAACGTGAACGGTTCTATTCGTATCGTCGCGATCGGGAGACCGGCCGCATGGCCGCCTTGATCTGGCTCGACGATCAGGCACAAACACTCGGTGACTGACGTTCAGCGACTGACCCGCTGTGTGATCCGAGGCCTAACGATATGACGACTAACGTGCGGCCCCGGCACACGGCGATCGTTCGCACGCGTCGCACGCCGCGCTATCCATGAGAATACGTCTGCCCGTTTCCCATAGCGGGAACTACGCTTTTTGCTGCGCTGCCGGAACCTGATCGAGTCGATAAAGCAGCGGCGATTCAGCGTTGTGCTGCGCTTCATAAATGTGATTAAAGCGCCGTAGAACGCGAGCTTTTTTGCAGATCAGCCATGCGTTTGACATATGGCCGAAAATCACGTCAGGCGATACAGGGAAAACGATAATTAAAAAACTATCGCACTGCGGCAAAATCGGGAACAAGCATTGACATGCCTTGCGATGGGGAGCAAGAATGTTTCTCACAGCTCCTCGTACATGGGACAGGGCGTGACGAGGGCGCGAGCGATCGCCCACGTGCGCATGAACCTGCCTCTCAACCGTCCGCAAGGACTTACCGGTCAAAAGCAGGTATGGCAGCTTCTCATTCCTCAGCTTCCCCCAGCACCGACTCCTCGAAGGAGCAAACGCAGCAGGCCGACACGAGCGGAGCTACACCGGCCGCGGGCATGCAGCAATTTTTCGACGCCTGGTTAAATGCGTGGCGCGCGCTCGGCGCGGCGCCCTCTGGCAACGGCACGCCGTTCGCCATGCCGCAGGTTCCTCCAGCGCAAGGCGCGACACCCTGGAGCTTGCCGCAAATGCCGTCGTTTTCAGGAGCATTTCCGGGAACATTCCCAGCGTCGTTTCCAGGACTCGGGTCTTTCCCCGGCTTCCCAGGCATGCCTGACTTCAGCAAGCTGGCAGCGGGTGCGATGCCAGCCATGCCGTCGTTGGCAGGCTTGAACATGCCAGCCGCGGCGATTCCCCCCGAGCGTCTGCAGAAACTGCAAGCCGACTACACGCGCGAAGCAATGGTCCTGCTCCAGCAGGCGAGCGGCAACGGCGCGGCACCGAAGGCGCCCGAACTCAAGGACCGCCGCTTCAGTTCGGACGCATGGAGTTCCACGCCGGCCTTCGCATTCACCGCTGCCTGGTATCTGCTGAACGCGCGCTATCTGCAGGAAATGGTCGACGCGCTGGAAGCCGAACCGAAAGTGCGCGAGCGCATCCGTTTCGCAGTTCAGCAATGGACGGCCGCCGCATCGCCGAGCAACTTCCTCGCGTTGAATCCCGAGGCGCAAAAAACCTTGCTCGAAAGCCATGGCGAGAGCTTGCGTCAAGGCGTGATGAATCTGCTTACGGACATGCAGCGCGGCAAGATCTCGCAAACAGACGAATCGCGCTTCGTGGTCGGCGAAAATCTCGCGACCACCGAAGGCTCCGTCGTTTTCGAAAACGAGCTGATGCAGCTGATCCAGTACAAGCCGCGCACGGCGACCGTACGCGAGCGTCCTTTGCTGATCGTGCCGCCTTGCATCAACAAGTACTACATTCTCGACCTGCAGCCGGAGAACTCGCTGGTCGCGCATGTGCTCGATTCGGGACATCAGGTGTTTCTGATTTCCTGGCGTAACGCGGATGCGTCGATCGCCCATAAAACGTGGGACGACTACGTCGGTGAAGGCGTTCTCACGGCATTGGAAACGGTGAGCCGGATCAGCGGGCGCGAGCAGATCAACACGCTCGGCTTCTGCGTAGGCGGCACGCTGCTCGCCACGGCGCTCGCGGTGGCCGCGGCGCGCGGCGAACATCCGGCTGCGTCGATGACGCTGCTCACCGCGATGCTCGACTTCTCCGATACGGGCGTGCTCGATATCTTCGTCGACGAAGCGCATGTGCAGATGCGCGAGCAGACCATCGGCGGCAAGAACGGTACGCCGCCGGGACTGATGCGCGGGGTCGAATTCGCCAACGCGTTTTCGTTCCTGCGGCCGAACGACCTCGTGTGGAACTACGTGGTCGACAATTATCTGAAGGGACGCACGCCGGTGCCGTTCGACCTGCTGTACTGGAACAGCGACTCGACAAGCCTGCCAGGCCCCATGTATGTCTGGTATCTGCGCAATACGTACCTCGAAAACCGTCTGCGCGAGCCAGGCGCGCTGACTACTTGCGGCGAGCCGGTGGACCTGTCGAAGGTCGACGTGCCCACCTTCATCTACGGTTCGCGCGAAGACCATATCGTGCCGTGGCAAACGGCTTATGCGTCGGTGCCGCTCCTCACCGGTCCGTTGAAGTTCGTACTCGGCGCGTCGGGTCATATCGCCGGCGTGATCAATCCGCCCGCGAAAAAGAAGCGCAGTTACTGGACGCTCGACGGCGAAACCGCGGAATTGCCGGAAACGCCTGACGAATGGCTCGGCGCGGCGAAAGAAGTACCCGGCAGCTGGTGGCCCGAGTGGACCACATGGCTCGATCAGTACGGCGGCAAGAAGGTGAAGCCGCGCGCGGCGGCCGGATCGCAGGAGTTCCCGGTAATCGAGCCGGCGCCGGGGCGCTACGTGCGGCAGCGCGAGTAAGGCGCTACGGCGTGCGGTTCAACCGGACGCAGGCAACGGGACGAGTGAGCGTTTTTGACGAGCAACAAGATTTTTAACGTGACGGGCTGCGGCGTAATCAGCCGATGTGCCCGGAGGATATCGAAATGACTGATGTTGTGATCGTATCGGCCGCCCGTACGGCAGTAGGCAAATTCGGTGGGTCGCTGGCGAAGATCGCGGCGCCCGAACTCGGCGCGACGGTGATCCGCGCGGTGCTGGAACGCGCGGGCATGAAGCCCGAGCAGGTGAGTGAAGTGATCCTGGGTCAGGTGCTGACGGCGGGCTCGGGGCAGAATCCGGCGCGCCAGTCGCTGATCAAGGCCGGTCTGCCTGCGGCAGTGCCGGGCATGACGATCAACAAGGTCTGCGGTTCGGGCCTGAAAGCGGTCATGCTGGCCGCCAACGCGATCATTGCGGGCGACGCGGACATCGTGATCGCCGGCGGTCAGGAAAACATGAGCGCCGCACCGCACGTGCTGCCTGGCTCGCGCGACGGTTTCCGTATGGGCGACGCAAAGCTGATCGACTCGATGATCGTCGACGGCCTGTGGGACGTGTACAACCAGTACCACATGGGCGTGACGGCTGAAAACGTCGCGAAGGAATTCGACATCACGCGCGAACAGCAGGACGCGTTTGCGGCGTTGTCGCAGAACAAGGCTGAAGCCGCACAGAAGTCGGGCCGTTTCGACGACGAAATCGTGCCGGTCGAAATCCCGCAACGCAAGGGCGACCCGGTGCGTTTCGCCACCGATGAGTTCGTGCGCCACGGTGTGACGGCCGAATCGCTTGCAGGGCTCAAGCCGGCTTTCTCGAAAGAAGGCACGGTCACGGCGGCCAACGCTTCAGGTCTGAACGACGGCGCGGCGGCGGTGCTCGTGATGTCCGCGAAGAAAGCGGAAGCGCTCGGCCTCACGCCGCTTGCGCGCATCAAGGCGTACGCGAACGCGGGTGTCGATCCGAAGGTCATGGGCATGGGCCCGGTACCGGCTTCGCGCCGCTGCCTCGAGCGGGCAGGCTGGAGCGTGAACGATCTCGACCTGATGGAAATCAACGAAGCGTTCGCCGCTCAGGCGCTCGCGGTACATAAGCAGATGGGCTGGGACACGTCGAAGATCAACGTGAACGGCGGGGCGATTGCGATCGGCCACCCGATCGGTGCGTCCGGCTGCCGGATTCTCGTCACGCTGCTGTATGAAATGCAGAAGCGCGATGCGAAGAAGGGTCTCGCTTCGCTGTGTATCGGCGGCGGCATGGGCGTCGCACTGGCGCTCGAGCGGGTTTGAACGAGCGCGCGCCCCGCCTGCGCGCGAGGCGCCAGGAGGTGCCGGACCAGGTGTTCAGGCGCGCCGCACGCGGCGCGCGAGCGCAGTAGCGGCCTCACAGCCGTTCGCGAGAGGGCGGCGCGATCAAGCATCAGGCGAGGGCAGAGGTAGCCGGTCGGAACAGCCGGTCGGCGCCTCGAAAACGATAATGGAGTCAAGGTCATGACACAGCGAATTGCGTATGTAACGGGCGGCATGGGCGGCATCGGCACGAGCATCTGCCAGCGGCTGCACAAGGAAGGCTACAAGGTCATCGCGGGCTGCGGTCCGAATTCGCCGCGCCGCGTGAAGTGGCTCGAAGAGCAGAAGGCGCTGGGCTTCGATTTCGTCGCGTCCGAAGGGAATGTCGGCGATTGGGAGTCGACCAAAGCCGCGTTCGACAAGGTCAAGGCCGAAGTCGGCGAGATCGACGTGCTGGTGAACAATGCGGGCATCACCCGCGACGTGGTGTTCCGCAAGATGACCCACGAAGACTGGACCGCGGTGATCGATACCAACCTGACGAGTCTCTTCAATGTCACCAAGCAGGTGATCGACGGTATGGTGGAGCGCGGCTGGGGCCGCATCATCAACATTTCGTCGGTGAATGGGCAGAAGGGGCAGTTCGGCCAGACCAACTACTCGACCGCGAAGGCCGGCATTCACGGCTTCACGATGTCGCTCGCGCAGGAAGTGGCCACCAAGGGCGTGACGGTCAACACCGTGTCGCCGGGCTACATCGGCACGGACATGGTCAAGTCGATCCGCCCCGACGTGCTGGAAAAGATCGTTGCGACGATTCCGGTGCGCCGCCTCGGACAGCCGGACGAAATCGGCTCGATCGTGGCGTGGCTCGCGTCGGAAGAATCGGGTTTTTCGACGGGTGCGGATTTTTCGCTGAACGGCGGTTTGCATATGGGCTGAGTTACAGGCGCGCCGCTCACAAGGCAGCGCGGTCTGGCTCGGATGGTTCCGGCGGCGTCCCGGTTGCGCAAATGCCCGATTGCGCAGCCGGCACGCCGTCCGCGCTCTACTTGCGCTCAAAGGCGTTACATGACTACTACTACAAAGAAAGCAGCCGAACGACTGATCAAGAAATATCCGAATCGTCGGCTGTACGATACCGAGACGAGCACGTACATCACGCTGACGGACGTCAAGCAACTCGTGCTGGACCAGGAGGATTTCAAGGTCATCGATGCCAAGAGCAACGAAGACCTGACGCGTGCGATCCTGCTGCAGATCATCCTCGAGGAGGAGAGCGGCGGCTTGCCGATGTTCTCGTCGTCGATGCTGTCGCAGATCATCCGTTTCTACGGCCACGCGATGCAGGGCATGATGGGCACCTATCTGGAAAAGAACATTCAGGCTTTCATCGACATTCAGGCAAAGCTCGCCGATCAGTCGAAGAACCTGTATGAAGGCAAGGCGATGAACCCCGAGGTGTGGTCGCAGTTCATGAACATGCAGGCGCCGATGATGCAAGGCATGATGACGAGCTACATCGAGCAGTCGAAGAACATGTTCGTGCAGATGCAGGAGCAGATGCAGAACCAGGCGAAGTCCATGTTCGCCACATTCCCGTTCACGCCGGGCGGCGCGGTCAACGTGCCGGGCGGCGCCAATACCGCGGCGCCCGCTAGCCCGCAGGCCAATCCCGAACCGGAAAAGAAGTAGCCGTCCGAGCCCGCCAGGCGCGGCTTCTAGCCGTGCAGCGCGTAGCGGCGCGGACTTGCGGCATGGCTGGTGCGGCGCGCGGCAGGCTGAGCGGCGCGAGCGCGGTACAATAGCGGGTTGCGTGCGCGGGACGCTCGTTCTCAGGATCTGGGCGTTGTGAACGACCCGTTCTCCCGTCCTCGCCGCGCTGTCCCGATCGTCCCCATTGTCGCCACGTCACCGCTATACGCCGGATTCACCTATGCCGCAGACCATTTCCTCCACCTCGCCGACGCCTTCCAGTCCGAAGGTCGGCTTCGTCAGCCTCGGCTGCCCGAAAGCTCTCGTCGACTCCGAGCAGATCATCACGCAGCTGCGCGCCGAAGGCTATGAGATTTCGGGCACGTATGACGGTGCGGACCTCGTGGTCGTCAATACCTGCGGCTTCATCGACGAAGCGGTGCAGGAAAGCCTCGACGCGATCGGCGAAGCACTCAATGAAAACGGCAAGGTGATCGTCACCGGCTGCCTTGGCGCGAAGAAGAGCGCGAGCGGCTCGGGGCTCATCGAAGAAGTGCATCCGAAGGTGCTGGCCGTCACCGGTCCGCACGCGTTGGGCGAAGTGATGCAGCATGTGCACACGCATCTGCCGAAGCCGCACGATCCGTTCGTCGATCTCGTGCCGGCCGCTGGCGTGAAGCTCACGCCGCGTCACTACGCGTATCTGAAAATTTCCGAAGGCTGCAATCACCGCTGCACGTTCTGCATCATCCCTTCCATGCGCGGCGATCTCGTATCGCGGCCGGTCGCGGACGTGATGCTCGAAGCGGAAAATCTGTTCAAGTCCGGCGTGAAGGAACTGCTCGTTATTTCGCAGGACACGAGCGCTTACGGCGTCGACGTCAAATATCGCACGGGCTTCTGGAACGGCAAGCCGATCAAGACGCGTATGACCGATCTGGTCGGCGCGCTAGGCGAACTGGCCGCGCAATACGGCGCGTGGGTGCGCCTGCACTACGTGTATCCGTACCCGAGCGTGGACGAAGTCATCCCGATGATGGCGGCAGGTCCGTACAAGGGCCACGTGTTGCCGTATCTCGACGTGCCGTTCCAGCACGCGCATCCTGAAGTGTTGAAGCGCATGAAGCGCCCGGCCAACGCCGAGAAAGTAATGGAGCGCGTGAAGGCGTGGCGCGAAATGTGTCCGGATCTGACGATCCGCAGCACGTTTATCGCCGGCTTTCCGGGCGAGACCGAAGAACAGTTTCAGACGCTGCTCGACTTCATCCGCGAGGCCGAGCTGGATCGTGTCGGCTGCTTCGCCTACTCGCCGGTTGAAGGCGCTACGGCGAACGAGCTCGACGGCGCGTTGCCCGATGAAGTACGCGAGGAGCGCCGTGCGCGTTTCATGGAAGTGGCCGAAGAGGTGTCGGCGAAACGCATCGCCAAGAAGGTCGGCAAGACGCTGAAAGTGCTGGTCGATGAGATCAATGCCGACGGCGGTATTGGCCGCACTGCAGCAGATGCGCCGGAGATCGACGGCGTCGTGTATATCGCGCCCGCCGTGAAGGCGTCGAAGCGTTACAAGGTCGGCGATTTCGTGTCGGTGAAAATCACTGGCGCGGACGGCCACGACCTGTGGGGCGAGGTCTGAACGATGTCGGTGAACACGTCGGCTAAACCGGAAATCCTCGCGCTCGGCGAGGCGATGATCGAGTTCAACCAGTCGGCGAAAGACGAGCCGAACTATCTGCAAGGCTTCGGCGGCGACACGTCGAACTTCTGCGTCGCGGCGGCACGGCAAGGCGCGCGTACCGGCTTCGTGTCCGCGGTCGGCGCCGATCATTTCGGGCGCCTGCTGATCGATCTGTGGGAGCGCGAGCAAGTGGATACCGCGCTCGTACGCGTCGACCCGAATGCGTCCACTGGCGTTTATTTCGTCTCGCATGGCCCCGACGGCCACGCGTTCGACTATCTGCGCGCAGGTTCCGCGGCGAGCCGTTATGCGCCGCGCGACCTGCCGCTCGACGCAATCGCCGCTGCCAAAGTCATTCACCTGTCGGGTATCAGTCTCGCGATCAGCCTGAGCGCGTGCGACGCGGCGCTCGAAGCCATTACGCATGCGCGCGCCAATGGCGTGCAGGTAAGTTTCGACACGAATTTGCGCCTGAAGCTGTGGCCGTTGAACCGGGCCCGCGCGGTGATGCTCGAAGCCATCCGCCAGACCGACATCTGCCTGCCAAGCTGGGACGATGTCACCGAACTCACCGGTTTGACCGGTCGCGACGAGATCGTCGATTTCCTTCTGTCGCACGGTCCACGCGTGGTTGCGCTGAAACTGGGCAAGGAAGGTTCATACATCGCGACGCCCGACGAGCGGCGCGTCGTGCCTGGTCACGTTGTCAATGCGGTCGATGCAACCGGCGCGGGCGACTGCTTCGGCGGCGCATTCATCGCACGGCTAGTAGGAGGCGACGATCCCTTCGAAGCGGCGCGTTATGCGAACGTCGCCGCGGCGCTATCCACGCAAGGCTACGGCGCGGTCGCGCCGATTCCTTCGCGGGCGGCGGTCGAACGGATTCTCGCGGGCTGAGCGTCGCGCCTTGCGGGCCGCACTACGCGTCACATTACGAGCCGCATCAAGCGTCGCAATATG
This sequence comes from Paraburkholderia strydomiana, assembly GCF_031456815.1. Taxonomy (NCBI): domain Bacteria; kingdom Pseudomonadati; phylum Pseudomonadota; class Betaproteobacteria; order Burkholderiales; family Burkholderiaceae; genus Paraburkholderia; species Paraburkholderia strydomiana. The sequence goes on from NZ_JAVDVL010000005.1 coordinate 301,572, forward strand.
CGCCGCAATACGGGTCGAGCCAGAGCGAACCATCTTGAGAGACTAAACGAGGAGCGAGCAATGCAACGGGACGTAGTGGTGGTGAGCGGTGTGCGTACGGCAATCGGCGGTTTCGGCGGCAGTCTGAAAGACTTCCCGCCGACAGACCTCGGCGCGCGCGTCGTGCGCGAGGCCCTCGCGCGCGCAAGCGTGTCCGGCGACGAAGTCGGCCACGTAGTGTTCGGCAACGTCGTGCATACGGAACCGAAAGACATGTATCTGGCCCGCGTGGCCGCCATCAACGGCGGCGTCGCGCAGCACACGCCCGCGCTGACCGTGAACCGTCTGTGCGGCTCGGGCTTGCAGGCGATCGTGTCGGCCGCACAAAGCGTGCTGCTCGGCGACGCGGACATCGCGATCGGCGGCGGCGCGGAGAACATGAGCCGCGCACCTTACTCGATGCCCGCCGCGCGCTTCGGTCAGCGCATGGGTGACGCTCGCCTCGTCGACATGATGGTCGGCGCGTTGAACGATCCGTTCCAGTCCATTCACATGGGCGTGACCGCCGAGAACGTTGCGCGCAAATACGACGTTTCGCGCGAAGCGCAGGACGCGCTCGCGCTCGAATCGCATCGCCGCGCAGCCAACGCGATCACGAGCGGTTACTTCAAGGAACAGATCCTGCCGATCACGATTCCGTCGAAGAAAGGCGACACCGTGTTCGATACCGACGAACACGCGCGCATGAACGCATCGGCGGAAGATTTTTCCAAGCTCAAGCCCGTGTTCGCGAAAGAAAACGGCACGGTCACGGCGGGCAACGCTTCGGGCATCAACGACGCGGCCGCTGCTGTCGTTCTGATGGAGCGCAGCGTTGCCGAGCAGCGCGGCATCAAGCCGTTGGCGCGGCTCGTTTCGTACGCGCATGCGGGCGTCGATCCCGCCTATATGGGCATCGGTCCCGTGCCCGCGAGCCGCAAGGCGCTCGAGCGTGCCGGGCTGACGGTTGCGGACCTCGACGTGATTGAGGCCAATGAAGCGTTCGCCGCGCAAGCCTGTGCGGTCAGCAAGGAACTGGGCTTCGATCCGGCCAAGGTCAACCCGAATGGTTCGGGCATTTCGCTCGGCCATCCGATTGGCGCCACCGGCGCGTTGATCACCGTGAAGGCGTTGTACGAACTGCAACGCATTGGCGGCCGCTACGCACTCGTCACGATGTGCATCGGCGGCGGGCAGGGCATCGCCGCGATCTTCGAACGGATCTGAGTCGCCTGAAACGCAGCAGGCAGTAGCCAAGGCAATTGAGGAAAGAACGGATGCAGGAATCGAAACCGGTTAAAGGCGCGATGCGTCGGCGCGGCTGGACGGCTATGAGCGTTGCCGCATTGCTGTCCGTGAGCGTGGTGGTGTTGGCGCCGGAAACGGCGCGAGCGCAAAGCGATGCGGTAAAGGAACTCGCCGCGCCCCCGCCGATCCAGTTGCCGCTCAAGCCGAGCCCCGAGTTCGCCAGATTTCCGCGCTATAGCGGCATGCTCGGCTCACGCCAGATCGTGCTGCGCCTTGGCCCGAAGACGGACGATCCGTCCGGCGTTCATGGCGAGTATCAGTTCACGGACACCGGTGAAGTGATTCTGATCGCCGGCGACCGCGATGGCGACACGCTCGAAGTCGAGGAATCGAACGACGGCACGCACATTACCGGCAACTGGGTCGGCAAGTTCGCGGCGGACGGTTCCGTGGCGGGCGACCGGATGAACGTGGACGATTCGAACCCCCAGCCGTTCGATCTCAAGCCGCTGGCAGCCGGGCAAGCGGTGCCGGCAGCGGCCGCTGCTCCGAAAGACGGCAAGACCGCTGCGGGCGGCGCGGCTTCCGCGACTCGCTCCGATGCGGCGGCGCCCGCAGCCGCGGCTCCGCCGGCCGCGCCAACGGGTGCGGGCCGGCCGGTAGGCGGCGTCAGCAACCTGCAAACCGGCGAGTGATTCCGCGTCCGGCGCTCTTCGCGGGTTCGCGGCACCCACACCCGGCGCGGCGAAATTCCGCCGACTCGTCTACTCTTGCGTGAGCGGCGCGGCGTTCGCCGCTTTTCGCATCGTCTTTCTTCATTGAATTCACCATGACCCAATCCAAACTCAAACGGTCTTTGCAGACTCGCATCGTGCACGCAGAGGACAAGCTCACGCCGGGCTTCGAGTCTTTCTCCATGCCGGTCACGCGCGCGTCGACCGTCGTTTTCCCGGACCTCGCGACCATGCGCGCGCTCGACTGGAAAAACGACGCCCAATGGCGCTATGGCCTGCACGCAACGCCCACGTCGCTCGCTCTGGCGCAGCGCCTTGCCACGATCGAGGGCGGCAATCACGCGCTGTTGCAGCCTTCGGGACTGTCGTCTATTTCGAACGTGTACTTCGGGCTCGTCAAAGCGGGCGACGACGTGCTGATTCCCGACAACGTGTACTCGCCGAACCGCGATCACGGCGACTGGCTCGCACGCGATTTCGGCGTGACCGTTCGTTATTACGACCCGATGATCGGTGCGGGCATTGCCGAGCTGATCCAGCCGAACACGCGGCTCATCTGGCTGGAAGCACCCGGTTCCGTGACGATGGAAGTGGCCGACGTGCCTGCTATCACCGCGGCCGCCCGCGCGCGTAACGTGGTGACGGCAATCGACAACACCTGGTCCGCCGGGCTCGGTTTCCGTCCGTTCGATCACGGCGTCGACATCTCGGTGCAGGCGCTCACGAAGTATCAGTCGGGCGGCGGCGACGTGCTGATGGGCGCCACCATTACCGTCGATCGCGAACTGCATCTGAAGCTCAAGGCGGCGCGCATGCGCATGGGCATCGGCGTGTCGTCGGATGACTGCTCGTTGATCCTGCGCAGCTTGCCAACGATGCAAGTGCGTTTCCAGCAGCACGACCGCTCGGCGCTCGCGCTCGCGCAGTGGCTGAAGACGCGGCCGGAGATCGCCGCGGTGTTGCATCCGGCGATTGAAGACTGTCCGGGGCACGAGTTCTTCAAGCGCGACTTCACGGGAGCTGGCGGATTATTTTCCGTCGTGTTCGACGGACGGTATAGCGCCGCGCAGATCGACACTTTCTGCGAGTCGCTGGAGCTGTTTGCCATCGGCTGGAGCTGGGGCGGCGCGCATAGCCTCGTGATGCCGTACGACATTGCGTCGATGCGCATCGAAGGCGAGTGGCCGCATCGCGGCACGCTGGTGCGGTTCTATATCGGCCTCGAGGAAGAAGCCGATTTGCGCGCGGATATCGAGCAGTGTCTCGCAGCACTCGCGTGAACTGACGCTGCGTCGGCGCAGTGAGATAAGCCCACGGCGACGCATTCGCGGTGGGCTTTTTTATTGTGCTGCGCTCAGCGAGTCGCAGCCATCGGGCACAACGAAGAGGCAACGAAGACGCAACGAAGGCGCAACGAAGACGCAACCACGCCCGCGTCGCAGCAGACCTCAAAACAACCGCAACAACCCATCCAGTCCTACATAGTTGAACGCCACGCTGGCGGCTTCACGTACGACCGGCTTCGCGCGGAACGCAACAGAAAGTCCCGCTTCGGCCATCATCTTGAGATCGTTGGAGCCGTCGCCCATTGCGATTGCGCGCGACGGCTCGATGCCGAGCTGCGCGCACGTCTCGCGCAGCGTGCGCGCCTTCACATCGGCATTGACGATCTCGCCGATCACTTTGCCCGTCAGCTTGCCGTCCACGATGTCGAGCGTATTGGCGCGCGTGAAGTCGAGGCCGAGCCGTGCCTTCAGCTTCTCGGTGAAGAAATTGAATCCGCCGGAAACGAGTAGCGTTTTCAGTCCCGCTTCTTTCGCGCCCGCCAGCATCTGCTCGGCGCCGGGCGAAAGCTGCAGGCGTTCTTCATAGACGCGTTCGAGCGCGCTTGCGTCGAGTCCCTTGAGAAGCGCGACGCGGCGCGTCAGGCTTTCGTTGAAGTCTTTGATCTCGCCGCGCATCGAGGCTTCGGTGATCGCGGCGACTTCCGCTTTCAGACCGCAGAAGTCGGCGATTTCGTCGATACATTCGATCGTGATCAGCGTCGAATCCATGTCCATCGCGACGAGGCCGAAGTCGCGCAACTGACGGCCCGCTTCGACAAACGCGTAATCCAGCCGATGCGTGCCGCAATAAACGTCCAGGTCGGGACGCTGCGCAATATCGGCGTCGGAGATGCGGATAGCGTTTGCGTCGACGACGGTGGCGTGCGAACCGCGCGCGAGCGCAACGAGCGTCTTGTGATGATCGGCGGAAATCGGCGCGGGGCTTTGAATGACGAGGTTCATGAACGACGCATTGACGAGAAAAGGCGAGCGCGGGGCTCGCAGGAAATCCGCTTATTGTAACGGCTCGACAGGATGCGCCGTCGTGGATGCCAAAACGCGGGTTAGCGGCAATGCAATCCCCGCGCGCCTCGTTCATACTGACGGGTCAAACGATGCGCCACGCTCGCTGCATCCAGGCCTTCGAGTCGGCGCGAGAGCGCCGTCAACGAGAAAGGCTTTGACGACCGCTCGCTCGCAAGGCACCGCCAGAACACATTAAATGCGCGGAGCACGGTCATTGCGATGCAGGAGCAACAACGCACACCATACGGAGACAACGCATGCCCACGGCGACCGCCGGCGACACAGCCATCCTCGCGCGCGACTTCGACTTGCGCCATCTGAGCCCCGAGTTCTACGCGAATCCATATCCGGTTTACAGCGCATTGCGCACGCATGAGCCAGTGAAGCGCATGCCTGATGGCTCGCTTTTCCTGACGCGCTTTCGCGACGTGCAGGCCGTATATCGCGACCCGAAGACCTTCAGTTCGGACAAGACCGTCGAGTTCAAGCCCAAGTACGGCGACTCGCCGCTCTACACGCATCACACCACGAGCCTCGTGTTCAACGATCCGCCGCGCCATACGCGCGTGCGCAAGCTGATCGCCGGCGCGCTGACCGCGCGCGCGATAGCGGCAATGGAACCCGGTCTGGTGCGTCTCGTCGACGGTCTGCTCGATGCCGCGGCCGAACGCGGGCACATCGATCTGATCGGCGAGTTCGCGTCGGCGATTCCGGTGGAGATCATCGGCAACCTGCTCGACGTGCCGCATGCGGAACGCGAGCCGTTGCGCGACTGGTCGCTCGCCATTCTCGGCGCGCTCGAACCTTCGCTCACCAGCGAGCAGTTCGAGCGGGGCAATCGCGCGGTGACCGAGTTCGTCGACTACCTGCGCGATCTGGTCGCGCGGCGCCGGCGCGAACCGGGCGATCCTCAACACGATGTCCTCACGCGCCTCATTCAAGGCGAGCGCGGCGAAAGCGGCGACGGCGAACAATTGTCGGAAGAAGAGTTGCTGCAGAACTGCATCTTCATTCTGAATGCCGGCCACGAAACGACCACGAACCTGATCGGCAACGGGCTTGTCACGCTGACCGAATGGCCCGATCAGCGTGCCGCGCTGCTGGAAGATCCGTCGTTGATCGAATCGGCCGTCGAAGAATGTTTGCGCTTTGAGAGCTCCAACCAGCTCGGCAACCGCATGACGACCAGCGACACGGAGATCGGCGGCCTACCGGTAGCTCGCGGCACGCCGATCACGCTGTGCATCGGCGCGGCCAATCGCGACCCGGAGCAGTTTGCGGAGCCCGACCGCTTCGATATCCGCCGCGCGCCCAACCGCCACCTCGCATTCGGCTTCGGCATCCATCAGTGCGCGGGTCTGTCGCTCGCGCGGCTCGAGGCGCGCATTGCTATCGGCCGTTTCGTCCAGCGGTTTCCTGCTTATCGACTGGACGGCGAGCCGACGCGCGGCGGGCGCGTGCGGTTTCGCGGTTTCGCTTCGGTACCGCTGCTTTGCCGATAGAGGTAAGGGCGGCAATGCACGGGACTCCGTAGTTTTTGCCGCCAACATGCAAGACTTACAGCGCGGCGTGCGCATAGCCCAACGGCCTTGCGCCGCGCGTCGTCAAAAAACCGTGGCACGCTTGGTGCTTCTCCATGGGTCTTAGGCCCAGGGAGCGCACGATGGCACATATGATCTGGAAAGGCGCGATCAGCTTCGGCCTTGTCCACGTACCGGTGCAGTTGTATCCGGCTACGAAGTCGGAGAAGGTCGGCTTCAACCTGCTCGACAAACGCACGATCGATCCGGTCGGCTATAAGCAGATCAACAAGCGCACCGGGAAGGACGTGACGCGCGATAACATCGTGCGCGGCTTCGAATACGAGAAGGACAAGTACGTGGTGCTGACGGATGACGAGATTCGCGCCGCGAATCCCGAATCCACGCAGACGGTGGATATTCTCGCTTTCGTCGACGCGCCCGACATCTCGTTTCTCTACCTCGACACCCCGTACTTTCTGACGCCCGACCGCAAAGGCGAAAAGGTCTATGCGCTGTTGCGCGAGGCGATGAAATCGTCGGGCAAGGTCGGCGTGGCAAGTGTCGTCTTGCATAACAAGCAGCATCTTGCCGCACTGATTCCGGTCGGCCCGGTGCTCGCCCTGAACACGCTGCGCTGGGCTGAGGAAGTCCGCGACTTCGACGAATTCAAGCTGCCGGCCGAAGGCACCAAGGCGGCGGGCGTCAGCGCGCGTGAACTCGACATGGCGCAGAAGCTGATCGACGACATGAGCGATACCTGGGACCCGTCGAAATACCACGACACGTTCCGCGACGACATCATGGCGCTCGTCGACCGGAAGGTCCGCGAGGGCAAGACCGAGGAAATCACCGATATCGAAGCGCCGCGCGAGTCGCGTCAATCGGCCGACATTCTGGACTTGTCCGACCTGCTCAAGCGCAGCCTCGGGCGCGGTAAGAGCAAGCCTGCTTCGGGCACGCGCAAGCGCGCTGCCGCCGACGAGACTGCCGACGAAGACAGCGATTCGCAAGAGGACAGCGGCGCGACGGCATCGCGCAAAAAGCCACGCACGACGCGCTCCACGCGCGCGCCTCGCTCGAGTGGAAGCGGCACTAGCAGCGGCAGTGGAGGCGGGCGCGCCACGGCCAAGTCGACTACGACCGCGCGCAAGCGCCGCGCGGCGGCATGATGGAGCGGCGGGCGCAACAGGGCAGAACTAGCGGTGCGAACCGCGGCATGAACCCGCTCGTGCGCCGATCCGACGGCTCGGTTCGCTCGGTTGGCTGCGTTGACTCGGTTCAGGCGCCGCAAGCCATCGCCACCTCGCCCCCGATGGAGTTCGCGCGATGAACGACCGACTCGACCTCTACAACCGCAAGCGCCGCTTCGACGAAACGCCCGAGCCCGCCGGCAACAAGGCGGCCAAAAAGCGCGTCGGGCGCAATGCGGCGCGGCCAGGACCGGACGAAGGCCTGTCGTACGTGATTCAGGAGCACCACGCGCGGCGCCTGCATTACGACTTCCGTCTCGAATTGAACGGCGCACTGCTTTCGTGGGCGGTGCCGAAAGGGCCGAGTCTCGATCCGTCGGTCAAGCGTCTCGCCGTTCATGTCGAAGATCATCCGGTCGAGTACGGTTCGTTCGAAGGCGAAATTCCGCCGGGCAATTACGGCGCGGGCACGGTGATCGTCTGGGATCGCGGCACGTGGGAGCCGGTCGGCGGCGCGGCCGAGGCGGCGCGTGCTTATCGGGCCGGCAAGCTCAAGTTCCATCTGCACGGCGAAAAACTGCACGGCGGCTGGACGCTCGTGCGCAGCCACATGCGCGGCAACGCCGACAAGGAGCAATGGCTGCTCATCAAGGAACGCGACGACGAGGCGCGTCCCGAGAGTGAATACGATGTTCTCGCAGAACAGCCGGGCAGTGTGCTCGCCGCCGCGCCGGCCTCCAGTGGGAAAGCCGGCAAGCAGACGAGCAAGCAGACGAGCAAGCCAAAAGACAAGCAGGTTGCTGCGAAGCGAACGACAGCGGCCCCCGTCCGCGGCGATCCGAAGCGTCCGGACATCGTGGCGACGCGCAGCAGCGAGTCGCTGCGCGAACTCGCCGCGTCGCCGGCAATAGAAGGTGCGGTGGCAGCGAAACTGCCCGCGACGCTCAAGCCACAGTTGGCGACGCTCGTCGACGCTACGCCGCCCGGGGACGACTGGTCGTACGAAATCAAGTTCGACGGGTATCGCGTGCTCGCTCGCATCGACGCGAGCGGGAAGGGCCGCGACGTGCAGGTGTTCACGCGCGCGGGCAATGACTGGACCGCGAAGTTCGGCAAGCAGGTGAAGGCGTTCGAACGACTCGGAGTGGAAAGCGCGTGGCTCGACGGTGAAGCCGTGGTGCTCGACGAGAATGGCGTGCCCAACTTTCAGGCGTTGCAAAACGCGTTCGATTCGAACCGGCCGCAAGACATCGTCGTCTATCTGTTCGACGTGCCGTTTCTGAACGGCTACGACTTGCGCGGCGTGCCGCTGCAGCAAAGACGCGCGATTCTGCGCGCGCTGCTCGAAACGGTCGACGACAGCGTGCTGCGCTTTTCGAACGACTTCGAGTTCAGCGCCGAAGATCTGCTGAAAAGCGCGTGCGATATGGCGCTGGAAGGGATCATCGGTAAGCGGCGCGACAGCGGCTATAGCTCCGGCCGCTCGGCCACCTGGATCAAGCTCAAGTGCCGCCGACGCCAGGAGTTCGTGATCGGCGGCTATTCGGAACCGTCGGGCAGCCGCGCGGCGTTCGGCGCACTGCTTCTCGGCGTGTACGACAGCAAGGGCAAGTTGCAATATGCGGGGCGCGTCGGCACCGGTTTCGACGCCGCCTTGCTGCGCTCGGTGAAGAAAGAACTCGACGCACACGAGACGAAACGCATGCCGTTCGCAAGTCCGCCGCGCGAGCGCAGTCGCACGCCGGTGCATTGGGTCGAGCCCGTGCTCGTCGCCGAATGCAATTTCGCCGAATGGACGAGCGACGGTATCGTGCGCCAGGCGTCGTTCGTCAGTTTGCGCAGCGACAAGCCGGCGCGCCAGATCGTCAAGGAAGCACCACGCAAGGGGGACGACGTGCAACAGCAAACCGATATCGAGGCCCAATCCGACACGGCGCCGAAGAAACCTTCAGGACGGCGCGCGGCGGCTGAAGCGGATGACGACGTGCAGACTTCAGGCGCGAATAAGAAGCGCTCTGCCGGCAAAGCGGCGGCGGCAGAAGCAACGGACAACGACACGGAAAAGGGCGTAAAAACCACCGCGAAGGCGTCGGCTAAAACGACCGCTAAATCGACCGCTAAAACTGCTGGCGAAGCAACGACAACCACGCCGGCCGCAAAGACAGCGAGCAAAGCGGCAGCCAAAACCGCCACACTGAAAGACGAAGCCGCGGACACTAAACCCGCAGCATCGCGATCTAAAAAGTCCGCGTCGCCCGCCGAAGTCGCCGGCGTTCGCGTATCGCACCCGGACCGCGTGATCGACAAGAGCACCGGCGCGCGCAAGATCGACCTCGTGCAGTACTACGAATCGGTCGCGCGGTGGATGTTGCCGCATCTGGCGGACCGACCCGTGTCGCTCGTGCGCGCACCCGAGGACATTGGCGGTGAACTGTTTTTCCAGAAGCACAGCCAGAAGCTGTCGATCCCGAACATCACGCAGCACCCCGGGCTCGACCCCGGTCATCCTCCGCTCATCACCGTGGAGAGTGTGAAGGCGCTGGTCGGCGCCGCGCAAATGGGCACCATCGAATTTCACACGTGGAATGGCGTGGCATCGAACATTGAAAAGCCGGACCGCGTCGTGTTCGACCTGGATCCGGATCCGTCGCTCGGATGGGACCGGATGATCGAGGCCGCTCAGCTGACGCGCTCGCTGCTGGACGAACTCGGCCTCACGTCTTTTTGCAAGACGAGCGGCGGCAAGGGCTTCCATGTCGTGGTGCCGCTGTCGAAACACGCGGGTTGGGACGAGGTGAAGGAGTTTTCGCAGGCGGTCGCTCAGCACATGGCGAGCACGCTGCCCAAATATTTCAGCGCGAAAATGGGCGCGCAAAATCGCAAGCAGAAAATTTTCGTCGACTATTTGCGCAATAACCGCGGCTCGAGCACGGTCGCCGCGTTTTCCGCGCGGGCGCGGCCGGGGCTAGGCGTTTCGGTGCCGCTCGCCTGGGACGAAGTGGCGTCAACCACTGGCGGCGATCAGTGGAATATCGGGAACCTGCATGAGCGTCTTGCAAATCTGAAGAGCGACCCGTGGGCCGACTACTCGAAGACTCGACAGCGCATCACCGCGGCAATGAGAAAACGCCTGGACGGAGCGTAGCCGGCGCGTTCGCGTCGGCTGCAATAGTGAACACATAAGGAGCGGGTTATGAAAAGCACACCGCAATCGTCGGACGGCAGCAAGCAGGCCGATCCGCATGCCGAGAAGCATCCGGAGTCATTGGAAGACGCAGCTGCGCCGTTGCCGCATGAGAACGACCAGAGCGCCGGCTCGCAGCACGACGAAGAGCCACGGCGTGTCGGCAAGCAGGCGCATAGCGACGTCGAACGTGGGCTGCAGGACACGGATCGCCGCGGTGGCGGCGAGTATCAGGAAAAGACGCAGAACGACGCGCAGGCCGACGTGAACACCGATGGGAAATCGTCAGGTACCGCAGCCGGCAAGGCTGGCTCGTGAGGTATTGGAAGCTGACTTCCGGCTGCTGACGGAAGTCTGCTTGGCGCTAGCTGCGGATCTATGATCTCCAAGTTATGCCGAACCGAGGCTAACGGACGCATGGTTCACGACGACCTCGCGAACCTGCTGTCCTTCTCACAGTCCGCGTCGGCGCTCAGATCAACGATGCCGCATGTCACCAATCTCACTCCGGCTCGACGTCCCAGAAAGGTGGATCGCCGAAATGCGCGGCAAGAAAGTCGATGAACGCGAGCGTCTTCGGCGGTACGAAAGCGCGGCTCGGATACACAGCCCAGATCGCCACCTTCTCGGCGAGCGGGTAGTTTTCGAGCACGCTCACCAGTTCGCCGGTGCGCAAAAACGGCGCGACGTCCCATGTCGATTTGAGCGCGATGCCGAAACCCGCGAGGAGCGCGTCGCGGATCACTTCGCCGTTATCGGTGACCATGCGCCCGCTCACGCGCACGTCGAGCGTTCCCGCCGGCGTTTCGAATGCCCAGTCGCGTTGATCCGACAGAATCATGCACTCGTGCTGTACGAGATCCGATGGATGATGTGGTGTGCCGCGCTGCGCCAGGTAGGACGGGGCCGCACACAACACACGCCGGTTGACCGCGAGGCGGCGCGCGACCAGCGAAGAATCTTTGAGCACGCCGATACGGATAGCCACGTCGATACCCGCATCGACGAGATCGACAAGCTGATCGGTCAGCCGCAAATCGACGCTCACGCCCGGATAACGCCGCAGAAACTCGGTGATGACGGGCGACACGTGCTGCCGCCCGAACGACGACGGCATCGACACGCGCAGGCGGCCTTGCGGTTCCGCTTGCCCTCGGCCCACCGAAGCTCGCGCTGCGGCGGCCGCGTCGAGCAGCGCTTCGGCGCGCGCCATGAAGACTTCGCCGTCCTGCGTGAGACTGATGCGGCGTGTGGTTCGATGCAGCAGCCGGGCGCCGAGCAGCTTTTCCAGTTGCGCGATCCGCGAGCTTGCCACCGCCGCAGACAGGCCGAACTCGCGTCCCGCCGCCGACACGTTTGCCAGCAGCGCGGCGCGCACGAATAGTGCGACGTCGAGCAAGTCCAGCCGATCGCGTTCGCTGCCAGCCAGCCGCGAATCGCGAAAAGTAGATGCCGGAACGTCCATTATTTGGAAAATCAAAAAGATGTTTCAGCGATTATGCCGCTTTTATCGAAGTAAGAGGCGGCTTACGATCATGTCCATGGATCGGCGGTCTCAGTGAAACGGCGCGGCCAGCATCAAAACCCGTGCGGACCTCACCGGTTCTTCAACCTCATTCGAACACACACGGGAGCACTCATGAAAGCCGTTGGCCTTTACCGCTATTTGCCCATCGACCAGGACGAAGCCTTGATCGACGTGGATATCCCCAAACCCGAAGCGACTGGTCGCGATCTGCTCGTGAAAGTCGAGGCGATCTCGGTCAATCCGGTCGACACCAAGGTGCGCGCGCCAAAGGATACCGTCGAAAAGGCGCCGCGCGTGCTCGGCTGGGACGCCGCAGGCACGGTCGTCGCAGCGGGGCCGGACGTGACGCTGTTCAAGGTCGGCGATCCGGTGTTCTATGCGGGCAGCATCACGCGACCGGGCGCGAACAGCGAGTTTCATCTCGTTGACGAGCGGATCGTCGGACGCAAGCCCGCGTCGCTCGATTTCACGCATGCGGCCGCGTTGCCGCTGACGGCCATCACCGCATGGGAAGCGCTGTTCGATCGCCTCGGCGTCTCACCGCAAGGCGCGCACGAGGGGCGCACGGTGCTGATTTTCGGCGGCGCGGGCGGCGTCGGCTCAATTGGCATCCAGCTGGCCAAACAGCTCGCGAAGCTGACAGTGATCGCGACCGCGTCGCGTCCCGAGTCGGCGAAGTGGGCGACCGAGCTGGGCGCGGATCATGTGGTCGATCACTTCGGCGACATGCCCGCTCAATTGAAGAAACTCGGCATCGAACAAGTCGACTACGTGCTGATGTTCAACGACACGGACAAGAACTTTCCGATCGCGGCCGAGCTCATTAAACCGCAGGGCGGCATCTGCACGATCGTCGAAAATAGCAAGCCGGTGCCGGTCGAGTTGCTGAAGGCGAAGAGCGCCGCGTTTCACTGGGAGTTCATGTTCACGCGTTCCATGTTCGGCACGCCCGACATGATCGAACAGCACAAGCTGCTGACCGAAGTGGCGCGTCTCGTCGATGCCGGCACGTTGCGCACGACCGTCGGGCAACACCTCGGTGCGATCAATGCGGCGAACCTTCGGCGCGCGCATGCTCTGCTCGAAGAAGGGCGCGCGATCGGCAAGCTGGTCCTGACCGGCTTCTGATAAAACGCGTCCACGCAAGCGGGGTAACACCCGATGCTCAGGGAGCGCGCGCGACATCGCTTGGCGGTAGACTGGTGACGCATCATGCTAAAACGGTTGCGTGTCTCGCGTCTGCTGCCGGTTTCCGCGCGCTTTACCTGGACCATGCGGGGGCAGCGCACTGACGCGGGCATGCAGCGGCACAACAACGAGGTGACAGTATGAGCTCCAGCTTCAAACTCTCCGCCGTTCCAGTTGTCGCTTCTCTCGCTTGCGTGCTTTCTTGCGGCGTACTCGCGCCTGCGGCTCGGGCGGCCACGCCGATCACGGTGACGTCGCAATCCGCCCTCGACGGTCCGATTCGCTACACGGTGCGCGTCACCTCCAAACAATTCGGCAACTCGCAGGAAACGCGCACCATTCGCTCCGGTCAATCGGACGACTTCACGTGGAAGACGGTGCCGCCCGGCGGCGCAATTCCTGCGGCGGATGCGTGTCCGAACTACGCGTCGCTGCCGCTCGACTCCAATGGCGCGATGATTCGCCAGACACAGATCCGCCTCGCGCCGGTCGTCGCCGACGACGGCACGGCGACCGTGCAATTGAATTTTCAGGCGCACAAGCCCGATGGCCTGAAGACTGTCACGGCCAATGGAAAATCGCTCAAGTGTCCGAACGATGTCAGCATGAGCCAGGTGCTCCGGTTCACGATGCCGGTGAACGGCAGCACGAAGACGCTGACGCTCAGCGACGGCACGACTGTCGCGATCAGCGCGAAACGCTGACGGTGGTGGAGCGTTTTTGGCAGAAGCTGGTCCGAACCGTTCAACGCCGCACGCCGGCCCGTTCGATCAGCCGCGCCGACAGAAACCGGTGCTCCGCTGAAAAGAGGCGTCGATAGATGAGCAGCACCGCGCCTACCGTGCCGAGCGCCGACGATGCCGCGATCAGAAACATGATCACGATCTGATAACGCACCGCCTGCAACGGCGACTGGCCGGCCAGCACCTGGCCGGTCATCATGCCGGGCAGGCTGACTACGCCGACCACGGCCATCTGGTTGAGCGTCGGCATCATGCCCGCGCGCACCGCCTGACGAGCAGGCGCTTGCGCCGCTTCCCAGCGCGTCGCACCGAGCGCTAACGCCATTTCCACGCGATCTCGCCGGGCGGTCAGCTCCTCGGTCATTCGTTCGATGCCAAGCGAGACGCCGGTGAGCGTATTGCCGAGGATCATGCCGAGAATCGGAATCGCATATTGCGGTTCGTACCAAGGGTGAATGCGGATCACGACGAAGAGCCCGACCGCTGCCACCAGCCACGAACTCACCCAGATCGACAGCACACTGTCCGCGCGCTGTCCCGCGTAGGTGCGGCTGCCGCGCTGCGCACCGGCAAAGCCGGCGATCAGCGTCATCACGGTCATCAACGGCAGCACGACAAACCAGTGGTCGTAGCGAAACACCCAACCCAGCACATAACCGATCGCGAGCAACTGCACGACGGTGCGCACGGCGGCCCACGCGAGCTTGCGTTCGAGATCGAGCTTGAGCGCCACCGACACCGCGCCGTTCACGACGATCAGCAACGCGGCAATCGCGACGTCCCAAAGACTCAGGTTTTGCAATGTCATCGGCTGGACGCTCCTTGCTCGGACGTGACGGCGGGCTCGTCGAGGACGCCCGCATGCATTGTCAGATGACGCTCGCTCATGCGAGCAGCTTGTGCCGGGTCGTGCGAGACCCAGATTGAAGCGTGCGCGCGGCGATCTGCGTCGAACCATGCCCGCACGAGTCCTTCGATTGCGTGCGACGACTCAGGGTCGAGTGACGCAGTCGGTTCGTCGAGCAGGAGCACTTCGGGCGCGAGTTGCAGTACGCGAATCAGCGCGGTGATTTGCGCTTCGCCGCCTGACAGTTCGCTTGCGCGTTTGCCGAGAAAATCGCCCGCACGGCGAGCCTGCGCGGCCAGATCGGCCGCCTTTTCGCGGTCAAAGCGCGTGTCGCGATACGCGCGCAGTTCGAACGGATAACGCAGATTGTCTTCCACTGTGCCGTCGAGCAGCGCGGGCCGCTGCCGGATATAGGCGACGCTGCGCCGGTAACGAGGAATCGCGGCTCGCGCGACGGGCGCGCCATGCCAGACGATCCGTCCGGCGTCGAGCGGATCGAGCAGCGCGAGTGCTCGCAGGAACACGCTCTTGCCTGAGCCCGACGCGCCTGAGATGGCGACGCGGTCGCCGGCATGCAGCGCGAACGTGGTGGACTGGAGCAAGGTCTGGCCGCGCGATGCATCGCGCCGGACGATGCCATCGGCGAAAACGAAGGGGACATCGGTCATGAAAGCAAGTGGTGCGTAGAGGGCGGGGTGCGCGATGCAGCATCATAAAGTGGACTGAGGCCTGCGGCGAGCCGCCGAGCCTTCGAGCCCCAAGCCGCTGAGCTGCCAAGCCTCAACGTGCGCACAAAGCGGGCACAAGATCTGCTGCGCGATCGACAACCAACAAGAAACCATGGAGCCTTTTGATGGCACGGTCGAGCACAATGGGAAGACGGATCGGCAAAATCGTCGCATGGATAGTCGCGATCATCGTCATCCTCGTGGTTGCGCTCACCGTTTTTATTCTCACGTTCGACTGGAACCGCGCGCGGCCGTATGTCAACGACAAGGTCACGCAGGCGATCGGTCGGCAGTTCACCATCAATGGGGATCTGAAAGTAGGCTTCCGGCACCCGGCCGGCGAAATCGGCTGGAAAAGCTGGGTGCCCTGGCCGCGCTTCTCGGCGGCCAACATCACGATAGCGAACCCCGACTGGGCGAAGCGCCCGCAGTTCGCGACGCTCGACGAGATCGACTTCCAGGTGAAGGTCCTGCCGCTCATCGCGCACAACATCGTGATCCCGGCGATCAACCTCGTGAATCCTTCGGTCGATCTCGAACGCATGCTCGATGGCCGCAACAACTGGACGTTCCAGCTGCCGTCGTCGAAAACGCCGTCGCAGTGGAAGCTGCAGTTGCACGACATCGTGTTCGCGAAAGGCAATATCGCGCTCTCTGACGAGCAGAAGAAGGTCGACGTGCAGATGGTCGTCGATACGCTCGGTCAGCCAATTCCGATCGGCGAGGCGATGAAGCAGCAGGAGGAGGCGTCGCGCAAGGCATCGGCGGAAGCGGTCGGCAAAGAGGGCGCGAAAAAACTGAGCGCCCAGGCTGATGCGCAGGCGGCGTCGGCGGCCTCGGCCGCTTCCGCAGCGGCGGCTTCAGGTGCTTCTGCAACGGACATCCACGCATCCGGCACGACGGCGGCGACAGGCGCCGCGGGCGGGCTCACCGCGGGCGGTTCGAAGGGCGCAAGCGGCGCGGCGTCCACGGCGGTCGCAGCGGCCGCAGCTGGATCGGGCGCGAGCGGTGCACAAGCGCCGGCGGCATCGAGCGCAAGCGGCGCTAGCGCCGACAGCACGAACGCGGCGCGGGGCGCGCAGCGCGAAGTGCCGCCGTATGCAATCGGCTGGACCCTGAAAGGCACCTACAACAAGACCCCGGTCTCGGGCAGCGGCAAAGTGGGCGGTGTGCTGGCGCTCCAGGACGCCAACCGGCCGTTCCCCGTTCAGGCCGATGTGAAGGCAGGCGATCTGCATGTCGGCCTCGTGGGCACCATCACGGACCCGGCGCACCTTTCGGCCGTCGATATGCGCCTGTGGGTGCAGGGCAGCAGCATGGCCAAACTCTATTCGCTGACAGGCGTGACGTTGCCCGACACGCCGCCCTACGCAACGGAAGGGCGCCTCGTCGGTCAGTTCAAGAACACCGGCAACGTCTTCAAGTATGAAAACTTTACAGGCCGCGTAGGCGGCAGCGACCTGAACGGCTCGCTGACCTATACGGCGCGCCGGCCGCGACCGCTGTTGCAGGGCGAACTCGTGTCGCATCTGCTGCAGTTCTCCGATCTCGCGCCGGTGATCGGCGCGGACTCCAACGCGAGCAAGGCCAAGCGCGGGGATGCGGCCAGGCAGCCGTCCGATAAGGTCCTGCCGGTCGAGGAATTCCGCACCGACCGCTGGAAGGCGATCGACGCCGACGTGAAGTTCACCGGCCGGCGCATCGTCAAGAACGCCGATCTGCCGATTACAGATCTCTACACGCACGTCGTGATGACAGACGGCGTGCTGTCGCTCGAGCCGTTGAGGTTCGGCGTAGCCGGAGGCACGCTCGCTTCCAACATTCATCTGGACGGCAGCAGCGCGCCGCTGAAGGGACGCTTCGCGACCTCTGCGCGACATCTGAAGTTAAAGCAGCTGTTCCCGAACTTCAAGACGATGCAAAACGCGCTGGGCGAGATCAATGGCGACGCCGCGCTGACCGCGACGGGCAACTCGCCCGCGGCGCTCGCGGCCACTTCGAACGGCGAAGTGAAGGCGCTCGTCACCGAAGGGACGGTGAGCCGCTTGCTGATGGAAGCCGCGGGCCTGAACGTCGCGAACGTCGTGTATGAAAAGCTGTTCGGCAATCGGGACGTGAAGATCAACTGTGCCGCCGCGGACTTTGTCGCGACCAACGGCGTGCTCGATTCGCGCGTGTTCGCACTCGATACCGACGACGCCGTGATCGACATCGACGGCAATATCAATCTGCGCGACGAAACCATGGACCTCGGCGTGCATCCGCATACGAAGGGCTTTCGCGTGTTCTCGTTGCGCTCGCCGCTGTATGCGAAGGGCACGTTCAAGAACCCGCACGTCGGTGTGAACGTGGGCGCGCTGGCGTTGCGGGGCGGGGCAGCTGTGGGCCTCGGCCTCATCAATCCATTCGCCGCGCTGCTGCCCTTGCTGGCGCCGAGTAACAACAAGCCGTTGCCGTGCACTCAACTGCTGTCGCAAGTCCGGCAGGCACCGACGGCGCCGCCGCCGGGCACCAAACAGAAGCCCAAGCCCGCGATTTCGCTCGAAGGGGTGCCGGTCAACAAGCGTTCATCGACCGCGGCTTCGGATGCTTCCGCAGCTTCGGCCCCCGCGCCGACCGGACGCAAGCCCGCGACCGTTTCGCCCGCGAGCGCGGCCGAGTACAAGGGAAGCTGATGCACTTCCTTCTACCTGCGGGCTGGTTCGACTGGACCCTTGGCGGCGGCTTTTCGTTCGTTTTTCTATGGCTGATTAGCGTGCCGTCTACATAGCACGGCGAACGCAGGGCCGGCGTAAGCGCGATGATGTAGCACAGGCGTGACGAGTTCGCGGGAGCGAAGCTCGCCGCGCGATCATACTGTGACCACTGCATGACCGAAGCATGAGCGAAGCATGAGCGCAGCGTGGTCACCGTATGACCACGCCGTGCAAGGGAGGGTGAGAGGTTCCGCCTAGCGCAACGACCGCGGCGTTGCGTCGCCCGCCGCATCTTGCCGGCGAACTCCGCGACGCGCACCGACGCGTGTCGCGCCAAACTCGGTCAGGATCTTGCCGCGAGCGCGGCTCGCAAATACCAGGAATCCGAAGCCGTCCGCTTCATACCAGTAACCACCGTTCTCGAGACCGTCGAGCGGCTGTTCCAGTGCATTCGTGATGGATTCGATGCAGCGCCGCCGCAATTCGGCCGCGGCCGGGTAAGGAGGGTGTGCGCCGCGCACGCTGCATAGAAGCACGTCGAGACCGGGCAACACATGTGCATAAAGAACCGGCTCGTCTTGCGCGCGAGCGCGCGCAATTTTGGTGTCGAGTTGACCGAAGGGCTTGAAATGCCGTAGTACCGCGAGGAACGACTCATCGCCGTCCACCTTCGCGCGTCTACGCTTTTTCGGGAAGGACATAAAAATTCGCCTGAAAAAGAATTGCAAGAAACGCAGCGTCCTCATGCGACAACTCCCGGCTTCGCGCGCCGCACGTCGATCTTTTATAGCATACGACAAGGCCGGATTCACGATGATTCGACGACTCCGCCGCCTCACCGACTCCCGCACGAATCATGCCGAACCGCCTCGCCGCGCGCCTTCGCATTCCAGCACATCTGACTCCATCATAGACGCACGACGCGCCGAAAAAACATCTTGCACCAATAAAAAAGTCATTTTTATGTGGGCGTGGGCATCTTGCGCTCACGTTGAAATATTGCCGATTCACGTCGATAATGGCCCGTCTGGCTGGCGGGTTCCCGCAAGCTGCCGCTGCGTGAACGACCTTCGGGCGAACATGAAATTATTCACCAAGGGCCTGCTGCTGATCGCAGTGCCCAGCCTGGTGGAGCTGGCGCTTCTTGGCGTCGTCTTCGATACTCAGGAGCAGACAGCCCAAGCCGCGCAATGGGTCACCAATAGCAAGCAGATTCTTTACCAGTCATCGGCAATTGTCGATCCGCTGCTGCGCGAGGCGGCTCGGGTTCGTACCGGCATTGTGATCGGCGATCCGTCGTTGCTCGAGCGGCATACGGTGTGGATCGACGTAAGCGACCGTCTGTCGAAGCTCGACGCCCTGGTTGCCGATACGCCGCAGCAGGTCGAGCGGGTTCATAAGATGAAGCGCGCAATCGACGCATACCGCGCGCAGACCGTAATGATTTCGCAGGCGTTGCGTGACGGGCGCAATCTGCAATCGCTCGCCGCGCTCGAGAGTGGTGCGTTGCCGCAGCCAGTCGCCGCATTTCGCGACGGACTCGCGGCCTTTGGCGAAGAAGCTTCGCGTCTCGATGCTGAGCGCTCGGCGGCTCTGGTGCGGCGTCGCGAGCATCAGCAATATGCGCTGATCGCCGCAGTGATCGGGTCCATGCTGATCTGGGCGGGTACCGCAGTCGTGTTTGCGCGCAGCATCGGGCGGCGCCTCGAAGTGCTGACCGATAACGCGGAGCGCCTTGGCAACGGGCGGCCGCTTGCCGCGCGCCTGTCCGGTAACGACGAAATCGCGGCGCTCGACGCCGTGCTGCATCAGACCGGCGCGCGACTGCGCGAGGCGGAGGCCG
Organism: Paraburkholderia strydomiana; assembly: GCF_031456815.1. Classification (NCBI taxonomy): domain Bacteria; kingdom Pseudomonadati; phylum Pseudomonadota; class Betaproteobacteria; order Burkholderiales; family Burkholderiaceae; genus Paraburkholderia; species Paraburkholderia strydomiana. The sequence goes on from NZ_JAVDVL010000005.1 coordinate 321,393, forward strand.
AGCAGGCGTCGCTCAAGGAGCGTCTTGAAGCGCGTGCGCAGGAACTGGCTGGCGTCAATGAGGAACTGCGCCAGGAGACGCAAGACAACGAAATGTTTATCTACAGCGTATCGCATGACTTGCGCTCGCCGCTCGTAAACCTGCAAGGGTTTTCGAAGGAGTTGCAGGTCTCGTGCGATGAGCTGGACAGCATCGTCGTCGAAGGGCGGCTGCCGGCAGCGGAACAAAAACGTATGGCGCATATTCTCGACGGCGATGTGCGCGAATCCTTGCAATACTTGCGTAGTGCGGTCACGCGGGCTGCGGCGATCATCGAAGCGCTGTTGCGAATATCGCGTGCCGGCCGGCTCGAATATCAATGGCAACGGGTCAGCGTTGCGCGCGTGGTGGCGCGCGTCGCCGAGACCTTGCAGCGCGCCATCGAGGAGCGCGGTGCGGTTGTTACCGTGCGCGATCTGCCGCCGGCATGGGGCGACCCGGCCGCGATCGAACAGATCTTCAGCAATCTGATTGGCAACGCGTTGAATTATCTGGACCCCGCGCGCAACGGACGCATTGAGATCGGTGCGCTCGAACCGGAGCCCGTCGACGAAAACGGGCCGCGCGCGATTCGCATGCGCACGTACTATGTGCGCGACAACGGCCTGGGCATTCCGGCCGCTTATATGTCGAAGGTGTTTCGAGCATTTCAACGTCTGCATGGCGATGTAGCGAACGGCGACGGAGTCGGTCTGGCGGTCGTGCGGCGCACCGTGGAGCGGCATGGCGGGCGTGTGTGGGTGGAGTCCGCGCAAGGCGCTGGATCGACGTTTTTCGTGGTGTTGCCGGAGCAGCCCGCGCGGCCATGAACTGCGCCGGGCGCAGTGCGGACAGTGGCACTGACCTGCATGAACCGGCTGGAACCGACAGAATGGAGGGCATATGAGTCACGGGGAGACGGTCAGCATTATTCTGATCGAAGACGACGACGGCCATGCCACGCTCGTCGAGCGCAATCTGCGCCGTGCCGGCATTTCGAACGGCTTCGTGCGCTTTCGCGACGGTCAGCAGGCGCTCGATTATTTTTTCGGCACAGACGCGGGCGACGGCGCCGCTGCGGCGGGCGGTAGCGTCACAAGCCGTCATGCCGATGCCGAAGATCTGAGGAATTCCGTCGTACTGCTGGACCTGAAGATGCCGCGCGTCGATGGCTTCGAGGTGTTGCGGCGTCTGAAGGAATCGCCGCACACCGCGCCCGTGCCCGTGATCGTGCTGACCACCACAGACGACCCCCGCGAAATCGCGCGATGCTATGAACTCGGCTGCAATGTCTACATTACGAAGCCGGTCGAGTACGATGCGTTTATTGAAGCGGTACGTCGCCTCGGCTTCTTCCTGCAGGTGGTCAAGCTGCCTTCCGGGCATCGCTTCACTGCGTCATCATGACGTGACAGCAATGCCACATACTCTCCAGACCTACTGACCGCGACTCGCGCATGACTGAAGAAGTGTCTCCGCCGCCCGCAGCATGCATTCTCGTCGTCGATGACGACGAGGGCATCTTGCGGCTCGCGCGCAAGTCGCTCGAACGCGCCGGCTGCCGGGTTGCGGTCTGCGCAAGCGTCGAGGCGGCTCGTGAGCGGCTCGCGGACGGCGGCCTGGATCTGCTCGTGCTCGACTATCAACTGAGCGGTCCGCAAACCGGCCTCGACTTTTTCCGCCGGTTGCGTTCGGAAGGCGTGCGGATTCCCGCCATCCTCGTGACAGGTTTTACAGACGAGTCGCGCGTAATCGAGGCGTTGCGCGCCGGCGTGTCCGACGTAGTGCCCAAGTCGGGCGATTACCTCGATTACCTGCCCGAAGCAGTGGAGCGCGTTCTGTCGCAAGTGCGCTTGCAGCGTGCGTCGGAAGAAGCATTGCTGCTGCGTGACCGCGAGCAGCATTACCGCAACCTGTCGGAGACGCTGCCGCACCTCGTGCTCACCTGCAATGCGTCCGGCGACTGCGATTTTCTGTCGAAGCAGTGGTACGACTACACCGGCCTTGGCGAGAACAGTTCGCATGGGTTGGCCTGGCTCGACGCCGTGCATCCGGACGATCGCGAAGAAGTTCGCCGCAGCTGGCTAAAAGCGGTGGCAAGCAATGCGGGCACTTATCGGCACGAGCTGCGCATACGCCGCCACGACGGCGAGTATCGCTGGTTCGATGCGCGCATGGTCGCGACGCGCAACGCTGAAGGCAACTTCAGCAAATGGTTCGGCAGTTGCACAGATGTTCATTCGGAACGCGAAGCCATGCAGGAGCGTGAACGGCTTCTCGCTTCTGAACAGGCGGCGCGGCAGACCGCCGAAGAAGCGAATCGCGCGAAAGACCGCTTCCTCGCGATGCTCTCGCACGAGTTGCGCACACCGCTCACACCTGTACTGGCCGGTGCAAGCGTGCTCGAGATGATTCCCGACCTGCCGGATCAGGCGCGCTCCAGCGTGCGCATGATCCGCCGCAATGTCGAACTGGAGGCGCGTCTGATCGACGATCTGCTCGACCTTACGCGCGTGGCCAACGGCAAGCTGCGCCTGTCGCTCGAAACGGTCGACGTGCACGAGGTGATAGACAGCGTGCTCGAGCTTTTCCGCAGCGAGATCCAGGTCAAGCAGCAGGACGTGCATGTGCACAAGGACGCGCAGCATCACTACGTGCTTGCCGATCGCGCGCGCCTGCAGCAGATGCTATGGAACCTGATTCGCAACGCCGCGAAGTTCACGCCTGACGGTGGACACATCTACGTGCGCACGCGCGATGAGCGCATGCATGTGCAGATATGCGTCGAAGACACGGGCATTGGCATCGAGCCGGAACAGATCGGCAAGCTGTTCAACGCGTTCGAGCAGGGCGATCAGAACATGACGCGGCAGTTCGGCGGGCTAGGTCTCGGCCTCGCAATCACGAAGGCGCTAACGGACGTGCATGGCGGCACGGTCACGGCCCAAAGCCCTGGGCCGCATTGCGGCGCGACGTTCACGATTACACTGCCGACCGCGGCGGCGCCTGCGCAAAGGTTGCAGGCGGTATTGCCCGAGCATGTGCATCCCGCTGGCGTGCTGAACATTCTGCTGATCGAGGATCACGTGGATACGGCCGAGGTCATGGCGCAACTGATTCGCACACTTGGCCACGACGTCACGACGGTGGGCCGTGTGGACGACGCACTGGCCGCCACGCAGTTGCAGGAATTCGATCTGGTTATCAGCGACGTCGGCTTGCCCGACGGCACTGGCCTCGACTTCATCATGGCGTATCGCGAGCATTGGGATGCGCCCGCGGTTGCGCTGACCGGTTTTGGCACCGACGAAGATGTACGCCGCTGCCTTGCCGCTGGTTTCACCTCGCATTTGACGAAGCCGGTCAATTTCGCGCAGCTTGAAGCGATGATCGAGAGCGCGATCAATCTGAAGGCACGAAAGCAGGCGTAAGGCGTGACGCGAATTGCGAAGTCGCGGATGGTGAACAACTGCTGTGAGCGGGTATCAAAAGAAAAGGCCTGTTGCGAGTGCATCGCAACAGGCCTTTTTAATTGTTGAATCGTGAGAGGGCGCTTCGCCTCACCGCCGTCCTAGCGCGGCGAGTTCTTCAGTGAGTCGCGGATCTCACGCAACAGCAGCACGTCTTCGGGCGGCGGCGGCGGTTCGGACGGCGCGGCATCGGCCGGCTTGCGCAGATTGTTGATGAACTTCACCATCAGGAAAATGATGAACGCGAGAATGACGAAGTTAATGGCCACGGTAATGAACGAGCCGTAACCGAAGACCGCAACGCCCGCCGTCTGCAAGTCTTTATACGACTCGGGACTGCCTTTGAAGCTCGCGGGAATGTCGCCGAGTCGAATGAATTTGTTCGAAAAGTCGAGGCCGCCCGTAGCGACGCCGACCACCGGCATGATCAGGTCTTTCACAACTGAATTGACGATGGTGGAGAACGCGCCGCCGATGATGACACCCACCGCGAGATCCATCACGTTGCCTTTAAGGGCAAATTCCTTGAATTCCTTGATCATGCTCATAGGGTTTCCTCCTGGATATCGATGACCAAATCATACCAATCTCAGACAGATAGGCCAGCCCTTCGGCCTGGAAAACCCAAAAAGGCGAGGGCAGTTTCTTATGTCGGAAACTGTGACATGCCCTGGCGAGCGCGTTCGATATGCGCAGAAAAAGTGACCGGGTCCGTGTTCGTGCCGCACAGCAGGACGCCCACGCGTTTGCCCTGCAGCTTCTCGCGCAGCGGTCCCAGCAACGCTGCCGTCGCAGCGGCGCAGGCGGGCTCGACGGCGAGTTTCAGTTGTCCGAACAACGTGAGCATGGCCGCGCAGAGTTGGTCGTCTGAAACCGTCACGAGTTCGTCGATATGGCGACGGCACAACTCATAGCTGTATTCCTCGGTATGCGGCGCCATCAATGAATCCGCGATGCCGTGCATGTGGCCCATCTTGACCGTGTGATTGGCGGCGAAACTTTTTCCCATTGCATCGGCGCCTTCCGGCTCGACACCGAACACGTGCACGCCCGGATTCGCGAGCCGCATGGCCGTGGCCACTCCGGCCGCGAGACCGCCGCCGCCGATCGGCACGATCACGGCTTCGAGGTCGGGCGTTTGCGTGCTCCATTCGTAACCGAGCGTGGCGGAGCCGAGCACCGTGCGATAACCATTGAACGGGTGCACGAAGTAGCGGCCTTCTTCGGCCTCGATGCGGCGCACGAGTTCGAAAGCTTCCGCAAGATCTTCGGCGAACACGATTTCCGCGCGATATTGCCGGCACAGAGCGACGCGCGCCGGATTCGCCGCGCGAAACAGCACCACCTTCGCGCTGATGCCAAGCCGCATGGCCGCATACGCGACGGCCACGGCATGGTTGCCGCCCGACACGCACGTGACGCCCGCGCTGCGTTGTGTTTCGTCGAGCGCAAGCAGGTTCGTGAACGCGCCGCGCGCCTTGAAGCTGCCGCCCGCTTGCAGCAGTTCGAACTTGAAGTTCACCACCGTGCCTTCGAGCGACGCGAAGTCGAGCCTGTCGAATACCGGCGTTCGAGCCACCCACGGCGTCAGCGCAAAGTGCTGCGCGGCGATGTCGTCGAGAGTGGGGATCGGCTCGCCGTCGATCGTGTGGTCGGTGTGCTGCGGCGTGGCGGTTGACATGGGCGTGGGCGAGATTGGGCTAGAAGCGGGCGATAGTGAAAGTATGGTTTCTCGTTACTCAGGCGACGGTTTCAGTGCGCATGCGCTTCGACGGACATGCTGTGAATGAACTTGTGCAAGAAGCGTTCACACTGCACGAGTTGATCCAAAGCGACGAATTCATTCGCCTTGTGCGCCTGCTGAATGTCGCCGGGCCCGCACACGATGCTCGGAATACCCGCCAGCGAAAAGAGCCCGGCTTCTGTGCCGTAAGCGACCTTGCGCTTGTCCTGGTCCGCCGTCAGCGCGCGCACGAGTTGCGTGATAGCTGCCTGCTCCGACGAATCGAGTCCGGGCGCCGCGGCGATCTTCGTAATCTCGATTGCCGCCAATGGATGCTCGCGCAACATTTTCGGCAACAGTGTTTCGCGTGCGTACTGGTCGATACGCGCGAAGATCGGCTCGGGATCGAGCGTGGGCAGATTGCGGAATTCGAACTGGAACTTGCACTCGGCCGGCACTGTATTGATTGCGTTGCCGCCGACGATCGTGCTGGTTTGCGCGGTGGTGAACGGCACGTCGTACAGTTCGTCGAACGGGCCTTGCTCGCGGAACTGATCGGCCATGTCGCGGATATAACAGATGAGTCGCGCCGCGTATTCGATCGCATTCAAGCCTTTCGGCGTGAGCGACGAGTGCGCCGCCTGGCCGCGCACGCAGCACTGGTAGGCGTTGATGCCCTTGTGCGCCACGATGGGCCGCATGCTCGTCGGCTCGCCCACGATACAGCCGTCCGGCTTCACGCCGCGTTTCATCAGGTCGGCGATCAGGAGCGGCGCGCCTGCACAACCCACTTCTTCGTCGAATGAAAGCGCGAAGTGAATCGGCTTGGCGAGCTTCGTGCGCTGCATGTCGGGCACGAGCGCAAGCGCGGCGCCGATAAAGCCCTTCATGTCGCAAGTGCCGCGGCCATAAAGCTTGTCACCACGAATTTCCGGCTTGAACGGATCGCTGTCCCATTGCTGACCGTCGACGGGCACCACGTCGGTATGGCCCGACAACACCACGCCGCCATTCGTTTCGCCGTCGTGTGCAGGGATCGTGGCGAACAGGTTGGCCCATTTGCCGCTGGCGTCGTGCGTGAGCGTGCCTTCAATGCCGAGCGCGCGCAATTCGTCGCGCACGGTTTCGATCAGACCGAGATTCGGATTGCGGCTTACCGTGTCCATCGACACGAGACGGGTGACCCAGGGAAGCGAGACAGGCGTAGTGCCAGAGGCGGAATCGGACGAAGCAGTTGCGGATGTTTGCGAGGACTGCGCTGAATCAGCGACATGAGACATGACAAGACTCCGGCATTTGAGTCTTTCGATCATACCCAAAAAAAGCCGCCCCGTATGCTGCGGCGCGCGTTTTGCGCGCCGCAGCATTGCGGGAAAACGCTAGACGTACCGCGTTTTTCTAACGGGCCGCGGCCGCCGCTGCCGTGCCCCGGCTTGGCGAGCCCAACGCCCGCAACGTTTCCTTGACGGTAGCCACCCGCACAGCAAAATCGGGACTGCGTGTTTCGATACGCAGCTTGTCCTGACCGGCCAGTTTGATGTGCTTGTGCTTCTGCACCATCTCGATGATACGCATCGCGTCGATTGGCGGATTCGGAATGAATTGCAGACCGATCACCGCTTCGCCCGCGTCGATCTTCGAGATGCCCAACGGCTTGGCCGCGAGTCTCAGACGATGCGTTTCCACGAGCGCATGCGCTTGCGGCGGCAGTTTGCCGAAGCGATCGATCAGTTCTTCCTGAATGCCGTCGATCGCATCGCTGTGCTCGCAATTCGCGAGGCGCTTGTACAGCGACAGACGCTCCTGCACGTCGCCGCAATAGTCGGCGGGAAGAATCGCCGGCGCGTGCAGGTTGATCTCTGTCGTGGCGGCGAGCGGCGCGGTGAGGTCGGGCTCCTTGCCGTCCTTGAGCGCCTTCACTGCGTCGTTGAGCATGTCGGTGTAAAGCTGGAAGCCGATCTCGTGAATCTCACCCGACTGCTTGTCGCCGAGCACTTCGCCCGTGCCGCGAATCTCCAGATCGTGCATGGCCAGATAGAAGCCCGAGCCGAGTTCTTCCATCTGCTGGATCGCTTCCAGACGGCGTTGCGCCTGCTTGGTCAGCCCTTGCGGATCGTGCACGAGCAGATACGCGTACGCCTGGTGATGCGAGCGTCCCACGCGTCCGCGCAGTTGATGCAATTGCGCGAGGCCGAACTTGTCCGAGCGATGAATCAGGATCGTGTTCGCGCTCGGCACGTCGATGCCGGTTTCGATAATCGTCGTGCACAGCAACACGTTCGCGCGTTGTGCGACGAAGTCACGCATCACGCGTTCGAGTTCGCGCTCGTGCATCTGCCCGTGTGCGACCGCAATGCGTGCTTCGGGGACGAGCGCTTCGAGCATTTGCCGGCGATTCTCGATCGTCTCGACCTCGTTGTGCAGGAAGTACACCTGGCCGCCGCGCTTCAGTTCGCGCAACATCGCTTCGCGAATCACGCTTTCTTCCTCGCGACGCACAAACGTTTTGATCGCCAGACGCTTTTGCGGCGCGGTCGCGATAACAGAAAAGTCGCGCAGGCCTTCGAGCGCCATGCCGAGCGTACGCGGGATCGGCGTGGCGGTGAGCGTGAGAACATCCACTTCGGCGCGCAATGCCTTGAGCGCCTCTTTCTGCCGCACGCCGAAGCGATGTTCCTCGTCGATGATCACGAGTCCAAGCCGCTTGAACTGTACGTCCGACGACAGCAGCTTGTGTGTGCCGATCACAATGTCGACGCTGCCTTCGTTGATCTGCTGGATCGCCGCGTTGACTTCCTTGGTCGACTTGAAGCGCGACAGTTCGGCGATTCGCACGGGCCAGTCGGAGAAGCGGTCCGTGAAGGTCTGCGTGTGCTGTTCGGCGAGGAGCGTAGTGGGCGAGAGCAGCGCGACCTGCTTGCCGCCCATGACAGCAATAAACGCCGCACGCAGCGCAACTTCGGTCTTGCCGAAGCCCACGTCGCCACAAACGAGGCGGTCCATTGGCTTGCCGCTCGTCATATCACCGATCACGGCTGCGATCGCCGCGGCCTGGTCGGGCGTTTCCTCGAAGCCGAAGCTCTCGGCGAACTTCACGTAGTCTTTCGGTTCGAGCGCGAACGCGTGGCCCGAACGCGCGGCGCGGCGCGCGTACAGATTGAGCAGTTCCGCGGCGGTGTCGCGAATCTGCTGCGCGGCCTTGCGTTTGGCCTTTTCCCATTGACCCGAGCCGAGCGAATGCAACGGCGCGCTTTCGGGATCGGCACCGCTGTAGCGCGAAATCACATGCAACTGCGCGACCGGCACGTAGAGCTTGCTGTCGCCCGCGTATTCGAGATGCAGAAACTCGGTCTCGCCTTCGCCGAGGTCCATGGTGACGAGGCCCATATAACGGCCTATGCCGTGCTGCGAATGCACGACCGGATCGCCGACCTTGAGCTCCGACAGGTCGCGCACCATCGAATCGACGTTGCTCGCCTGTTCCTGGCGGCGGCGACCGGCGCGCCGCGCGAGCGGCCCGTAAAGCTCGGTTTCGGTGATGATCGCGATGCCGTCCACGGGGACCGCAAAGCCGTTCGCGAGCGGCGCGACGCCGAGCGAAAAAGGCGCGTCGCCCGTCAGCCAGTCCTGGAAGCTGTCGCTCGACGCGGGCTTCAGATGGTTGTCCGCGAGCAGTTGCAACAGCGTTTCGCGCCGACCCGCCGATTCGGCAGCGAACAGGACGCGGTTCGGCGTGGTGTCGAGGTAGGTGCGCAACGCCGATACGGGATCTTCCGCGTGACGGTCGATGGCGAGATTCGGCAGTGGCGTGGACCAGCCGCCGCCCGCGTTGGCCGGCAGCACGAGCCGCGCGAACGGTTTCGCGAGCGTGAAGAAGTCTTCGTCCGACAGGAACAGCCGCTGCGGCTCGAGAATGGGCCGGTCGCGGTCGTGCGACAGGAAGTTGTAGCGCTGCTTGGTGTCGTTGCCAAAGCGCCGGATCGCCGCGTCCAGATCGCCGATGAACGCCAGTTGCGCGCCTTGCGGCAAATAGTGGAACAGCGTGGCGGTGTCGTCGAAGAAAAGCGGCAAATAATATTCGATGCCCGCCGACGGCACGCCGTTACCGATGTCCTTATAGATCGACGCGCGGCTCGGATCGCCTTCGAAGGTCTCGCGCCAGCGGCTGCGGAAAGCGGTGCGCGCGGCTTCGTCGAACGGAAACTCGCGGCCAGGCAGCAGGCGCACGTCTTTCACCGGATACAGGCTGCGCTGCGTGTCGGGGTCGAACGCACGGATCGAGTCGACCTGGTCGTCGAACAGGTCGATCCGGTACGGCAACGGCGAACCCATTGGATAAAGGTCGAGCAGCGAGCCGCGCACGCAGTACTCGCCCGGGCGCACCACCTGGCTCACGTGTTCGTAGCCGGCCAGTGTCAGTTGGGCTTTCAGCTTCGCCTCGTCTAGCCGCTCGCCCTGCGAGAACGAAAACGTGTAGGCCGCGAGAAACGACGCCGGCGGCATCCGGTACAACGCCGTGGTGGCGGGCACGAGCAGGATGTCGCAACGGCCTTCGCCGAGATCGTGCAGCGTGGCGAGGCGCTCGGAAACGAGATCCTGGTGCGGCGAAAAGGTGTCGTAAGGCAGCGTTTCCCAGTCGGGCAACAGACGCACGCGCGCCTGCGGCGCGAAAAAGCCGATTTCCTGCGACAGGCGCTGCGCGTCCACAGCGCTTTCGCACACGACGGCGAGCAGCGGCACCTTCTCACGGTAGGCGAGATGGTAGCGGGCGATCAGCAGCGCGTCGGACGAGCCGTGCGTGCCGTCGAAGGCGAAACGCTGGCCGGCTTTGACGAGCGCGACGGGCGGGGCGTACTGCGATGATGCGGCGATGTCTGGCATAGAAGAGAAAAGGCGGCCTCGGGCTCACACGGACGGCCAAGTTTACGCGTGTCGGGGCGTGGATGCGAAGGACCTATTATAAAATCCGTCCTTTACTTTGACCTCGCGGCATCCGCACTCGTGACTTCCCGTCTATTTGCCCTGATTCCGTGCGCAGGCACCGGCAGCCGTTCCGGCGCCGCGATGCCCAAACAATATCGCACTGTGGCCGGCCGCGACATGTTGCATTATTCGCTCGCCGCGTTCGACGCCTGCAGTGAGTTCGCACAAACGCTCGTCGTGATCGCGCCTGACGACCAGCACTTCGACGCGCGCCGCTTCGGCGGCTTGCGTTTTGCCGTGCGCCGGTGCGGCGGGGCGTCGCGCCAGGCGTCGGTGCTCAACGGCCTGCATGCGCTCACCGAATTCAACGCGCGCGACGACGACTGGGTGCTCGTGCACGACGCGGCGCGGCCGGGCATCACGCCTCACCTGATCCGTACGCTGACGGGCGCGCTCAGGGACGATGCGGTAGGCGGCATCATGGCGTTGCCGGTTGCGGACACGTTAAAGCGCATCGACAAGGCATCGGCGGACGGACGCATTGCGCGCACCGAATCGCGCGACGGCCTGTGGCAGGCGCAAACGCCGCAGATGTTCCGCATCGGCATGTTGCGCGAAGCGATCTTGCGCGCGCAAGCCGACGGCCACGACCTGACCGACGAAGCGAGCGCAATCGAATGGGCCGGGCATGCGCCGAAGCTGGTGCAAGGCAGCTTGCGAAACTTCAAGGTGACGTATCCAGAAGACTTCGATCTCGCCGAGGCTATTTTGCTGCGCAGTTCGGCATCGTGATGAGTGATTTCATTTTTAGTGAACGGACTTGAGGACTTGACGCAGATGGATTTCAGAATTGGGCAAGGGTATGACGTGCATGCGCTGGTGCCGGGGCGTCCGTTGATTATTGGCGGCGTGACGATTCCGTACGAGCGCGGCTTGCTCGGCCATTCGGATGCCGACGTGCTGTTGCACGCGATCACCGACGCTCTGTTCGGCGCCGCCGCGATGGGCGATATCGGCCGTCACTTCTCCGATACGGATGCGAAGTTTGCCGGCGCCGACAGCCGCGTTTTGCTGCGCGAATGCGTGGCTCGCGTGAAGGCAGCGGGCTTCGCGATTGCGAACGTGGACAGCAGCGTGGTGGCGCAGGCGCCCAAGCTCGCACCGCATATCGAAGGCATGCGCGCGAACATTGCCGCCGACCTCGGCCTGCCGGCGGACAAGGTCAATGTGAAAGCCAAGACCAATGAGAAGCTTGGCTATCTCGGGCGAGGCGAGGGCATAGAAGCACAAGCCGTGGTGTTGCTGATCAAGGGTTGATGCACCCGTTGGCATTGACGCATCAGGTGGCGCGCGCGCGGCGGCCAAGCTCGCCGCTGCGCCGCTGTGTCGCTGCCCCGCTGCCCACGGTCAAGGCGAGGCAAACCCGCAAGCCGCTAGCTTATTCAGCGGCAATGCACTGCGCAGCCGCATTGACCACTGCCGCGATGCGACCCACGTCGCGCAACTGCGTCGCGCTCATGCCTTCGGCGATCAACGTGTCGAAGTGCGACTTCACGCAGAAGTGACATTTGCCGATGATCGAAGCGGCCAGCGCGTACATCTCGAAGCGCCGCTTGTCCACGCCGCCATGCGACGCATAGGCGTTCATGCGTAACTGCGCCGGTTGCGATTTCAGGTCCGCGTTCTCCGCCATCTCGACATACGGATACCAGACGTTGTTCATGCCCATCAACGCGGCGGCCGTCAGCGCGCCGTTCATCTCTTCGGGAGACAGCACACCCGCGTTGCGTATTGCGTTGACGATTACGTTGCTTTTGGCGGCGAAAGCGGCGGCCAGCGCGACGCCGACCGCGTCGTTGCCTTCGAGCGACGAACGCGCAATTGTGCCGTCCAGGTTCAGGCGGATGTCTTTCGCGTAGTCGGGTATGAGCGCCTTAATGGAAGACAAGAATTCCATTGTCATCTCCTATCGGGTTGTCGATAAAAAAGCCCGCGGCTTTTTCAAGCGTGGCGGGCTCGGGCCGGCACGGCTTACAGCGTTGCGCCGCCGACTGCGCGGTTGCATGGACAGAGTTCGTCCGTCTGCAAGCCGTCGAGAATACGCAGCACTTCCTCAGGATTGCGGCCCACGTTCAGGTTGTTGACCGACACGTGCTGGATCGTGTTGTCCGGATCGACGATGAACGTTGCACGCAGCGCCACGCCCGCTTCCTTGTCGCGCACGCCGAGCTGGTCGATCAACTCGCCCTTCACGTCGCCGAACGAATAATGGTTCAGCTTGCTCAGGTCCTTATGCTCGCGGCGCCACGCGAGCTTCACGAATTCATTGTCGACGCTGCCGCCTAGCAGCACGGCGTCGCGCTCTTCGAAGTCTTTCGCCAGCTTGCCGAACTCGACGATTTCCGTGGGGCACACGAACGTGAAATCCTTCGGGTAGAAGTAGATGATTTTCCACTTGCCCGGGAACGACTGCTCCGTGATTTCTTCGAACGCCGAGGCGCCGTTTTCCTCGTGATTGTTGAAGCCAGGCTTGGCAGCGGTGACGGTGAACGCTTCGAGTTTGTCGCCAACGGTTTTCATGCGAGTGCTCCTTCGTGTGTTGGAAAAAAAGCATGCTGAGGCTACCAGCGCGTCATCACGAGCGCGTGACAGGCTTTTCACTATAGCTCTATTGAACTATCGCCTCAATAGTTTTTTTCTAACGACCCGGATAGTTATTATTCAACGGAGCGGGCATTGAGAGTGCGTGGGTCGTGCGTGGCCGACGTGCGCTGTGACGCGGGCGCCGGCCGCACTTCTCTTAGGCGCCCTTGGCGAGGGGAAACTCGATGGTGACTTCCAGACCCGGGCCCGGCGTGCGATTACGCAACCGCAGCGCGCCCCGATAACGGCCGACGAGCCGCTGCACGATCGCCATGCCGAGACCCGTGCCGTTCGCCTGAGTGCGCGCCGAATTCACGCGATAGAAGGGACGTGTGACGAGCGCCAGTTGATCTTCCGGAATGCCGGGGCCTTCGTCCACCACCGACAGTTCCACGCGTGAATGCGACACACGCGTTTCCAGGATCACATGCGGGATGCCGTCGCCGTCGCTCAAACCATACTTGCGCGCGTTCTCCAGCAGATTGCCGACGACGCGCCGCATATCCGTTTCGTCGGCTTCGATCACCGCCGACGGCGCGAGCCGCGTGATCAGCCGCATGCTGTCCTCGCTTTGCATGCGCGCCGCGAGTTCGCTCGCGATCACGGACAGATCGACGGGTTCCGGCACGCGTTGCACCGGGCGCGCGTAGTCGAGAAAGCGGCCGATGATCATGTCCATCTGCTCGATGTCGTCGACCATTGCGTCTTTCGTGCTTTGGTCCGACGGACTCATTTCCGTTTCGAGCCGCAGCCGCGCGAGCGGCGTGCGCAGGTCGTGGGAAATGCCGGCGAGCATCAGCGCGCGGTCGGCTTCGAGCTGTTCGAGATCCTGAACCATCTGGTTAAAACTGCGATTGGTTTCAGCGGCCACGCCCATACCGCGCTCGGGCAGCGGTTCAGGCGATTGCCCGGAGCCGACCTTGCGCGCGGCCATCGCGAGACGGGCGAACGGGCGATTCACGAGACTCGTGATGAAGGCTGCGCCGAAGAGCGACAGCGCCAACGCGAACACGCCCCAGCCGGCCCATTGCAGGCCGGTCGCGTTGTCGAGCTGATCGCGGTCGAGCGCGACCCAGTAATCGTCGTCGTCGATCTTGAAGCTGATCCAGACGCCGGGAATGTCGTTGACGCTCTGCGCGATCACGGTGTCGTCGCCGAGCCGGCCGCGAATGTCGTGTTCGATCAGCCGGTTCAGCGACTCGTCGGGCTGGAGCTTGTACTTGTCGGTTGTTTCGCGCGGGTACACGCGCACCCCTTCATTGCTTTCCAGATCTTGCAGCAACGCGCGCCGCAGATCGGGATCGGAATAGAGGAGTGCGGTGCGCGTGAGCTTCACAATCGCGACGAGCTGCAACGCCACGCGCTGCGCGCGCGGCTCGCGTTCGATCACCCGGAAGCTCTGGAACCACGCGGCGAGACTCACTGCGATCAACAGCGCGATCAACAGAAAGGTCCGCCAGAAAAGGCCGCCGAACGCGAGCGTCAGGAGGCGCCGGTCGATCCGCATGGGCCCTTCTTCTTATCTGAAAACAAAAGCAGGAGGCGTGAACAAACTCAGGCTGCGCCGTCGGGAATGAACACGTAACCCAGACCCCAAACGGTCTGGATGAAGCGCGGGCTGCCCGGGTCGGGTTCAATCAGCTTGCGCAGACGGGAAATCTGCACGTCGAGGCTGCGGTCGAACACTTCATACTCGCGGCCGCGAGCCAGTTCCATCAGCTTTTCACGCGATAGAGGCTGGCGCGGATGACGCGCGAACACCTTGAGCACGGAGAACTCGCCCGTGGTCAGCGGAATTTCCTGGCCGGCCTTGGTGAGCGTGCGAGTGGCGAGATTCAGCGCGAATTCACCGAACTCGAAGACTTCGGTAGTTTCCGACGGCGCGCCCGGCAGTTCGGACGGCGACTGACGGCGCAACACCGCGTGGATTCGCGCGACGAGTTCACGTGGATTGAAGGGCTTCGGCAGATAGTCGTCCGCACCCATTTCAAGGCCGACGATACGGTCGACGTCTTCGCCCTTGGCCGTCAACATGATGATCGGCGTACGGTCGTTGCTGCCGCGCAGGCGCCGGCAGATGGAAAGGCCGTCCTCGCCCGGCAGCATGAGGTCGAGCACCAGCAGATCGAACCGCTCACGCACCCAGAGCTTGTTCATGGATGGCGCGTTCTCGGCTACGTACACATTGAAGCCTTGCTCGCCGAGGTAACGGCGCAGCAGATCGCGCAGTCGCGGATCGTCGTCGACGACGAGGATTTTCGAAGGGTTTTTAGTTTCCATGGTCGGCATCTTAGCGCGATTAGAAAGTGGTGCGCGTTCGCATCATTTATCGAGTTACAGTCAGTTACAAAATTTACCCGCACTGTGGCACGACGTAAAGCGGTGGCAGTTAGACTCCTTTACTGAATGCGGCTGTTCGGTGGATACTTCACTCGACTAAAACCCACGCGCCCGGCTCGTTACCGGGTTTGTCATACGCATTTGAGGTAGCCGGTTGCCGCGCCACGAAGGGAACAACATGAAGGGAGGGGTCTGGCCGAATGTGCGCCTGAGCGTGATTGCACTGGCGGTTGCCGGTTCACTCGCAGGCACATTGGGACCGACGCTCGCCCACGCCCAGCCTTCGGCCGACAGAGCTGCGAGCGAGCGCGTGTCCAGGGCAGGCAACTCAAAGGCAAGCCGTCCCAGTTCCATCGTTGAGCGCCCTGCATCAGACGCCATGTTGCGTACCGCAGTTCCCCCCGATCTCGACCAACGTCGGCGTGACGGACATATGACGCCAGACGAACGTCGTTTGTTGAGACAGCATATCGAAGACGCTGTACGCGAGCTTTACAAACGGTAAACGCTTGGCTTGGGTTGTGGGCGCGGGTTGTTCTCGATCTCGCGTTGCCTCATGTGCCGCTTGATGTGAGCTTTGTCGTTGCTGTCCTGATTCTTTTGCGCTTTCGTTCTGCGCTTTCCGCGCGCTTCTCGTTTGTATCCCGGTTTCTATCAGGCACTTCGCGTTTTGCCCGCTGCGTTCACATGTTATGTGACTAACAGGTGCAGGCAGCCGTCGTTCATTCCTGTCAGTGATCGTGCTCGTTGCACTCCGCATGCGGGAAGCAGCAACGGCACGTGAATGCGTGGCCCGATCACGCAAGATGCGTCACGGCAGCAACGGGCGTAGGCTTCGTACACGCATAGATCTCGACCGCAAAGCACATAGCTTCGCATTGCCGGCCGGCCCAGCTTATCGCCCTGAAAAACCGAGCCCGCAACGCAAGAAGTCACCGACGCGAGTACGACATGAAACGACGCAGCTTTCTCTCGATGAGCGCCGCCGCCAGCGCGACTCTATGGCTGCCTCGTGCGGTTCGCGCGCAGCCCGCCGCGTATAGCGCAAGTGAGCTGCCCGCGCTGCGTCCCGGATACGGCAACCTGCTGATCCTCGTCGAGTTGAAGGGCGGCAACGACGGCCTGAACACCGTCATCCCATTTGCCGATCCTGCGTACTACCGGCTTCGCAAGAAAATCGGCATCAAGCGCGAGCAGGTTATCCAACTGGATGGCCGCACGGCCTTGCATCCGTCACTGGAACCGTTAATGCCGCTTTGGCACAGCCGCCAACTGGCGATTGTCCAGGGCGTCGGCTACGCGCAGCCCAATCTCTCGCATTTCCGCTCGGTGGAGATATGGGACACCGCTTCCCACGCCGATGAATACCTGCGCGACGGCTGGCTCACTCGCGCATTCAGAAGCGCCCCGTTGCCCGCGGGGTTCGCTGCAGACGGCGTGGTCATCGGCAATGCTGAAATGGGACCGCTCGCGAACAGCGCTCGTACGCGGGCTCTTCTAACTCCAATGCAAGGTCCTGGCACCGCAAAAGCCATGACATACGATGGCGCGAGGCCGAAGCCAATGCCACGCGCGCCGCAGCTGACGACGGGTTTTCCTTGCAGCGCGTTCGGCGCGTCGATTGAAATTGCAATGCGCATGCTCCAAGCCGACGACATGCCGCGCGCGGCGGCGGGCAAACGCGGCGGCGTCGCGGCGATTCGCCTGACGCTAAACGGCTTTGACACGCATCGCAACCAGCCGTACAGACACCGCACGTTGTTGAAGCAGCTTGCCGAAGGCCTGACAGCGATGAGATCGGCGCTGATCGAACTGGGCCGTTGGAACGACACGCTCGTCATGACTTATAGCGAGTTCGGGCGGCATCCGCGAGAAAACGACAGCAACGGTACCGATCACGGCACGTCGGCGCCGCATTTCATGATGGGCGGACGTGTGCTCGGGGGCTTGCACGGTGCACCGCCGGAGCTTGGGCGGCTCAATGGCCATGGCAACTTGCCGGTCGCCGTCGACTTCCGCCGGCTCTACGCCACCGTGCTTGCGAAATGGTGGGGGCTCGATGCCGCGGCGATTCTGCGGCAGCAGTTTGCGCCGCTGCCTTTGCTGCGCGTTTGACGACTGACGCGCTGCGCGCCGAACCGGACGCAGGACGACGCGCCGCGTGCATGCGGCGCGGCGGCGGCGCTTACTTTGCGCGCCAGGCGATCCACAGCTTGCGGATCGGCGTCAGCGCGATCCGTTGATGCAACACGTGGTAGCCGTCGCGCTCGATCTCATCGAGCAGCGCGGACGCGAGCGCGCCTTGCGCGAGCAACGTGCGCTGCGAACGGCGCTCGTTGGCCGGGACGGCGGCGAGCGAGGTTCGCACGGCATCGCGAGCGCGCTTCGTCTGAAAGCGCATGAGCTCGGTGAATGCGTCGCTATATTTTCGATTGATCAGGTCCGCGGCTGTCACATTGAAGCGCTGCATTTCGTCAATAGGGATGTAGATGCGGCCGTGACGCGCATCGTTGCCCGTTTCGACCACGAGCTGTGCGAGCAGCAGCGCTTCGCCTAACGGCGCGGACCAACCCGGCGCTTGTGAACCGTCGGCAGGCGCTTTAGTCCTCGCGCTGCGCGCCACTAACGAGGCAAAGGTCCCGCCGACCGCCTGCACATAGCGCCGCAAATTCGGATAGTCAAGATAGCGCGCCTGGTCGAGGTCCATCTCAAAGCCGCTCAGCAGCGCCTGCAGCGCCGGGTATTCGGCCTTCACGTCGGGCAGCGAGGCCGCGAGCGCCTTCGAAACAGGGTGCGTGGGCGTGCCCGCAGCAAGCGCGGCCAGTTCGTTCTGCCACCAGGCAAGCTTGGTGCGGCCAATGGCCGGATCGCTGACTTCCTTGACCGTTTCCTCGAACTCGCGGCGCAGTGCGAACAGGGCGGTCAAGCGCGGCTGACTGGCTGCGGGAGCTTGCCGAAGCGCGTAGTAAGTGCTCGATCCTGGTGGCGCCGCTTTTTGCTGGCAATATTCGTCGAAATTCACGGATTGGAATGTGGGGAAGGGCAGGCGAAGAGGGCACGGCAAGCGCGCACGAAGCCGAAAATTGTAGCATCGGCGGCGAAAGGACAGATGCGCGGCAGTTGCAGACAAGCGCGAATCAATGCGTTAGAATCTCGCGCTTACGCTTTTGGGCGTGCACCTTTGGGTGGCGCGCAAAGCATGCAGGACATCGGGCAAGACGCACAACGCTTGTCCGGCTGCGAGGGTGGCGAAATTGGTAGACGCACCAGGTTTAGGTCCTGACGCCCGCAAGGGTGTAGGGGTTCGAGTCCCCTCCCTCGCACCACTTTTCTGTAGCGCAAAACCCCGTCAAGTCGTTGGACTGGCGGGGTTTTTCGTTTCCAGGCCGCTTGTTCGTGCGCTCAGGCGACCGGCGTTTCCGGCGGCGCCTGGGTGCCCGGCAGGTCGGCTTGCGCGGCGCCTTCCAGAAAGCGTCGAGTCGATTCGAACGCCTGCAACATCTGATCGGGCCAAGGCGTTTGCAGCATGACCGCCTGATGGTTTTCAAATGCCGACGACAACAGCTTCGCCAGTTCCGGCGAGCGCAGATGACGCAGCAGCACACTGACTGCGATGGCCGTCGCCTGGCTCGCGCCGGCCGTCTGGAGTTCCGACGCGGTGAGCGCCGCGATCTGTTTGTTGAGATCCACTAAAACTTTCCTGATTAGATTGAACGATCGACTTGCGCGCCGCGCGGGTCGTTGAGCGAATGCGTCTATAACCGGCGCGGCGTCAGATGCCGAATTTTGACACGATTGGTACATTGCGGCGAAGACCGCGTCGCTCGATAGGCGTTGCTGCCGACTTTGACTGCCGGGTAACTACGTCGATTTATCTGAGCTTTTGAATCCGATGATGGCCGCGGAAAGGCGGCAAACGTCGGACGCTAGCTGTACTCGCATTCGTCGCCTGTGCAATATCGTTGCGCCGGCTACTCGTACTGGGCGCGCAGTCGAATCCGCGTGTTTCGACCGCGCGGTGTTCGCGACATTGTTCCTATGGTTCAATGCCTTGCCGCTGCGTACATTGCGTCATTATTTCGACGCGGCGTACGATAATGCCGCGGTGTGCGCGTCGATTGCGTCGCAGCAGGTGTTTCTGGTCGGCCGGAGCGCGTTCGTCTTCGCGGGTTTGCGGCTCACGAGGCGTGACAGCATCCTGCAGTTGCGTGCGATTGTTTCTACGCCGCTAGTGCTCGTGCCGTTGCTTTGAACGTTTTACGCAAATCTGACGCAGGACGGCGGGTCGTGGGCGAGTTCGCCGTTGCTCGATTCGCTCGAATGTTGTGCAGGCCGTCGTCTTCGCGTTGGCCGCGCCGTGGCTCATACGGATTCGTCGTCCCGGCGTGCCGCCTTGCGACTATCGGTGGCCTTTGCAAGTGTTGACCCGGGCAACCGGCTTGGCTGCTTGAACGCGACGCCGCTGCGCACGCTGCATCATTTGACGGTGGTGCTATACGAGTTCGTCGACATGTCGCAGTCGATACTCGTGCGGGCGTCTGTTTCGGTATTCTGGGCGCAATGCGAACTTGCGGCGATGACTTGGACCACCGGCGCACAAGCCGTGTCGTCTGTTTCATTGGCGGCGCATTGCTCGCCGCAGCCGTCGTCAAACTGTTCCTGTTCGACCTGTCGCACGTGACCGGTGTCGGGCGGATCGTATCGTGTTCGTATCGTTTATCGGCGTCGGCGTGATGTTGCTGCTGATCGGCTACTTCTCGTCGTTGCCGCCCACGCGAGTGGTCGGGGAAACTGAACAATGAAGCATTTTCTGAAGGTGACGGCCTGGTGTGTCGCGATCGGATCCGCGTGCGCCGCGGCGCCCGCCTGCGCTGAAGATTTCGCGCGGCACTTTGCGCTGCAGCTCGAAGAGGGCGCCGCCTACTACAGCGTCACGCTGCCGGCCGCCGTCTATAGCGCCAGTCAGCGCAACGATCTCGGCGACGTGCGCGTATTCAACGGCGAGGGCGAGCCCGTGCCGTATTCGCTCGAGGGACCGCGCGAGCCGGCACGCACGCCGCCGACTTTGCGCCCGGCACGATGGTTTCCGCTGCGCCCGGTGCCGGCGGGCCACACCGGTGCGCCGCTCGGTGTGACGATCGCGGCCGACGGCTCGCTGCGCGCCACCGCTGCGCCGCCGGGTCGCGCCCAGCACGACACGGATCTGATCGACGCGGGAGAGGCCTCCCGCGAGGGCCGCGTGAGCGCGCTGGTGATTCGTCTTCGTAACGATAACTATCAGGGGCGGGTGTCGGTCGAATCGAGCGACGACTTGCGGAACTGGCAGCCCGCCGGCGACGCGCAATTGCTCAAGGTCAGCTACAACGGCAGCACGCTGAGCCAGGACCGCGTAGAGCTGAGCGGTGCGCGCGCGCGTTATCTGCGCTTGCATTGGCTCGACGGCGCGCCGTATCTCGAATCGATGAATGTCGAAGTGCAGGCGACCGGCTCGGGTGGCGCGCAACTCGCGGACAAGCAGCGCGAATGGCGCGAAAACATCGTGGCGCAGGCGGGACCCAAGGCCGGCGAATATTTTTTCTCGACTGGCGGACCGTATCCCATCGACCGTTTGCGCCTTCATTTGCCGCAGCCGAATACGGTGGCGCCTGCCGTCGTCTATTCACGCAGCGCACTCGGCGCGGCGTGGCACGAGGTGTCGAGT
The DNA here is from genome assembly GCF_031456815.1 of Paraburkholderia strydomiana. Taxonomy (NCBI): domain Bacteria; kingdom Pseudomonadati; phylum Pseudomonadota; class Betaproteobacteria; order Burkholderiales; family Burkholderiaceae; genus Paraburkholderia; species Paraburkholderia strydomiana. The sequence goes on from NZ_JAVDVL010000005.1 coordinate 342,211, forward strand.
GCGACGCTCTTCCGTTTGCATAACGGCGATGTCGAACAGAACAGTCCTTCGCTGCAACTCGCGCCCGACACGGACCGTCACTGGCGCGTGGTCGTCGATACGCGCAACGGCGGGCTCGGAACCGGAGCGTTGAGCATCGCAGCGGGTTGGCGCCCCGCGACGCTGACTTTTGCCGCGCATGGCGCGGCGCCTTTTACGCTCGGTGTGGGCAATGCCGCGGCCGTATCGACGGCCGTTGGGCGCGACGAGCTGCTGAATGGAGCTTCGTCGGCGGTGGCCACGGCGCGCGTCGGCGAACCTCTGGCGCTCGAGCAGAATGCGAATGCGCCATCGTCGGCGAGTGCCGATGCACGCCGCCGCTACATGCTGTGGGCCGCTCTGGTTCTTGCCGTCGGAGCACTTGCGGCCATAGCCTGGCGCCTTGCTCGTAGCGTATCGTCCAGGATGCCGGCGGGTGATGCCGCGGCGGCCGTGCCGGGAGCTGCGGCGAGCGGTTTCGCGAGTACACCTGCTGCTTCGACGGACACTGCACAAGCGGCCAGCGCTCCTGCTCAGAACGCGGCCAATTCAATGACCGGCGGTGTGACGGGCACGACGCAAGGCGAGCATCAACGTGATGGCGGCGCCTGAATCGCACGCTTCCCAATAGTCTGCGACGCGCGGGTCACGGCTGGGTTGGAAGGGCGGGACGTCCACGCACTCATGGTGTGGTTGGCAACCACGAGCGCGTCGAAGACATGGTTCGTTACCCCCAGGAGTGCGTGCAACTCATTGGTCAGTTCGAAGCGCGGAGCGTACGCAACTCATGCGTCGCTTTGAATAGCGCAGTGTGCGCAAACGACTCACGGCTCATTCCATGCGCGCGGGGTAACGGGGTTTAAAGCCGCCGCGTGCGATGCGTCTGCGCGGCGCAAATCGCGCAGCGCTGGCAGCCGCTTTTTATTCGTGGCTCACGTGTCAGGCGCAGTCATCGTTTCGATGACTTTATCGAGCGCTTCGCCAAGAGCGAGCTTCTGTTTCTCGTCAAGGCAGTTGAACAGATCGCCGTTCCACTTGCGCGCAATCGGCATGACCCTGCGATACAACGCGCGGCCCTCGGGCGTGAGCGACACGAGCACGACGCGGCCGTCTTCCACACTCGCTTCGCGTTTGACGATCCCCTGTCTGATCAAAGCCTCGGCGGCGCGACTTGCCTGACTCTTGTCCAGATTGGCATGCCTCGCGAGTTCCATGATCGAGAACGGTCCAAACGATCCCACCGACGCGATTACGCGAGCCTCCGGCAGCGTCACGCCGAGCTTGTCCTGGTAACGCTCGCTGATACCACGCTCCGCGAGCTTGTTGAGTACATGCAGACGATATGTGAGGAGCTGTTCCAAGCCGGCTTTGGCGGAGTCCTTCATGGTCTTCCCGTGATGAGTGACGCGGTTGTGGCGCTGTGATTGTTGCCGCAACCATGCCGCCGGGTCAACGCGCGCCGTACTTCAAACGCGTCAGTTGTTCGGCCTCATCCGCCAGGAGACGTGCAGCGTCGCGAATCGCGAATTCAAGCGTGATTGGTCCAGGGGCCGGCGAGAAGCAACCACTGAAATATTCGGCTAGACGCGGCAGTGCTGCGGAGTCCACGGCGCCTGACAGCAGCGTGGCCGGCACACCTGCAGACTGCGCATGACGGCATGCGATGAAGGGCGCCTTGCCGTGCAGCGTTTGCACGTCGGAGCGTCCTTCGCCGGTGATCAACCAGTTCGCACCTTGCAGTGCCGCGTCGAGGCCGATCTGCCGCGCGACGGTTTCCGCGCCTGGCTCGAACTGCGCGCCGAGCATGTGCAACGCAAAGCCGAGTCCACCTGCGGCGCCCGCGCCGGGAAGGTCGCGAGCCGTGCGCCCGAGCGCAGCTTCCAGCAGATCGGCGAAGCGGGCGAGGGCCGCGTCGATCGTGGCGACCTGCTCCGGGGCGACGCCTTTTTGCGGGCCGAAGACTGCAGTCGCCCCGTGCTCACCGGTCAATGGATTGTCCACATCGGACATGCCGATGAACTGTGTCTGCTCAAGCCGCGCGTCGAGTTGTGAAACGTCGACCCGTGCAACGCGCGCCAGTTGCTCAGGCGTCGGCTCCAGCTCCCGATCTTGAGCGTCGAATAGTTTCAGGCCGAGGCCTGCCAGCAGACCCGCGCCGCCGTCATTGGTGCTGCTGCCGCCAAGTGCGACGAAAAACCGCCGCACTCCTGTGTCGAGCAGCGCGCTGATTGCTTCGCCCATCCCACGCGTATTGCGCGCCTGAACCGGTACGCCCATACCAACCGAGTCCGTGATGCCGACGATCTCCGCCGTTTCCACGATTGCGCTGCCGTCGGCGAGGACGCCTGTCAGTGCTTCGCGCACCGGGCCCGCCGCGCCGCGCACGGTCAGCTTGCGGCGCTCGCCGCCGCTCGTCAGCATTGCGTCGAGCGTGCCTTCGCCGCCGTCCGCCATCGGACAGATGCGTACCTCGGCGTCCGGGCGCGCGCGCTGCACGCCCGACGCGATCGCCTGCGCGACCTGTTCGGCACCAAGCGAGCCTTTGAACGAATCCGGGGCAATGACGACGACAGGCGAGGACGGCGAATTGGGCATGGTGTCTCTGAATGGTTGGAGTAGTACGGTAGTACCGGGCGGGAAAGCCGCTGGCGACGCGGGCTCTTCAGCGCATGCAGCGCAGCCCCGCAGCGCGTTCGCTAGCTTAGCAGCATGGTCGCTTCGACTGAATATGCCGAACGGCATAGCCGGCATCGTCATGCGTCGTGAGGTGTGGTGCACTAGTGCGGGCTCGTCGGGCCGGCAGCTTCTTGAGAGAAGCGCAAAACCGCTGAAAAAAGCGCCCGAAACGGCTCTGGATGCCGATAAAAATAGGCGCAACCGTCGAATCCCGGTTAGCCGCGCAAATAGTTTGCTAAAATATTCGGCTCTTTGGACTCAACCGTGCTGCCGGTGGCCTGCAAGCCCGCGGCGCAGGCGCGCAAATGCGGCACGGAGAAGATAACTGAATTCGCTCGAATAATTTTAGGACGATTGAAGCCATGGCTAACGTTGTTGAAAACCTCGGCAAGCTCGAACGCCGCGTAACGATTTCCCTGCCGAAGGACGCCGTGCAGAAGGAAGTGGATTCGCGTATCCGTCAACTCGCGAAGAACGTGCGCATGCCGGGTTTCCGCCCGGGCAAGGTGCCGCTCAAGATGGTGACGCAACAGTATTCGGGCCAGGTGGAAGCTGAAGTGCTGAGCGACAAGGTCGGCAAGGAATTCTTCGACATCAGCCGCGCCGAAAACCTGCGCGTCGCAGGCCAGCCGAGCTTCGCGCCGAAGGCCGACGCTACCGAAGGCGATTACGCCTTCGACGCGACCTTCGAGGTCTATCCGGAAGTGAAGCTGGGCGACGTCGCCACGGCTGAAATCGAGCGCACCACGACGACCATCAGCGAAGCGGAAATCGACCGCACGCTCGAAATCCTGCGCAAGCAGCGCGTGCATTTCCACGCTCGCGGCGAAGCCGGCGAGCATGGCGACGGCGGCGGTGACACGGCGGCCAAGGAAGGCGATCGCGTGTCGGTCGACTTCGTTGGAAAGATCGACGGTGAAGTGTTCCAGGGCGGCAGCGCCGAAGACTTCGCATTCGTGCTGGGCGAAGGCCGCATGTTGCCTGAATTCGAAAAGGCAGCTACGGGCCTGAAGGTCGGCGAAACGAAGGAATTCGATCTGGCGTTCCCGGCCGATTATCACGGCAAGGACGTAGCCGGCAAGACGGCGCAATTCACGATCACCATGAAGAAGATCGAGTGGCCGCACCTGCCGGAAATCGACGCGGAATTTGCGAAGTCGCTCGGCATTGAAGACGGCGACCTGACCAAGATGCGCGCCGAGATCAAAGACAATCTGGAGCGTGAAGCGAAGCGCCGTACGCAAGCCATCGTCAAGAATCAGGTCATGGACGCGCTGCTGAAGATTTCGGAACTCGACGTGCCGAACGCACTGATCGAGCAGGACCAGGAGCGTCTCGTCGCAATGGCGCGCCAGGATCTGGAGCAGCGCGGCGTGCCGAACGCTAAAGATGCGCCGATTCCTGCCGCTATGTTTAAGGAACAGGCCGAGCGCCGCGTCAAGCTGGGTCTCGTGCTGGCAGAACTGGTGAAGGCTAACGACCTGCAGGCAAAGCCGGAGCAGATCCGCGCAGAAGTCGACGAATTCGCGAAAAGCTACGAAGACCCGAAGGAAGTCGTCCGCTGGTATTATTCGAACCAGCAACGTCTTGCTGAAATGGAAGCGTACGTCGTTGAAGCGAACGTCGTCGAATTCGTGCTGAGCAAGGCCAAGGTGACGGACAAGGAAGTGAGCTTCGAAGAACTGGCAAGCGCAACGGCGCAAGCGTAAGCGTCGCTGCAACGGCGTGCCGGCTGTCGGAGCGACGGCCCGCACGCCGTTTTTTTGTGCTGTTTTTGTGCGGTTTGTGTGCACTTGAATACGAGCTGGTCGACCACACCTGTCTAGCATCAAATATTTAGAATATTTCCAGACAAGGATCCATTGCATGACCTTTCGCGCCCAAATGCTGGACACGTTGACCTCCCAGTCGTCCCGGGATCTCGAAGCGCAGGCGCTCGGACTGGTGCCGATCGTCGTGGAAACGAGCGGCCGGGGCGAGCGCTCGTATGACATCTACTCGCGTCTGCTGAAGGAACGCATTGTGTTCCTGGTGGGCGAGGTGAACGATCAGACGGCCAACCTTGTGGTCGCGCAAATGCTGTTTCTGGAAAGCGAGAATCCCGACAAGGACATCTATTTCTATATCAACAGCCCGGGCGGCTCGGTGTCGGCCGGCATGGCGATTTACGATACGATGCAGTTCATCAAGCCGGACGTTTCCACGCTGTGCATGGGACTGGCGGCTAGCATGGGCGCGTTCCTGCTTGCAGCAGGCGCAAAGGGCAAGCGCTTCGCGCTGCCGAATTCGCGCGTGATGATCCACCAGCCGCTGGGCGGCGCCCGCGGTCAGGCGTCGGACATCGAAATTCAGGCGCGCGAAATTCTGTACCTGAAGGAGCGACTCAATCACCTGCTGGCGCACCACACCGGCCAACCCGTCGAGCGCATTGCACGCGACACCGACCGTGACAATTTCATGTCTGGCGACGACGCGCAAGCTTACGGTCTGGTCGATCAGGTAGCCCACAAACGTCCTTGATCGGGTGGGATTTGCGCTAAATCGGGGCAAATCGCGCGTCTGATCGGTTGTGAAATAATTAGACTCGTCCGAGCGCCTGCGGCAAACGCCGTCACATTGCTCAACCCGGCCGCGCCCAACTGCGAGGCTGGGGCAAACGGCGTATCATGTAATCGAGTGTCCGGAGGCTCACACATCTATGGCGGACAAGAAAGGTTCTAACAGCGAAAAGCTGTTGTATTGCTCATTTTGCGGCAAGAGCCAGCATGAGGTTAAAAAACTGATTGCCGGCCCGTCGGTGTTCATCTGTGATGAATGTATCGACCTGTGCAACGAAATCATTCGCGATGAAGCAGCAGGCGCGGGTATCGAGGCGGGCTTGTCCAAGTCCGATCTGCCGAGTCCGCAGGAAATCCGTGAAATCCTTGACCAGTATGTGATTGGTCAGGAACGCGCGAAGAAAATTCTCGCGGTTGCTGTGTACAACCACTACAAGCGCCTGAAGCATCTCGACAAGAAGGACGAGATCGAGCTGTCCAAGAGCAACATCCTGCTGATCGGCCCGACCGGTTCGGGCAAGACCTTGCTTGCGCAAACGCTCGCGCGGCTTCTGAACGTTCCCTTTGTCATTGCAGACGCAACTACGCTGACTGAGGCGGGTTACGTGGGCGAAGATGTCGAGAACATCATTCAGAAACTGCTGCAGAACTGCAACTACGAAGTCGACAAGGCCCAGCGCGGCATTGTCTACATCGACGAAATCGACAAGATCAGCCGGAAGTCGGACAACCCGTCCATCACCCGCGACGTGTCGGGCGAGGGCGTGCAGCAGGCGCTGCTCAAGCTGGTTGAAGGCACGATGGCGTCGGTGCCCCCGCAAGGAGGCCGCAAGCATCCGAATCAGGACTTCATTCAGGTCGACACCACGAACATTCTGTTCATCTGCGGTGGCGCGTTCGACGGCCTTGAAAAAGTCATCGTCGATCGTACTGAAAAGACCGGCATCGGCTTTGGCGCAAGCGTGAAGAGCAAGCAGGACCGCGACGCCGGCGAAGTGCTGCGCGAAGTGGAACCGGAAGATCTGATCAAGTTCGGCCTGATCCCGGAACTGATCGGCCGTCTGCCGGTGGTGGCCACGCTCGGCAAGCTCGACGAAGCCGCGCTGATGAAAATTCTCGTCGAACCGAAGAACGCGCTCGTGAAGCAGTACCACAAGCTGTTCAACATGGAACGCGTCGAGCTCGAAATTCGCCCGGCTGCGCTGCAGGCCGTGGCGCGTAAGGCGATTCGTCGCAAGACGGGTGCGCGCGGGCTGCGCTCCATCCTGGAACAGGCGTTGCTTGACGTGATGTACGACCTGCCGCAAATGAAAGGCGTGAGCAAGGTCATCATCGACGACAATGTGATTGACGGCGACGGCAAACCCTTACTGATCTACGAAGACGCGCCTAAAGTCGCGGGTTCGAACTGATCGGCTTCGGGTACTGCAAAAAGCCGTTCATGGCGACGTGAACGGCTTTTTCGTTTATCGTGTGGTCAGAATGGTTGTTTTCACAATGGAGTCACTGAACCTTCGGAGTCACTGAACTTTTCCCACACGCGGAGGCCTTGCAATAGTTTCTGCTGGCCTCACCTATCGAACGAACTGATTCCACTCATGGGGAAATGAAATGTCAGGAACCCAACTCCTCCCGCAGGAACGCATTACGCTCCCGCTGCTCCCGCTGCGCGACGTAGTCGTTTTCCCGCACATGGTGATTCCGCTCTTCGTAGGCCGCCCGAAGTCGATCAAGGCTCTCGAAGCAGCGATGGAAGGCGGCAAGCACATCATGCTCGTCGCCCAGAAAACGGCTGCTAAAGATGAGCCGACCGAAAAGGACATGTACGAAGTAGGGTGTATCGCCAACATCCTCCAAATGCTGAAGCTGCCTGATGGCACCGTAAAGGTGCTCGTAGAGGGCTTGCAGCGCGCGAAAACGCTTTCCATCGAAGAACAGGAAACGCAGTTCTCGTGCGAAGTCATGCCGCTCGAGCCCGACCACGCCGACAGCGCTGAAACCGAAGCGCTGCGCCGCGCGATCGTGTCGCAGTTCGATCAGTATGTGAAGCTGAACAAGAAGATCCCGCCTGAGATCCTGACGTCGCTGTCGGGTATCGACGAAGCAGGTCGTCTGGCCGACACGATCGCGGCGCATCTGCCGCTCAAGCTCGACCAGAAGCAGCACATCCTGGAAATGTTCCCGGTCATCGAGCGACTCGAGCATCTGCTCGCGCAGCTCGAAGCCGAGATCGACATCCTGCAGGTTGAAAAGCGCATCCGTGGGCGTGTGAAACGCCAGATGGAGAAGAGCCAGCGCGAGTACTACCTGAACGAGCAGGTCAAGGCGATCCAGAAGGAACTCGGCGAAGGCGAAGAAGGTGCGGATCTCGAAGAACTCGAGAAGCGCATCACGGCTGCCCGCATGCCGAAGGAAGCCAAGAAGAAGGCCGACGCCGAGCTGAAGAAGCTCAAGCTGATGTCGCCGATGTCGGCCGAAGCGACGGTCGTGCGCAACTATATCGATACGCTGATCGGCTTGCCGTGGCGCAAGAAGAGCAAGGTCAACAACGACCTCTCGAATGCGGAACGCGTGCTCGACGAAGACCACTTCGGTCTCGAGAAAGTGAAGGAACGCATTCTCGAGTATCTCGCGGTCCAGCAACGTGTCGACAAGGTGAAAGCGCCGATTCTGTGCCTCGTTGGGCCTCCGGGTGTCGGTAAGACGTCGCTGGGCCAGTCGATCGCTCGCGCTACGAACCGCAAGTTCGTGCGTATGGCGCTCGGTGGCGTACGTGACGAGGCCGAGATTCGCGGTCACCGTCGTACGTATATCGGTTCCATGCCGGGCAAGATTCTGCAAAGCCTGACCAAGGTCGGCGTGCGCAATCCGCTCTTCCTGCTCGACGAAGTCGACAAGATGGGTCAGGATTTCCGCGGCGATCCGTCGTCGGCGTTGCTCGAAGTGCTTGATCCGGAACAGAACCATACGTTCGCAGATCACTACGTCGAAGTGGACTTCGATCTGTCGGACGTGATGTTCGTGGCGACGTCGAACTCGCTGAACATTCCGCCGCCGCTGCTCGACCGGATGGAAGTGATCCGTCTGTCGGGTTACACGGAAGACGAAAAAGTCAGCATCGCGCAACGTTATCTTTTGCCGAAGCAGAAGAAGAACAACGGCCTCAAGGATGGCGAGGTCGATGTGACGGAAACCGCGATCCGCGACATCATTCGTTACTACACGCGTGAAGCGGGCGTGCGTTCGCTCGAGCGTGAAGTGTCGAAGATCTGCCGCAAGGTCGTGAAGATGCTTCTGCTGAAGAAGGCGGAAGGCGCGGTGAAGGTGGACGGCAGCAACCTCGATACGTTCCTCGGCGTGCGCAAGTACGACTTCGGTCTGGCCGCCAAGGAAAATCAGGTGGGCCAGGTCACGGGTCTCGCGTGGACGGAAGTGGGCGGCGATCTGCTGACCATCGAAGCCGCCGTGATGCCGGGTAAGGGCAATGTGATCCGCACGGGTTCGCTGGGCGACGTGATGAAGGAATCCGTCGAAGCAGCACGCTCGGTGGTCCGCTCGCGGTCGCGTCGTCTTGGCGTCAAGGACGAAGCGTTCGAGAAGCAGGACATTCACATCCACGTGCCTGAAGGCGCAACGCCGAAAGACGGTCCTTCGGCTGGTATCGCGATGACGACTGCGCTGGTGTCGGTGCTGACCGGTATTCCGGTGCGGGCTGACGTCGCGATGACAGGCGAAATCACGTTGCGTGGCGAAGTGCTGCCGATCGGCGGTCTGAAAGAGAAGCTGCTGGCGGCGCATCGCGGCGGCATCAAGCTGGTGCTGATCCCGGAAGAAAACGTCAAGGACTTGACGGAGATTCCGGACAACGTGAAGAACGCGATCGAAATCGTGCCGGTCCGCTGGATCGACAAGGTGCTCGAACTTGCGCTCGAACGTGTGCCGTCGCCGTTGCCGGAAGAAGAGCCGAAGCCTGCCTCGCCCGTCGCGGCTGAGCCGGGCAAAGACTCGGGCGCTACGGATGTCGTGAAGCACTAAGCTTTCAGCAAGATACTTGCTGTGCAAGAAAGAACCCGCGGCCTGAACGGCCGCGGGTTTTTTATTGCCGCACGCTTCGGAAGACACTTGCAACAACGCGCCTCGTGACCGCGGAAAAATCTATGTGAATTGCGGACCCAGTACTCGTTGCGCGCGCATCTAATGCATCCGTTATCGGCATTTACGTCGCGTGACAAAGAGATCATCGGAATACGCCAAAATCAGGCTCGATCCCGGTTGACACGTGGGTTTCGGCCAATTCTAATGACTCGGCCCGGCATTACCGCCGGCTAGACGATGTCAGGCGCTGCAGAGCGCCGTTTCGGTTCTAAAAACATTCTCGGGGGTAGGGATGAACAAGACGGAATTGATCGATCACATTGCGCAGCAAGCGGAGATTTCGAAGGCTGCGGCCGGACGCGCGCTCGACGCCGTGATCGGCGGTGTGAAAGGCACGTTGAAGAAAGGCGGTTCGGTGACGCTGGTTGGTTTCGGCACGTTTGCCGTCGGCAAGCGCACGGCGCGCACAGGGCGCAATCCGCGCACCGGCGATGCCATCAAAATCAAAGCTGCCAAGGTGCCGAAATTTAGGCCTGGCAAAGCGCTAAAGGATGCGCTAAACTAATTGGCTTGCTGCTTGAGGAATTGCAGGTTCGTCAGAAAGAAGGGCGGCGAATCTGAATTAACGGTTGCTCGGTTCGATGGTTGTTCAATCGGACGCGAGGCGGACCATTCAGGCAGTAATAGCGGAAGCACAAGAATCATGAAGCCGGGTGCTTAGCTCAGTTGGTAGAGCGGCGCCCTTACAAGGCGTAGGTCGGGAGTTCGAGCCTCTCAGCACCCACCAGTTTCAGATTCTCTTAAAGTGTTTCTGAGTAGTGACGCAGTGAAAGCGCAGTATAAGGAGTGGTAGTTCAGTCGGTTAGAATACCGGCCTGTCACGCCGGGGGTCGCGGGTTCGAGTCCCGTCCACTCCGCCAGTATCCTCGAAAGGCGAACTCCGGTTCGCCTTTTTTATTGCCCGCTGTTGTAAGATCGGGCGTTCTGTTTTTGGCTCTCACGCATGCTCGATTTTTTCCGCAATCACAAACGCCTGATGATGTTTATGCTCATCCTCGTCATTGTGCCGGGGCTGGGTTTTGTGGGTATTCAGGGCTTTCGCGGCTTCTTTGACGAAAGTGCAAACGTCGCAAGCGTCAACGGTCACAAGATCACGCGCGCAGAATACGATAATGCGATGCGTCAACAGCTTGACCGCGCCCGTCAGATGCTCGGTGCGCAATTCGACATGAAGGCGTTCGATACGCCGCAACGCCGCAGCGAGATGCTCGACGGCCTGATTGAACAACGCGTGCTCGCCGATGAAACCCAGCGCCTGCACCTGACCGCATCCGACGACGCCGTGCGCCGCACGCTGCTCAACGATCCGGTGATCTCGTCGCTGAAGAACCCAGACGGCTCGATCGACGTCGACCGGTACAAGCAACTGCTTGCCATGCAGGGCATAACGCCCGACCAGTACGACGAGCGCGTACGTTACAGCATCGCTACTCAACAGTTGCCCGCCAGTATTCAGGGCAGCGCGTTCACGTCCAAAACGCTCGCTCAGCATCTGACCGAACTCGCCGAGCAACAGCGTGAAGTGCAGGGCATTGCCTTCCACCCGCGCGACTATGCCGCGAAGGTGCAGCCCACCGACGCGCAATTGCAGGCCTACTATGACGCACACCGTAACGAATTCGCCACGCCGGCCACGGCGACCATCCAGTATCTGGTGATGTCGCCGGCCACGCTCGCCGCGTCGGTGCAACCAAGCGACGCCGACCTGAAGAAGTATTACGACGACAACATCGCGCACTACCGCACCGAAGGTCAGGTACGCGCCAGCCACATTCTGATCACCGCGCCAAAGGACGCGAGCGCGGCCGACAAGGCCAAGGCGAAGCAGAAGGCTGAAGAGTTGCTCGCACAGATCAAGGCGCATCCTGAACAATTCGCTCAGATCGCGCAACAGAACTCGCAGGATCCCGGCTCGGCGTCAAAGGGCGGCGATCTCGGTTACTTCGGGCGCGGCATGATCGCAGGCGGTCAGGCGTTCGACGACGCCGTCTTCGCTCTGAAGAAGGATGAAGTCAGCGGCATCGTGCAAACGGACTTCGGCTATCACATTGTCAAGGTCACCGACGTGAAGCCGGCAGTGACCAAGCCTTTTGACGAAGTGAAAGACCAGATCTCAAGAGACCTGAAAACGCAGCTGGCCAGCAAGGCATTCAGCGACGACTCCGAAGGTTTCACGTCGATCGTCTATGAGAAGGCAAAGAGCCTGCAACCTGCCGCCGACAAGTACAAGCTGCAGTTGCAGACGGCCACGGTCACTCCGCAGCCCGATCCGAAGCTGCCGCCCGACAGTCCGCTGAACAACGCGAAGTTCCTCGCCGCCGTTTTCGCGAACGACGCAGCCGTGGCACGCAACAACACGCAGGCAATCGACGTGGGCTCAAACACGCTGATCGCGGCACGCGTTACCGACTATAAGGCTGCAGCTGTGCCGGCGCTCGACGCGATCAAGGACCTGGTGCGTCAGAAGGTCATCGCGGCTCAGTCGAACGAAGCCGCGCACAAAGACGGCATCGCGAAGCTTGCGGAGTTCGAGAAGTCGAAGGCGACCACGGGTTTCTCGTCGCCGTTGAAAGTGTCGCGCAACGACGCGCAAGGCGTGCCTCCCGCTGCGCTCAGCGCAATCTACAAGGCCGATGCGCAAAAACTGCCGGCATACGTGGGCGTTGATCTCGGTGACGACGGTTATGCCATCTATCGTGTGAACTCCGTCGTCGCTGGCACGCCGGTGGAACCGCAGCGTCTGGCCGCGGCGCAGCAGCAGATCGCGCAGGTAGAGTCGCAGTCCGAAGTAGAGGCCTACGTTCAGGCGTTGCGTGCCCGGTCGAAAGTAAAACTGTACGGCTCGCTCGAGAGCAGCAACGCGCAGGCAAGCGACGAGTAAGCTTTCCAGCGAACGCTCGTTTGCGCGTCGGTGTTCGCGGCGCGCCTTACGTGCACCTCTCGACTCGCAGCGAATCCATACAAGCCGCGCTCAACGCACGAACGCAAAAAAGCCCCGCAAATGCGGGGCTTTTTCATTTTCGAATCTGATTCGATCTGTCATTCGGCGAATTCGAAGTTCACCGAACGATTGCGTCGATCAGAGGGTGATCATGGTCAGAGGCATGAACTGATGGCGCTCGTGGCGTCGCTGCCCGCTGCTCCGTTCGCGCGGAAGCCGACCCACGAGCCCTTGCCGGAGTACGAAGGACGCACCACAGCGGCCGCGCCGTTGGGCGGTTGCTGGCCCGGCACATACACGTCTACAGCCTGATCGTTGGCCAAGGTGTCTTGCGACACGACTTGTTGCTGGGAGCCGTCTGCCCATTTTTGCGCGATGCAGGTCGCAACGGCCTTCGGCGGTTGCTGGCTTTGTCCGACGGACTGAACGCCAGCCGGCGGTTGAGCAGCGCAGGCGGAAATTGCCACGGTCAAAGCGATTAACGGTAAGTATTTCACGTTATCTCCTCATAAGTCGCTCGGTATCGAGCCGGGTCCACGGGATTGCGCAAGCATGAGATCAAGCTCGCGGATCCGTGTTCCGCGTAGTTCCGGAAACAAGCCGACAGCAGCCTTTCAGTGCGACGAACTTGTACGAAGGAGTGGCTTGACAGCGGGCCACACGTTGTTGAGTAGCACTGGCTGTGCCTGCTGCGTCGGATGAATCTGATCTGCCTGGAACATATCGGGCTTATCGGCGATGCCGGCAAGCAGGAACGGCACTAGCGGCACGTTGAGTTGCTTGGCGAGCTGGCCGTATAGACCATGGAACTTTTGCGTATAGTCCGGGCCGTAGTTAGGCGGTACGTACATGCCCACGAGGACGACCTTCGCGTGAGCCTGCTGAGCCTGCTCGATGATCGTGCGCAGATTATCTTCAGTTGTTGAAAGCGGCACGCCACGCAATGCATCGTTGGCACCCAGTTCGACGATCACAATGCTGGGCTTCAGGCGTTGCATCAGCGCCGGCAAGCGGGCCCGCCCGCCGCTCGTCGTATCGCCGCTAATGCTTGCATTGGCGACGCTATAATCGATTCGCTCCTGGGTGAGTCGCTGGCGCATCAACGCGACCCAGCCAGTGTCGCGGGGCAGGCCGTATTCGGCGGAGATGCTATCGCCAAGTACGACGATCACCGGTTTAGCCGCTTCGGGCGCATTGGCTGCGCGAACCGCGAAGGTCGTCCAAAAAAGGGCGGCCGCCACTATGACCGAGCCCCTGGCCACCGAGCTCGTTGCCGAAGTCAGTGCATTCGCGCGAAGCTTCATGGCGCGCACTTTCAACCTACGCTTCACTATGCTAAACAAAACTGATCCGGTCATTGAAGTGCGGGGTTTGTGCAAGAAGGTTAAGGATGCGACGGGCGAACTGACCATTCTCGACAACATCGATCTGGCTATCGAAGCAGGCAGCAGTGTCGCGATAGTCGGCGCATCCGGGTCGGGCAAGTCTACGCTGCTTGGACTGCTCGCAGGATTGGACAGCGCAAGTTCGGGCTCGGTTCGGCTACTCGGCCGCGAGCTCACAACATTGAACGAAGACGAGCGCGCGGCATTGCGCAGCGGCTCGGTCGGGTTCGTGTTCCAGTCGTTCCAGTTAATGCCGCATTTGACGGCGCTCGAAAACGTCACGTTGCCGCTCGAATTGCAAGGCGGCATCGGTACACGTGAAGCCGCGCTGCGCGCACGCGGGCTGCTCCAACAGGTTGGGCTCGGCCAGCGCACCGGTCATTATCCGAAGCTGCTGTCGGGCGGTGAGCAGCAACGCGTCGCACTGGCGCGCGCGTTCGTGACGCATCCGGCCATTCTCTTCGCCGATGAACCGACGGGCAGTCTCGACGCCGCGACCGGCCACGCAGTGATCGATCTGATGTTCCAGATGAACCGCGCGAACGGTGCAACGCTGATTCTCGTCACGCACGACGTGGAACTGGCGCGCCGCTGCGATACGACCGTAACGATAGAAGCGGGGCATCTCGCCTGACGCATAGGCTCGGTCAGGATTAGACATACACCGACGCAAAAAAGCGGGCCACAAGTGGCCCGCCCCTGCACTTCGCCCTGTACTTCATTCAGCGCCAAACGCTGCACGCCGCCGGTTATACAGCCAACCGGCGTTCACATGTCAACGCTTCAAAGCGGCGCGCGCCCTTGCGATCAACGCGGAGGTCGACGAATCGTGTTTCTTTTCGTCGACGCTTGCGGCCGTCAGATCGGCCTCGACCACCTTGCCGAGAATCTTGCCTAGCTCGACGCCCCATTGATCGAACGGATTGATGTTCCATACCGACGCCTGTACGAGAACTTTGTGCTCGTACAGCGCGATCAGCGCGCCCAGTGAACGCGCAGTGAGTGCTTCGACCAGCAGCGTGGTGGTCGGCCGGTTGCCCGGAAACACGAGGTGCGGCGCCAGTTCCGGCTTGTCGGGACCGGCGACCTTTTTCGCTTCTTCGAGCGTGCGGCCAAGCATCAATGCTTCGCTTTGCGCGAAGCAGTTGGCGAGCAGCTTCGGATGATGGCTCACGAGCGGATGCTCTGGCGTCAGCACCGCAATGAAGTCGATCGGGACGATGGTCGGACCTTGATGCAGCATTTGGAAGAACGCATGCTGACCGTTCGTACCCGGCTCGCCCCACGTTACCGCGGAGGTCGGATAGTCGACCATTGCGCCGTCGAGACGCGCCGATTTGCCGTTGCTCTCCATTTCCAGCTGTTGCAGATACGACGGCAGGAAGTGCAGCGCCTCCGAGTACGGCGCGACGAGATAGCTCTGCGAGCCGAAGAAGTTGCGATACCAGATGCCGATCATGCCCAGCAGCACCGGCAAATTCTTTTCGAGCGGCGCGGTGCGGAAATGCTCGTCCATTTCGTTTGCGCCCGCCAGCAGCTCGCCGAACTGCTGCGGCCCGACCGCGATCATGATCGACAGACCGACCGCCGACCACAGCGAATATCGGCCGCCTACCCAGTCCCACATCTCGAACACGTTCTCTTTCGCGATGCCGAACTTGACGACTTCCGAAGGATTCGCCGACACACCGACGAAGTGCTTCGCCAGCGCATTTTCCGGGCAGCCTTTTTCCGTGAACCAGTCACGCAGCGAACGCGCGTTGGTCATGGTTTCGAGCGTCGTGAACGTCTTCGAAACGATGATGGCGAGCGTCTCTTCGGGGTCGATCTGCTGCATCACGTTGTAGAGATCGGCACCGTCGACATTCGACACGAAGTGCGTGGTGATTTCCGGCGTGGCCAGATGATGCAGCGCGTGCACGACCATCTTCGGCCCGAGGTCCGAGCCGCCGATGCCGATGTTCACCACGTGGCGAATGCGCTTGCCCGTGTAGCCGGTCCAGGCGCCGCTCCGCACCTGATCGGCGAATGCAGCCATTTTCGCGCGTTCGGCCTGCACCTGCTGATGGAACGGCGCGTTGGGGTTGCTCGCTCGCAGCGCGGTGTGCAACGCGGCACGGCCTTCGGTGGGATTGACGACTTCGCCCGCGAACATCGCGTCGCGACGTTTCTCGACGCCGGCTTCGCGCGCGAGTTGCACGAGCAGCTTCAGGGTTTCGTCGGTGATGCGGTTCTTCGAGAAGTCGGCGGCGATGCCGCCGCCCGCGAACGCAAAGCGCTCGGCACGCGTCGGCGCGGGGTCGTTCCCGGGAGCGAACCAGTCGCGCAGATGTGCATCGCGGATCTGCTCGTAGTGCGTTTGCAGAGAGGACCAGGAGGGGAGCGAATTCTGGGTCATAGCGTCCGTCTAACCAAGGGGCACAAAGAAAGGCGCGCGCGAGGCGCCGCCGAGGATGATGCAACGATGCTGTTAGAGCGAGGCAGCACGAAGGCAGCACGACCGCGTTCGCGGTGAGTCTTGAGTGCCCGCGCAGTCATGAACGCCCGTTGATTCCGCCGCGTTTTGCGAGTGGCTCGCTACGAACCGCCACGCCGTCACGCAGTATGCGCGCAGCAAGCGCGTTCAGCTCGCGTGCGGTCCGAACGCGGCCGCAGGTTCGACCGGTCAGCGCAATTGCTCTCACGCACTCCTCACTCGATTACTCAGTATAACGGCGTTGCGTGACAGGCGGCAGCGCTTTGACACAAGCCGCGCCGGAAGCCAGCGACCCGAGTCACCCACGATTCACCCACGATTCGCCCAATATCGCGCCATATCGCTCGATACCCTACATCACGATTGCGCCGATGGATAAAACATGCGGTTCAACAAGGTGCGCACCATCGGCGCAAGTTCGCCAGCCGTGAGGCCGGCGGGACCGTGGCCTTGCGCGCTCAGCGTGTCGGCGGCGAGGCCGTGCAGGTAGACGGCGGCCAACGCCGCCTCGTAGCCAGGCAAGTGCTGCGCGAGCAAAGCGCCGATCATGCCGCCGAGAACGTCGCCGGTGCCGCCTGTCGCGAGCGCGGCATTTCCGGTCGGGTTGATCGTGAGACGGCCGTCGGGGGCCGCGATGACCGTGCCGGTGCCCTTGAGCACCACCACACTGGCAAAGCGCGCGGCGAGAGCCCGCGCGGCGGCGAGGCGGTCGCGCTGCACGCGGACCACCTCGGTGCCAAGAAGGCGTGCGGCTTCGAGCGGGTGCGGCGTGAGCACGCAGGGATCGCCCTGCACGCCTCGCGCGGTCACGGCCACGGCCAACGTGGAGTCTTTCGAAATCAGATTGAGCGCGTCGGCGTCCAAGAGCTTCGGCACATCCAGTTGCAGCACATCGTGCAACACCCGCGTGGCGCGCTCGCCGTGGCCCATGCCGCAGCCGAGCGCCAGCGCATCCATCTTGTCGAGCGGCAAATCGTCGACGGCATGCAACATCAGTTCCGGATGCGGCGGGTCGTAGGGCGGGGCGCCGGCGCCGAGCAGCGCGACGTGGACCTTGCCCGCGCCGGTGTAGAGCGCCGCGCGCGACGCGAGAATCGGTGCGCCGCACATGCCCGTGTCGCCGCCAACCACGGCGAGGCTGCCGAACGTGCCCTTGTTGGTCCCGAAATCGCGCGGCGGCAGGAACGAGCCAAAGAGTTCGGGCGCGTTCAGTTGCACCGCCGTGCGCGCGCTGCAATCGACGCCGATCGGCGCGACCGTCACCGAGCCGGCGAGATCGCGGCCTTGCGCCGTGAAAAGTCCCGGCTTGCCGGCGATGAAGGTAACTGTGTGGGTTGCGCGCACGGCTGCGTTGCCGTCGCCGTCGCCGTCACCGACGATCGTGCCCGTGTCGCTGTCGAGGCCGCTCGGCACGTCGAGCGCCAGCACGCCGCCTGTGTGCGGCCGGCTTTGGGCGCGTTGCGAGAGGTGCCGCGCGGTCGCGGCGAACACGCCTTCCAGTGGCCGCGCGAGGCCAATGCCGAACATGCCATCGACAAGCCACGTGTAGCCGTCGAGCGAGGCGGGCGGCGCGGTGGCGATCGCGACGCCGGATGCGCGTGCCGTCGCGAGCGCCCAGCGGGCGTCATCCGGTTTCACTTCCACGGGCATGCACAATTCGACGGCGATGCCGGCCTTGTGCAGCTCCGCCGCCAGAATCAGCGCGTCGCCGCCATTGTTGCCGGGGCCGGCTATCAGCCAGACGCGCTGCCTGGATTTTTCGACCGATGTATCGCGAGTAATCTGTTCGAGCAGGAAGCTGGCTGCCGCCTTCCCGGCGCGGTCCATCAGCGCGTGCTGCGGCAGCGAAGCGGCGGCTTGCGATTCCGCGATCCGCAGGTCGGTCAGCGTCAGCAGCGGGAGGGCGCGGTTATGCGGGCGAATCAGCGTCGGCGGCGTGAGGTCGGCTTCTGTCATGGCGAGGCGGGCGGTCACCCTTGTGCAGGGTGCGAAAGCGTCTGGAATCGCTATGGTAGTGCCGATGTGCGCGCAATGCGTCGATTCCGGCGCACCCGCCGTTACCTGAACCGGTCCGCCCGCAGCGCGGCGAGCGTTTCGTCGGGCAGATCCGGCGCTTGGCCCGCGACCAGATCGGCAATCAGCTTGCCCGCTCCGCACGCGAGGCCCCAGCCCGCGGGCCCGTGGCCCACATTGACGAAAAGCCGTGGATGCAGCGCATTGCCGACCACCGGCAAGCCGTCGGGCGACAGCAGCTTGATGCCTTCCCACGGCAAGGCCGCGGAGATACGCGCCGCGCCGGGAATCCAGTCGTGTGTCGCCTGGCCCAGCAGTGCCAGCGCTTCTTTCGTCAGTGCTTCGCCGAGCGGCTTATCGATCAGATTGGCGCCTTGCAGGACCGCACCGCCCGCGATGCGCAAGCGGTGATTCATCCGGCTGATCCCGATGCGCTTGATCGCGTCGACGATAGCGACATGCGGCGCACATTCCTCATGCGCGATGGGCGCGACGAGTGTATGCACGCGCAGCGGATGCAGGGGCAAGGCGAGGCCGAGGCGCTCCAGCAGCGCGAGGCTGCCGTAACCGCCGGCGACCACGATCGTGTCCGCGTGGATCACATCGACTTCGCGTGACCCGGACGCCGCGCCAGGCCGAGGCGCGAGCTCGACTGCGGCGCGCTGGCCGTCGAGGCGGATTGCCGACACCTCGCAGCCGAGCATGAACTGCACGCCGCCCTGGGTGTCGAGCGTCTGCTTGATGAGCTTGGTGAAAAGCGGGCAATTGGCGGTTCGCTCGTGCTCGAACAGAACGCCGCCCGCGAATTCCGGTTCGGTGCGCACCGAATGCTCGTATGCCGCACATTCCGCAGGGCTCAGCACGTGATGCGGCACTTCGTAGAGCGCCAGCAGCCCGAGCGCGGGCTGCAACTGCTGCCACTCCTGAGCCGAACGGACCAGATGCAGCAGACCGCTCGCCTGTTCGAATTCGAAGCCGAAGCGCGCTTCCATGTCGGCCATCGCCTCGCGCGACAGCTCGACAAGCGGACGCAACAGCCGGTACTGGCGGCCGAACTCGTCGGGCTCCTGCAATTCGGCAAGCTTCTTCACGAACTGGCGCGCCGGCCCGTTGAATCCGGGCTTGCTAATCACGCCGTTTTTCGCATTCTGCCGGTTCGCCATGAAAGTCGGGCCGAACCAGACGTCGAGCGGCGTTGGCAGGACCGTGCCGCCATGTCCATAGGTCGCGCCCTGCGCGACGGTGGCGTGGCGCTCGACGACGCATACCCGGTGGCCCGCGGCGCGTAGCTGATAAGCGGTGGCGACGCCCGCGATCCCGCCGCCAATGACGATGACATCCATTGTTCTGATTCGATTTGCCGGGCGGGGGCCGTTGTGCGGGCCCCGCTAGGCGTGACATGCGGCGCGGCCGGACATGACGCGAGGACATGACTCCGGATTGGATCCGGGCAGGACTCGCGACATACTGCCGGCGGCAAGGCCAGAACCTTGCTCGCACCGATCTGATGAAAGGGCGAATGATAGCAGTCAACGCCCGCGCATGGTCATGCGCGCTGCTGCGCAGGCGTCGGCCGAGACACCCGCGCAGCGTATTCCGGCGCCATGGCGCGGCCCGCTGGATGGCCGTTCCCGGGGTATAATCCCGGACTTCCTTTCCGCCTCATGTCGCCATCACGCGCGACTCTTCGGCATCATTGAGCGACGCAACGTCAAGTCCATGGCCCACTTCTCGTGTTTCCCCGGCGCTTCGGCCCTTTCCGATTTCCGTCAAACCCGCCTGCTCGAAACGCTTACGCGCATCGACCCGAATATCACGGGCGTGCGCGGGCAATATCTGCACTTCGTCAACGCACAGACCCCGCTTTCCGCTGAAGACAACGCGAAGATCGAGGCGCTGATGCACTACGGTCATCCGCTCGAAGAAACCAGAGAGCGCGGCGCGGCCGAAACGTTTCTGGTGGTGCCGCGCTTCGGTACGGTGTCGCCGTGGGCCAGCAAGGCAACGGATATCGCGCACCTGTGCGGGCTCACGCAGGTGCGCCGGATCGAGCGCGGCGTCGAGTACACGGTCACGCTGAAAAGCGGCCTGCTGGGCGGCAAGAAGGCGCTTTCCGACGAAGCGCGCGAAGCCGTCGCCGCCGCGTTGCACGACCGCATGACCGAGAGCGTCGCGCCGTCGCGCGACTATGCGCTGCATCTGTTCGACGAGCTGCCGGCCAAGCCGCTGCAAACCGTCGACGTGCTGGGCCAAAGCCGGCGCGCGCTGGAAGCAGCGAACACGGAACTGGGCCTCGCGCTCGCCGACGACGAGATCGACTACCTCGTCGACGCATTCACGAAACTCGGCCGCAATCCGACCGACGTCGAACTGATGATGTTCGCGCAGGCCAACAGCGAGCACTGCCGTCACAAGATTTTCAACGCGGAATGGACCATCGACGGCGAGAAGCAGGACATCTCGCTCTTCAACATGATCCGCAATACCGAGAAGCTCAATCCGCAAGGCACGATCGTCGCTTATTCGGATAACTCGGCGATCATGGCGGGCGGCATGGCGGAGCGCTGGTTTCCGCGCACGCCTGAGCAGCTTGGTGAGAACGAACTGCCCGAGCACTATCGCCGCAGCGTCGAGCTCACGCACACGTTGATGAAGGTCGAGACGCACAATCACCCGACCGCAATCTCGCCGTTCCCTGGCGCCGCGACGGGCGCGGGCGGTGAAATTCGCGACGAAGGCGCGACCGGCCGCGGCGCGCGGCCGAAGGCCGGGCTCGCGGGCTTCACGGTGTCGAACCTCGAATTGCCCGACGGCGTCGAAGCTTGGGAAAATGCACGCGATGTCGCCGTGCCCCTCGCGCATCGCAATCCGGCCGACAAGCTTGAGGCGTATGGTCGCCCGGACCGCATCGCTTCGCCGCTGCAAATCATGATCGACGGCCCGCTCGGCGGCGCCGCATTCAACAACGAATTTGGCCGGCCGAATCTCGGCGGCTATTTCCGCACCTACGAGCAGAACGTGGCGGGTCTCGTGCGCGGCTATCACAAGCCGATCATGATCGCGGGCGGCATCGGCAATATTTCGGATCAGCACACGCACAAGCACGACCTGCCGGAAGGGTCGCTTCTGATCCAGATCGGTGGCCCGGGCATGCGCATCGGCATGGGCGGCGGCGCAGCAAGCTCGATGGCGACCGGCACGAATACCGCCGAACTCGACTTCGACTCCGTGCAGCGCGGCAACCCGGAGATCGAGCGGCGCGCGCAGGAAGTCATCAATGCGTGCTGGCAACTGGGCGACAAAAACCCGATCCTGAGCATTCACGACGTGGGCGCGGGCGGCCTGTCGAACGCGTTTCCGGAAGTGGTCGACGGTGCAGGCAAGGGCGCGATTTTCAATCTGCGCAAAATTCAACTCGAGGAAAGCGGCCTGTCGCCGCGCGAGATCTGGTCGAACGAAGCGCAGGAGCGCTACGTGCTCGCCATCGCGCCTGCCGATCTGCCGGCTTTCCAGGCCATGTGCGAGCGCGAACGCTGCCCGTTCGCCGTGATCGGCACGGCAACGGCGGAACGTCAGCTGAAGCTGATCGATCCGGAACTCAAGGACGAGAACGCGCATCAACCGGTCGACATGCCAATGGAAGTGCTGCTCGGCAAGGCGCCGCGCATGCATCGCGACGTCACGCGCGTCGAGCCGAAGGTCCAGCCGGTGGATGTGACCGGCCTCGCGCTCCCGGAAGTCGCGGTGAGCGTGCTGCGCCATCCCACAGTCGCGAGCAAGTCGTTCCTCATCACGATCGGCGACCGCTCGGTGGGCGGCACCACGGCGCGTGACCAGATGGTCGGCCCGTGGCAGGTTCCGGTCGCGGACGTCGCGATCACGACCATGGACTACGCGGGCTTTCGCGGCGAAGCGATGACAATGGCCGAGCGCACGCCGCTCGCCGTCATCAACGCGCCCGCGTCGGGCCGCATGGCGGTCGGCGAGGCGATCACGAACATCGCGGCGGCGCCTATCGCGTCGCTCGACAAGCTCAAGCTGTCGGCGAACTGGATGGCTGCATGCGGCGCGCCGGGCGAAGACGCGGCGCTCTATGAGACGGTCAAGGCGATCGGTATGGAACTGTGCCCGGCACTCGGCATCAGCATTCCGGTCGGCAAGGATTCGCTGTCCATGCGCACCAAGTGGGAAGACCGCGGCGTCGCTAAAGAAGTCGTCGCACCGGTTTCGCTCATCATCTCGGCGTTCGCGCCGGTCGAAGACGTGCGCCGTCATCTCACGCCGCAACTGCGTCGCGCAAGCGGTGCGGACGGCGTAGGCGACTCCGTGCTGATCGCAATCGACCTCGGCCGCGGCAAGCATCGTCTGGGCGGCAGCATTCTCGCGCAGGTCACGCAGCAGATCGGCGATACAGTGCCTGACGTGGACGATCCGGAAGACCTGAAGCGCTTCTTCAATGCAATCCAGTCGCTGAACCACAACGGCAAGCTGCTCGCCTACCACGACCGCTCCGACGGCGGCCTGTGGGCGACCGTCTGTGAAATGGCGTTCGCGGGTCACGTCGGCGTGTCGTTGAATGTGGACATGCTCGTGCTCGATCCGCATCACGAGTCGGATTACGGCGACGCGAAAGACTGGGCAAAGCAGACGAGCGGCCGCCGCGAAGACCGCACGATCCGCGCGCTCTTCACCGAAGAACTCGGCGCCGTGATTCAGGTGCGCGCGGCCGACCGCGACGCGGTGCTGGCAGCGTTGCGCGAGCATGGCCTGTCGGCGTGCTCGCATGTAATCGGTAAGACCAACGATCGCGATACCATCGAAATCTATCGCGACGCGAAGAAGGTCTACGAAGCGCCGCGTGTCGAGCTGCATCGCACGTGGAGCGAAGTGAGTTGGCGCATTTCGCGTTTGCGCGACAACCCGGCTTGCGCCGACGCGGAATACGACGCGCTGCTCGACGCCGCTGATCCGGGCATCACGCCGGTGCTGACATTCGACCCTACTGACGACGTGGCCGCGCCTTACGTCGGCAAGAGCGCGCGCCCGCGCGTGGCGATTCTGCGCGAGCAGGGCGTGAACTCACACCTCGAAACGGCCTATGCATTCGACCGCGCCGGTTTCGACGCGCACGACGTGCACATGAGCGACCTGCTTGCGGGCCGCGCCAACCTGGCGGACTTCGCCGGCGCGGTGGCGTGCGGCGGGTTCTCGTACGGCGACACGCTCGGCGCCGGCGAAGGCTGGGCGAAGGCTATCCGCTTCAACTCGCAACTGGCCGATATGTTCGCGGCGTTTTTCGGCCGGACCGACACGTTTGCGCTCGGCATCTGCAACGGCTGCCAGATGATGAGCAGCCTCGCGTCGATGATTCCCGGCGCCGAAGCATGGCCGAAGTTCACGCGCAACAAGTCAGAGAAATTCGAGGCGCGCTTTTCGCTCGTGCAAGTCGAGGCGTCGCCGTCGATCTTCTTCGCCGGCATGGAAGGTTCGCGCATTCCGGTCGCGGTTGCGCACGGCGAGGGCTATGCGGACTTCTCGCAGCAAGGCGATGCGTCGAAGGTCGCGGTGGCAATGCGTTACGTCGATCACCGTGGTCAGGCGACCGAGCAGTATCCGTTCAATCCGAACGGTTCGCCGAACGGCATCACGTCCGTTACCACGCCCGACGGCCGCTTCACCGTTGTGATGCCGCACACGGAGCGCGTGCATCGCGCGGTGCAAATGAGCTGGCATCCGGAAAGCTGGGGCGAGGGCGCCACGGATGCAAGCCCGTGGATGCGCGTCTTCCAGAACGCACGTCGCTGGCTGGGGTAATGAGGTAGCGAGGTAGTGAGTGCGCGTACTCGCCGCGCGCACTCAGCGAAATCGCACAGTCGAGTGGCGGCTAAGCCCGCCGAAGCGCGGCACAAAAAAAGCCCCGTTCAGTCATCAACTGAACGGGGCTTTTTCATACCAGATCGAAGATTGCGAATTAACGCTTACTGAATCTTCGCGTTCTTACGCAGACCTTCTTCGAATGCCTGCAGTTTTTCTTGCTGGATCTGCTGCACGATCTGCGGGCGCACCTGCTCGAGCGGCGGCGGCGTGATGCTGCGCACGTCGTCAACGCGAATGATGTGCCAGCCGAATTGCGTATGCACCGGCGTGTCGGACATCTGGCCCTTCTGCAAATGCGTGGCCGCTTCCGCGAATTCCGGCACGTAAGCCTTCGGGTCAGACCAGTCCAGGTCGCCGCCGTTCTTGCCCGATCCCGGGTCCTTCGAGAACTGCTTGGCCAGATCTTCGAAGCTCGCGCCACCCTTGATTTTCGCGATGAGGTCCTTCGCCTGCTGCTCGTTGTCCACGAGAATGTGATGCAGGTGATATTCCTTGCCGCCTGCGTCTTTGATCAGTGCGTTGTAGCGAGCGGTGACTTCCGCGTCGCTCGGCGTGTTCTTCTTCACGAAGTCTTCGATCAGTGCGCGCAGCACGACGGTTTGCTGGGCGACAGCAATTTGCGCCTTGATGTCCGGACGATTCGGCAGGCCGCGGCGCAGCGCTTCCTGCATCAGGATTTCGCGGTTCACGAGTTCTTCACGCACGGCCATTTGGAGTTGCGGCGTGTTTTGCTGGCCTTGATGAACCAGTTGGTCGATCAGCGCGTCGGCGCGTGCTTTCGGAATCGGCGTGCCGTTCACCACGGCGATGTTCTGTGCGAATGCAGGTGCGGCCGCAAACGCAGCCAGCAATACCCAAAGACGGGTTTTCTTCAAGGTCATCGGAAGTTTCCTAGCGGGGCAACAAAGCGAATTCTTCGGGCGTGTAAGCCGTGATTGCAAGGGCATGAATGCCGCGCTGCATGGCATCGGCCAGCGCATCATACACCATGCGATGCCGCGCCACGCGGGGCTTGCCGGCGAATGCGGCAGCCACGATCGTGACACTGAAATGACCGCCGGCGGCAGCGCCGGCGTGGCCGGCGTGCTGCGCGCTGTCATCGGTGATCTGGATCCATGCGATGGGCGCGAGCGCGGCGGTAAGGCGCGCTTCGATCAGCGCGGCACGCTCGGCAGTGGTGGCGTGCATGAACATATCGCTCATGTCATTCCTCCTTCATGTATTTTGACAGCCACAAGCTCTGTCCGACGATAAACACCACCAGACAGCCTGTCGCGCCGAACAGTTTGAAATTGACCCACTGGTCGGTCGTGTAGTTGTACGCGACGAACAGGTTGAGCAGTCCGAGCAGCACGAAAAAGATTGCCCAGATCACGCTCAGCTTGCCCCAGATCGCATGCGGCAGCGTGATCTGCTTACCCATCATCGCTTCGATCAGGTTTTTGTTGAACGCGAGTTGCGACACGATCAGCACGACGGAGAAGGCCCAGTACAGCACAGTCGGCTTCCACTTGATGAAGGTGTCGTTGTGCAGAACGAGCGTCGCGCCGCCGAACACGGTGACGACGCCGAGGCTCACCCACAGCATCGGGTCCACCTTGCGGTGCCGGAAGGCGACCCACGCGATCTGCACCAGCGTGGCAACGATCGCCACTGCGGTCGCCGTGAAGATGCCCCACACCTTGAAGGCGACGAAGAACAGGATGATCGGGAACAGATCGAACAGGAATTTCATTTATCTGACGGGAACTCGGAGAGTGGGTCGGAGGAGCGAGTGCGCGGCGTCATGCACGAGGCACCCCGCGGCATGCAGCACACAACCAGGCGCGGCGCCGGAGGAGGCGAACTGATTTCCGTCGCAGTCCGCGCGAAACCGGGCTGCCAGCGTGACGCGATGCCCGCGCCGGGCGCCCGGTTCGCTTTCCGATGCCGCAGGTAGCTGCCGGTTGCGTCTGCCTGCGGTTCGGGGCGGACTGTGCCATCCATGCCTGCTTGTGGCCCAGGCCTGGCGGCTCACGGTTGATTCGGCGCATTACCGCGTCGGCGTACGCCAGAGCACTCGCCGACAGCAACCGCAATTCGCCAGCACAGGCACAGAGAGCGCCAAACCCGAACGCTGCGTTACTTGGGGTCGAATTGTAACGCAGCCGAATTGATGCAGTAGCGCAGACCCGTTGGCGCCGGTCCGTCTTCGAACACGTGGCCGAGATGCGCGCCGCAGTTCTTGCATTGCACCTCGATGCGCAGCATGCCGTGCGACCGGTCGGTTTTCTCGGCAATCACTTCACCGTTGATCGGTTTGAAGTAGCTCGGCCAGCCGCAGCCGGCGTCGAACTTGGTATCCGATTCGAACAGCGGTGTGCCGCAACAGACGCAGTCATAAATGCCGCGTTCCCAGTGATCGTGATAACGGCCGGTGAACGGGCGCTCGGTGGCCGCGTGGCGCGTCACCTGATATTCGATGTCGGAAAGCTGCTTGCGCCACTCGGTATCGTCTTTCTGCACCGCCGGGGTGTCGTGCTTGAGGTCGTCGGGATTGTTCATATCGGTTCCTGTCTCGGGCTTGTAATGAGAGCGGCTTGCAGCTTGCGGGTCATGACGAGCAACTGACTTCCAGCGAGCTTGCCCAGTCGGGCGGCAACCCCGCATACGCTTCGTGCTCGGGCTGTTCGTCGAACGGACGACGCAGCACCGCGGCCAGACGCTCAAGTTCGGAAAAATCCTTATCTTTCGCGTGGCGGATCGCCGTTTCCGCCAGATGATTGCGAAGAATGAATTTGGGGTTCACACGGTTCATTGCAATGGCGCGCGCGGCGTCGTCGCGTGTTTCATGGGACAGGCGCGCGCGATACTCGTTCGCCCAGGCATCGAACGCAGCGCGGTCGAGGAACAGATCGCGCACCGGCGCATCGCCGCTCGCGTCGTGTTTCGACATACGGGCGAGGTTGCGGAAAGTCAGCGTGAAATCCGCCCGGTTCGCATGCATCACGTCGAACAGGCGGTTGACCAGTTGCGCGTCGCCGTCGTGCCCGGTTTCGAGGCCGAGCTTTGCCGCCATGCGCCGCTCGAGCGCCGGGCCAAAACGCTCCTTGAAACCGCTGAGCACGCGTTGTGCGTCTTCGATGGCTTTGTCGTTGCGCGCGCTTTGCTCGTAGCGTTCGCCCAGCAGCGGCAGCAGTCCTTGCGCGAGGCAGAAGAGATTCCAGTACGCGATCTGCGGTTGCATCCGATACGCATAACGACCTTGCGAGTCGGAGTGATTGCAGATGTAGCCCGCGTCGAAGCCGTCCATGAAGCCGAACGGACCATAGTCGATGGTCAGGCCCAGGATCGACATGTTGTCCGTGTTCATCACGCCGTGGCAGAAGCCCACAGCCTGCCATTCAACCATCAGATCCGCCGTGGACAACACGGCCTCGTTCAGCAACGCGAGATACGGATCGTCGGCTTCGCGGCAATGCGGATAGAAGCGCTCGATCACATGATCCGCGAGCGCGCGCAGCGCGTCGGTGCGGTCGTTCGAATAGAAGTGCTCGAAGTGGCCGAAGCGCACGAAGCTCGGCGCAACGCGTGTGACAACGGCGGCGGTTTCGATCTCTTCGCGCCGCACCGGCTGGTCTGAGCCGATCACGCACAGCGCGCGCGTGGTCGGAATGCCGAGGTGATGCATGGCCTCTGAGCAGAGGAATTCGCGAATCGACGAGCGCAGCACCGCGCGACCGTCGCCCATGCGCGAATACGGCGTGCGCCCGGCGCCTTTTAATTGCAGCTCGAACCGCTGACCCGCATGTTCGACTTCGCCCAGTCCGAGCGCGCGGCCGTCGCCGAGCTGTCCCGCCCACACGCCGAACTGATGCCCCGAGTACACCGACGCATACGGGAGCGCCTCGGCCGGCCATTCGCGGGTGCTATTGCCGGAAAACAGCTCGGCGAACGCAGGATCTTTTTCGAGGCCCGGCTCTAACCCGAGCAGCGCGGCGGTGTCGGCGGAAAAACCGACCAGGTACGGCGCGCTCAGCGGCGTGGCTGGCAGGCGCGTGAGAAACGTGCTGCCAAGCCGCGCAAACGCGCTTTCGGTGGGGTTGGTAAGAAGTTCGGAAAGTGCCGCCAGAGGCCCGGACAGGCCTGCAATGCTTGGGGAAAACGACATGTTGAGCGCCTCACTATTAACCGATATTGTAAGTCCGCACCCGCGGCGCTGCTGGCGGCCCGGCATTTGGCCCGTGTATGGCTTCGCGTATGGCCCACGTATGCCCGATACGGACATTACAGTGGTGGCGGATGCGTGACTCGCCTGTCGCTTGCTTCAGCAATTTCACTGCCGCGCCGGTTTCTCCCGAACGGCGCTTCAATGTCCAAACCCTGAAAAGAAAAAGGCCAGGAGACGACCCTTTATGACGATGCCGCTGCTTGGCCAGATGATGGATGTGCCCCTCACCGTGCCCTCGCTGCTCGCTCACGCGGCGCGGCATTTCGGCAGTACCGAGATCGTGTCGCGGCGTATTGAAGGCGACATTCATCGCTACACCTATCGTGATTGCGAACGGCGCGCAAAGCAGCTCGCGCAGGCCTTGATGGCGCTCGGGGTTCATTCCGGTGAGCGGGTTGCGACACTGGCGTGGAACGGCTACCGGCATCTCGAAACCTATTACGGCACGACCGGATTCGGCGCCGTGTGTCACACGATCAACCCGCGCCTTTTTCCCGATCAGATTGCGTACATCATCAATCATGCCGACGATGCCTACGTGCTGTTCGACACGACCTTCGCGCCGCTAGTCGACGGCCTCGCGCCGCAATGCCCGAAAGTACGAGGCTGGATCGCTCTCGCCGACGAAGCACATTTGCCTGCGATGAAAACGCCCGTGCTGAGTTACGAAACGCTCGTGAACGCACAGGACGGCAATTTCGAATGGCCGCCAATCGACGAGCGTCAGGCGTCGTATCTCTGCTATACGTCAGGTACCACGGGCAACCCGAAAGGCGCGCTGTACTCGCATCGATCGACGGTGCTGCATGCGTTCGGCGCATCGCTGCCTGACGCAATGAGCCTGTCCGCGCGCGATTCTGTGCTGCCCGTCGTCCCTATGTTCCATGTCAACGCCTGGGGCATCCCTCACGCCGCGCCGCTCACCGGCGCAAAGCTCGTGTTTCCAGGCAAGGACCTGGACGGCAAATCGCTGTTCGAACTGATGGAGCGCGAGCGCGTCACTTATTCGGCTGGCGTGCCGACAGTCTGGCTCGGCCTGCTGAACTATCTGCGCGAAGCCGGCGTGCGCTTTTCGTCACTCGAGCGCACGGTGATCGGCGGCTCCGCGTGTCCGCCCGCAATGCTGCGCACGTTCGAGGACGACTACGGCATACAGGTCATTCACGCATGGGGCATGACTGAGATGTCGCCGCTCGGCACGTTGGCGAAGCTCACGTGGGAGCAATCGCAGCGCCCCCTGGCTGAGCAGCGCAAACTGCTTGAGAAGCAGGGACATGCGCTTTATGGCGTCGATATGAAGATCGTCGGCGAAGACGGTACGGAGTTGCCGTGGGACGGCGTCGCGTTTGGCGATCTGTATGTGCGTGGGCCTTGGGTGATCGACCGGTATTTCCGCAAGGACGACTCGCCGCTCGTGGACGGCTGGTTTCCGACCGGCGACGTCGCGACTATCGACCGTGACGGCTTTTTGCAGATCACGGACCGCTCGAAGGACGTCATCAAGTCGGGCGGCGAGTGGATTAGTTCGATCGACGTCGAGAACGTCGCGATTGCGCATCCGGCGGTCGCGGAGGCGGCGTGCATCGCATGCGCTCATCCGAAATGGACGGAGCGTCCGCTGCTGGCCGTGGTCAAACGCGCGGGTTTCGACGTGACGCGCGAAGAACTGCTCGCGTTCTACAACGGCAAGGTCGCCAAATGGTGGATCCCGGACGACGTGGTGTTCGTCGACGAATTGCCGCACACGGCCACCGGCAAATTGCAAAAGCTGAAGCTGCGCGAAATCTTCCGCGATCACGTTCTGCCGTCGGCGCTGGAAGCCCAGATGTTCGAGGGAGACTGCCCGCTCGCCAGGGGAAACCCGGGCTGATGATAAATTGAACGAGCGTGCTTTTTTGTGTATTCTGCCTGCTGACACCGGAACGGCCGACCTGAACGTGAGACGAAGGTTGGAGCACTGAAGCCAGACACAGTGGTCTGGTGGACCCGGACGGGCGGCGCGCGCTGCGCCGCCTCATCTCAAGGATGCGATGCATCGCACGGAGGCAGGCAGATGGCAGTGGACTACACAACCCATGACGGCGTGGCCGTCATCACGCTGAACAATCCTCCCGTCAACGGCCTCGGCCTGTCGACCCGGGCGGGGATCGTCGAGGGCATCGAGCGCGCGCAGAACGATGCGGCCATCAAGGCCATTGTGCTGACGGGCGCGGGCAAAGCCTTTTCGGGCGGCGCCGACATCACCGAATTCAATACGCCGAAAGCCACGCAGGAGCCGACGCTCGCCACCGTCATCAAGACCGTTGAAGGCAGCCCGAAACCGGTGGTCGCCGCGATTCACAGCGTCGCGATGGGCGGCGGGCTCGAACTCGCGCTAGGCGCGCACTACCGGATCGCCGCGCCCGGCGCGCAGATCGCGTTGCCCGAAGTCAAGCTCGGTATCTTGCCGGGCGCGGGAGGCACTCAGCGTCTGCCGCGTGCGATCGGCCTTGAAGCGGCGCTCAACATGATCGTTTCCGGCGCGCCTGTCATGTCGCAGGACCTCGCCCGATCGGGTCTCTTCGACGAACTCGCGGACGGCGATCTCACCGAAGCGGCGCTCGCGTTCGCGCGCAAGGTCGGCGCAAAAGAAGGCCCGCATCCGAAAGTGCGCGAGCGCAAGATCGAGCATCCGAACGCCGAAGGCTTCATCCAGTTCGCGCGCAATAGTGTCGCAACCGTCGCGAAGAATTTCCCCGCGCCGCTCAAATGTATCGACGCAGTCGAAGCCGGCGTGAAAAACGGCTTCGACAAAGGCCTCGCGGTCGAGCGCGAATGCTTCGTCGCGCTCGTGCAAACGCCCGAGAGCCGTGCGCTGCGTCACGCGTTCTTCGGCGAGCGCGCCGCGAGCAAGATTCCCGACGTGCCTGCCGATACGCCAGTGCGCGAGATCCGCCAGGTCGCCGTGATCGGCGCGGGCACGATGGGCGGCGGCATCGCGATGAATTTCATCAGCGCCGGCATTCCCGTCACGCTGCTCGAAACGAAACAGGAGGCGCTTGACCGCGGCCTCGCCACGATCCGCAAGAACTACGAAGCAACGGTGAAGAAGGGCAAGCTCAAGCCCGAAGCGCTCGAAGAGCGGATGGCGCTGATCACGCCCACGCTTTCGTACGACGACCTGAAGAACGCGGACCTGATCGTCGAAGCGGTGTTCGAGGAACTCGGCGTCAAGGAGCAGGTGTTCAAGCGTCTCGACGAAGTGGCGAAGTCCGGCGCGATCCTGGCGTCGAACACGTCGACGCTCGACGTGGACAAGATCGCCGCGTTCACGAGGCGGCCGCAAGGCGTGGTCGGCATGCACTTCTTCAGCCCGGCCAACGTCATGAAGCTGCTCGAAGTGGTGCGCGGCAAGGAAACCGCGAAAGACGTGCTCGCCACCGTCATGAAGCTTGCGAAGAAGATCAGGAAGACGGCGGTGGTGTCGGGCGTGTGCGACGGCTTCATCGGCAACCGGATGATCGAGCAGTACATCCGCCAGGCGCTTTTCATGCTCGAAGAGGGCGCGCTGCCCGCGCAAGTCGATCGGGCCATTGAAAAGTTCGGCTTCGCAATGGGACCGTTCCGCATGAGCGATCTGGCCGGCAATGACATCGGCTGGGCGATCCGCAAGCGCCGCTATGAAGAACATCCGGAGATGCATTATTCGAAGATCGCCGACCGTCTGTGCGAGACGGGGCGCTTCGGCCAGAAAACCGGCGGCGGCTGGTACGACTACAAGGCGGGCGACCGCACCGCGCATCCGTCGAAACTGGTCGACGACATGATCGTTGCTTACTCGAACGAAACGAACACGCAGCGCCGCAAGATCGGCGACGACGAGATCGTCGAGCGTCTCGTATTCGCGCTCGTGAATGAAGGCGCGAAGATTCTCGAAGAAGGGATTGCATCGAAGCCGTCGGACATCGACATGGTGTATCTGACCGGCTATGGCTTCCCGCTGTATCGCGGCGGCCCGATGCTGTACGCGGACACCGTCGGCCTCTACAACGTCGAGCGCGCAATTCGCCGCTACGCATCGCAGCCGAATGGCGACGCGTGGCAACTGGCGCCCAGCATCGCCGAACTTGCGGCTCAAGGCCGGGGCTTTAACGGCTGACGCCGCACACGGCACACGCCGCTCATATCGAACGACAGCGGTGGCGCGCGTTATTGCGGCGCGGCGGCGATATCGCCCGCACGAAACGCACGCGCCACCCTCGCCATCTATACGCAGGAGACTCGCATGACTGACGCCGTAATCGTATCGACCGCACGCACGGGGCTCGCCAAATCGTGGCGCGGCGGTTTCAACATGACGCATGGCGCGACGCTCGGCGGGCACGTAACGCACGCTGCCGTCGAACGGGCGAAGCTGGACCCGGCGCGTGTGGAGGACGTGATCATGGGTTGCGCCAATCCTGAAGGCGCGACGGGCATGAACATCGCGCGGCAAATCGCGCTGCGCGCCGGCTTGCCGGTCAGCGTGCCGGGCATGACGGTGAACCGTTTCTGTTCGTCGGGATTGCAAACCATCGCGCTGGCCGCGCAACGCGTGATGGCCGGCGAGGGCGACGTATTCGTCGCGGGCGGCGTCGAATCGATCTCGTGCGTGCAGAACGAGATGAACCAGCACATGTTGACCGACGGTTGGCTCAGCAAGAACAAGCCGGAAATCTACTGGTCGATGTTGCAGACCGCCGAGAACGTCGCGAAACGCTATTCGATTTCGAAAGAGCGTCAGGACGAGTACGGCGTGCGCTCGCAGCAGCGCGCCGCAGCGGCGCTGGAAGCCGGCAAGTTCAAGGACGAGATCGTGCCGTTGACGGTGCTCGCGGGCGTCGCCGACAAAGCGACCGGCCGGTTGTACACGAAAGAAGTGACGGTCAGCGGCGACGAGGGCATTCGCGCGGACACGACGCTCGAAGGCGTATCGAAGATCCGCACCGCGCTGCCGGGCGGCGTCATCACGGCGGGCAACGCGAGCCAGTTCTCAGACGGTGCGTCCGCTTGCGTGGTGATGAACGCGAAAGTCGCGGAGCGCGAAGGGCTGCAACCGCTCGGCATTTTCCGGGGTTTCGCGGTGGCCGGCTGCGAACCGGACGAGATGGGCATCGGCCCTGTTTTCGCCGTGCCGAAATTGCTGAAGCAGGCAGGTCTGAAAGTCGAGGACATCGACCTGTGGGAACTGAACGAAGCGTTCGCCGTGCAGGTGCTGTATTGCGCCGACAAGCTCGGCATTCCGCATGACCGTCTGAATGTCAACGGTGGCGCGATTGCGGTCGGCCATCCGTATGGCGTGTCGGGCGCGCGGCTCACCGGGCATGCGCTGATCGAAGGCAAGCGGCGCGGCGCGAAGCTCGTCGTGGTGACGATGTGTATCGGCGGCGGGCAGGGCGCGGCGGGGCTGTTCGAAGTCGCTTGACGGCGTGGTCAGCAGAGCGCGTGGTCAGGGCAGAGCCATGCCCGTCGAGGGCAGGCTCAACGCGCCCTGATCGACGAAGCGCGTTGTGCCGGTCAGGCCGCCGGCGAGCTTGCCTCGCATGATGTACGGAATCTGGCCCGACTGCGCGGTGCTGCCCTGCATCACACCGGCGAACGCGAACGCCTGGCGAACGGCGGAAAACGCGGGCACCGTCAACGGCACATTGACAATGGTTTCGCCGAAGCGCGGCACGGTGCCGCTCTGGTCGCTGACGCCGCTCGCGAACGGCTTGCCGTTCAGTTCCAGATCGAGCGACACGCCATTGAAGCTGATCGCTGAATCGTTCGGATTTTGCACGCGCAGTTTGACGTTGAAACGCATCTCGAAACCTTGGCTGTCCATCGGTTCGATGCCGGCGACGCTCACGCGTAACGGATCGCCGAAAAATCCGGCGCAGCCGCTCATCGTAAGCGCGAAGACAGCGCATAACGCGGTCATGCGGCACAAACGCGCGCTGAACAGCATGCGGACGAAGGACATGGCCGGCACCTCGAAGAGCGGATGGGGTCATGCATTGTAGCTGGCGAACTTCGGCGCGCGGGCGCTTCTGATGCGGCTTCTCGAGAGGGTCAATCAGGTACCGCTCGTGTTTAGTCTTATCTTCGTCTCATGCTTCGTCTTAAGCAGCGCGCCGCAGCGTCGCTTTCAGGAATGCGGCTAACCAGAGCAGGGTTCGACCTGTCGCGCTGCTGCCTCTGTTTTCAGGAAGCGTCGGTTGCACCACGAAGGCAGCGGCCTGCGCATCCGCGGCACTAATCGATACCATGCCGTGTTGCCGCACGATGAAGCACTGGCCCTCGTGCAAGGTGACGGACGTCAACGGAACGGCATCGCCGAGCCACGCAAGCGAATGATCGCGAAACGCCAGTTGCAGATCGCCCTCAACGGCAACGACGGTGCTTCTTGCGCGCACGTCCTGCAGGGCGACTTGGCCGACAGCGAGGCGGGACAGATTGGCGTTGGGGCGAGTTGACATGACCGTTTCCTTAAGACCGTTTGCATGCCATCCAGCATATTGAGCAGGTGCCCTTGAAAACAGTCGCAGTTATCGGCAATCTGAACCGCTACAAGACGGCGGTTTGGCGCGCTGTATCGGTCGAAATGCAAGGAACGTGTATCTGTCGCGGCGCCGCCGCAGTGCGCACCATCGGTTGATGAGCCGATCCACCTACATGCAACCGGACACCCCTATGGACACCGTCATGCAGTCCGAGCGCGCGGACCTCGCGCTTAAGGACGTTTCGCCGGCGAGCGAGCCGCTTTATCGCCAACTGGCCGGCCACTACCGTCGTGCAATCCGCAACGGCGTGCTGCGTCCCGGCGAGCGTATGCCGTCGATGCGCGCATTCATGCAGCGCCACGGCGTAAGTCTCGCGACGGCGACCGAGAGCTATCGCGTGCTCGAACGCGAAGCCCTAATCGAGGCGCGGCCGCGCGCCGGCTACTTCGTGCGCGCTTCGCAACGCGCTGCGTTGCCGGCGGCGTCGGAGCCCGATCTCGCGGCCCTGCCGCAGGCCGCTCAGTTCGTCGGTATTCACTCGGCGATATCGGCGATCGTTTCGCAATATCAGCGCTATCCGGACGCATTCAATCTCGGCGGCGCAACCGCTTCGGCTGACCTTTATCCGACTGACGCATTGCAGAAAGCCGCGCTGCGCGCGTTGCGCAGGCGGCCCACATTGCTGACCGCGGTCGGGCCGGACCAGGGCGACCCGGCGTTACGCGCGATCATTGCGCGCCGCGCGCTCGAAGCGGGCATTCAGATCGGCGCGGACGACATCATCATGACGCACGGCGGCATCGAGGCCGTCAATCTTGCGCTGCGAGCGGTGACGCAACCGGGCGACACCGTTGCCGTCGAGTCGCCCTGTTTCTTCGGTTTGCTCCAGGCGCTGGAAAGCCTCGGGCTGCGCGCACTCGAAATTCCGGCGAGCCCGACGAGCGGGCTTGCCATCGAGGCGCTCGAATTCGCGTTGCAAACGCATCCCGACATCAAGGCCGTGGTGGTCGTGCCGAATTTGCAGAATCCGCTCGGCAGCGTGATGCCCGATTCGCACAAGGCGAGGCTGGTCGAACTGTGCGCGCGAGCCCGCATCGCGCTGATCGAAGACGACCCATATCGCGAGCTTGTCGACAGCGCGCAGCCGCTGCGCTCGCTGAAGGCGTGGGACACCGACGGCACCGTGATCCACTGCACGTCGTTCAACAAGACGCTCGCGCCCGGCATGCGGATCGGCTGGATCAACGGCGGGCGCTGGCATCCGCGTATCGGCATGCTGAAGTTTGCGCAGTCGCGTCACAACGAACAGTTGTCGCAAGTCGTGCTTGCCGAGTTTCTCGAAACGAACGCGTACGAACGGCATTTGCGGCGTTTGCGCGATCGCTTGAGGCTGCAGCGTGAGCGGATGTCGGCGGCAATCGGCACCTCCTTTCCCGATGGAACGCGTTTTACGCCGCCCGCTGGCGGTATGTTCTTCTGGATAGAGTTGCCGCACGCGGTGTCGTCGGCCGCGTTGTTCGATGCCGCTTTGAAGCAACGCATTCGCGTGATGCCGGGCACGGTGTTTTCGAACGCGGGCCGCTTCGATCGGTTCATCAGGCTCAGTTGTCCGAGCACGGACCTCGAACTCGCGGATGAGGCGGTGCTCAAGCTCGGCCGGCTTGCGACAGCGATGGCCGCGCGCGCGGCGACGCAAGCGGCGTGAGCGCACCGCGCCCGTTGAATACGGTGAGGCCGCTTAGCCCGCTTAGCCCGTCGAGCCGAAGTGCCGCTCGATACCGCACAGTGCCATAGCGGGTATCATTTCCTCTCCTTTGGCGCGGTGCTCCGTCGCGTGCATGCTCATGTTTGCACATCATTGCGAGTTGCACCGCCCTCATGTCAAGACAAGTCCACTGAAGCCGCAATGACCGAATCATCATCTTCATCCACCGCGACGGGCGCGTCGCTGCCTGAGAGTCCCTTTGTCGACCGGCTCGGCGCTGAGTTGGTGTCGGCGGCGGACGGCGTCAGTGAAGTGACGCTGCCTTTGCTGCCCGAGCATATGAACACGTGGGACGTCGCGCACGGCGGTGTAACCATGACGCTTGCCGACGTTGCGCTCGCGATGGCCGCGCGCAGCCTCGCGGGCGACGGTGTCGGCGTGGTCACGGTCGAAATGAAGGTCAACTTCATGCAGCCCGGCCGCGGT
Source organism: Paraburkholderia strydomiana (assembly GCF_031456815.1). NCBI lineage: Bacteria > Pseudomonadati > Pseudomonadota > Betaproteobacteria > Burkholderiales > Burkholderiaceae > Paraburkholderia > Paraburkholderia strydomiana. The sequence continues at coordinate 379,214 of NZ_JAVDVL010000005.1, forward strand.
GAGTTGCGCGCGACAGGCCGCGTGCTGCACCGCTCCACGACGATGGCGTATTGCGAAGGCGAGATCCGCGATAGCGAAGGGCACTTCGTCGCCAAGGCGCTCGGCACGTTCAAATACATGCGCCGCCTTGCCGTGGGCCGCGACGTGACGCGTCAACGCTTGCGCAGCGACCCGTCGGCGAAACCCGGTCCTAGCGACGGCTGAGCACATGCGGCGTTTCGCTCCGCATTGTCCGCGCGCAGGCCGGGTGCACGGCTCGCTGCAACCGTAGCGATATGCACCCGGCAACCTGTAGCCGGTCTTCATAATCAGCAGAAGCAGCAAAATTAAGGAGACGATGTCATGCCACAGATCAACCGTCAGCTCGTGCTGGCTTCGCGGCCGCAAGGCGCCGTGACGCCCGAGAACTTCCGCCTCGTCGAAACGCCCCTTGCACCGCTCGCCGATGGCGAAGTGCGCGTGCGTAATCACTACCTGTCGCTCGACCCGTACATGCGCGGTCGCATGAACGACAGCAAGTCGTATGCGCCGCCTCAACCGCTCGACGAAGTGATGATCGGCGGCACGGTTGGCGAGGTCGTCGAATCGAAGAATGAGAAGTTCGCGGTCGGCGACAAGGTCGTCGCAATGTTTGGGTGGCAGGAGTACGGCACGTCGAACGGTGCGGGCATTCAGAAAGTCGACGACACGCATGTGCCGCTGTCGGCTTATCTCGGACCGGTCGGCATGCCGGGCGTGACGGCGTGGTACGGACTGAACCGGATCATCGCGCCGAAGGCCGGCGAGACGGTCGTGGTCAGCGCGGCAAGCGGAGCGGTGGGCAGCGTGGTCGGCCAACTGGCGAAAGAAGCGGGCGCGCGCGCAGTGGGCATCGCGGGCGGTCCGCAGAAGTGCCGCTACGTGGTGGAGACGCTCGGCTTCGACGCGTGCATCGACTACAAGGCGGGCAACCTCTATCAGGACCTGAAGGCGGCGACGCCGAACGGCGTCGATGGTTGCTTCGAGAACGTCGGCGGCGAAGTGCTCGACGCGACGCTTGCACGCATGAACCCGTTCGGCCGGATCGCCCTCTGCGGATACATTGCGGGCTACGACGGCCAGCCGGTGCCGCTCAAGCACCCGTCGCTGATATTGACGCAGCGTCTGCTCGTGCAGGGCTTTATCGTCAGCGAGCATATGGACGTCTGGCCTGAAGCGCTCAAGCAGCTTGGCACGCTGGTCGCGCAGAAAAAGCTGCACTATCGCGAGAGCATCGCGCAAGGGCTCGATGCGGCGCCCGAAGCGTTCATCGGCTTGCTGAAAGGCCAGAATTTCGGCAAGCAACTTGTGCGATTGATCTGATGTGAGGGCATGGCGGCGGCTGGCGGTTGGAAGCGTATGGAGCCGCACTTGCAGCCGCGTTTGCAGCACACAAAGGAGTCCACGGATGTTCGAATTTGCAGGCAAGGTCGCGGTCATCACCGGCGCGGCCAGCGGCTTCGGCCTCGCGTTTGCGCAGAAAGGCGCGGCGCTCGGCATGAAGCTCGTGCTCGCCGACCTGAATCCCGACGCGCTCGCGCAGGCCGTCGATACGTTGCGCGCGGCGGGGGCCGACGCGATCGGCGTGCCGACCGACGTGTCGAGCGCAACGCAGGTCGAGGCGCTCGCGCAAGCCGCGCTCGATGCGTTCGGCAAGGTGCATCTGTTGTTCAACAACGCGGGCGTGGGCTCGGGCGGCTTGCTGTGGGAGAGTGCCGCCAACGACTGGTCGTGGGTATTCGGAGTCAACGTAATGGGCGTCGCGCACGGCGTGCGTGCGTTTGCGCCGATCATGCTGGCGCAGAACGAGCCAGCGCATATCGTCAACACCGCATCCGTCGCGGGGCTGCTGTCGCCGCCCGCGATGGGCGTCTACAACGCGTCGAAACACGCGGTCGTGTCGCTCACCGAGACGCTGTATCACGACCTGCAGATTGCGCAGTCCGGGCGTGAGGCGAGCCGCCGCGTCGGCTGTTCGCTGCTGTGCCCCGCGTTCGTGCCCACAGGCATCGCCGATGCCGAACGCTCGCGGCCCGTTGAACTTCGCAACGAGAGCCGCCCGACACGCTCGCAGATCGCCGCGGGCAAGCAACTGCAGCGCGCGGTGCAATCGGGCAAGCTCAGTGCCGCCGATGTCGCCGGCATCACGTTCGAGGCTATCGCCGAGCGCCGTTTCTATATCATCACGCACCCGGCCATCATGGCAACGGTGAGACTGCGTCACGAGGACATCGAGCAGTTGCGCGATCCCACCGATCCGATGTCGCTGAAACCCGATGTCAGGCAGGCGGATTCCGACTAGCGCCGTTCCGCCGTTCGGTGCGCGCAGTGCCGCGTGCGCCTTTTCAACCTGCGGCGCGTATGCGCCATTTAACGTTACCTGCGTCACATGCCGCTGAACCCGAAGATCGAGCAGGTGCTCGACATGATCGCGCGCGCAAAGCGTCCGAAGCTCCATGAGATGACCGCGCAAGCGGCGCGCGCGTCGTATGAGAAGAGTGCGCCGATTCTCGAGATTGCGAGCGCGCCGATGTTTGCCGTCGAAGACCTGCGCGTACCGACGCGCGACGGCGCAACGATTCGCGCGCGTCTTTATCAAACCGTCGAGCCGAGCTGGGCCGAGCCGGCTCCGGCGTTGATCTACTATCACGGCGGCGGCTTCACGGTCGGCAGCGTCGATACGCACGATGCGCTGTGCCGCATGTTTGCGCGCGACGGAAAATGCGCGGTGCTGTCAGTCGATTACCGGCTCGCTCCCGAACACAAGTTCCCGACCGCCGTCAACGACGCTTTCGACGCGCTCGTCTGGCTGCATGCGCACGCCGCGGAATTTGGCATCGACGCCGGGCGGCTTGCGGTAGGCGGCGACAGCGCGGGCGGCACGCTCGCCACGGTTTGCGCGGTGCTCGCGCGCGACGCCGGCATCGCGCTCTCACTGCAATTGCTGATCTATCCCGGCACGACCGGCTATCAGGAGACCGATTCGCACTCGCGACTTGCCGACGGGTTCCTGCTGTCGGGCGAGACAATCCAATGGTTTTTCGATCAATATGTCCGCGACGCGAGCGATCGCGACGACTGGCGCTTTGCACCGCTCGACGGCACACGCGGCGCACCCGAGTTCGGCGGACTCGCGCCTGCCTGGATCGCGACTGCCGAATACGATCCGTTGAGTGACGAAGGCGATGCCTATGCGCAGAAGCTGCGCGACCATGGCAACGAAGTCACGCTCAGGCGCTATCCGGGCATGATCCACGAGTTCTTCAAGATGGGCGGCTTCGTGCCCGATGTTGCGCATGCGCACGCGGAGGCCGCGGCGGCATTGCGCAGGGCATTCGGCGAGTAATGATTACGCGAGATTACGCGATTTGCGGCTCGACGTTGAATGCGAAGCTGCGCTCGAAGTCACCCGGGCGCACGATCCGGTGTGAGCCGTTGTCGTCGCTTCGCTCGGCCACCGCCACGCTGATCATCTCCGCGTTCGCAACTACCCGTAACGCCGTCGTGCCGCGCGTGCCGTACTCCGGCGTTTCGATGAATGCCGCCGACAGCGCCCGCTCGCGTTCGAGCGGAATGCCGGTGGCAGGCAGCTCGTCGTCGGGGGCGACGCGCGGGTCGCGCATCAGGTCGATCAGGCGCTCGAGCGGCGGCATCGAGTTGCGCGTTAGGAGCGCGCTCAATTCGGCCCGCTTTCTGACGAGCTTCGGCCACGGGGTGTCGAGCACCGCGTTCGAGATGCCGTGTGTGCCGGGCGTAAGCAGCGCGGGGGCGGCGTTAGAGCGATTGCAATACCAGGCGAGTTCGCGACGCGTCCAGTCGCCGACCAGCAGGTTGAAGCCGTTGTACATGTCGCCGGTCTTCGCAACGCGTTGCAGATAGGCCAGCGGCGTTTCGTGCGGGCTGCCGTTCTCATCGCCGTTCTCCATGCCGTTCTGACTGCCATTCCCGCCGGCGCTGCCCGAAGCCAGCCAGTCGCTGACGAGCGTGCCGCGAGTCGGCGCATCTGCGCGCATCTCGTGCGGCGCGCGGTAGTTGGTCAGCGCAGCAAAACGGCCGTCGCGCGACATGCCGAGCCACGTTCCGCCGCCAAGCAAGTCCCGCCCGGCCAGCACGCCCGGCGCGTCGCTCCACCAGGCGATCGGCTCGGCCGTGCGCCGGAAGAACTCGTCGCGATTCGCGGCAAGCGTGAAGATCGGGCCGTCGACCGCATCGGGTCGCCAGTCGAAGACAATCAGGCACATCGGGGACATCTCCCAATTGGGGACTTCTGAAATGGTATGGCGGGCAGAAGTTCAGGCGAGGGCGCAGCGAGGAAGCGGCGCGTTTTCATCGAACAGCGCCGCGTCGCATCTTCCAGGCGTTCAAACCTCGGTGGGCAGGCCGTACGGAAGCGCGAGGAACTGCAGCGCCGGGCCTTGCGCCTCGCCTAGATGCACCGAGCCGCTTTCGAGCGCCGCCAGCTTGATCTCGACCAGCAGATCGACGCCGCCGTCGTGCGCCGATGCCGCGTTCACCACCATGCCGCACGGCTGGCCCGGATCGTCGGAGTGAAAGAGTTCGGCGCCGGCCTTCGCGGTATCGAGTTCGCCCGCCACGTTGGCGAGAGACGTGCGCCGCTTGATCGTGCCGCGATACTGGCTGCGCGCCACCACTTCCTGACCGGGATAGCAGCCCTTGCGGAAATTGACCGCGCCGAGCACGTCGAAATTGACCATTTGAGGCACGAATTGCTCGACCACCGGCTGCGTAATGCGCGGCTCGCCTGCGCGAATGTCGAGCCAGTCCCAGACTGCGGGCGAAACCTGCTTCAACTTCTCGCGAAGCGGCGGCAAGTGCGCTTCGACTTGCGCCTTCGGGCCGATCCACAGATAGCGCAAACGCTCGAACGCATCGGGCACGCGGATCAGCGAGCCGGCCGCGCCGTCCACCTTTACATGAACGCCGTCGGGCAGCGCGTCGAACACGCCGGACAGCGCCTTGCGGACATCGCCCGCGAGGCCGATCACGGCGAGTTCGCTGCTTGCATCCACGAGCTTCGCCTTGGCGCGCAAAACGAACATGGACAGCCGCTTTTGCACCGCCGCCTGCACGTCTTTCGAGACGAGCAGACGGATCGTGTCGCCGCTGCGCCACGTCAGAAACGATGCCAGCAACCGTCCCTTCGCCGAGCAATAACCGGCGAGACGCGCGTTCGCGGCGTCCAGGTGCTGCGTGTCGTTGGTCAACTGCCCGTGCAGGAAGCTCGCCGCGTCGTCGCCGGTGGCGTCGATTACGCCGAACTGCGTGAGCGCCATGTACGCGCCATGTTCGAGCACTGCGGCGAACTCATCGGCGGACGGACGCGGCAGCACCGGCAGCGCCGTGGCGGAATGCCCCGAGGGCGCGCCGCCGGCGGTGCCAGCAACAGCGCCGGGAGCAGCGCCTGAAGCAGTAGCTGAAGGAGTGCCTGAAGCGGTAGCGAGCGGTGTGTTCATGGATTCCTGGAACAGTCAATTCTGACTTTAGCTAAGGCAAACAAGTATTATATGCAGTCCAACCCAGTCACGTTTTCATGTCCCTCTTCAAGAAATGTTTCGTCGCCGGCTCGATTATCGTCGTGCTGGCCGCAGCCGCGATTGCTGGCGGATACCACTGGGCCAATAGCCCGCTCGAGCTGAACCCCGCGCAACTCGACGTCACCGTCAAACCGCACAGCAGTCTGCGCAGCGTCACGCTGCAGCTGAACCGCGGCGGCGTGCCCGTCGAGCCGGAACTGTTCATCGTCATGACGCGGCTGCTCGGTCTTCAGAGCGAACTCAAGTCGGGCAACTATGAGTTCAAGACCGGCATCACGCCATACGAAGTGCTGCAAAAGATCGCTCGCGGCGACGTCAACGAATACGTCGCGACCGTCATCGAAGGGTGGACGTTCAAGCGCATGCGCCAGGAACTGGACGCCAATCCGGCGCTCAAGCACGACAGCGCCGGAATAAACGACGCGCAACTGATGAGCGCGATCGGCGCGCCGGAAGCCTCGATCGGCAACGGCGAAGGGCTGTTTTTCCCGGACACCTACCTGTTCGACAAGAACACGAGCGATCTCGACGTGTACCGCCGCGCCTACCGGCTGATGCGAACGCGCCTCGACGAAGCGTGGGTCGCGCGCTCGCCGGATCTGCCGTACAAGACACCGTATGATGCGCTGATCATGGCGTCCATCATCGAGAAGGAAACCGGCAAGAAATCCGACCGGGCAATGGTCGCCGCCGTCTTCGCGAACCGTCTGCGCGTGGGCATGCCGCTGCAAACCGATCCGACCGTGATTTACGGTATGGGCGAGAGCTATAACGGCCACATCCGCAAGAAGGACCTGCAGACTGACACTCCCTACAATACCTATACGCGGATGGGTCTGCCGCCGACACCTATCTCGCTGCCGGGCGTGGCCTCGCTGCAGGCGGCGATGAACCCGGCGCAAACCAGCGCGTTGTACTTCGTCTCGCGCGGCGACGGCAGCAGCATCTTTTCCGACACCCTCGGCGATCACAACAAGGCCGTGGACAAATACATTCGAGGGCAATAATGGCGCGCGGCAAATTCATTACATTCGAGGGCATAGATGGCGCCGGCAAGACGACGCATCTGGCCTGGTTCCGCGAGCGGCTGGAACAGAAGGTGGCGGCCAGCGGCCGCGCGGTCGTCATGACCCGCGAGCCGGGTGGCACGCCGCTTGGCGAGCAGATCCGCGAGATCGTGCTGCATCAGAAGATGGATCTCGAAACCGAGGCGCTGCTGATGTTTGCGCTGCGCCGCCAGCATCTGGCCGAAGTGATCGAACCGGCGCTCGCGCGTGGCGACTGGGTGCTCTCCGACCGCTTCACCGACGCCACCTTTGCCTATCAGGGCGGCGGCCGCGGGTTGCCGCGCGACAAGCTCGAAACGCTGGAGCGCTGGGTTCAAGGCGGCTTCCAACCCGATCTCACGGTGCTGTTCGACCTCGCGCCCGAAATCGCGAACGAGAGGCGCAGCGCGGCGCGCGATCCGGATCGTTTCGAGAGCGAATCGACCGCATTCTTCGACCGCACCCGAGCCGAATATCTGCGGCGCGCGGAAGAAGCGCCTTATCGATTCGCTATCATTGACTCTTCGCAGAGCATTGCGCGAATCCAGAAACAACTTGATGAACTTCTTGCAAGTCTTTGATCATAAAACAATATAAGCGAGTGTTATTTACCGACGAAGAACTCATGCAATACATCATAATTCGCGTTCAACTGACTGATCAGAAAGAGAAAAGATGATTTATCCGTGGCAAGCCGATGACTGGAATCGCCTGCAGCAATTGCGCGACCACTGGCCGCACGCCTTGCTGCTGCACGGGCAGGCGGGCATCGGCAAGCTGCGCTTCGCGCAGCATCTCGCGCAAGGTCTGCTGTGCGAGGACCAGCGGGACAACGGCGAACCGTGCGGCGCATGCGTCGCGTGCAACTGGTTCACGCAAGGCAACCATCCCGATTACCGTATCGTCGTGCCCGAGGCGCTGGCCGCCGAAGCCGGCATCGGCAACGGCGCGGACGAGAAAGCCGAAAAAGCCGATGGCGACGAAGGCAAGAAAACGCGCGCACCGAGCAAGGAAATCAAGATCGAGCAGATTCGCGGCTTGCTCGACTTCGTCGGCGTAGGTTCGCACCGCGGCGGCGCCCGCGTGGTCGTGCTGGCTCCGGCGGAGGCGCTCAACATCGCGGCGGCCAATGCGCTGCTGAAAACGCTCGAAGAGCCGCCTGCGGGCGTCGTGTTCCTGATGGTGTCCGCGCGGATCGACCGGCTTTTGCCCACCATCATCAGCCGTTGCCGCCAATGGCCGATGAGTCTGCCCGCGCCCCAGGCCGCGACCCAGTGGCTCGCCGCGCAAGGCGTGGCGGAGGCGCCGGCGCTGCTCGCCGAAGCGGGCGGCGCGCCGCTGACCGCACTCGCGCTCGCTAGCGACGAAAACCGCACGTTGCGCGACTGGACGCTCAAGCAACTGGCCGCCGGCCCGGAGTGCGACGCCTTTGCATGCGGCGACGCGCTGCAAAAGCTGCCTGTGCCGCTCGTGCTCGGCTGGCTGCAGCGCTGGATGTACGATCTGCTCGCGCAGCGCACCGCGGGTGCGCCGCGCTATTTTCCGCAGGCGTCGGCGGCGCTGACGCGCTGTGCGTCGCAAGCCGACGCGAGCGCGTTCGCCCGCTTCATGCGCGCCGTAACGCGCCAGCGCGCCGTCGAAAATCATCCGCTGAACGCGCGGCTCGTGTTCGAGGAACTGTTTCTCGGTTACCGCGAGCTTTTTGCATGACGCGAGGCGGCGTTCCGCACGCGCGGCGAGCGTCGTTTCCACCCGATAGCGCTTTACCCGTTAGCCGGTTCTTCAATTCAATCTGAAAGCACCATGAACCTGTCTTACCGCGATGCCACGCTCGACGATCTGCCTGCCATCGTCGCCATTTACAACTCGACGGTGGCCTCGCGTCAGGTGACCGCCGATCTCGAACCGGTCAGCGTAGAAAGCCGTGTTGCATGGTTTCACGCGCATGGGCCGCAGAAACGCCCGCTATGGGTTGTAGAAGACGCCGAACAGCCGCACCGTGTGATCGCCTGGCTGAGCTTTTCGGATTTTTATGGCCGTCCGGCCTATCAGCGCACCGCCGAAGTCAGCATCTACCTCGACGAGCGCGCGCGCGGCAAGGGCCTCGGCAAGCAGTTGCTGGCGGCCTCGCTGGCGGCGGCGCCGGCGCTCGGCATCGACACCGTGCTGGGATTCATCTTCGGTCACAATGAGGCGAGCCTGCGCCTGTTCCGCGGCTTCGGTTTCGACACATGGGGCTCGCTGCCGCGCGTGGCCGTGCTGGACGGCGTGGAGCGCGATCTGGTGATCCTCGGCAAGCGCCTCGACGCGCAAGGCGCGGCAGCCTGACCGAGTCGGGCCACGCTTTGGGCCACGCTTAGGGCCATTCCTCGGGCCATTCATTTGCAGGACATGATCATGTTTGTCGATTCGCACTGTCACATCAATTTCGAAGGACTCGCCGACCGCCTGCCGCAGGTGCTCGAGAATATGCGAAGCCACTCGGTCACGCACGCACTGTGCGTGTCGGTGGACCTGGAAACGCTGCCGTCCGTGCTGGATATCGCGAGCCGGCATGAGAACGTGTACGCGTCGGTGGGCGTGCATCCGGATCACGAGGACATGCGCGAGCCGAGCGTCGCGGAACTCGTGGAGCTGGCCGGGCATCCGAAAGTGATCGCAATTGGCGAGACGGGGCTCGACTACTACCGCCTGGAAGGCCGCTCGATCGCCGATATGGAATGGCAGCGCGAGCGTTTTCGCACGCATATCCGCGCCGCGCATGCGACGGGCAAGCCGCTCATCATCCATACGCGCTCTTCGTGGGAAGACACGTTACGCATCATGGCCGAGGAGCGCGCGAGCGAGCCGGGCGGCGTGATGCATTGCTTCACGGAGCCGTGGGCCGTGGCCGAACAGGCGCTGGCGCAGAACTTCTACATCTCGCTGTCGGGCATCGTCACGTTCAAGAGCGCGACGGATGTGCAGGACGTCGCGCGCCGCGCGCCTCTGGAGCGCCTGCTGATCGAAACGGATTCGCCTTACCTCGCGCCGGTGCCGTATCGCGGCAAGCCTAATGAACCTGCGTACGTCAGCTATGTCGGACGTTTCATCGCGCAGCAGCGCGGCATGACGGACGAGGCGCTCGCGGCCGCAACCACGCAGAATTTCTTCCGCCTATTCAAGCTTTCCGCGCCGATCGGTGCACTGTGAAAGTGAATAAATATCAAGAGGATAGGGCACAACCCTAAAGTAAAATATGATCACTAGTTCCCGTTTCTCCGACGCGCGCCAAGCCGCCCAAACGGCCCGCGCCGCATGCATGTCGGCGCGCCGCAGCTTCGCGCGCGCCGCGCTGGCGGCCACGGTGGCGTGCGCCGCGCTGAGTTCGCTGATCACGGCACCGGCCCAGGCTGCGCCGATCGATTCGCTGATCAAATCAGTCAAATTCGACGACGTCGACGGCGTCAAGAAACTGCTCGCCAAGGGCATGGACCCGAACAGCGTCGATAACCAGGGCATGCCGCTCCTGGTGCTGGCCGCGCGCGAGAAGTCCGACAAAGTCGGCGCCGCGCTGCTCGCAAATCCGAAAACCAACGTCGAGATCGAAGACAAGGCCGGTGAAAACGCCATGATGATGGCCGCGCTGAACGGCGACATCGACTTCGTCAAACAGTTGATCGCGAAGGATGCCGAAGTGAACAAGAAGGGCTGGGCGCCGCTGCACTACGCGGCGGCAAACGGCCACGACGACATCGTGAAGCTGCTGCTCGACCATTCCGCCTACGTGGACGCAGGGTCCCCGAACGGCACCACGCCGCTCATGATGGCGGCGCGCGGCGGCCATGTGTCGACGGTGAAACTGCTGCTCGACAACGGCGCGGACCTGACGGTCAAGAACCAGATGGGACTCACCGCACTGGATTTCGCGAAGACCTATAAGGAGCCGGACGTGGTCGAAGGTCTGACCGCGCGTTTGCAGCAGATGCAGCAAAAATAGAGCGCGCGGCGCGCCGGCATGCGCCGGTGCGCACCGCCCATTGCCTGGAGATCGCGGCTGCCGGCCTGCTGCCGCATCGCAAAACAGTGCAGAATGACGACTTTGTTGCGGCGCGTTCGCGCGCCGTCCGGATGCGGCAACAGACCGCCTGATAAACGACCCTGGAAAGGAACACCATGCTGCGGGCTTTGATTTTCGCCAGCGCGTTTGCCGTACCGTTATCGGCAGCCGCGTTTACGGGGGGCGACCTCAACAAACTGTGCACGAAGACCGACGTCGCGTCGCGCAGTGCGTGCGCCGCATACATCGAAGGCGCCGCTGACGGCATCTTCAACACCATCGACGCGATTGGCGGCACTACGGGACCGCGCGTCGGGCAATACTTCTGCTTGCCTCAGGACGCGCGCTCGGCGCAGCTGACCGACGCCGTACGCAAGTACATCGCGGAAAATCCGATTGTCGCGGGCTACAACGCGAGCACGGCAATCTCGCTGGGACTCGGCAAGGCATTTCCTTGCAAAAGCGGAAGTTAGTGTGATTGAAAGGACGTGTGACGCACGGCGCACACGTTCTCTCACGAGTCGGACGCCACGCTCCACATGCGCGTCCGGCTCGACAAGCGGAGCGCATTTTCGATTAGCGCGTCCGCCTCGAAGGCGCTTTACGGTGTTTTTCAGTGCTTTTCACGAGCGCGTTCGGCGGGTTCGTCCCGCGGCGCGTGTCACATTGCGCCGTCGCCGCGTTTCATGGCCGCCGGCCTGTCCCATCCAATCGAAAAGGAGGTTGTCCTTCATGCCTTTTCTAGACGAACTCAACCACCTTGACCGTATCGCCGAAGCGCCGCTGCATACGTGGCTGGGCGCGTTCATGATCTCGGTGGTCGTCGTGCTGATCGGCATCGGCATGCACCGCGTGGGCGCACGTATCGTGACCCGAATCGCGCGGCCTTATCCGCTCACCAGTGTCGTGCTTCGCTATATCGACAAGCCTTCGCTGTTCGCGCTCACCATTCTCGCGCTGGAAGCCGTTTGGTGGGAGGCGCCCGACACGCTCACGTTCATATCGCCGTTGCGCGACGCCGCCGCGATCGCGCTGATCGGCGCGTTGACCTGGCTGTCGGTGCGTTCGGCGGCGGCCATCGGCGAGGCAATCATTCAGGCGCATCCGCTCGATACCGCCGACAATCTGCAGGCGCGGCGCATCCATACGCAGGCGAGAGTGCTGGCCCGCTCCGTGATGCTCGTGATCGTGATCGTCGGCGTGGGCGGCGCCTTGATGACGTTCCCGAATGTCCGGCAGATCGGCGCGAGCCTTCTTGCATCGGCGGGCGTGGCAGGTCTGGTTGCCGGTATTGCCGCGCGGCCGGTGCTCGGTAATCTGATCGCCGGCTTGCAGATTGCGCTGTCACAACCCATCCGGCTCGACGACGTCGTCGTCATTCAGGGCGAATGGGGGCGCATCGAGGAAATCACCGGAACATACGTGTCGGTGCGCCTGTGGGACCAGCGGCGGCTCATCGTGCCGCTGCAATGGTTCATCGAAAATCCGTTTTCGAACTGGACGCGCAGCAGTTCGCAAATCATCGGCACGGTGTTTCTCTACGTCGATTACCGGATGCCGCTCGCGCCGCTGCGCGAGGAGCTTGCGCGCATTGTCGCGGCGGCGCCTGAGTGGGACGGGCGCGTCCAGGTTCTGCAAGTCACCGAGGGCACCGAGCGCTCGATGCAATTGCGCGCGCTCGTCAGTTCGCTCGATTCAGGCCTCAACTGGGACTTGCGCTGCCGCGTGCGCGAAGGGCTCCTCGACTTCATCCAGAAGCACTATCCGCAGTATCTGCCGCGCGCGCGTGCGGAGGTGTCGGCGGAACTCGAAAACGGCAAGGGCGAGCCGCTCGACTGGGTGCCGCGCGGCGCTCGCACGCCTGCCGGCAGCACGGCGGCGCATACTGAGGCGGACCCGGTGGCGAGCCGACCCGCTCAGGCGACCGGCGCGGCAGCGCCGTCGCACAAGGTCAAGGAAATGGCCTAGCGGCCACCGATGTCCGCGTGAGGCTTCTCCACGCGGACCGGCGCCCACGGCGATGCAACCGATCGATCGCTGAAGGGTCGAACCGTCCACTTACACATAAACTCGGCGCGGCATGGCGTGCACCATGCGAAAGTTTGTCGAGGCGCTCGCTGCGTGACGAGCGCCGGCTGCACCCTGGCAGATGCCGCGCGCAACAAGGAGGACTAGCAACATGGGCCGACTGATCGTCGTGTCGAATCGCGTCGCAACGCCGACGGAAACCAAAGGATCGGCGGGCGGCCTCGCCGTCGGCGTGTTCGGCGCGCTCAAGGACGCCGGAGGCGTGTGGTTCGGCTGGAGCGGCGACGTGGTCAGCGAGACCGTCGCCAACGCCGGGCCGACGCTCGAACAGGACGGCGCGGTCACCTTCGCAACGGTGGGTCTTACGCGCAAGGACTACGACCAGTACTACCGCGGCTTCTCGAATGCGACGCTGTGGCCGGTGTTCCACTACCGCAACGATCTCGCGCGCTACGAGCGCGAGGAGTATGCCGGTTACCGGCGCGTTAACGCGTGGCTCGCGCACAAGCTGATCAAGCTGCTCGAGCCAGACGACGTGATCTGGATTCACGACTATCACCTGATCCCGTTCGCCGAAGCGCTGCGCAGCGAAGGCATCACGAACCGCATCGGCTTCTTCCTGCACATTCCGTTTCCCGCGCCGCAGATTCTGCTCAACATTCCGCCGCACGAGGAACTGGTGAAATCGCTGTCGTGCTACGACTTGCTGGGCTTCCAGACGGCGACCGATCAGGAAGCGTTCCACGATTACGTCACTCGCCACGCGCGCGGCTCGGTGTCGAGCGACGGTCTCGTCGAAGCGTTCGGCCGCAAACTGCGTACGGGCGTCTACCGCATCGGCGTGTTTCCAGACGAGATTGCCGAGCAGGCAAAGCGCTACGAGAGCCGTCAACACGTGCTCGATCTGAAGCAGAGTCTCGAAGGCCGCAAGCTGATCATGAGCGTCGACCGGCTCGATTATTCCAAGGGGCTCGTCGAGCGCTTTCGCGCATTCGAGCATCTGCTGGAACGTTCGCCCGAATGGCGCGGCAACGTCACGCTCGTGCAGATTGCGCCGCCCACGCGTTCGGACGTCGCTACGTACCAGAAGATCCGTCAGGATCTGGAGTACGAAGCAGGGCGCATCAACGGGCGCTATTCTGGTCTCGACTACACGCCGATCCGCTATCTGAACCAGCAATACGACCGCTGGAAACTCATGTCGCTGTTCCGCGAGTCGCAGATCGGCTTCGTCACGCCGTTGCACGACGGCATGAATCTCGTCGCGAAGGAATATGTCGCCGCGCAGAATCCCGACGATCCGGGCGTACTCGTGCTGTCCATCTTCGCGGGCGCCGCGGCCGAGCTGACAGGCGCGCTGCTCGTGAATCCGCACGATGCAATAGGCATGTGCGAGGCGTTGCAGCGCGCGCTGCAAATGCCGCTCGACGCGCGTCAGCGGCGTCACGAGATCAACATGGCGGCGCTGCGCAAGAACGATCTTGGCGTGTGGCGCGACAGTTTCCTGCGCGACCTGCGCAGCGTGCCGCTGCAGAAGCCCGCCATGGGCGGCGGGCATAAGTAGTGAGCGGTCCGAAACGGCATGTCGTGTGCGCATGCGGGCGCGGCACGCCAGGGCGCGGCGAGCCTGCGGCCCGCCGGGCGTCTTATCCACGGATGGCCGCGTGCTGAGCGCGCTCGCCATCGCCGGTTACCGGTCGCTGCGCGAGTTGATCGTGCCGCTTGGGCGCTCAACGTCATCACGGGTGCCAACGGCAGCGGTAAGTCGAGCGTCTATCGTTCGCTGCGTCTGCTTGCCGAAACGGCGCGCGGCGGCGTGATCACGTCGCTCGCGCGCGAAGGCGGTTTGCCGTCCACCTTATGGGCCGGCCCGGAGCGTTTTTCCCGGGGCATGCTGAGCGGCGAATTCGAGGTTCAGGGCACGACCCGCAACGCACCGGTCAGTCTGCGTCTCGGCTTCGCGGGCGACACGTTCAGCTATGCGATCGACCTCGGCTTGCCGCAGCCGGGTATCAGCAGGTTCGTGCTCGATCCCGTCATCAAGCGCGAGTGCATCTGGAGCGGGCCGGTGCTGCGGCCCTCGGCGTTGCTGGTGGATCGACAAGGAGCGGCGCTGCGCACGCGTGATGAAAACGGCGACTGGCAAACGGTCCCGCAACCCGTCGCGAGCTTTGACAGCATGATGACGGAGTTCGCCGACCCGCGATGCGCGCCGGAGATGATCGCGGTGCGCGAACAGATCCGCTCGTGGCGCTTCTATGACCATTTCCGCACGGATGTCGACGCGCCCGCGCGCATGCCGCAAATCGGCACGCACACGCCGGTGCTCTCCGACGACGGCGCGGATCTCGCCGCGGCTTTGCAGACTATTCGCGAGATCGGCGACCCCGCTGCACTCGACGCCGCCATCGACGATGCATTTCCCGGCTCACGGCTCGACGTCGCCACACAGGACGGCCGCTTCGAAGTGCTGATGCAGCAGCATGGCTTGCTGCGTCCGCTAAAGGGCGCGGAACTGTCTGACGGGACCCTGCGTTATCTATTGCTCGTCGCCGCCCTGTTGACGCCGCGTCCGCCCGCGCTACTGGTATTGAACGAGCCCGAAACGAGTTTGCATCCGGACCTGTTGCCGGCGCTTGCGCGGCTGATCGCGCGGGTCGCCGCGCACTCACAGGTGCTTGTCGTGTCGCACGCGGCGCGGCTCATCGCGTCACTCGAACGCGAAGACGCGAGCGAGTCGATCGTGCTGGAGAAGCATTTCGGTGCAACGCGTCTTGCCGACGCCGAAGAGCGCGACATACCGGCGTGGAAATGGCCGTCGCGCTGACGCTCGACACGCGCGTGCGGCTCCAATATTTCGATGGTCCTTGCGATGTAAGCTGAATGTAACAGCGCCCAAAAAATGCAATACCGGGCGCTTTTTAGCGCTTGCCAGGGAATAATGCTGCGATGCCTGTGGCGCGCGCGCCGGCCTCAGCGCCATTAATCGAAAGACGGAAGACCTGCCTGCCACGCCGGCGCCTATCGACGCCGGATAAACCTGGCCGGGCCGGGCAGCGCCAGGCCGTGCCAGGCTGTGCACAAGCCAGCGCTGCAAGCCGTCACAAGCCGTCAGTTCACGGAGACAACTATGAAGATTGCGCAGATCGCCCCCTTGACCGAATCGGTGCCGCCGAAGCTGTACGGCGGCACGGAGCGCGTCGTGTCGTACATCACCGAGGCGCTCGTGGAGCTCGGCCATGACGTGACGCTGTTCGCAAGTGGCGACTCGGTGACGAGCGCGAAGCTGGAGGCCGTGTGGCCGCGCGCGTTGCGCCTCGATCCCGGCATCCGCGATCGCGTGGCGCCGCACATGTTGCTCATGGAACTCGTGCGCCGCCAGGCCGAAGAGTTCGATGTCCTGCATTTTCACCTCGACTATTACTCGTTCTCGGTGTTCAAGCGGCAGGAGACGCCGTTTGTGACGACCATGCACGGCCGGCTCGATCTGCCCGAACAACAGCCGGTGTTCGATACGTTCAACACTGCACCGGTCATTTCGATTTCCAATGCGCAGCGCCATCCGCTGCCGCAAGCGCGCTGGCTGACCACGGTGTATCACGGCTTGCCGGAGAAGCTATATACGCCGCAGCCGGTCGAGCAGAGGTACCTCGCGTTCCTCGGCCGTATCTCGCCCGAAAAGCGCGTCGACACGGCGATTCGCATCGCGGGGCGCTGTGGCATGCAGATCCGCATCGCGGCAAAGGTCGACACCGCGGATCGCGAATATTTCGAGCGCGATATCCGGCCGCTACTGGACTTGCCGCACGTCGAGTTCATCGGTGAGATCGCGGATCATCAGAAGGCCGAATTCTTGTCAGGCGCACATGCACTGCTGTTTCCGATCGATTGGCCGGAGCCGTTCGGCCTCGTCATGATCGAGGCCATGGCTTGCGGCACGCCGGTTGTCGCGTTCAATCGCGGTTCGGTGCCGGAGGTGCTCGAAGACGGGTTGACCGGCTTTATCGTCGAAGACGAGATCGGCGCGGTGGCGGCGGTCAACCGGCTGCACAAGATGCCGCGTGCCGGCGTGCGTCAACGCTTCGAGGAGCGCTTCACGTCCCACCGGATGGCGCAGCAATATGTGGACGCGTATCAGTCGGTGATTCGCGCGCAAAAGCGCTCGCGCTTCAAGGTAGTGGATAGCTCGGGGCGTTGATTTCCGCGAGCGGTTCATGCGGACGGTTCTGGAGGTCTGACTACCGGATTGCCATGTGCACTTGCTCGTTGCAAAAGCTCATGCCGACTGCTCCGCGCACCGTTTCCAGAACCTTAAGTTGAACGCATAAAAGTTGGACAGGCCGGCCTCCGCGGGCGGAGCCGGCCTGTCGTCAAGTTTCCGCGCACTGCGACACATCGCGCGGCTCACACTGCGCAATCCCCGCGTCCATCCCGGACACCGTTGCGGGAATCAGGCGGACAGCACGTGCAACCCGCATACGTCCGGGGCGGTTATCGCGATGCGACGTGATGCGAGGCCGCTGGTCCGCCGTCATATTCCTTAGATCTTCAGGCGCGAAACCTTCGTGCCCTGCAGCGACAGATCGCCCATCAACCCGGCATTGGTCAGTACGAATACTTGCACCGGCGCCGTGGCGGTGGTGGTGTCGATCACGCCGTTCGCGCCCATCTTCACGAGCGCGACCGAAGCGTCGCCGCCCACCGACCAGCCGTCGGCATTGCGGAATTTGTCGAGCGCGTCCTGCGTCATGAACAGGAAGATGATGGCCTTCGACTGTGCGCCGGCCTGCAAGCCGAACGAGCCGGAAACCGTGCTGTAGTAGCCCACCGTGCTGCCGCCCACGCGCAGCGAGCCTTCGCCGTACTGCCCGCCGACGATAAAGCCAGCCTGCAGCACCGACGGGAACACGAGCACGCCGCGCGCCTTCGAGACGAGTTCGTGTGAACCCTTCACGGTCGTGTACAGGCGCGACAAGGTGCCGTCGACGCTGGCGTCGATCGACTGACGTTTGGACGCGTCGGTGGACGGTGTGTCGTGGCCGCCGGTGTTGGTGGTACAACCGGCAAGTGCAAGGCCTCCGAAAGCGAGCGCAGCGGTAGTCTTCAACATGAAGTGTCGTCTTTGCATCGTTTTTCTCCGTATGGTTCCTTGGCGCAGCCGCGGAAGTTACGCGGCTGTCTTCTGAGTTATATCACACGGCACGCCAAAAGGCGCCCTCGCACGCGTAGGCGAAAAGCCTTATGTGACGGGGCTTTGCGGGAGATCGCAAGAGCCACGCTGTAAATCTGACCGGCTCGCGCGACGAGGCTCGCCCCGCGCAGAAAGCGTGATCGAACGGGGTCACGGCGTCGCGGATTCGCTCGTGGGTTGACGACCGGCGGCCGCACAGAAACCTAAGCAGATGCCCATTTTTACCGATTCGGATGCGCTGCAATTTGCGCCGCCATCGAACGAAAAGTGTTGTCCCGGCGCCGCACACTCGCGGCTTCGGTGCACGCTATCCGCCGTGATTCGCCTGACTCTTGACCGTGGGCGGCCGCCTGAGTGCGCGCCGCACCCCGCCGATCAGCACACCCACGGCAAGCAGCGTGAGCGCCGGCACGATCCAGTAACCGACGAATGCATGCCAGAGGTAAGCCATCAAGGTAGAGCGGCGCACGCTGTATTCGTTGCGGGCGTCCTGCTGGCGCGGCGCGTTGGCGGCCAGCACGTCGGCCGGGCAACCGGCGGCTTGCGCCTCGTCGGGCTTGCCGTGGCAGCGGGCGGGGGCGCCGGCGGCGCGCTGTGCGTCGGTGAAATTCCAGGTGGTCAGCGCGCGCTCGAGGTCGACGGCGTTATAGGCCATCTCCTCGCGAATTTCGCTGACTGCAACGATCGCCACGGGCACGGCCCAAAACACGATGACGACCAGCCACCGCCTCAACCAGCGGTTTTTATGCTTCGATACCATCCTTGCCTCCAATCGATGCTTTTCGGCATCAACGACAAGATGGCGGCCCGTATGGATATTGTGTCGGGTGGGCCGTCTCCGCAGCCATCATAGAAGAAAAACGGCGCGTTCGGGCGGCGGCACGGAGAAGGGCGGGGAAAGCGGGTGACGGAAAAACGCAGACAGCATAATGCGACGATCAAGCGCCGCGAGGTACGCGGCGCTTTCCGGCGATGTCCGGACTCAGTTGGCCGGCGCGGAAGACAGGCAGCTCTTCATGAACGCTTTGCGTTCGTCGCCTTTCTTGCCGGTGGCTTGCACGTTGCACGCCTTCATCTTGTCCTGCTGGCTCATCGGTGCGGCGGCCGGCTTCGCGGAAAGGCAGGTTTTCATGAACGCCTTGCGCTCGTCGCCTTTCTTGTCGGCGGCCTGCTTGTTACAGTCCGCCATCTTGGTTTGCTGGCTGTTCTCTGCAAACGCGGGCGAAGCGAGGACGGCGCCGAGTACCAATGCAGCGATTGTGGATTGGAATTTCATGTGACACTCCCATCGGTGTAGAAACGTTTTTGGTCTTCATGCACGCGGGCGTCTACGCATCCGGCCCTCGGCAGGTCCATTATGGCAAATGCTGTCTGCATCAACGGCCAAAACCGCGTTTGCGTTGACAGGCGCACCCGCGTGTTTTCCCTGATGTAGCGGCGCTTGCGGCATTCGCGGCATTCAAAAGGCCCAATTGCGGACAGGCCATTATGTTATGCATTGCAGATTAATTGACGAATGCAGCCGGGCCGTAAATCGCCATGTTGCCGCTGCGAGTGGCGGAATAAAAAAATTCGCGCTGAATTGTTCTTTTTGCTGCGCCCGCACACGAATAGCAATTGGTAAGGAAATCCGGACCGAAATTCCGAAATCTATCTGCCGCGGCGGTGTGCATGGGGCGCCGATACTGTCGCGTCAGACAAACCAGAGGAGCATGCCATGCACTATCTGCTGACCTATGACCTTGTGCCCGACTATCTCGAACAGCGCGGCGCGCACCGCGAGCGGCATCTGAAACTTGCTTGGGCTGCTGCGGAGCGCGGCGAACTGCTGCTTGCCGGCGCATTGAACGACCCCGTGGACACCGCCGTGCTGCTTTTCACCGGCGAGTCGCCCGCAGCCGCCGAGGCCTTTGCCAAGGCGGATCCGTACGTGCAGGCGGGCCTTGTGAAACGCTGGCGCGTGCGCGAGTGGACGACCGTGGTCGGCGAGGGCGCAGCCACTCCAGTCCGCTAATTGAACGCCCGACGAACCCGCGGGCGAGGTGCCTCGCCCGCGCTGTTGCCACGAGGCGCGAGAGCTTTTCTTGCCACATCGATGTCATCAAGCGTCGGCACCTTGAGCTCGATGCGCCCGCAACCAACTGACGCAGCCGGCTACGTCAAAATTTCGAAAAATCTCGAGTGCCGTCGTGACTGCCAAATCGCATAAGTTTATTCGCGGCTTTTTCGAATTCTCAGGCTCGCTACAGAAAAACCGGTGCTATCGCAGCAAGCATTTCCGTTACGGCTTGACGTGAAAAGACGGAATGCGCAAGAGAAGTTTGTTTCTATCCGTAACACTTGTCGCAACGATATTCACGCAAACCCTGGTGGTGGTATGCTTCGTGCACAATTCTCCCATGCACGAGTGAGACCACGTTCTGTGCTTCGCAATAGGGACAAACCGCACTAACACAGGGCGGTATTGATCACCAGACAGAACGTACAAAACATATTTGTGCAACCGAGGGCTACACACGGATCGTGAAAGTTGAATCCGTGGTCAGCCCAAAGCCGCGGCCCGGCCAGGCTGCGTGGAGAAAATCCATGTTTTTCGATGAGCTAAGCAATGACGAATGGGCGCTGCTTTCAGCGCTTGTCTCAGATGAGCCGGCCGTCCGTCTGAACCGACGCGGGCGGCCTCGTGCCGATCCACGTGTCGTGGCGAATGCAGTGTTGTGGATCCTCACCACCGGTGAGCCGTGGTCGAAGCTGCCGGGACGGTATCCGTCGGGTCCTACTTGCCGGCGCCGCTTTGAAGAATGGCAGTTGAACGGCACGCTCCTCGAGATGGTTCGGCTCCTGTCCAGGACCGGACGCACGTTCGCGTACGTGCCTCAACCTGCGCCGCTGGTTGCCGCAAAGCCTGCGGGCAAACCGGCCGCGCAGGTCGCGGAAACCTCGAGATCGCGCGACGATGCTCCGCGTGGTGTGACGTGGAAGAGCCCCGAGTCCTGGCAGGCGCCCGGCACGAGCGGCAACGGCGCGAATGCTCTGCACGCGGCGCTTCCGTCTCACGCACGCGACTGGCGTTGCGCCGATCCGTTTGCGGACATCACACGTCAGCTGGCGGGTATCGACAATGTCGCACCAACCGAACAGTCCGCACCGCACACGCCTTATGCACCGCCGGCAATAGCGCGCGCACCGGCCTTTCCGACGCCTTCGGTCGCCTATGCGCCGCGCCCTGCGCTGCGCGTGGACCTCGGCGCGATAGGCGAAGCCGGTGCAGTCGGCGCCGCCATGCAGGGTTTGGATTCGGCAATCGCGTCGGCGCGAAAAATGCCCGCAGCGGCGTTGCAGCGCAGCCCGCTGCCGGCAAGTCTCGCACCGCGGGGCCGGCAAGTTGCCGAGCGGCATGGCTACCTGATCTACGTTGCCGCCGAGCGTGTGCCTAACGATATGTATCGCGCATGGGCGGAGATCATGATGGACGGCAGGCGCGTCGAGCGTTCCGGTCTCGTCGGTCCGCGTTTCGCCGACCCCCAGGCCGCCGAGCAGTATGCGTTCGAGTGGGCGGCGCAGTGGGTCGATCGCGAGTGCCGCACGCTGGCCGCAGCGCAAGCCGCGCCCCAGGCCCGCGCGCCGCAACAGCATGCAACGCCAATGCAAACGCACAAGCCAGGTTATGCGCCGAATGGACCGGCCACTCACGCGCCGTATGCCGGGGCGCCGGCGCGTCCGTTGCCCGGACTGCGTCATGTGCCGGAGCCGGTCGCCGCGCATCATGGCGCGCCGTTGCATGGTCCTCTGAATGCGTTTCGCGGACCGCTGCGGCGTTATGCGAGCGAACCGTCCGCCGTGACTACGTCAGTCCCGGCGAATATTGCAAACGCGGTGAATGCGGTGAATGCTGCGGACGCGGCAGCACATGTAGTCACCGAACGCGAATCAGCAGAGCGTTATCCGTCATACACAGAACTCATCTCCCACGCGGGATGAGCACGCAGTACCCCGCGGCTGTCGGAGCAACCGCCGCAGGTTTCCGCTTCATTCGCTGTGATTCAAGGCTGTGCCTGCAAGTGACTTCGCGCACGTGATTCAGTACTTTACTGGCGTCCGTATGTGTCGTCGAAGCGCACGATATCGTCTTCGCCGAGATACGAACCGGATTGCACCTCGATCATTTCGAGCGGCATCTTGCCGGGATTCTCAAGACGGTGCGTGACACCTAGCGGGATATACGCCGATTCGTTTTCGGAGACGATAAAGCGCTCTTCACCTCGCGTGACGAGCGCGGTGCCGCGCACGACAATCCAATGTTCGGCGCGGTGATGATGCATTTGCAGCGAGAGGCGAGCGCCCGGCTTCACGACGATGCGCTTGACCTGGAAGCGCTCGCCGGAGTCGACGGAATCGTAGTTGCCCCACGGGCGATGCACCTTGCGATGATTGGCTGCTTCGAGGCCCCCCTCGCTGCGAATACGCGCCACGATCTTCTTGACGTCCTGCACACGCGATTTATCCGCGACGAGAATTGCGTCGGCCGTTTCGACTACGACCAGATCCTGCGTGCCCACGCAGGCAATCAGGCGTCCTTCCGAATGGGCAAACGTGGAAGATGCGCCTTCGAACATCACGCGCCCGCGGCCGACATTCTGCTCGGCGTCTTTCTCGGAGATGTCCCAGATCGCGTCCCACGAACCCACGTCCGACCAGCCGGCATGCAAAGGCATGACCACGCCCGCGGCTGCGGTCTGATCGTTGCCGAGTTGCTCCATCACTGCATAGTCGATCGAGTTGGACGGCGACGCGCTGAACGCATCGCGCTGCAGCCGGAAGAAATCGCCATCTGATTTGCCGCCCGCATAAGCCGCGTCGCACGCTTCGAAAATGGCGGGCTGAAAGTGGCGGATCGCCTTTAGCCAGGTCGACGCTCGCATGATGAAAATGCCGCTGTTCCACCAGTATTCACGCGATTCGACGTAGCGCTGCGCAAGTTCGAGATGCGGCTTTTCGACAAAGCGGTCGAGCTTGTGCGCGGCGATCAGAGCGTTTGCGTCGGCGGCATCCCATGCGGCATCTTGCGCGGCATTGTCTGCCCGCGTTTCATCAGGATTGCCAGGTGTAGCGACAGGCGCGCCGATGCGGATATAACCATAGCCCGTTTCCGCGCGGGTCGGCACGATGCCCATCGTGACGATATTGCCCGCCGCCGCATGCTGCACGCCTGCGGCGACCGCTGCATGAAATCCGTCGAGGTCGGTGACCGCATGATCCGCGGGCATCACGACCATGATGCCGTCCTCGTCCTGCGCGGCGATTGAAAGCGCGGCGACGGTCAATGCAGGTGCCGTATCGCGGCCCACGGGTTCGAGTATCAGCCTGCTCGGTTTGCCGCTCGTGCGCAACTGCTCGGCGGTCGTGAAGCGCTGTTCCTCGTTGGCCACCACGACGAGTTGGCCGGTCAGCGGATAACCGGCCTCGAGGC
Source organism: Paraburkholderia strydomiana (assembly GCF_031456815.1). Lineage (NCBI taxonomy): Bacteria > Pseudomonadati > Pseudomonadota > Betaproteobacteria > Burkholderiales > Burkholderiaceae > Paraburkholderia > Paraburkholderia strydomiana. The sequence continues at coordinate 402,561 of NZ_JAVDVL010000005.1, forward strand.
CGTCGAGACGGCGCGTGGTGGATTGCAGCAGCGAATCTTCGCCGAGCAGGCCGATCAACTGCTTCGGGTGCTGTTCGCGCGACATCGGCCACAACCTCGTGCCGGAGCCGCCCGCAAGAATCACGGGATGGACCTTCAGTTTGACGTGCGTGGACGTCGCTTGCGTGGACCGGGTGTCGGCGGACGTGGCCGTAACCGGAGCTGTCATGATGGACTCCTCGGGGGCTGGGTGAATGCATCGAGTTTTATCACGAAGGACGAAATCAATAAAAGCGCGTTAAATGAAAACTATATAAACGAGGCTATAAATTCGACGTCTCGTGAACAAAGAATGTCACCGCCGCGGTTCCAAAAATAAAAATTAAGTGCAAAAAACTGACGACGTATTTTTTTAACGCTGGTGGATGAGCAGGACCAATCTATCGAGCCGGCAGAGCACGAAGAAAAAACTTCGGCTGCAGAACGCCAAAACGGGCGCACGGGCGCCTCAAAACACCGTGATAACGCATCTTTTCCGGTAAAAAGTGCCGAATAAATTGCACCAAAAATGCAGGAATTTCGACCGATACATTTTGAGATTTTTGCAGCCTTGCGAAGCGAATTTTAATAACGCTTTATCTATACCTGCAGAAGGACATTCACTCATTCCGAGACACGTTTTTCGCTGCGGCCGCGTATCCGGTTTAGCCATGCGGGAAACGGAATTGCAATTAGCACCGCTTCAACTGGTTTCGCGTCCGGCAATTTTTCGCCAACGCGATGACCGGCGTTGGGCGTGCTCTTGCGGGAATGACCAGGCCGCGTATTTCGAACCCTTTCGAACCCACCAGCCGACTAACCGACGGGATGGCACTTGACTGACGAACTGAGGGGCAGCACATGCTGAGCGTTCTATCGAGAATCATCGACATCGCGATGGTTGCGCTCGGCGCCGCGATCGCGGCGGCCGTGCACAACGGGAAAGTGGTGTGGCTGGACGATATGCAGAGCGTGTCGCTCGCTTTCGATGTCCTGCTCGTCGTGGTGTTCTTTCCGGCGCTCGGCATCTATCAGTCATGGCGCGGCAAGCCGCTATACGACCTGCTGTGCCGCGTCGCGGGCGGCTGGGCGATGGTGGAAGTCACCGGCGTGCTCATCAGTTTCACGCTGCATCGCGCGGACAGTCTGTCGCGGCTGTGGCTCGTGTATTGGGCGGTCGCCACCATCGTGCTGCTGATCGTCACGAAGGTAATCGTCTATTCGATTCTGCGCGGACTGCGCCGCGAAGGTTTCAACCAGCGCGCGGTGGCGATCGTGGGCGGCGCGCCGTATGGGCGCTTCCTGATCCAGCAGATGCGCAGCCGTCCGGACGCGGGCTTTAGCCCCGTCGTCGTGTTCGACGAAGACGCCACCGTGAACCCGTACGAAGACCCGGATACGTCTGACGCGATCGAAGGCGTGCCCGTGGAACGGGACTATCAGCGCATGATCGAACTCGTCCGGCAGCGCGCGATTCGCGAGTTGTGGCTCGCACTGCCGATCTCGAAGGAGAAGGAGATCCATCGCTTCGTGATGGATCTGCGCAACGACTTCGTGAATATCCGCTTCATTCCCGATGTGCGCAGCCTGACTCTTTTCAATCAGCCGATGGTCGAGTTGCTCGGCGTGCCGGCGATCAATCTGGCGGCGTCGCCGATCACCGATTTGCGCGTGCTGCCCAAGCGCATCTTCGACCGGCTCTTTGCGCTCGCCGCCTTGACCGCGCTCGCTCCGGTGATGCTCGTGATCGCGGCGATGGTCAAGCTCAGTTCGCCGGGCCCCGTGTTCTTCCGCCAGAAGCGTAAGGGCATCGACGGACACGAGTTCGAGATTTACAAATTCCGTTCGATGAAAGTGCACAAGGAACAGGCCGGCAGGATCACTCAGGCGACGCGACGCGATCCGCGTATCACCGCGGTGGGTGCGTTCCTGCGCCGCACGAGCCTCGACGAACTGCCGCAGTTCATCAACGTGCTGCGCGGCGAGATGTCGGTGGTCGGGCCGCGTCCGCACGCGCTCGAGCACGACGACATCTACAAGGATCTGGTGAAGGGTTACATGCACCGCTACCGGATCAAGCCGGGCATCACCGGCTGGGCACAGATCAACGGCTATCGCGGCGAAACCGACCGCATCGAAAAGATGATGGGCCGCGTCAAGCTCGATCTCTACTACATGCAGCACTGGACCTTCTGGCTCGACATCAAGATCGTCGTGCTGACGCTGTGGAAGGGCTTTGTCGGCAACAACGCATATTGAACCAACTCCAATTTCCTGCGAGGTAATACATGAACCTGACGATCATCGGTAGTGGCTACGTAGGCCTCGTAACGGGCGCATGTCTGGCCGACATCGGCCACGACGTCTTCTGTCTCGACGTCGATCAGCGCAAGATCGACGTGCTCAACAACGGCGGCGTGCCGATCCATGAACCGGGTCTGCAGGAGATCATCGCGCGCAATCGCAAGGCGGGCCGCCTCACGTTCTCGACCGATGTCGAAGCGGCGGTCGCGCACGGCGACATCCAGTTCATCGCGGTCGGCACGCCGTCCGACGAAGACGGCTCCGCCGATCTGCAGTACGTACTCGCGGCCGCGCGCAATATCGGCCGCCATATGACCGGTTTCAAGGTGATCGTCGACAAGTCGACGGTGCCGGTCGGCACGGCGTCGCGCGTGCGCGACGCGATCGCGCAAGAGCTCGAGACGCGTGGACTGAGTCACATGTTCTCGGTCGTATCGAACCCCGAGTTCCTGAAGGAAGGCGCGGCGGTCGAAGACTTCACGCGGCCCGACCGCATCGTGCTGGGTTGCGATGAGGACGTGCCCGGCGAGAAGGCGCGCGAACTGATGAAGCGCCTCTATGCGCCGTTCAACCGCAACCGCGAACGCACGCTCTACATGGACGTGCGCTCGGCGGAATTCACCAAATACGCGGCGAACGCGATGCTCGCCACGCGGATCTCGTACATGAACGAACTCGCGAATCTGGCCGATCGTGTGGGCGCCGATATCGAGGCCGTGCGTCGCGGCATCGGCTCCGACCCGCGCATCGGCTACGACTTCCTGTATGCGGGCTGCGGCTACGGCGGCTCCTGCTTTCCGAAAGACGTGCAGGCGTTGATCCGCACGGCCGCCGACCACAACGCCAACCTGCGCATTCTCGAAGCGGTGGAAGCCGTCAACGATACGCAGAAGAAGGTGCTTGCGCAGAAGATCGTCGCGCGCCTCGGCGAGGATCTGTCGGACCGCACGTTCGCCGTGTGGGGTCTCGCGTTCAAGCCCAATACCGACGACATGCGCGAAGCGCCCAGCCGTCCGCTGATCGCCGAACTGCTGCGCCGCGGCGCGCGCGTGAAAGCGTATGACCCGGTCGCAATCGACGAATCGAAGCGCGTATTCGCGCTGGATCTGAAGAACGTGCCGCAGCAGCACGCACGCCTCCATTTCGCCAACGAAGAGATGGAAGCTGCCGACGGCGCCGATGCGCTCGTGATCCTCACCGAGTGGAAGGTCTTCAAGAGCCCGGACTTCGACGCGCTGAAAACGATCCTGAAGACGCCGCTCATTTTCGACGGCCGCAACCTGTATGAACCGGACACGCTACTCGAACTCGGCATCGAGTATCACGCAATTGGCCGTCAGCATGCGTTGCGCAATGCGCCTGCGAGAGTCGGCGCAAACGGCCTGCCGCTCACGCCGGCGGACGCGCTCGCGGCAGTGGAGGCGGGCCACTAGGCCGGTTGGCAGGCCGCTCGCTGCTGTATCGCCGCGCATCTTCACGGAGCCCCGACATGTTCGCCAATGTTCTGATCGTCTGTCACGCCAACGTGTGCCGTTCGCCCGCCGCCGAAATGCTGTTCAAGGCACGGCAGGCCGCGCGCTCGCATGCGTCGGCGGGGGCGATCGCGTTTCATTCGGCGGGCGTGCGGGCGATGAACGGTCACGGCATGGACCCGGTCATGCGGCGGCTGCTTGCCGAGCGCGGCGTTGCGTCCGACGCGCATTATTCGCGCCGTCTTGACCGGCAGCTCGTGCGGTCCGCCGACCTCGTGCTCGTGAGCGAGCGCGCGCAGGCAAGCGAAGTCGAAGCCCTCGATCCGGCTTCGCGCGGCAAGGTCTTCCCGCTCGGCAAGTGGGAAGACATGCCCGATGTCGCCGATCCGCACGGCGGCGAGGAATCCGCTTACAGGGAGAGTCTCGTGCTCATCGAACACCTGGTCATGGGATGGCTGAAAAAAATATGCTGATGAAAACACACGCTGCACACGCTACACGCGCATTCGCGAACCGCAACGCTAACTTCAAAGCGAACCTCAGAGCGAACCTCAGAGCCAGGTTCGCCGCCACGCTGCTGCTGACGTCCTTTCTGTCGGCCTGCGCCACCGCACCGGGCAATTATCTCGACACGTCGCGTCTGGAAGACGACGGCCAGCACGAGAGCCAGCCCGCGGAAACCTATCCGGTCCATGTGATCGACGCTACCGTCGTCGCTGCGCAAGCGCAGGCCGAAGCCAGCATGCCGCCGCGCCCGCTGCCTACGTCGACCTTCAGCGATCCGTCGCAATACGTCTACCGGCTTTCGCCGCAGGACATTCTCGGCATCACCGTGTGGGATCACCCTGAACTGACCACGCCGCAGGGCAGCACGCTGTCGGCGGGCGGCACCAGCACGCAGACCATCGCCGGCGCGTTGCAGCAGCCGTACACGGCCGCGCTGCCGGGCCAGGCCGATCCGTACGGCCAGACCATCGCCGCCGACGGCACCATCTATTTCCCGTTCGTCGGCCGCATCCGGGCTGCGGGCAAAACCGTCGGCGAACTGCGCGATCAGCTCGCGACCGGACTCGTGCGCTATATCCGCAATCCACAGGTCGACGTGCGCGTGCTGTCGTACCGCGGCCAGAAAGTGCAGGTCACGGGCGAGGTGAAGACGCCGGGCCCGCTCGCGGTGAGCGACGTGCCGCTCACGCTGGTCGATGCGCTGACGCGCTCGGGCGGCACGACTGCCGACGCCGATATCCAGCGCGTGCGCCTCACGCGCAACAACAAGCTCTATGTGCTCGACGCGAACCGCATGCTGGATGCGGGCGACACCACGCAGAACGTGATGCTGCAAAACGGCGACGTGATCAACGTGCCGGACCGCAGCAACAGCCGCATCTTCGTGATGGGCGAGGTGAAGACGCCGATCCAGTTGCCGATGCTCAAGGGCCGTCTGACGATTGCCGACGCGCTCACGCAAGCGGGCGGCATTCTCGACACGGACGCCAATCCGCGCCAGATCTTCGTTATGCGAGGCATGCGCGAGCATCCGACCACACCGGACGTGTACCGCCTCGATATGACGCAGCCCGACGCGATCATGCTGTCCGCGCAGTTCCAGTTGCAGCCGATGGACGTCGTATATGTGGGCACCGCCGCATCGACCACGTTCAACCGTGTGTTGCAGCAGGTGTTGCCGAGCGTGCAGACGCTGTTCTACCTGAAGCAGCTCACACGCTAGGCGCGTGAGTCGCCAGGGGTCCCGCGCCGCGCCATCGTCCGGTGGCCGCAGCGCGGGACTGGGGCAAACGCGGCTAGCACCCGCGAAACAACAGATAAGCCAACGCCGAAGCAGATGCACGCAAGCAACCGCAAAAGCAACCGCAGAAGCAACCGATACGGGATCGAATCGTGAGCAATCAAATCTCTCCACACATGACCGGACCGCTCAGGACCGAAGAAGAGGACGTCGTTCTCGGGCAACTGGTGCAAGTGATCCTCGACGACATCTGGTGGCTGATCGCAATCGCCGCGGCGGTCGTCGCGATTGCCGGTGCGTACTGTGTGCTCGCCAAGCCGATCTATTCGGCCGATGCGCACGTACGCGTCGAGCAGGCCGACAACACGTCGCAGGCGCTCACGCAGACGCAGACCGGGGCCGCGATCACGAGCGGCTCGACCTCGCTGCCGACAGACGCCGAGATCGAGATCATCAAAAGCCGCGGCGTCGTCGGTCCTGTGGTCGAGCAGATGAAGCTGAACTTCAGCGTCACGCCGAAGACGCTGCCGCTTCTCGGCAGCATTGCCGCCCGCATGGCGACGTCAGGCCAGCCGGCGCGGCCATGGCTCGGCCTGTCGTCGTATGCGTGGGGCGGTGAGGTGGCCGACATCGATTCGATCGACGTGCTGCCCGCACTCGAAGGTCAGAAGCTCACCATGAAGGCGCTGGGCGGTGACCGTTACGAACTGCATGCGGAAAACGGCGCGCTCTTGCTGCGCGGACAAGTCGGGCAGCAGGCGCAGGGCGGCGGCGTGACGATGCTGGTGAACAAGCTGATCGCGCGTCCGGGCGAGGAATTCACCGTGGTCCGCGCGAACGATCTCGACGCGATCAGCGCGTTCCAGTCCGCAATCAGCGTGCAGGAGCAGGGCAAGCAAACCGGCGTGATCCAGATTTCGCTGGAGGACAAGAACCCCGTGCATGCCGCGCTCGTCGCCAATGCGCTCGCGCAGTCATATGTGCGCCAGCATGTTTCCAACAAGCAGGCCGACGCGAGCAAGATGCTCGACTTCCTGAAGAGCGAGGAGCCGCGCCTGAAGTCGGACCTGGAGCGCGCCGAAGCCGCGTTGACCGCGTATCAGCGCCAGTCCGGCTCGATCAATGCGAGCGAAGAAGCGAAGGTGTATCTCGAAGGTAGCGTGCAGTACGAGCAGCAGATCGCCGGCTTGCGTCTGCAGATGGCGCAGCTCATCGAGCGTTACGGCGACGACCATCCGATGCTCAAGGCGGCGCGCGAGCAAATGGCCGAGTTGCAGGCGCAGCGCGCGAAATACGCTGACCGCTTTCGCGATCTGCCGGCTACGGAAGTGAAAGCCGTGCAGTTGCAGCGCGACGCGAAAGTGGCGGAAGACATCTACGTGCTGCTGCTCAATCGCGTGCAGGAACTGTCGGTCCAGAAGGCCGGCACGGGCGGCAACGTGCATATCGTCGACGCCGCGCTGCGCCCCGGCGCGCCGGTCAAGCCGAAGAAGGCGCTGATCCTGTCGGCGGCGACGATCCTCGGGCTGATCGCGGGCACCGGCTTCGTGTTCCTGCGCCGCAATATGTTCAAGGGCATCGACGACCCGGAGCACATCGAGCGCGCATTCCATCTCCCGGTGTTCGGGCTCGTGCCGATGAGCGCCGAGCAGACGCTGCTCGAAAACGGCTTCCAGCGCGGCGGCGAGCGCCTGCGCTCGGTGCTCGCCAACGCGCGGCCGAAGGACGTCACGGTCGAGAGCTTGCGCAGCCTGCGCACGTCGATGCAATTCACGATGATGGACGCGAAGAACCGCATCGTCATGCTCACGGGCCCGATGGCCGGCGTCGGCAAGAGCTTCCTCACGGTCAACCTGGCGGTGCTGCTCGCGCATTCGGGCAAGCGCGTGCTGATGATCGACGGCGACATGCGCCGCGGCGTCCTCGAACGCTTCCTGGGCGGCACGCAGGACAACGGGCTGTCGGAACTGCTGAGCGGCCAGATTTCGCTGGAGGAGGCGATCCGCGCGTCGGAGATCGAGAACCTGAGCTTCATTTCGTGCGGGCGCCGTCCGCCCAATCCGTCCGAGCTGCTGATGTCGCCGCGTCTGCCGCAATACCTCGACGGTCTCGCGAAACGCTACGACGTGATCCTGGTCGACACGCCGCCGGTGCTCGCGGTGACCGACGCGTCGATCATTGGCGCGTATGCCGGTTCGACCTTCTTCGTGATGCGTTCGGGCATGCACAGCGAGGGCGAGATTACCGACGCGTTGAAGCGTCTGCGGGCAGCGGGCGTGCACGTGCAGGGCGGCATCTTCAACGGCATGCCGGCGCGGGCTCGCGGCGGCTACGACCGCAGCTATGCGGCCGTCCAGGAATATCTGAGCACCTGATCGGGCAGGAGTACACCGACGATGAATCACACAGGACATCGCAACAAGGACATCGCAATGAAAGTGACGGTACTGGTTCCGACTTACCGCCGCCCGGCCGACCTCGCGCGCTGCCTCGCGGCGCTGCAACGGCAGTCGCGCGCGCCCGATGAAGTCGTGGTGGTGGCGCGCGCCGACGACGAGGCGACCCATATGTGTCTGCGCGATCCGGCGGTGACCGGCATGCTGCCGCTCTCGGTCGCGCTCGTCGAAGCACCCGGCCAGGTCGCGGCGCTCAATCGCGGACTCGACGCGGCCAACGGCGACGTAATCGCGATCACCGACGACGACGCCGCGCCTCATCCCGACTGGGTGCAGCGCATTGCAGCCGCATTCGAAAGCGACGCCCGGCTCGGCGCGCTCGGCGGGCGCGACTGGGTGCACGAAAAAGGCCGCGTGCTGGACGGCGAGCGGCCACTGGTCGGCAAGGTCACGGCGCACGGCAAGATCATCGGCAACCATCACCTCGGCGTGGGCAGCGCGCGCGAAGTCGACATTCTGAAGGGCGCCAACATGAGCTACCGGCGCGACGCGGTGCGCAACATCCGCTTCGACGCACGGCTGCGCGGCGCGGGCGCGCAGGTTCACAACGACATGGCGTTCAGCCTCGCGGTGAAGAACGCCGGCTGGAAGCTGATGTACGACCCGCGCGTCGCGGTCGATCATTTCCCCGCCGAACGTTTCGACGACGACCGTCGCGATGCGCAAACCATGGCCGCGTTGCGCAATGCCGCGTTCAATTTCCATCTGATCCTGCGCGACCAGTTGCCGCCGTTGCGCCGCGAAACCGCGTGGTGGTGGTGGACGCTCGTCGGAACACGCGTCTATCCGGGTCTCACGCATGCGGCGCTCGCGCTCGTGTCGAGACAGGCACGCCTGAAGCTCTCGCGCTGGCGCGCGGTGCGAACCGGCGCGCACGAAGCCCGGCGCGCGCTGTCGCGCACCGCCTGAGCGGGGCGGCCAATGCAACGGGCGCGAGCAGCACGCAGCGCCTCACACGCTGCAGCATCGGCAAAGGGAGTGTCTGCATGAGTACGAAGGTCCACGTTCATCTGTTTTACGGCGCCGATCCGCGTTTCTATCGACCGGGCGACAACATCGGTTGCCTGTACGGCTATCACCACGCCGAATCGGACGCGTTCGCGCTGACCTATTCACAGGACGCTCGCGAAGGCAAGCCGATGCGGCTCGTTCGACGCGCGCTGAAGGCAGTGCTTGGCTTCGACTTCATCCATACGTGGCGCAATCGCGCGGAAATGTTGCGCTCCGATGTGATCTGGACGCACACCGAACAGGAATGGCTGTCAGCCGCGTTGATGCTCCTTCTGAGCGGCCGCAAGGCCGGCGCGGACTCCTCGCCGCTTCTGCTCGCGCAAAGCGTGTGGCTGCTGGACAAATGGCCTTCGTACGGAATCGTGCGTAAGTGGCTGTATCGCAAGCTGATGACGCGCGCCGATCAGCTGACCACGCTCGCGAGCGAAAACGCTGCGCTATGCAAGCGCTATTTCAATCGCGACGCGAAGCCGCTTCTCTACGGTCTGAACACGCGCGACTTTCCGGTTAAGGCGCCGATCGAATGGAAGCCGCATTCGCCGATCCGCATTGCCGCGATCGGCAACGACCGCGACCGCGACTGGGATACGCTCATCAGGGCATTCGGCAACGACGCGCGCTACACGGTGAAGCTCGCCACGCGCCGTCGCATTCCCGCGTCGCTGCGCGCGCCTAATGTGGAAATCGCGCTGTTCTCGGGCATCAGAAAACAGCACGAACTGTATGACTGGGCCGATGTGATCGTCGTGCCGTTGCGGCCGAACACGCACGCGTCGGGTATTACCGTGATGCTGGAGGCGGCGGCGGTCGGCAAGCCGATGGTCGTGACCGACGTCGGCGCCTTGCAGGATTATTTCCCGGCCGGCGAGGCCGCGTACATTCCGCCATTCAATCCGTCTGCGTTGCGCGATGCGGTTGACCGGCTCGCCGCCGCGCCCGTGGAAGCATTGCGCCAGGCGCAGGCAGCGGCTGCCGGCCTGCTGTCGCGCGATCTGACCACGCAGCACTACGCGATGCAGCATGTGCGGATCACGCAGGAAATGCTGCGCGTTCGCGGCGCCGCGGCACGCGGCCGCGCGGCGCCTTCTGCCGACGCGGACAAGGCGGTGGGTGCTCATGGTCAACGCAGCACGGCGCAAGAATCGCGCGGGGGCCTCTAAGCGATGTCGACGCTTCCGCGAGCCGACCTTTCGCCCACACCCGGCATGCCGGGCAGCGTAGGTGCGTCGCGCACCGCGGCGCGCAAACGTCGCGAGTGGCTGCCCGCAGCCATGCTGTGGCTCGTCACGGCCGTACTGATCGTCGCGCGTCAGGGCACGGTGCTCACGCTCGCGTTTCCCGTCCTCGCAATCGCGACGGGCCTGTGGCTCTACTTCAAGAGCCCGGCGCGCTATATCGGCTTCATGTGGTGGTTATGGTTCCTGAGCCCTGAAGTGCGCCGCCTCGCCGACTGGTCCAAAGGCTCGTTCACGCCGACGAGCCTGATCCAGGTCGCGCCGCTCGCCGTCACGATGATCAGCGCGTTGTCGCTCGTACGCTACTACAGGCTGCTAGGACAACGGCGCGGACTTCCGGTGCTGCTGATTCTGCTCGGACTCGTCTACGCCTATCTTGTCGGCGTAGTGTCGAGCGGCCCGCTCGCGGCCACCTACGACCTTGCGAACTGGCTGTATCCGATTCTGATCGGCTTTCACATCATGGCGAACACGCGCCAGTATCCGCAGTACCGCGACACCATCGTGAACACGTTCATCTGGGGCATGCTCGTGATGGGCGGCTACGGGTTGATCCAGTTTTTCATCATGCCGCAGTGGGACGCACTGTGGATGCTCGGTTCGCAGATGAACTCGCAAGGCGACCCTGTGCCGATGGGCGTGCGCGTATTCAGCACGATGAATTCGTCGGGGCCGTTCGCGTTCGCGATGATGGGCGCGATGGTGTACGTGATGGCGGCCACGCATCGCGTGCGCTGGGTCGCCGCGGCGCTCGGTTTCTTTTCGTTCGCGTTGAGCCTCGTGCGCTCCACATGGGGCGGCTGGATCATCGCGCTTTTGATCCAGCTGATCAAGTCCAACAACAAGGTGCGGGTGCGCATCGTCGCGAGCGCGGTATTGCTCGCGGGACTGTGCGTGCCGCTCCTCGCGGTCGGTCCGGTGGCCGAGCGGATGCAGGCGCGCTTGTCCACCATCGTCAATCTGAACGACGACCAGAGCTACGCGGCTCGCAACGAGTTCTATGCGACCTTCGCGAAAACCGCCTTTACCGATGTCTCCGGCGAAGGCATGGGCGCGACCGGCACCTCGACCAAGCTCTCGAACGACGGCGGCCAGCTCGGCCAGTACGGCAACTTCGACAGCGGCGTGATGAACATCCCGTTCGTGCTCGGCTGGCCCGGCACGCTGCTTTACATGTCCGGCATCGTGTGGCTATTGACGCGCGCCGTACTTGCGTCGTTCAGGCTGCGCAACGATAAGTACGTGTCCGCATGTCTGAGCCTGTGCCTCGCGACTTTCGCGATGCTGGTGTTCACCAATTCGCTGGTCGGCACTGGCGGGCTGCTGCTTTTCATGAGCGTTTTTTCGATTCTTTCCGCGGTGCATTACGAAAAAATCAACCGCGCCGGTACGTTATTCCGCACGCAACTTTTCCAAGGAGGCACTGATTGAGAGTCGCCATTGTCACGCACGTTGTGCGCCATAACGACGGCCAGGGGCGCGTCAACCACGAGATCGCGCGCGCGGCGCTCGACGAGAATATCGGCGTCACGCTGATTGCCTCGCACGTCGCGCCCGATCTGCTCGTTCATCCGACTGTCCGCTGGGTGCCGATGAAAATCGGCCGCTGGTGGCCGACCAATCTGCTGCGCCAGCAGGTGTTCGCGTTCAAGAGTGCGATGTGGCTGCGCTCCCATCGCCGCGAATACGACGTGCTCCATGTGAACGGCTTCATCACATGGATGCCCGCCGACGTCAACACGTCGCACTTCGTGCACAGCGGGTGGCTCGGCAGCAAGTACTACCCGTTCGGTCTCACGAAGGGCGCGTGGTCCGCGTATCAGTCGGTATATACGCGCTGCAATGCGTTGCTCGAGCGCTGGGCCTACCGGCGCTCGAAGGTCATCACGGCGGTCTCGCAAAAAGTCGCCGATGAAATCCGCGCGATCGGCCTCACGCCGGATAACCGTGTGGACGTGATCTACAACGGCGTCGATACGCAAGGCTTTGCTGCAGCCACCGGCGATCGCGCGAAGTTCGGCTTGCCGCAAGACGCATTCTTGCTGCTGTTCGTCGGCGATCTGCGTACGCCGCGCAAGAACCTCGGCACGGTGCTGGCCGCGCTCAAGCATTTGCCCGAACACGTGCATATCGCGGTCGCGGGTTTTCTGCCGGGCAGTCCGTATCCGGACGAAGCGAAGGCGCTCGGCATCGCGCATCGCGTGCATTTTCTCGGGCTTGTCAAAGAGATGCCGGTGCTGATGCATTCGGTCGACGCATTCGTGTTTCCGTCGCGTTATGAGGCCATGAGCCTGTCGCTGCTCGAAGCGATGGCGGCCGGCCTGCCGGTCGTGACCGCGCGCACCGCGGGCGGCGCTGAAATCATCACGCCCGAATGCGGGATCGTGCTCGACGATCCGGACGATCCGAAGGCGCTCGCAGGGGCGGTCGCACGCCTCGCCGCCGATGACGACGCGCGTCGCAAGATGGGCGTCGCCGCCAACGAACTCGCGACCGGTTTCGGCTGGGCGCGCATGGCCGCGCAATATATCGCGCTGTATCGGCAGATCGAGGGGCAGCAGAAGAATCGCCGGCGCAAGGAAGCCGAGGCGGCGGTGGTCGCGAAGACCGACGCGCTCACGCTGAACACGCTGGCCGGACACAAGCGCGTTGAATGACGCTACGCGCTAGCGTTCAACACTACTCACCGGATACAAGAAAGCTCAAAAGGCAACGACAATGACGACAAGCTCAATCAAATCGCTGCAGATCGGCATGCACTGGTTCCCGGAGCGCGCGGGCGGCCTCGACCGCATGTATTACTCGCTGGTCGGCGCGCTGCCGGGCGCGGGCGTCGCGGTGCGCGGCGTCGTAGCAGGCTCGCCGAAGGTTGCTGCCGACACAGGCGGTGCGATCAACGGTTTCGGCTCCGCAGGCCAGTCGCTGCCTTTGCGGCTGATGGCCGCGCGCCGCGCGCTGCGCCAGGAAATCAGTACGTCGCGTCCCGACGTGATCTCGTCGCACTTCGCGCTCTATACGTTTCCGGGCCTCGACGTGACGCGCGGCATTCCGCAGGTCTCGCATTTTCAGGGACCGTGGGCCGACGAAAGCCATGTTGAAGGCGCGGATTCGCTCGGTCAGCGCGCGAAGCGTTATCTCGAACAATCGGTCTATACGCGCTCGTCGCGCCTTATCGTGTTGTCGGAGGCGTTCGGCAAGATTCTGACTTCGCGTTATCGCATCTCGCCGGAGCGTGTGCGTGTGGTGCCGGGCTGCGTCGACGTCGAACAATTCAATCTGCCCATCACGCCCGCCGAGGCGCGTCTGAAACTGCAATTGCCGCAGGACAGACCGATCGTGCTCGCGGTGCGGCGTCTCGTGCGGCGCATGGGTCTCGAAGATCTGATCGATGCGATCAGGCTGCTCAAGCCGAGCCACCCCGATGTGCTGCTCCTGATTGCGGGCAAGGGGCGTCTCGCGGATGAATTGCAAGCGCGCATCGACGAGGCCGGCTTGCAGGACAACGTGAAGCTTCTCGGCTTCGTGCCGGATCAGCATCTGGCGGCGCTGTATCGCGCGGCGAATATCAGCGTGGTGCCGACAGTCGCGCTCGAAGGCTTCGGCCTCATCACGGTCGAATCGCTCGCGTCGGGCACGCCGGTGCTGGTTACGCCGGTTGGCGGCTTGCCCGAGGCGGTTGCGGGGCTGTCGCCCGATCTGGTGCTGCCGGAGACCGGCGCAAAGGCGATCGCGGCGGGACTTGCCGGCGCGCTAAGCGGCTCGCTGAAGTTGCCCGATGCCGATGCGTGCCGACGCTATGCGCGTGAAAACTTCGATAACTCGGTGATCGCGAAACGGGTGGCGTCGGTGTACAGCGAGGCTATTGCGTCGGGCGAGGTCCATTGATCGAGCGTTGAAATGTGCGGGACGAAATAAAGAAGGCGCCGGCTCCTGTAGAAGAGAGCCGGCGCCTTTTTCATATGCATGCTATTGTGCGGCCGCCACTGCATCGCCCCAATGCGGGCGTGCGGGGCGGTTGCTGAGGGTCGCTGATTAAAACGTCTCGTGTTGCTGATTGCGCCCAATGTCCGCATGAACCATCATATGGCACAGTTGTTCGAGCGTGGTCTGCGCCTGCCAGCCGAGTTTCTCGCGCGCCTTGTCCGCGCAGCCGATCAGCAGATCGACTTCAGCCGGCCGGTAGAACTTCGGATTCACGCGCACGAGCGTCTTGCCAGTCGCCACGTCGATGCCCGTTTCGCGCTCTTCCTTGCCTGACCACTCGATCTGATAGTCCGCTGCGGCGAACGCCATGCGCACGAAGTCGCGAACCGTTTCAGTGCGGCCGGTCGCGAGCACGAAGGTGTCCGGCTCGTCGGCTTGCAGCATGCGCCACATGCCTTCCACATATTCGAGCGCGAAACCCCAGTCGCGTTTCGCGCCAAGGTTGCCGAGTTCCAGCACATCCTGCTTGCCGAGCTTGATCTTTGCGACCGTGTCGGTGATCTTGCGCGTCACGAATTCGCGGCCACGCAGCGGCGATTCGTGATTGAACAGAATGCCGCTGCTCGCAAAGAGACCATACGACTCGCGATAGTTGATCGTCGACCAATGCGCGAACAGTTTCGCGACGCCATAGGGGCTGCGCGGATAGAAGGGCGTGTCCTCGCGTTGCGGCACCGCCTGCACGAGCCCGAACATTTCCGATGTCGATGCCTGGTAGTAGCGCATCTTCGGGTTGAGAATGCGGATGCCTTCGAGCAGATTCAGCGCGCCGATGCCGGTTACCTCGGCGGTCGTCACCGGCTGGTCGAACGATACGCCCACGAAACTCTGCGCGGCGAGGTTATACAACTCGTCGGCCTGCGCGCCTTCGAGCAGACGCAGCGTCGAGCCGAGGTCGGTCAGATCGTGTTCGACGAGACGCAGATTCGGATGGTCGAGCACGCCCAACTCGCGCATGCGCCAGAAATTCACGGAACTCGTGCGCCGATAGGTGCCGGTGACCTGATAGCCCTTGTCGAGCAGCAATCGGGTCAGGTAGGCGCCGTCTTGTCCCGACACACCGGTGATGATCGCTTTGCGTGGTTGGCTCATAGCTTGCCTTCAATATTGGTAAAAGAAAAAAGAGCACCTCAGAGCGTGCCATCGAGAAGCCGCCGCACCAGCGGTTCGACGACCTGAAAATCCTGCTCGGCCTTGAGCCTGTACAAGCCCGGCTTCGGATGCGCGCCGTCGGACATCAACGTCTTCCAGTCCGGCAGACTGCTGATGTACGCGAACTGGTCGACGAGCGGCACATGCTGTTCGTCGGCTACGCGACGCGTCATCGCGACCATCGAGGCGAGCCGCGCATTGAGCCGGTTATCGGGCATCGGATTCGATGTCTCCAGCACCGGCTCCTTGCCGAGCGCGCGAGCGGTTTTGACGAGCGCGGTTTGCGCCGTGTAGAACTGCTCGGGCGTCTGGTTCTGCATCACTTCGTTGATGCCGTAGTTGATCAACACGATTCGCGCGGGCGACGCAGCGAGCCGCTCGCGCCATGGCAAACCGGCGGTCGGCCCGGCGCGCCGATTACCCGTGCCGTCGAGCAATTGCATGGCCATCGTGCCGCCCACGCCGTAGTTGGCTACGCGCACGCGGTCGCCGTGATGCGTCTGCAATTCGTCCTGCAGATAAGCCACGGCGTTCTGCGCTTGCGGCGCGCAATGGCCTTCGCTGCATGAAATACCGAGCGTCGTGGAATCGCCGTATGCGTCGATCACGACCTGCGTGTGCGCTTGCATCCGCTCCACTTGAGTGGCTTGAGCACTCGCGCCCGGCGAACACAGAGACAGTCCGGCAAGCGACGCACATATCGCGGCGGCTCGAAGCCGTGCGGGGCATCTCATGCGCGGCTTTGCGGTACTTGCGGCGCAGCGCTCGCCACGCCCGCACTGGTGCCCGCCGTCGCATGCGAGTTGCCGCGAGGACCGAAAATCAGGCGCTTCTCAAATCCGAACCAGGTGAGACTTGCATATGCAATCGTGATAACGAGCGCGAGCGCGGCGCTCACATAGCGGTTCATCTGCAGCGGCCAGAGCGCATACAGCACGCTCAGATGAATCAGATAGATCGTGTAGCTGATCGTGCCGATATACATGAGCACCGGATTGCACAGCAGCCGTTTGACGATGCCCTTGCTTTGCAGAGCGATGACCACGACGGATGTGCAAAGCACCAACGAAATGCTGTAGAGCCCCGCATTGGACAGCGGTGTATTCGCCGCGCGAAAACGCGGAAAGTGCAGATGCAGCCAGGCGAGCGCGGCGAGGGCAGCGATCACGCCCAGCACCGCAACCCCCTTGAGCGGTTCGAGTGCGTGACGATCGCGCCGCACGGCGACGGCGAGCAGCGCGCCGGCCGCGAGCAGATCCATGCGAAAGGGCGTCAGGTAATAGATCGGCCAGAACGAATCGAACCATGGCGTGGCCACTGCGCGAAGCACCGGCACGAGCAGGACCAGCGCGGCGGCCACCCACGCGAGCGCACGCTCGGGCACGAACAGAATCACGAACGGCCAGACGATATAAAACTGCTCTTCGACTGCAAGCGACCACAACACATTCAGGCTGTCGTGTCCGCTCTGATTCAGCGCATCGCCAATGTTCGTTGCGAAGAATGCGTACCACTGCCAGTGCTGCGCCCAGCCGAAGCCGAACAGGATCGAGGAGACCGCCATCAGCAGCAGATACGGCGGCAGAATGCGCCGCGCACGGCGTGCGTAGAAGTAGCCGAAGTACGACTGCTCACGTGCCTTGCGTTCGAGCAGGATGCCGGTAATCAGAAAGCCGCTCAAAACAAAGAACAGATCGACGCCCATCCACAGCGGCGCTTTCAACGCGTGCTGCGCGAACACCGCGAGCACGGCGATCGCGCGCAAGCCGTCGAGCTGCACGATGCGGCGTGAATGGGAAGGCGCTGAGGGCATTGCGCTAACAGTCATGAACCGTCCATGGTGTGGAAGCCGAAGAGTCGCAAGGATCCGCGAGGAGCCGCGAGCCGTGCCAGAAAGCCAGTCGCGCCCGCTGCGGCCGCGACGTCAGTGCATTTGATTCTAGGCAAAAGAAAATCGTGAAAAAACGGGAATGAAATGGATAAATGAACCAGATTGAAACAGGTTGTTTCGTTATGCATTTGCGCGACGTTTCCATGCTTGTGTCGCGCTCATGACGCCGGGTGAAAATCGCGTGATGAAGTGACCGTCCGCACTGCCTGGCCAAGCGAAAAGACGAACAGCAGCGGTCCGCGCATGCCTCATTCGCACGCTGCACGGACATATTTTCTTCTAATGCATTTTTAAAATGATTTCTTTCGCATCGTTTTAAAGTGTCGAATATTTTTGAATTATTTTCGATTTTCGTCGCGGAGTTTTTTACGCGTAATGTGAGCCTTGCGCATTGGGCGTCCTGGGACTGCGCGTGCGCCGCGCACCGCGTTAGTTCGATGTGGCGTACTGCAGCGTGACGCGGCCTGCATCTTCGAAGCGGAAGAGCGCGTGCGTGTGCTGACGCCGCGCGCGACAGCAAGCTTCGCGCTGCGCCTTCATCTTTCACTGAGTCGTCTATGTGCCGATAGCCGCGCGCGTTCATGAATGGCGCTTGCCATCACTCCTGCAACGCTGTTGCCAATGGCGCTCGCGTTAGCACGCTCGCCTGGTCGCGTACCCGGATCACAGTTCTGTTAAAGCATCGGTTTGCATCGACTGGAGGACATACCTTGCCCCGTTTCACGTTCAAAAGCTGGCTCGCGGTATTTGCGTGCGCTGTCGGACTGGCTGCTGCATCGGCCACTTCGACGGTTCGCGCGGAAACTGCGTTGAACGCGAAGACGTCATGGATCGGCAACACGTTTGGTTTCGGTGACGGCACGTGGGCACAGATCAACATCACGGCGATCGCGGTCGCGCCCGACGGCAAGGTCTATACGAATGCGCCATGGGACGAAAGCGGCGCAGAAGCGAGCGTCTATCAGAACGGCAAAATGCTCGGCTTCGCGGGCGGAACGCATGGATGGGGCAACAGCGGCGGCAACGCGATCGCGATCAACCGCAAGTACGCATTTGTTGCTATTGCAGTCGGCAACGAAAAAGGCCGGCTGGTCGAACAGGGCGTGTGGCCGGTAAAAGGCAAGCAGTGGTTCGGCATCTCGCGCCGGCAGATCGCCGATCCAAAGCGTGCCGCGCCGTTTCAGCCCGCGGCGAAAGCCGCTGACCCGCATGCGCAACTCGCCGCCGGCTTTCTGATGATGAACGAAGTGCCGACGGGCACGAGCGCCGAGATCGGCGGACTCGCGGCTAGCGACACTACGCTCTATGCGGCCAACACGGCGCGAGACCGCATCGAGGTGTACGACGCCGAGTCGATGCAGCAGAAGGCCACGTGGAGCGTGCACGAGCCTGGCCGGATCGCGCTTGCGCCGGACGGCACGCTGTGGGCGCTGAGCGGTACGCGCAACGATCGTGCGCCGCATGTCGAGCATTACACGCCGGGCGGCAAGCGGATCGACGAGACGTTCGAACTGCCCGCCGATACGCTCGCCGTCGATATTGCCGTCGATGCGAAAGGCCGCATTCTGATCGCCGACAACGGTCCGCGACAGCAGGTGCTGTTCTTCAGCAAGAGCAATGGCCAATACGCGCAGTCGGGCTCACTGGGCGAGCGCGGCGGAATTTTTAGCGGCGTCGCGGGAAGACCGGGTCCCCGACGTTTCAACGGATTAACAGGCGTAGGCGTGGATGCAAGCGGAAACGTCTATGTATCGACCAACGGCATCGGCCCGCGTTATGAGCCGATCGGCGCGGGCCTCGGCGCGACCCTTGAAAGCTACGCGTCTGACGGCAAACAGAACTGGCTCGTGCAGGGACTGCTTTTCGTCGATGGTGCATGGGTCGATCCGTCGCGGCCAGACAGCGTGTACACCGGTAACAAGCGTTTCGAGCTCGACTTGTCGAAGCCTGCGGGGCAAGACTGGAAATATGTCGGATTCCTTTCTAATCGCTTCAAATACCCGGACGATCCGGTCTTTCACACCGATCAATATCCGGGCTTGCCGATCGCCCGCAAGCTGAAGGGCCACACCTTTCTATACCTGACCGACATGTATGCGGACCATCTGAAGATCTATCGCTTCGATCCGCAACGCGATGGCGAAACGGCGATTCCGTCCGGCTTTATCGCGGGCCGCGAGCGCGCGGTCGCCAAGGTACCGAACGCGCCGCCGGGCGGCGACTGGATCTGGCGCGACGCGAACGGCGACGGCAAATTCAATAGCGACGAATTCGCCCCGAACACGAGCGGCACGAAGCTCGCGGGCGGTTGGGGCTGGTGGGTGGATAGCGCGGGCGACATCTGGCGAACGCGTGACACCAAGGGCATTTATCGCTTTCGCTTCGGCGGTCTGGATGCCAAGGGCAACCCCATCTACTCGTATTCGGACCTCACGCAGTACCCGGTGCCGCAACCGTTCACCGAACTGCATCGCGCGATCTACGAGCCCGACACCGACACGATGTACGTGAGCGGCTATACGCCCGACACGCCGGTCGATCGCGGCTTCTGGAAGGAAGTGGGCCGCGTGCTGGTGCGCTACGACAAATGGTCGAGCGGCAAGCCGGTGCAGCGCTATTCGATCGCGCTGCCGTGGCAGACACAGAGCAAGCCCATCGCGACGATCATCGGCCTGACGGTCGAGGGGCAATACATCTTCGGCGTCGAACCGGTGGGCGCGGTGCATGTGTGGGACAAGGACAGCGGCCGTGAACTCGGCGTAATCCGGCCCGGCCCCGAAGTGGGCCGGGCGTCCGGCTGGGTCGACGTACCCAACGGCATCAGCGCGGCGAAGCGAGCCGAGGGCGAGTACCTCGTATTCGTCGAGGAAGACGCCCGCGGCAAGGTGCTGATGTACCGCTGGAAACCTTGACGACGCGTCGGCAACACCACGCATGACGAAAAAAACAGGCAATCGTAGTCGAACCCAGGGCATCCGATGGACAAAGGCATTCTCAAGAACGTAGCGATCAATTTCTTCGGACTCGTGCTGCCGACTTTCGTCTCGCTCGTCACCGTGCCGTCGTATATCAGGCTGCTCGGCGTCGAGCGCTACGGCGTAATCAGCCTCGTGTGGACGCTGATCGGCTACTTCGGGATTCTCGATCTGGGCATGAGCATGGCCGCGCAGAATCACATTTCGAAAGCGCGCGCGTCGGGCAACAAGGACGAAAGCGCGCGCGTGTTCTGGAGTGCGACATGGCTCAATCTCGCGACGGGCGTGATCGGCGGGTTGATCATCTATTTCGGTGCGTTCCTCTACACCGCGTATTTCACGAAGGTGTCGCCGGAACTGCAGCACGAGGTGTATATGGCGCTACCGTGGCTCGCGGTGGCGATTCCGATTGCGAACGTGTCGTGGGTGTTCGCCGGCGCGATCAACGGCGCCGAACGCTTCGGCATCTACAACACGAATCAGACCATTGGCACGTTCCTGTTTCAGTTGCTGCCGCTCGGCGCGGCGCTCTGGCTCGGTGCGAGCTTGCAGAACGTGCTGGCCGCCGCCGTGTTTGCACGCATTCTCGCTGCGATCCTGCTTGGCCGGTCTGCGCTAAAAGTGCTTGAAATACGCAGTGTTCTGCCGCCGCAGCTTGGTGTGGCCAAGGGGCTTTTCAACTTTGGCGGCTGGATGCTGATTGCGAGCGTCACCAACATGATCGCCGAATCGCTCGACCGCGTGATGCTCGGCACGAGCCTCGGTGCGCGCTTCGTCACGTATTACACGGTGCCGCAAAACCTCGTGACGCGCTTGAACATCGTGCCCACCGCCATGGTGCGCACGCTCTTTCCACGGCTTTCCGCTGTGGGCCGCGCGGACGCCGACACTATCACGCAGCAGTCGCTCGAGTTTCTCAACGGCGTGTTCACGCCGGTCGCATTGATCGCGATGCTGGTGCTCGAACCGTTCCTGCACCTTTGGGTCGGCAACGAAATTGCAAGCGTCGCGGCGCCCGTGGGACGCATCATGATCGTTGCGGTCTGGCTCGTGGGCCAGGCGAACGTGACGCGCATCCTGATCCAGTCGCAGGTTAATCCGGCCACGGCCGCGCGCGTCGGTCTGTTCGAATTGCCCTTGTTTGCAGGGGCGTTGTGGTTCGGCATCACGCACTTCGGATTGACTGGCGCGGCGATCGCGGTGGCGGGCCGCGCGCTGTTCGATTACGCAGTGCTGTTGCGGCTCTCGGCGATCCGCGCGCGGCTAATCGCGCTCGACATGCTTGCTCATCTCGCTTTCCTGCTGGCCAGCCTCTGGCTTTCCAGCTTCCTGCCGGGCCTCGCCATGGCGATCGTCGCCGGCCTGTTGATGGTGGGCGCGAATATCGCCTGGTCCATCACGATGACACCCGCCTTGCGCGATCTAGCGCGTTCACTGCTGTTGCGACTGAATCCGAGGAAAAGCGCATGAACCACGAAGTCCTTGAAGAAGCCGTGCTGCAAGCTCCGACGCGCAGTGCGCTGGCCGAACTGACCACCGTTCCTACGGCTGACGCGCCGCCGCGGCGTGCCGCACTGCGCGGCGACAAAGCTGTGCGCGTTGCGATCGTGCACGACTGGCTCGTTACGTATGCGGGTGCGGAGAAGGTGCTCGAGCAGATCGTGGCGTGCTTTCCGGACGCGGACCTGTTCAGCCTCGTCGACTTTCTCGACGACCGCAGCTTTTTGCGCGGCAAGCCGGTGACCACATCGTTCATTCAGAAGCTCCCGCTCGCGCGCAGCAAGTACCGCACGTATCTGCCGTTGATGCCGCTCGCGATCGAGCAACTCGATGTATCCGCCTACGACGTGGTGATATCGAGCAGCCACGCGGTGGCCAAGGGCATTCTCACCGGTCCGGATCAGGTGCATATCAGCTACGTGCATTCGCCGATCCGCTATGCGTGGGACTTGCAGCACCAGTACCTGCAGCAGTCGAAACTGACGAGCGGGCCGAAGTCGGCAATGGCGCGGCTCATTTTGCATTACATCCGAAACTGGGACATCCGCACGTCGAACTCGGTGGACGGCTTTATTGCGAACTCCGATTTCATCGCGCGGCGCATTAAAAAGGTTTATCAGCGCGATGCGCAGGTGATCTTTCCGCCTGTCGACGTCGAAGCGTTCACGCTGTGCACGCAGAAGGAAGACTTCTATCTGACTGCCTCGCGGATGGTGCCGTACAAGAAAATCGACCTGATTGTCGAGGCGTTTGCGCGCATGCCCGAGAGAAAACTCGTCGTCATCGGCGACGGTCCCGACATGCAGAAGATCCGCGCGAAGGCGGGGCCCAATGTCGAGATCATGGGTTACCAGCCGTTCAAAGTGCTGAAGGACCGGATGAGCCGCGCCAAGGCTTTCGTCTTTGCTGCCGAGGAAGACTTCGGCATTTCGGTGGTCGAGGCGCAGGCGTGCGGGACGCCTGTCATCGCGTATGGCAAGGGCGGTGCGCTCGAAACGGTGCGCGATCTGTCGGAGCCGCGCCCGACCGGCATGTTCTTCGACGAGCAGAGCGCGGAGTCGATCATCGCCGCGGTCGAGCGTTTCGATGGACACGTGAAGCGTTTTTCGCCAACCGATTGCCGCGCGAATGCCGAGCGTTTTTCCGCAGCCAACTTCCGGGAACGCTTTTTCGCCCACGTGCGGGCTTCCGTGCCCGCGCTGCGCAACGCGACGCTGCCGCCGTATGTGCCGTATCACGCGGAGCCGGCCGCGAACGCGCCGCGTATTCTCGCTGTCGATCAAAGCGGCGTGCTAGGCGGCGCCGAGCTGTCGCTGCTCGAAATCGTCAAGGCGCTGCGCTCGCGCATGCAAGTGGTGCTGTTCGACGACGGCCCATTCCGTACCGCGCTCGATAAAGTGGGCGCCAGTGTCGAGGTGCTCGATGCGGGCGCGCTGCGCAACGTGCGTAAGCAGGGGGGCTCGTTGCCGAGGGGCCAGGCGCTGATGGGCCTGATGTCGCTCGTTCGCGCGACGGCCAAACGCGCGCGCAGCGCGCAGGTGATCTATGCGAACACGCAGCGCGCGATGGTGATCGGCGCGGTCGCCGGCAAGCTCGCGAGGCGGCCGGTGGTCTGGCATCTGCGCGACATCGTAAGTCCGGAGCATTTCGGGTCCAAGCAGCTCGCGATCATCAAATGGTGCGCACGCCTCGGCCTCACGCATGTGATCGCCAATTCGGCGGCGTCGGCGCGCGCGTTCGCCGACCTCACGCATTTCGACGACAAACGCATCGACGTGGTGTTCAACGGCATTTCGGCGGCACCGTTCGACGCATTGCGCAACGTGCCGCAAGCCACGCTGCGCGAGAAGCTGAACCTGCCGAAAGATGCCTTCCTGGTGGGTTCGTTCAGCCGCCTCGCGCGCTGGAAAGGGCAGCATGTACTGCTCCAGGCGCTGGTGCTCAATCCGCACATGCACGCGGTGCTGGTTGGCGCGCCGCTATTCGGCGAAGATCAGTACGAGATCGAATTGCGCGCGTTCGTCGCCGCGCACGATCTTGGCGGCCGCGTGCATTTTCTCGGCTTCCAGCACGATATTCCTGCCTGCATGTGCGCGGTGGATGCGGTGGTGCACACGTCCATCACGCCCGAGCCGTTCGGCCGGGTGATCGTAGAAGGCATGCTCGCGCAACGGCCGGTCGTGGCCGCGCGTGCGGGCGGGGTACTTGAAATTATCGACGACTACGAGAACGGCGTGCTGTGCACACCGGGCGATGCTCATGCACTGGCCGATGTGCTGGCAGAACTGCGCTCGAACGACGAACTGCGCGACAAGCTCGTCAAAAACGGCTACATGACGGCGCTGAACCGCTTTGGTACGTCCAGCTATGTCGAAAGTGTGGAGCGGATCCTGAGGCGTGTGGCGCAGCCGGGCAAGGCTGCCGGCGCATGATCTGCACGACCCGCACGATTTGCATGAAGCACAAAGGCGGTAAAGGGCGTGGCTTGATGAATCGCGCCCGAGACCGCCGCCGTGCGACAGACATCCAAGCCAGAGGCACTGTCGGGAACATCTGCTGAAGGAACGATTGACGCGGGGTAGGCAGGGACTTGGCCGGTTCCTGTCATTTGGCGCAACGGGGCGAACGTCACTGACATTCGCCCCGCTTTTTTTACGACTTCACGAACGCGCCTTTAGCGGACTTCGGCTTGAAACCGGCGGACCAGTTCATCGCCGGTAATTCGACCAGCCGGTAGAACACGTATGCGGCCGGCACGGCGACCAGCATATAGCCGAACGACGGCCAGATCGACATCTGCAACGAAGAGCGGTAGAGGACCGACGAAAGCAGCACGAAGATCGGCAGATGAATCAGATACAAAGAAAAACTGAAGTCGCCAAAGCGCGACAGAAGCCGCAAGCCCCAACCGTCGCGCTGGTTGGCGTTGCCGCGCTCCAGCGCCTTGTAAAGATAGAACGCGAAGCCGATTGCCCAGAGCTGGAACGCGCCGTATTGACCGTAGTGAAATGCGGCGCAACCAAGCGCGATGAATGCAGCGGCGAGCGCATAGAGCCACCGCGGCGAACCAGTCTGCGCGGAGGTGCGGGCTTTCGCGTCGGCAATCCATGCGCCGAGGGTCCACGAAAACCAGTACGACGTGAAGAACTGGATGTCATGCCGTTCGAGCACATACGCGGAAACGAGATTGACCACGCCGACGATTGCGAGCACGGAGGTCATGCCGATGCGTCGACGCAGCGCGAACAGCAACGGATAGATCGCGTAGAACTGCACTTCCAGCGAAAGAGTCCACAGCGCGCCGTTCGATCCATACGTCTTGCCGGCCACGCCTTGCAGCGAGAACAGATTGACGAGAAACGCCTGTACGCCGATCTCGCGAATCTTGTGACTAACAGGCGGTAATTGAAGACTGAACCAGTCGAGCGCGAGCGTCAGCAGCAACGCGGCGAGCAGCACCGGATAAATGCGCGTAAAGCGGCGCACCCAGAAATTGCCCGCGTCGAGCCGGTAAGCCGGGTTGTTAGCAAGGCGTAAGGCGCCGCTGCGGTGAATGCAGTAGCCGCTGATTACGAAAAAGATCGGCACGCCTGCCGATCCCCATGCAATAGGGAAAGTCAGATAAGCCGCAATTGTTTTCAAACTCAACGAATGTCCGGCATTCTGATGAAATGCCTGCATGCCGACCCATTCGATCTGACGGCAATGGAAATACGCGACGAGCAGCGCGGCAAAGCCTCGCATTGCGTCGATCACATGTTCTTTGCCGGCACTGTCGGCACGTGCGTCGCTTTGCACGCGCGGTGCGGCAGCCGTCACAGGTGGAGAGAGGGGCAGGGATGAGCCGGCGGCATCCAGTGCTGGGTCGCTCATGCGCGGTCCTTTTATTTGAAGTCATGCAATGCGGATCCGCGCGCGACCTCCGCACGCGGTGCATCACATGCTAGTTCACCGCGTCTATAAAAAAATGAATAAAAAATGACAGCCAATTCCTATTTTAGCGGCCTTTGTGACTAAATGTAATTGCACATAAGCAGATACGGACGATCAATTATTTATCGATTTTGTCGTGCTAATTTACAGCACGGATTCTCCTGATGAGAGGTGAAGTCATGAACCTGCATATGCTTGCCGGCATTGCCGTGCTACTGATCCTCGTCGCCGCTTCAGCTTATCGCGAGGCGCTGCGCAATGAGCCGATCCGCCGTTTCCGCATCAGTCCGGGCAAGCTGCCGCAACTCGACGAAAACGAGGAAGCACGCTAGTAAATGCCAACGCGCTTGCTAACGGAGTCCGCGCGGGGTCCTCTGGCGTGAGTAATTTTTTCGGAATCGTCCGCAGATAATTCGATTTCCGAAAGTAAATGTTTCCTGTGCCCGTGACAAATGGCGCAAATAGTTGTGAGTCGGGCGCATTAAGCATTATTTGTGAAATTCACGCGTGATCTAGCGCAGATTTTTTGTTAGCCTTTCTGGCGACGTCGAGGGCCCAAGCGGCCCGCGAACACCAATTTCTAACCGATCTGGGAATGCCTACCATGCTGAAAGTCACTAAAGCCGTGTTTCCCGTAGCGGGCCTCGGGACACGATTCCTGCCGGCTACCAAGGCAAGTCCAAAGGAAATGCTGCCTATCGTCGACAAGCCGCTGATTCAGTACGCGGTCGAAGAAGCGATTGCCGCCGGTATCACCGAAATGATCTTCGTGACGGGGCGCAGCAAGCGCGCGATTGAAGATCATTTCGACAAGTCGTATGAGATCGAAGCCGAACTCGAGGCACGCAACAAGCAGAAGCTGCTCGACCTCGTGCGCAGCATCAAACCCGCCAACGTCGACTGCTTTTATGTGCGCCAGGCCGAAGCACTCGGCCTGGGCCACGCGGTCTTGTGCGCCGAAAAGCTGGTGGGCGAAAGCCCGTTCGCGGTCATTCTCGCCGATGACCTGCTGCACAGCTCGAAGCCCGTCATGAGCCAGTTGGTCGATACGTTCAATCACTATCACAGTTCTGTGATCGGCGTCGAAACCATCGCGCGCGAAGACAGCCGCTCGTACGGTGTCGTGGACGGCCGCGAGTGGGAAGACAACGTGATCAAGCTGTCGGGTATCGTGGAAAAGCCGGCGCCGGACAATGCGCCGTCGAACCTCGGCGTGGTGGGCCGCTACGTGCTGATGCCGACCATCTTCAAGCATATTCGCGCGCTCAAGCCGGGTGCCGGCGGTGAACTGCAATTGACCGATGCAGTGCAGTCGCTGCTCACCGAGGAGCAGGTGCTCGCATATCGCTACTTCGGCACGCGTTTCGATTGCGGCAGCAAGCTCGGCTACCTGAAGGCGACGGTGGAGTTCGCGCTGCGCCATCCGGAGGTGAAAGAGGAATTCGAAGCGTATCTGCACGCATACATGCGCGCAAATGGACAGGCGAACCCGGAAAGCCTGGAGCCTCAGTACACGGCCGAAGCGGCTTGATCCAGGCCGGGACATCCTGATCGCGCGATTCGTGTAATTCGCGTGATCGGTGTCATCGGCGCATTAGCGCGAGGTTGCATCAGGCATCACGTCGAAGCATCACGCAGAAGCGCGCGAAACATCGCGCGCATTGAAAACGGGCGCCCCGAATCACGCGGGCGCCCGTCCTTTTTGCCGCGCTCGAATCTGAAACTTCTTCGAGCCGCGGCGCGACATCAAGCTCAGCCGTTCTTCACTTGCAGGCGGAACTTGTGCAGCAACGGTTCCGTGTAGCCGCTCGGCTGCTGGCGTCCTTCGAATACCAGTGCTTGCGCGGCCTTGAATGCAATGGTGTCGAACGAGGGCGCCATGGGCCTGTAATTCGGATCGCCGGCGTTCTGTTGATCGACCACTTGCGCCATGCGCTTAAAGGTCTCCTCGACCTGTTCGCGCGTCACCACGCCGTGATACAGCCAGTTCGCAATGTGCTGGCTCGAGATACGCAGCGTCGCGCGGTCTTCCATCAGGCCGACGTTGTGAATATCGGGCACCTTCGAGCAGCCCACGCCCTGATCGATCCAGCGCACCACATAGCCCAGAATGCCTTGCGCGTTGTTGTCGAGTTCGGCGCGGATTTCGTCGGCGCTCCAGCTGGCCGTTTCGACGACGGGAATCGTCAGCAGGCCGTCCAGCAGTTCGTCGCGGACGCTCGCATAGTCGGTGCGCTCCAGCTCCTGCTGGACCGCCTGCACGTCGATCTGATGATAGTGCAGCGCATGCAGCGTTGCCGCGGTCGGCGAGGGCACCCATGCAGTGTTCGCGCCGGCCTTCGGATGCGCGATCTTCTGTTCGAGCATCGCGTGCATCAGATCGGGCATGGCCCACATGCCCTTGCCGATCTGCGAGCGGCCGCGCAGGCCCGCGTGCAAACCGACGAGCACGTTGCTACGTTCGTATGCGGCGATCCATGCGCTCGACTTCATGTCGCCCTTGCGCATCATCGGGCCGGCTTCCATCGCGCTGTGCATTTCGTCGCCGGTACGGTCGAGAAAGCCCGTGTTGATGAACGCCACGCGTTCCGACGCTTGGGCGATACATGCGAGCAGATTCACGCTCGTGCGGCGCTCCTCGTCCATGATGCCCATCTTGATCGTATTGCGCGGCAGCTTCAGCAGATCTTCGACGCGCGCAAACAGTTCGCTCGCAAACGCGACTTCGGCGGGGCCGTGCATTTTCGGCTTCACGATATAGATCGAGCCGGTGCGCGAATTCAACTTGTGTTTGCGGTCGTGCAGCGCGCACAGCGTCGTCATCACGGCGTCGAGTATGCCTTCGGGAATCTCGGCGCCGTCCTTCGTCAACACAGCCGGATTGGTCATCAAATGACCGACGTTGCGGATGAACAGCAGCGAGCGGCCATGAAGTACGACGGGCGCCGTGCCGTTCGCGGCGACGTACACGCGGTCGTCATTCAGCCGGCGTGTGAACGTCTTGCCGTTCTTCGTGACCTCTTCGGTCAGATCGCCGTTCATCAGGCCGAGCCAGTTGCGATAGAGCTGAACCTTGTCATCTGCATCGACGGCTGCAACGGAATCTTCGCAGTCGATGATCGTGCTCACCGCCGCTTCGACCACCACGTCCTTCACATGCGCGGCGTCGGTCTTGCCGATCGAGTCGTTCGCGTCGATCTGAATCTCGAAGTGCAGCCCGTTATGTTTGAGCAGCACTGCCGACGGCGCGCTTGCGTCACCCTGATAGCCGATGAATTGCGCAGGCGTTTTGAGTTCGCTCGTTCCGTTCTTCAGCGCGACGACCAGTTTGCCGCCTTCCACGCTGTAGCGAGTCGCATCGGCATGCGAGCCGTTCGCGAGCGGCGCGGCTTCGTCGAGAAACTTCCGGGCATAGGCGATCACCGCGGCGCCGCGCACCGGGTTGAAAGTTTTCTGTCTGTCGGCGCCGTTGGTCTCGGGAATCGCGTCAGTGCCGTAGAGTGCGTCGTACAGGCTGCCCCAGCGCGCGTTCGCCGCATTCAGCGCATAGCGCTGATTCGACAGAGGCACCACGAGTTGCGGGCCCGCCTGTTCGGCGATTTCGGTGTCGACCTGGTCGGTCGTCGCTTTCACGCTCGCAGGCGCCGGCACTATATAGCCGATGCCTTCGAGAAACGCACGATAGGCTCGTAAGTCGCGCACCGGCCCGGGATTGGCGCGATGCCAGTTGTCCAGTTCCGTTTGCAGGCGGTCGCGCTCGGCGAGCAGCGCATGGTTTTTAGGCGCCAACTCGTGCACGAGTGCGTCGAAACCTGACCAGAATGCGGCGCTGTCAATTCCGGTGCCGGGCAGGGCTTCGGTTTCGACGAACTGGTCGAGATTGGCGGCGACCTGCAATCCGCCGCGCGGGTTCATCTGAGTCATCGACTGCTCCATCTGTCTGAGTGGGGCCGACGTGGGGACATCGGCCCGCGTTGGGGCTACTGCTGGGACGATCCTGCTTTCGGATTGTTGCGCTTCAGAGGAAAGGGAAAGCCATCACGGCGGCATTCGTAATGGCGCTAGCGTGAACGATGGGCGAAGCCATCGCCGTGCCTGACTCAGACGCCAAGCGCCTGAATGCCGGCCTTGGCGATCTGCGCATCCTGGTCGGACTTCACGCCCGATACGCCGACCGCGCCGACCACCTGGCCTTCGACGATCACCGGCACGCCGCCTTCGAGTGTGCCGAGTAGCGGCGCGCTGAGAAACGCGGTGCGGCCGTTGTTGATCATGTCCTCGTACACCTTGGTTTCGCGCCGTCCAATCGCCGCAGTGCGGGCTTTTTCAGTCGCGATGTACGAGCTCGAGGGCGCACTGCCGTCGAGGCGCAGCATGCCGAGCGGGTGGCCGCCGTCGTCGACCACGACGATTGCGACGGCCCACTTGTTTTTCTCCGCTTCCGCGCGTGCGGCTTCGAGGATCCGGGTCGTTTCGGCTACGGTCAACACGGGTTTGCTCAGCATAATCAATTTCCTGTCTCGTTCATTGTAGGGTGCGACGTGCAGGGACCGTGAAAGGCGATCGTTCGCGGCGGTTCCCTTGCGAATCAGCTTGATTGGGGATTCTACGTCCAAGCGCGATGCGAAGAAACGCCATCGTTCAGCGGCGCCATCGGCGGCGTCTTCGGGGATCATCTGTCATGACCGGCGTCGAGCGGCGCATCAGCAGAGCGCCATGCGGGATTACCCGACGCAAAACGGCCCAATTCCGACGCACGGCAGCGCCGTTGCAACACGGTCACAGTGCCGAACCGATTTACAATCGTGCGTTGATTCAGGAGTTGCCATAAAAAACGAGCGAGTGCGTGATCCGGCGCTCGCGAATCCAACGTCCACGCCCCACATCATGCCGACCATTAGCGAGCTCTTTGTCTATCCGATCAAATCCTGCGCGGGCATCGCGCTAAACGAAGCGCGGGTGTTGTCCACAGGTCTCGAATACGATCGCGGCTGGATGGCCGTCGATTCGAATGGCGCAATGCTCACGCAGCGCGCGTATCCACGCATGGCGCTGATCAGGGTCGAGATCGCCGCGCAGGACCTGGTGATTCGCGCGCCAGGCATGAGCGAATTGCGTACGCCGCTCGACGCCGCGCGGCTCGGTACGGCGGCCAGCGTCGCGACCACGGTATGGCGCGACGCAGCCTATGGACTCGACACTGGCGACGAATGCGCGAGGTGGTTCTCCGAATTTCTCGGCACGCCGGTGCGGCTGTTGCGCTCCGATCCTGAGCGCGAGCGCATTGTCGATCCGGCTTATACGGAGAGTGTGGGTCGCGCTACCACGCATTTCGCCGACGGCTTCCCTGTTCTCGTGATCGGCCAGGCGTCGCTCGACGACCTGAACACGCGCCTCAATGCGAAGGGCGCGCCGTCCATTCCGATCGATCGGTTCCGTCCAAACGTGGTGTTAAGCGGGCTCGATGCTTACGAGGAAGACTATGTGGAAACGCTGAGGGCGGACGACACGAATTCGGATAGCGCGCAAGGCGTCGAACTGCGTCTCGTCAAACTGTGTGCACGCTGCCCGATGCCGACCATCGACCAGGCAAAGGGCGAGCGCGATGCCGACTGGCCGAACGAACCGACCGACACGATGAGCGTTTATCGTGCAAACCCGCAGCGAAACGGCGCGGTCACGTTCGGCAACAACGCGCTAGTGACGAGCGGGGCGGGCGCGTGGCTGCGCGTCGGCCAGGCAGTCGAAGCAGAGCTGGGCTTTGGCGACTAGTGAGTCGTGCGACCGCTTGCATCACATTCACGCGGCGCGAGCATGCGCCGCGTCACCGTGCGATGACGCATGTTGCGCCCAGTCTGTCTCCATACTTTCACCGATCGCGTTGCCGATCAGAATCACTGCAGGACTGCCGAAGCCCGCGTCTGTGGCGTCGGCCGCGAGGCGGTCGAGGCGCGTCAGCAAGCGCCGCTCATTAGTGCCGCCAGCCCATTGAACGACCGCAGCCGGCGTCTCGGCAGGCAGGCTCGCGAGCAACGCGCTGGCGAGGCTGCCAATACGCCGCATCCCCATATAGATCGCGAGCGTCGTTCGCGTTGCCGCCAGTGCAGCCCAATCCGGTTCGCCGTGATCTTCCGTATGCGCGGTGACGAACGTGACGCCGTGACAATGGCGGCGATGCGTGAGCGAAATGCCGAGCCCCGCCGCGGCAGCGAAGCCCGACGAGATGCCATTGACGATCTCCACGGGAATCCCCGCGTCGCGCAAGGTCGCGAGCTCTTCACCGGCGCGGCCGAATAGCAGCGCTTCGCCGCCTTTCACGCGGACCACGTGCAGCCCCTTTTGCGCGTAACGCCGCATCAGGCGCTCGATAAACGCTTGTGGTGTCGAACGGCAGCCACCGCGCTTGCCGACCCGGATCACGCGCGCTTGCGGCGCGAGCGTGACGATCTCGGGATTCGCCAGGTCGTCGAGCAGGACGACGTCTGCAGCGGCGAGGGCTTTCGCGGCTCGCATGGTGAGCAGATCCAGTTCTCCCGGACCTGCGCTCAATAACGTGACCTTGCCGGAGTTCGTGTTCATCGTGATGTCCTTAGCTTCTCTCTGTGGCCGGCGCGTAGGTTTCCGCCGGCGCCAAACAAAAACGGCGTCCGCCCGTGATGATCACGAGGGGACGCCGTTGTCCGATGCTGCTGATTTGCCGCTCCTGGATTCGCAATCTGGCGAGGCACTGCGTTGTGTCTGCCAGGTGATGCCGTCGATATGCGCCGGCTGCGTCGCCGGAGCGGCATTCATACGCCCAATGCCGATGCAAGGAGCAGGCCAACATGCGAAGGCGCGACGGTGGCGGCAAGCATTCGGTCGAGCCGAAGCTTCGGCGATGCGTGTTAAAACACGTCGCAGACGGCCTGCCACCCGCTGATTAAAAGAGCGCGACGCCGTCACAGCGCTCCTCGTGCGGGACTCTTCTGCACCGCCCACGCGCCCGCTTTTGGCACGCGCAAAGTGCTGCGTCGCACCATCGCTGTGCCGGCCTGCATCGAAATGCGTCGCGGGCGTGGTTCGCCGACCACCCGCGCAATGCTGCACGAAGCCCCGTGCGGTGGGGCGCACGCGCACATCGCATGCGATTGGCACAGCCCTTGCATTTAGTCCCGCCATCGGATCAACGTGGATCCGCCGCGAGCGCCACACGAGGCACTTGCCGCAGTACCAGGTCAGGACAACGGCGTCCCCCGAATTCAGTCATCGACTGGGTTCGCGGGACGCCGTTTTTATTTCCGGCGCCGCATTGCCGATGACGGCATGGCGGCGACCGATGCCCAGCACATTGAGGAAGCCGCGGTCATGAAAATCATCGTTATCGGTCACGGGATGGTCGGTCACAAACTGGTCGAGTGTCTGGCGCAAGACGCCGCGCACGGCCTCGACATCACGGTGCTGTGCGAAGAATCGCGTCCGGCGTATGACCGCGTGCACCTCTCCGAATTCTTCTCCGGCAAGACGGCGGACGATCTTTCGCTCGTGGAACCGGGCTTCTTCGAACGCCAGAACGTGTTGCTCAAGCTCAACGCGAAGGCTGTCTCGATCGACCGTGCCGCGCGCACCGTGACTGTCTCGACTGGCGAGACGCTGCCTTACGACAAGCTCGTGTTCGCGACCGGCTCCTATCCGTTCGTGCCGCCGGTGCAGGGACGCGAGCGCAGCGATTGCTTCGTCTATCGAACCATCGACGATCTGGAGGCGATGCAGGAATGCGGCGCGCGCTCGAAGACCGGCACGGTGGTCGGCGGCGGACTGCTGGGCCTCGAATGCGCAAAGGCGCTGCGCGACATGGGTCTGCAAACACATGTGGTCGAATTCGCGCCGCGCCTGATGGCGGTTCAGGTCGATGAAGGCGGCGGCCGCGTGCTGCGCACGAAGATCGAAGAACTCGGCGTGACGGTGCACACGCAGAAGAACACCACGGCGATCGTCGACGGCGAAGCGGGCACGCACCGCATGCAATTCGCGGACGGCACGTATCTCGACACTGACATGATCGTGTTCTCCGCGGGCATTCGTCCGCGCGACGACTTGGCGCGCGACAGCGGCCTGACGCTCGGCGCGCGCGGCGGCATTGTGATCGACAACGCATGCCGCACGAGCGATCCGCACATCTATGCAATCGGCGAGTGCGCGCTGTGGAACGGCCAGTTGTTCGGCCTCGTCGCGCCCGGCTACGACATGGCGCGCACGGTCGCGAGGCAACTGCTGGGCGAGCCCGCCGAATTCGTGGGCGCCGACATGAGCACCAAACTCAAACTGATGGGCGTGGACGTCGCGAGCATCGGCGATGCGCATGGCAATACGCCGGGCAGCCGCGCGTATCAGTTCAGCGACGAACGCAAGCAGATCTACAAGAAGCTCGTGGTCTCGGAATGCGGCAAGTATCTGCTGGGCGGCGTAATGGTCGGCGATGCAACCGAGTACGGCACGCTGCTGCAGATGATGCTCAACCGCATCGAGCTACCGGAGTCGCCCGAATTTCTGATCCTGCCGCAAAGCGACGGCAAGGCGAAGCCGGGACTCGGCGTCGACGCGCTGCCGGACGCCGCGCAGATCTGCTCGTGCAACAACGTGTCGAAGGGCGACCTGTGCGCCGCCGTTTGCGCGGGCGCGACCGACATCGGCGCGCTCAAATGCGCGACTAGCGCGGGCACTTCCTGCGGCGGTTGCGTGCCGCTCGTCACGCAGGTGATGAAGGCCGAGATGAAGAAGCAGGGCCTCGCGGTGAACAACCATGTGTGCGAGCACTTCGCGTATTCGCGCCAGGAGCTGTATCACATCGTACGCGTGGAAGGCGTTCGCAGCTTCGGCGAACTGCTCGCGAAACATGGCCATGGTCTCGGTTGCGATATCTGCAAGCCGGTGGTCGCCAGCATTCTTGCGTCGTGCTGGAACGAATTCGTGTTGAAGAAAGAGCACGCGTCGTTGCAGGACACCAACGACTACTACCTCGCCAACATTCAGCGCGACGGCACATATTCGGTCGTGCCGCGCATGGCGGGCGGCGAAGTCACGCCCGACGGTCTGATCGCCGTTGCGCAGGTTGCGAAGAAATACGGCCTCTATACGAAGATCACCGGCGGCCAGCGCGTCGACCTGTTCGGTGCGCGCGTCGAGCAACTGCCGTTCATCTGGGAAGAGCTTATCGCGGCGGGGTTCGAGTCGGGCCATGCGTACGGCAAATCGCTGCGCACCGTGAAGTCGTGCGTCGGCTCGACATGGTGCCGCTATGGCGTGGGCGATTCGGTGGGCCTCGCAGTCGAACTCGAGAACCGCTATAAGGGCCTGCGCACGCCGCACAAGATCAAGTTCGGCGTCTCGGGCTGCACACGCGAGTGCGCGGAAGCGCAGGGCAAGGACGTCGGCATCATCGCGACGGACAAGGGCTGGAACCTGTACGTGTGCGGCAACGGCGGCATGAAGCCGCGTCACGCGGAACTGCTTGCCTCAGACCTCGACCGCGAAACTCTCGTGCGCTACATCGACCGCTTTCTGATGTTCTACGTGCGCACCGCCGACCGTCTGCAACGCACCAGCGTGTGGCGCGAGAACCTCGAAGGCGGCCTCCAGTATCTGATCGACGTGGTTGTCGACGACCACCTGGGCGTGGCCGAAGAACTCGAAGCGGACATGCAGCACGTGATCGACACCTACGAATGCGAGTGGAAGAAGGCGGTGACCGATCCCGAAACGCGCAAGCGCTTCCGTCATTTCGTCAACAGCGACGAGTCCGATAGCACAGTGCGCTTCGTCGAGGAACGCGGGCAGATCCGCCCGGCGACACACGGTGAACGTCAATCGAAGCTTGCCGCCATTCCCGTCGTAGTGGAAACCGTTTGATTCATTGGCGCCATGGCTCGCGTACTCGCTGGCGCGTATCAGATTCAAGCTTCAACGAGCACGTAGTTCTGCATCGAAAAGCGGACCCGCATGGCATGGACGTTGCATGAATAGTGCGGGTTTCAACATAGTGATCATTCCGGTGCGTGGCGAAGCATGCAGTGAGCCGGATGGTCGAAAATCAGTTTAGTGAGGATGTCTGATGAAAAACGTGATGAGCTCCCTTAAGAGTGGAGACTGGCGCGCGCTGGTAGCGTGTTTCCTCTATTTCGATACCGGCTTCACGGTCTGGGTTCTGTATGGCCCGCTCGCGCCGTTCATCAGCAAGAGCATCGCGATGACCCCGGCGCAGCAAGGCTTGCTCGTCGCGGTGCCTGTGCTGTCGGCGGCGATCTTGCGCGTGACGCTCGGCAACCTCTATCAGTCGGCGCATGGCAAGCGCATTGCGTTGCTCGGCGTGCTGCTGTCGGCGGTGCCGACCATCGTGTTGCCGTTGCTGCCGTCCGTTCCGTCGTACACGCTGCTGCTGGTGCTGGGCGTGTTCCTCGGCGTGGGCGGTGCGAGCTTTGCTGTTGCATTGCCGATGGCAGGCAGCAACTATCCGCCGAAGGTACAGGGTCTCGTGCTGGGACTCGCCGCCGCGGGCAACATCGGCGCGGTGCTCGACGGTTTCCTGTTCCCGCAACTCGCGACTCACTACGGCTGGCAGACTGCAACGGGCGGTGCGTTGCCTCTGCTCGCTATCGCAGGCATCACGCTGTATTTCTGGGCAAACGACTCCGGCGTGAAGACGGGCAGCGTCCTGCGCGCATTCGGCAGCTTCGTGGTGACGCTTGTCGGCCTGATCGTGCTCGTGCTGCTGGTCGAAGCGGGCATTTTCGGTTCGGGCAAAACGGGCGTGCTGCTGTTGCCAGTAATCGGCGCGCTGCTTGCCATTGCGGTGCTGCCCAAGCGCTATCGCGCGGTGCTGGCGGAGCGCGACACGTGGGTCATCATGCTCGTCTATAGCATCACGTTCGGGGGTTTCGTGGGTATGTCCTCGTATGTGTCGCTGCTGCTCACCAACCTCTATCAACTGTCGAAGATCGACGCGGGTCTTTTCATGGCGCTTCTCGCCGCGACCGGCGCGCTCGTGCGTCCGCTTGGCGGCCTGATCGCCGACAAGGTCTCCGGCGTGCGCGCATTGACCGTGCTGCTCGCCATCATCTCGGTGTGCGACTTCGTGTTTGCCGCGGTCATGCCGACGCTCGCGGGCGGCATTGCGCTGCTGCTGTGCCTGTACCTGGCCTTTGGCCTCGGCAATGGCGCGACGTTCCAGCTCGTGCCGCATCGCTGGGCCGGCCGCACCGGCCTGATGTCGGGCATCGTCGGCGCGGCGGGCGGCATCGGCGGTTTCTATCTGCCTGTCGTGATGGGCATGGCGAAGGAAAGCACCGGTTCATATCAGATGGGCTTTGCCACCTTCGGCGCGCTGGCCGCGTGTGCGTTTGTCGCAATCGTCGCGCTGCGCCGGCCGTGGATGGCGTGGTCGATGCAATCGGGCGTGATGCACGCTCATGCAACCGAGTAACGCATCTGGCTAACGGAAAGCAGTCACTCAGCGCATCAACGGACGTATCAACGGGCGCGCCAACGGACGCGTCGACGTGCAAGCAACAGCACGCCGGCGCAACCCGCCGATCTGGATCTTCCGAAGTAGATATGCTCACAACGATAGAACGGCTCCCGCCGCAAGTGGACGTGTCCAGCGAAGTGTTGAGTTCGTTGATCAACATGGCAGGACGTCAACGGATGCTTTCGCAGCGCATCGTCTTCAAGGCGATGCTCGCGCTGCGTCGTAGCGACGGCGCGCTCGCCATCGCGCAGGAGACGTTGCGCACCTTCGCGGACAGTCACGCGGCACTGGTGCAAGGCCGCGATGGTCTGCCGGGACTCTTTTCGCCCGCTCTGCGCGAGGCTTTTCATGGGAGCGGCAGCGGTAGCAGCAGCGGACACGTGGAGAAGAGGATCACGAACTTCATCGCCCTGGCTCAGGCGGCGCTCGACGCCATTGCGCGCGAGGCTTCGAACGCCGAAAGTGCTCTAGAAGTCCTGATCGCGTCGGCGGACCCGTTGCTCGGCGACTTACATGGCGTCACGGCGGTCTACGAACAGGAAAGCCGCCGTATTGCGCGTGCCCAGAAGAAAGAGCAGCAGCAGTTGATCGATCGCATCAAGTCGATCGCGAAAGAAGCGCATATCGTGTCCTTCAACGGGCAGATCGTGGCAAGCCGCACGAACGTGACCGGCCGCGAGTTCGCGGTCGTGGCCGGTGTCATGACTTCGATCACGAAGGAACTGGAGGCAGTAGTCAGCGCATTCGTGAAGAAAGTCTCGGGCGCCTGATACGTCATGCGTGATACGGAGTTCGCGCAACGCGCAGCGCTTCAACACTGATCGCTGATCTCGGCCCACCTGCCCACGCGTGCTCATCCCGGCTATGCTTGGCGTTTTCTCAAACGTCGGGGCAATTACATGAACAGTGGATGGCAGGCCGTGTGGGCAACGGCCAAGGCAGAATTCTCAGATCTCGGGGATCCAGCCGATGTAACGCAGGTGCTGATGCGTCTCGGGCTCGCGTTGATACTGGGCGGCGTGCTCGGTTTCGAGCGGGAAATGTCGCAGCGCGACGCCGGTATGCGAACGCACATGATGGTGGCGGTGGGCGCCGCCCTGTTCGTCGTCGTGCCGCTGCAGGCCGGCTTCTCACAAGACAACATGAGCCGCGTGCTGCAAGGACTCGTGTCCGGCATCGGCTTTCTCGGCGCGGGCGCCATCATGAAGCTCAGTGCGCAGCGCGAAGTGCGCGGCCTGACGACGGCGGCAAGCCTTTGGCTTAGCGCCGGCGTCGGTGTGGCCGCGGGCCTCGGACGCGAGGCCACGGCGATCCTCAGCGTGGTGATTGCGTTGCTGATCCTGTCGAGCGCACGCCTTGTGAAAGGCAACATGCCCGACAGCAAATAGCGAGACCGTGCGTTAGAACTTGTGCCTCAGCGCAACGCGCACGGCGACCTGCGTGCCCGTCGACGAAGGCGCCTGCACACCGGGAATAAACGCATTGTCGAGAATCGAATGGGTCGAGTCTCCCGTGACCTTCTGGTACTCGCCCTGCACATAGACGTCTGTGCGTTTTGACACGTTGTAGTCCGCCATCAGTCCGACGGAGTGGATTTTCGGCTTCACGCTGCCTGACGATGCATCGTAGTTCTCGATCGTGTACACGTACTGAGCACCGACGAAAAATGCGGGCGCGAACTGATATTTGCCGTTCACTTCGAAGTTCTGATACTTGAGCGTGTTCAATTCGACGCCTGGCGCGGCGAGCGGAATGCCGATATAGCCGTTGCCGGTCGGGCTCTTATACGTGGAGTTCGTATAAGCGAAGCCGACGGTCGCCGGGCCAAACGTGTAGTTAATGCCGCCGCCGAAAACGCGCATGCGTGCGGCGATGAAGCTTGCGTCGTTCGCGGTGATCGCGCCAGTTGCTCCCATGCCGGGATTATTTGCCTGCAAATAGGCCGCCGCGATCAGCAGACCGCCGGTTGCATACTGTGCGCCAAAGCTGTACGCGCGGTTATTGGCGAAGTTGGTGTCGTTGCTGAAGCTGTA
This sequence comes from Paraburkholderia strydomiana, assembly GCF_031456815.1. Classification (NCBI taxonomy): domain Bacteria; kingdom Pseudomonadati; phylum Pseudomonadota; class Betaproteobacteria; order Burkholderiales; family Burkholderiaceae; genus Paraburkholderia; species Paraburkholderia strydomiana. The sequence goes on from NZ_JAVDVL010000005.1 coordinate 441,772, forward strand.
GACGCCCCCGAACTGCAGGCCCGCTATTTCGGGGCTCGTGTATTTCACGCTGTTGCCGAGCCGGAACGAGTTGTCGGTGTTGTCGTTGTCGTACGGATGCGCGAACAGGTAGCCGGCCCAGTTTCCGTTAGCCGTGGTCTGCGCGAGGTAGTCCACCACCGAATCGTACTGGCGGCCGAACGTGAGCGTGCCGAAGCGGCTGTCGCTCAATCCCACGTATGCCTGCCGGCCGAACATGCGGCCACCCTGGCCGAGCCGCCCGGAGTTCACGTCGAAGCCGTTTTCCAGCTGAAACACGGCTTTCATGCCGCCGCCCAGATCCTCGGAACCCTTCAGGCCCCAACGGCTGCCCTGCGCGTAGCCGCTTGCCATTTCCCACACTGCGCCGTGTCCGGCGTTGTTCGTGTAGTCGAGACCTTCGTCGAGCACGCCATAGAGCGTCACGCTGCTTTGTGCGAACGCGCACGGAGCGGCCAGTGACGCAAGGGCTGCGAAGGCACTGAGGGTAGCGGTGGCGGACAAGGTCTTTTTTATCATCGAGAGCTCCAGACGTTGGTAATGAGCGGCGTGTAGCCGAGGCTCGGCGCGGCCGCTGCTTTTTGGCGAAGCCCGGATTCTGCAATTCGTGAACCGGTTCTCGAATGAGGCACATCCCTGGATAAACGTGATTTTTTCGAATGTTTGTCCCGCGAATTATTCGCTTGTGGCCGGTCCTGACCCAGACAAAAATTCCGTTCATGCACTTTCGCATGTAGCCGGATGCCACTGGCCATGCGCTTCCCGCACAGCAAGAAGAAGGAGACAAACATGCGACTCGACCGGAACTTCGCCAATGGCCGTTTCCTCGAACCCGCCGCCGGTTCTGCCGATCACGAATTGATCGGCGTCTACAACCCCGCCACCGAAGCGCTGATTGCGCACGTCACGGCCGCGAGCCACGCCGACGTCATTGCCGCAGTCGACGCCGCGGCGGTCGCCCAGAAGGCGTGGCGCAAGCTGCCTTCCGCGGAGCGGGGCGCGTATCTGCATAAGCTCGCCGACACATTGACCGAATGCGCGCCGGACATTGGCGCCGCGCTTGCGCTGGAGTCGGGCAAGAGCGTCGCCGACGCGACCAGCGAAGCCGTCTACGCCGGTCAGATCACGCGTTACCACGCAGAGTGGGCGCGCCGCATCGAAGGCGAGGTGATTCCAAGCGATTCGCCCGATGAAAACCTCGTGCTGCACCGGGAGCCGATCGGCGTGGTCGCGTGCCTGATTCCGTTCAACTATCCGGTCTATACGTTCATGCGCAAAGTGGCGCCTGCGCTGATCGCCGGCAACACGGTGGTTGTTCGTCCGAGCAACAACACGCCGACCTCCGCATTCGAAATCGCGAAGGCAGTCGAGAAGGCCGGCCTGCCCGCGGGCGTCGTCAATATTCTGGCCATGAACCATGCGACTGCCGAGGCGCTTTGCAAGCATCCCAGGATCGGCATGATCACGCTGACGGGCAGCGTCGGCGCGGGCCGCAAGGTGCTCGAGTACTGCAAGGAGAACATCGCCAAGCCGTCGCTCGAACTGGGCGGCAAGACGCCCGCCATCATCGAGGCCGATGCCGATCTCGAAAGAGCCGCGCGTGAACTGGTCGCCTCGAAGACCACGCATTGCGGACAGCTTTGCACGGCGATCGAACGTGTCTACGTGCACGAAAGCGTGCACGACCGCTTCGTCGCGCTGCTCAAACGCCATATGAGCGCGGTCGAATTCGGCGACCGCAGCGAGCAACCTTCGCTGATGGGACCGCTCGTCAATGAAGCGTCACGTCAGTCGATCCACGCGATGGTCGAGCGGGCGATTGCAGCCGGCGCCACGCTGGAAACGGGCGGCAAGCTGCCTGCGTCGGCCGAGGGCAAGGGCTTTTTCTATCCGGCCACGCTGCTGTCGAACTGCCGTCAGGACATGGAGATCGTGCAGGAGGAGACGTTCGGTCCGGTCATGCCGGTCGTCAAATACCGGACGCTCGACGAAGCGCTCGACATGGCCAACGATCACCAGTTCGGCTTGTCCTCAGTGCTCTATACGGAGAACTACCGCAACGCGATGAAAGTCGCCAACGGTATCGAGGCCGGCGAACTCTATGTGAACCGCACGCCGGCCGATCCGTATCAGGGCTTCCACGCTGGCTGGAAACGCTCGGGGCTCGGCGGCGACGACGGCAAGCACGGCATGCTCGAATTCACGCAGACCCGTCTCGTCGTCATGAAGTACTAAGGCCGAACCGGCGCGCGCCGCGCCGTGCATAGCAGTCCGCAAGGCACGGCGTGCGTTTGCCTTGCTTCGTCCAGAGACAGCGAAGCGCTGCCTCGCATAACAAAACATATTGGAGACGCACAGGCCGCTCAGTCGGCGCTGTGCCTGTCAGGAGGCTCACGTGTCATCTCAACCCGTTCAATCGTCTTCGACCCCGGCTGCGCTCGCATTAGGCGAGAGGGAAGCCGGCATGAAAGCCGACGCGCAAGCCGCGCTGCAACAAACAAAGGGGCGCCGCTATACGCAGCTGATGTTGCTGGTGCTCGCCGCCGGCGCGATCTATCCGATTCTGTATCTCCGGCAGGTCTATCAGCCGACCATGCTGGAAGTGTTCCATATCACCGATAGCCAGCTCGGCTATCTGTACTCGTCGCTCGGTACCATCTTCTTGCTGAGCTATCTGCCGAGCGGCTGGCTCGCGGATCGCATCGCGCCACGCATGCTGATCTGTTTCTCGCTGATCGCAACGGGTGCGCTAGGGCTCTGGTATTCGAGCGCGCCGTCGTTCCCTATGCTGATGTTGATCTTCGGCGGCTGGGGCCTGTCTACCGGCCTCACGTTCTGGGCGGCAGTCATCAAGCGCGTCACGATGATTGCCGGTACGAACGAGCAAGGCCGCTTCTTCGGTCTGCTCGACGGCGGGCGCGGTCTCATCGAAGCGATGCTCGCCACGATCGCGATCACGCTGTTCGCGTGGGCGACGCAGACGAAAGGAGAGACGGCTGCAGCCGGCTTCCGGATGGTCGTCTACCTGTACGCGTTCCTGTGCATCGCGCTCGGCGTCGTGCTCGTGCTCGTGAAGGATCCGCAAGGCGAGCAGGGCGCCCGCGCCGACGCCGCGAATCGCGCAGCGCGTCAGCGCAGCAACGTGCTCGCCGATCTCGCAACGCTCGCTAAAATTCCCGAACTGTGGCTCGTCGCAGCCATTGTGTTCTGCGGCTACCAGGTGTTCTGGGCAACCTACAGCTTTTCTGCCTATCTGCACGAAGGCGATATTGGCCTCACGGTCGTAATGGCCGGCACGATCACCACCCTGAAACTGTGGATGCGACCCATCGGCGGCATTGGCGGCGGCTTTCTCGGCGACCGTTACTCGAAGGTGTCCGTGCTGATTATCGCGCTCTTCCTCGCTGCGCTGTCGCTCGTCGGACTGATGGCCGCACCGCGTATTTCGAGCCATGTGCTGCTGGTCTTTCTCGTGCTGTTCATCGGCATTCTGACCTACGCGATTCGCGGGCTTTACTGGTCGCTGCTGGATCGCTGCAACATTCCGGTTTCCACGATGGGCCTTGCAATCGGCCTCATCTCCGTACTTGGCTATTCGCCCGATGTGTTTCTGCCGCTCATCAACGGTTACCTGACGCAGACGTTCCCGGGCGTATTCGGCTATCAGCTGTACTTCGGTTATGTGGCCGCGATGGCGGCGCTCGGCGGTTTCGCCGGACTCGCGCTAAGAAACATGCTCAACAGGAAAGAGGTTGCGTAAATGAACGTTGTCTCGCTCGAAACGCATGTCGTTGCCGTACCGCCGCCGCACGTCGGCGGCATGTACTGGATCTTTGTCAAACTGAAGACCGATTGCGGCATTGAAGGCGTCGGCGAAATCTATTCGGCCACGTTCCATCCGAAAGCAATGACGCATATCGTGGACGATGTCTTTTCCCGCTACCTGCTCGATCACGATCCGCACCATATCGAGCGGTTCTGGCGCGAAGCGTATTCGAGCGGCTTTACGCAACGTCCCGACCTGACGATGATGGGCGTGGTGAGCGGCCTCGAAATGGCGTGCTGGGACATCATCGGCAAGGCCGCCGGCAAGCCGGTGTACGAGTTGCTCGGCGGCATGGTCAATCCGCGCCTGCGTTCGTACACATACCTGTACCCGAAGAACAGTCGCGGCGAATACGATTACGACGATCCCGACCTCGCCGCCGAATGCGCCGCCGAGAACGTGAAGCGCGGCTTCACGGCGGTGAAGTTCGATCCGGCGGGGCCGTACACGGCTTACTCGGGGCATCAACTGTCGATGGAAGTGCTCGACCGTTGCGAGACGTTCTGCCGCCGCGTGCGTGAAGCGGTGGGCAGCAAGGCCGATCTGCTATTCGGCACGCATGGGCAGATGGTGCCCTCATCGGCGATCCGGCTTGCGAAGCGCCTCGAAAAATACGATCCGCTCTGGTTCGAAGAGCCGGTGCCGCCGGGTCAGGAAGACGCGATGGCGCAAGTCGCGCGGCACACGAGCATTCCAGTCGCAGCGGGCGAGCGCCTTACTACGAAGTACGAGTTCTTCAAGCTGTTGCAAGCGGGTGCTGCGTCGATTCTGCAATTGAACGTGGCGCGCGTGGGCGGCCTGCTCGAAGCGAAAAAGGTTGCTGCACTGGCCGAGGTGTACTACGCGCAGATCGCCCCGCATCTGTACAACGGTCCGATCGGCGCGGCGGCGAGCATTCAGCTGGCGGCATGCACGCCGAACTTCCTGATCCAGGAAAGCATCGGCACATGGGACGGTTTTCACGCGGCCGTGCTGAAGAAGCCGCTTCAGTGGGAAGACGGCTACATCATTCCGTCGCGCGAGCCTGGCCTCGGCGTCGAACTGAACATGGAAGTGGTCGCGCAGCACACGCCATATACGGGCGAGCGTCTGCACCTGCAAATGGCCGCGCAACCCGTCGACGTGAAAGATCTCGCGCCGGCCAAGGGCTGAACGCCGCGCGGCCTTCTACAAGCATTCAATGGATTGAGCGCCACTCTGGCGATATAGCATGAACTACGACTACATCATCGTCGGCGCCGGGTCGGCGGGCTGCATTCTCGCCAATCGCCTGTCGGCGTCGGGCGAATACTCGGTGCTGCTGCTGGAGGCGGGCGGCAAGGACAGCTCGTTCTGGTTCAAGGTTCCGGTGGGTTTCACGAAGACGTATTACAACGAAACCTACAACTGGATGTACTACAGCGAGCCGGAAAAGGAGCTCGATAACCGTCCTATTTATTGTCCGCGCGGCAAGGTGCAGGGCGGTTCCGGCTCGATCAACGCGATGATCTACGTGCGCGGCCAGCCGCACGATTTCGACGATTGGGCGGCAGCCGGAAATCCAGGCTGGGCATTCCGCGATGTCCTGCCGTATTTCCGCAAGCTCGAATCGCATCCGCTCGGCGACACGGAATATCACGGCGCTGACGGCCCGATCCGCATTTCGCCGATGAAAGACGCCGTGCATCCGATCTGTCATGTGTTCCTGAAAGGCTGCGATCAGGCAGGCTACCGGCGCAGCGACGACTTCAACGGCGCGCAGTTCGAAGGTGCCGGTATTTACGATGTCAACACGCGCAACGGCCAACGCTCGTCGAGCAGTTTCGAGTATCTGCATCCGGCGCTCGCGCGCAAGAATCTCACGGTCGAACACAACGTGTTGGCCAATCGCGTTCTGTTCGAGGGTAAGCACCGCGCTATCGGCGTGAGCGTCACGCAGAACGGCGTCGCCCGGCGTTTCATGGCGAAGCGCGAGGTGATTCTCGCTGCCGGCGCTGTCGATTCGCCGAAGCTGCTGCAACTGTCCGGCCTCGGCGATAGCGCACTGCTCGCGAAACACGGCATTACGACGATCAAGGAATTGCCCGCGGTTGGCCAGAATCTGCAGGACCACCTGTGCGTGAGCTTCTATTACCGCGCGAACGTGAAGACGCTGAACGACGAACTGCGGCCGCTGATCGGCAAGCTGAAGCTCGGGTTGCAGTATTTGCTCACGCGCAAGGGGCCGCTTGCGATGAGCGTGAATCAGTCGGGCGGTTTCTTCAGAGGCAGCGAGCGCGAGGCGCAGCCTAACCTGCAGCTTTACTTCAATCCGCTGTCGTACCGCATTCCGAAGAGCAACAAGGCGAATCTGGAACCGGAACCGTATTCGGGTTTCCTGCTTGCATTCAATCCTTGCCGGCCGACGAGCCGCGGCTCGATCGAAATCGCGTCGAACCGTGCGGAAGATGCCGCGAAAATCCGCCTGAACGCGCTGACTACGCAAAAGGATATCGACGAGGTGATCCAGGGCTGCGAGCTCGTGCGCAAGGTGATGGCATCGCCCGCATTAAAGGAAATCACGGTCGAGGAAATCTCACCTGGGCCGCAGGTGGCGAGCCGCGAAAGCTTCCTGAAGTACTTTCGCGAGCAGTCCGGCTCAATCTATCATTTGTGCGGCTCTTGCGCGATGGGCAATGATCCGCGCACGTCCGTGGTGGATGCGCGTTTGCGCGTGCATGGCGTTGCCGGATTGCGCGTGGTCGACGCGTCGGTCTTTCCGAACATCACTTCCGGCAACATCAATGCGCCCACAATGATGGTCGCGGAGAAGGGCGCCGACATGATTCTCGACGACGCTGCCGCGCGTGCCGCGCACGAGTCTCATGTGGCGGAGTTCGCCACCGCCGCATGATGCTCGTTGGCACCTTCAGAAGGTGCTTGAAACGCCGCGCCGGTCAGTCGATCGGCGCGGCTTTTTCATATCCGCAATGTCGACGCCGTCGCCACCATCCACGGCGCGGCTGTCACGATACGTCGCCCAACGGCACCGCCTCGGACGACTCGAAAGCCCGTTCACCCAGCCAGATTTCCTGCTGCAGCCAGTTGCGAAAGAGCGTGACGTGCGGCAGTTCGTCCTGTCCGGCGCGGGTGACGAGCCAGTACGACTGGTGGCCGTCGACGTGCACGTTCAACACTTGCACCAGCCGGCCTTCGGCGAGTTCGCGCGCGATCATGTTGCGGTCTGCAATCGTCACGCCGAGCCCGTCGATGGCCGCGCGAATCGCGTGGTCGAGCAGATCGAATTCATAACCGCCGCGCGTATCCACGTTCTCGATTCCAGCGGCCTTCAGCCAGTGTTGCCAGGTCAGGTAACGCTGATCCGCGCTGGCGAGCACATGCAGCAGCGTGAACTCGTTGAGGTCGATAGCGGCGCGGCCAGCCTGCCGCGCGAGCAGTGCCGGCGCGCAGACAGCGATATGCCTTTCGTTCATCAACAGACGATTATCGAAACCTTCCCACTCGCCGTTGCCGAAGCGGATTGCGCAGTCGAGCACGCCCGACTCTGCGAGTTTGTCGTCGAGGCGCGTGGACAGGCTCAATTCGAGGTGCGGGTGCGCGTCGCGCAGACGGCCGAGGCGCGGCATCAGCCAGCGGCTCGTGAAGGTGGGCGGCGCGTTGATGCGCAGGCGGTTGCGATGCGTTTTCTCCTGCAGACTGCGCACCGTGAGCTCGATACGGTCGAAAGACTGCTGCAGCGCTTGCAACAGCACGCGGCCGGCGGCCGAAAGCTCGAGATGGTGATGATGGCGTTGCAGCAACGTCTCGCCGATCTGCGCCTCCAGTTGGCGCACTTGCCGGCTCACCGCGCTTTGCGTGACGTTCAACAATTCCGCGGCGCGTGTGAAGCTGCCCGTGCGGCCAGCCACTTCAAAGGCTTTGAGCGCATTCAGCGCGGGCATTTTGCGTTTCAAGGTGTTCGACCGGAGAAGAAGGCGCGCGAGTGCGCGCTATGCCCGGCATTCTAGCGTTTGGGTGCGCGAAGCGATGCACGCGGCATGAGGGTTTTGAGCCGGTTTCCGGTTTCTCTGCTTCCCGCTGAGCGCGGAGCCCGGCCGGTGCGCGGAGGATTCGTTCAACCGTTGTGGTCGAATCGTTAAGCGGCCACGTCAACCCAGGTTTTACTGGAAAAGTTAATCCGCGGTCCGCCGGTCCGCCAGCGCCTTCTCGCAGTCCGCGAGAACCTGCCGTACGAGCCGGGCTTGAGGGTCGAGTTCGTCCGTGTCCAGGATTTCTTCGACGGCGTCGCGCGCCCAGTCGGTGTCGACAAAGCGCGCGTGGCGTCGGGCAATCTCCAGCGCGGTCGCCGACAACTTCGCAATGGAAAGCCAGTCGGCCTCGCGCGCGCGCCGGTCGAGCCATTTGTGGGCGGCCTGTACGTGGAACGCCGCGTCGGGCCAGTCCTCGTTGAGGTAATAAGCGCCGAGGCTGCCGCATGTGAGCCAGCACAACAGCTCCAGGCGGTCTCGCGGACTCAGATGGTGGCGTACATCACTCATGGCGACGCTCGCTGCGGTAAAGTGCTTTCCGGGGGAGGCGGCGTGCGGCCGTCCTCCGCATTTATTAACAATATCACGCAGAATTCACCAGCGGCAATTCCCGGGCGTACCCTGGCGCACGCTGCACGGCGCCGCCGGCGCTGCACGAGCAGCGGAAAATCCCGCGACGCGCTAACGTAGCCTTTCTTCCCGACTACCGCATCCGACGTCCTATGCTGCAAATCCTCGGCAAGACTTCATCCATCAACGTGCGCAAGGTGCTGTGGACCTGCGCCGAACTCGACCTCGCGTTCGAGCAGGAAGACTGGGGCGCGGGATTTCGCCCGACCAGCGACCCGCAGTTTCTCGCGCTCAATCCGAACGCAATGGTTCCCGTCATCAAGGACGGCGACTTCGTACTGTGGGAATCCAACTCGATCATCCGCTACCTCGCCGGCCGGTACCGGGATCGCGGCGAGTCGCTCTATCCGGCCGACCCGTGCGAGCGCGCGCGATGCGACCAGTGGATCGACTGGCAGGCGAGCGAACTGAACCGTTCGTGGAGTTACGCGTTTCTCGCGCTCGTGCGGCAGTCGCCCGCGCATCGCGACGCGCAGCAGATCGAGTCGTCGCGGGCGAACTGGGCGAAGCACATGGCGATCGTCGAAGGGCAGTTGCAGCGAACCGGCGCGTTCATCGCGGGCAACGCGTTCTCGCTCGCGGACATTCCGATCGCGCTGTCGATCAACCGTTGGCTCGAAACGCCGATTCAGCACGACGACCTACCCGCCGTCGCCGCTTATATGACGCGCCTCGCGGAACGAGACGGTTATCGCGAATACTGCCGCAACGGCACGCCGTAGACGCGGTCGCGAGCAGAGAAGAAGAAAAGAGGAAGAAGACCGACCGGACAAACGACGCGGGGCCACAACGGCCCCGCAACACAAACACAGACGCGAACGCGGTCGCTACCGCGACCGCTCAAACCTGCACGAGCCGCGGAATCTGCACGTCCGGATTGACGTCGGCCTCGTAGTCGACACCTGCGATCTCGAATCCGAAAAGACGCAGAAAATCCGTCTTGTAGCCGCTGAAATCGGTAAGTTCGTAGATGTTGTCGTTCGTGACCTTGTCCCACAGCGCCTGAACCTCGTTTTGCACGTCGGGGGCCAGTTCCTTGTAGTCCGCGCGCAAGCGTCCTTCGTCGTCGATGTGCGGCGCCGAACCGTACAGACTCTCCTTGTAGAGGCCGTAGACCTGCTCGATGCAGCCCTCGTGCGTGCCTTTCGCCTTCATCACCTTGAAGAGCAGCGACAGGTACAGCGGCATCATCGGAATCGCGGAACTCGCTTGCGTGACGACCGCCTTCAGCACCGAGACGCGCGCGTCGCCGCCTTTGGCCGAGAGCTTCTCGCGAATGCCGAGCACTTTCCGGTCGAGGTCTTTCTTGGCCGCGCCAATCGAGCCGTTCCAGTAGATGTCGTGCGTGATTTTTTCGCCGAGGTAGGTGAACGCGGTCGTCTTCGCGCCGTCTGCGAGCACGCCGGCTTCCAGCAGCGCGTCGATCCACATTTGCCAGTCTTCGCCGCCCATGACCGCGACCGTGTGGTCGATCTCGGTTTGCGTGGCGGGTTCGAGCACGGTTTCCTTAATGACTTCCTTGTCCGTGTCGATGCCGCGCAACTTGACCGCCTTGCCGACCGGTTTCAACGTGGAGTTGAACACTTCGCCGGTTTTCGGATGCGTGCGCTTGGGCGCGGCGAGGCTGTACACGACGAGATCGACCTGGCCGAGATCGCGCTTGATGACCTCGATCGTCCGTGCCTTTACTTCGTCCGAAAATGCGTCGCCGTTGATGCTCGTTGCGTACAGGCCTTCTGCGGTCGCGAATTTCTCGAATGCCGCGCTGTTGTACCAGCCGGCCGTGCCCGCCTTGGTTTCGCTGCCGCCGCGCTCGAAGAACACGCCGAGCGTGTCCGCGCCGCTGCCGAACGCCGCCGTGATGCGCGCGGCAAGTCCGTAGCCCGTGGATGCGCCGATCACGAGGACCTTTTTGGGACCGTTGGCGATGGGACCGCGTGCCTTGACGTATTCGATCTGTTCCTTGACGTTGGCCTCGCAGCCCGTCGGATGGGTGGTGACGCAGATGAATCCACGCACGCGCGGTTTGATGATCATGAAGCACCTCTTGTCGGAATTGGCGACATTATAGTGGCCCGCGCGGCTCCTGGCGTGGCGCGCGGGATCGGTCAAGGGGCGCGCCGGGCGGGCCGCCATGCAAGCCGGAAATCGGACGGCTTCGCACATCTTGGTAGGATTCAGCCTTTTCGAGCAGACGGTAACCGGTGTGAAGCGTTTTATTTCCCTGATTCTGGAGACCCTCGAACGAGGTCTGACCCGCGCGAACCCGCTCGTGACCGGGGCGTTGCGGCACCTGCGCCATCCGACCCGCCGCGGCGTGCTGAGGGCCTGCGCGGCGCTTCCGCTGTTGTTCGTGCTGTATGTGCTGCTCCTGATTCCGTTCACGCCGGGCATCGGCGATATTCGCAAGGCCAAGATCGAGCAGCCCGCGCGCATTCTCTCGGCCGACGGCAAGCTGCTCGCCGAGTTCAAGCCGTCCAACCGCGAGTGGGTCAAGCTCAAGGACATCTCGCCGAATGTGGTCAATGCTCTGATCGCCACCGAAGATCATCGCTTCTATGAGCATTTCGGGCTGGACTGGCGGCGCACCGCATCGGCCGCGCTGCATACGTTTTCCGGCGACCGGCAGGGCGGCTCGACGATCACGCAGCAACTCGCGCGCAATCTTTATCCGGACGAAATCGGCCGTGCGCCGACGCTAAACCGCAAGCTGAAGGAGGCGATCACCGCCTTCAAGATCGAGGCGCTCTATACGAAGGACGAGATCCTCGAAACGTACCTCAACACGGTGCCGTTTCTCTACAACGCGTACGGCATCGAGATGGCGGCGCGCACGTATTTCGACAAGTCGGCGTCGGACCTGAACGTGCTCGAAAGCTCGACGCTCGCGGGCATGCTGAAGGGCAACAGCTACTACAACCCGGTGCTCAACCCGGAGCGCGCATTGCAGCGGCGCAATACCGTGCTCGCGCAGATGGTGAAGTTCGGCAAGCTCACGCCCGCCGCGTTCGAGACGCTCAGAAAACGCCCGCTGCGCATCGACTTCGAGCGGCAGACCGAGCCGCCTGGACCCGCGCCGCACTTTGCGCAGCAACTGCGCAAGTGGCTCGCGGCGTGGGCCGACCGCAACGACTACAACATTTATTCTGACGGCCTCGTGGTGCGCACCACGATCGATTCGCGCCTGCAGACCATGGCCACCCAGGCGGTGATCCTGCAGGGCAACCAGCTGCAAGGCATCGCCAATGCGGCGTGGGGCAGCCGCGCCGGTTGTTCGAACGGCAAGGAACTGCTCGCAACCTTCCTGCGCGAAACGCCGGACTTTCGCGCCGCGAAAGACATGGGCCTGACCGACGACGATGCGCTCAAGCGCGTGTCGTCCGACCGCAACCTTGTGCAATCGCTCTGCGAATCCAAGACCCGCGTGCAGGCGGATTTTCTCGCGATGGACCCGCGCAACGGCCAGATCAGGGCGTGGGTCGGCAGCCGCGACTTCAGCCAGGATCCGTTCGACCACGTGCAGCAGGCGCGCCGTCAGCCTGGCTCGACGTTCAAGCCGTTTGTCTACGCGGCCGCCTTCGAGGCGGGTGCGAAGCCGACCGACACGCTCGTCGATCAGCCGGTCGAAGTACAGCTCGCGGGCGGAGAAGTCTGGCGTCCGAGCGACGAAGACGAGCCGAGCGAGCGGGCAATCACGCTGCGCGACGGGCTCGCCTATTCGCGCAACCGCATCACCGCGCAGTTGATGCAAACGGTCGGCCCGAACAAGGTCGCGCGGCTCGCCCGCGCCATGGGCGTGCGCGACAGCCCGCTCGACGCCGTGCCGTCGCTCGCGCTCGGCACGAGCCCCGTCACGCTGAAGGAGATGGTGTCGGCATACGGAACGATTGCCAACCTCGGCGGATACGTGGAGCCGGTGATGGTCACGCGCATCGAGGCCCGCAACGGCGAAGTGCTCGCGGACTTCGCGCCGGCGCAGCCGCAACAGGAACTGCCTGCGGACGCCGCCCGCACGCTCGTCGACGTGATGCGCGACGTCGTGAACCGCGGCACCGGATCGGCGATACGCGGACGCTTCGGCGTGCGCGGCGACGTAGCGGGCAAGACCGGCACGACGCAGGGCAACGCAGACGGCTGGTTCATCCTGATTCATCCGCAACTCGTGGCCGGCGCGTGGGTCGGTTTCAACGACAGCCGCGTGACCTTGCGCAGCGACTACTGGGGACAGGGCGCGCATAGCGCGTTGCCTATCGTCGGCGACTTCTTCCAGCGCGCGCAGCGCTCGAAGCTGGTCGACACACGCGTGAGGTTCGTCACCGAGCAGCAGCCAGGCTGGTTCGCCGAGCGTTCCGAGCGGCTGCGGGAATGGTTCCAGCATCTCTTTCCGTCGTCGACGGTGAAGTCTCAGACGGCCGTGACGGCTCGCAACACGACGCGGCGTGCGCCTGTGGCGACGGCTTCGCCGGGGGCGGCGACTGAAGGTGTGAGCGCCGAGGCTGCCGCCAGTGCAGCAACGGCCGCCAGCGCGGAATCGCGGGCGTTACCGCCGCTTCTTTCCACGCCCGGCGACGCCACGGCTTCCGGTTCGTCAGCGACTTCGGTGTTCGGCAGCGAGCCCGTCCACGGCGACGCGCAGGGCGCCGGCGCCGCGGCGTTGGCGCCTACGCCCACGCCGGACGACGTCGTGCCGCCCGACGCGGTGGGCGCCGGAAGTCAATCTGGCGCGGCGAACGGCTCGCCTTGAGCGCGACCAGGCTAGGGACGACCCGGCGCCGTGTCGCCGCGTCCCGTTAGCTAGTATTCCGCGACTGGGGGGCCCGCGGACGCGTCGCGTCGCGCGGTGCCCGCCGACGCTTCCAGCGCGGGGTCGTGATGCAGAAGCAAAGCGGCCGCCGCGCCGACGAGGCCCGCGCCTGCGAGGCAGAGCAGTCCCGCTCCGAAACCGCCGGTGCTGTCCTTGATCCAGCCCATCGCGTAAGGTCCGAAGAATCCGGCTAGGTTGCCGAGCGAATTGATCGCCGCGATGCCGCCGGCAGCGGCGGCGCCCGACAGGAACGCAGCCGGTAAAGTCCAGATAACCGGCAAACAGCCGAAAATACCGAAGCCCGCAATCGACAGCGCAATCATTTTCTGCACGGGATTGTCGAGCCCGGCCGACGCCGCGATGCCGAGCGCCGCGACCGTCAGCGCGATCGCCACATGGCGTTTGCGCTCCAGCTTGCGGTCCGAATGACGTCCCCAGTAAACCATGCTGATGACGCCGACGATATACGGCAGCGACGTCACGAAGCCCGTCTGCAAGTTAGTCAGACCGAAGGCCTTGACGATCTGCGGCAGAAAAAAGCTCAAGCCGTAATTCGTTGCATTGGCGCCGAAGTAGATGAGCGCGATGGCGAGTACGCGCCGGTTCAGAAGCGCTTCTTTCACACTAAACGCATGCACGGCTTCGCGATGCTCGCGTTCCTGCTTCTGACGTGCGACCAGCCAGTCGCGCTCATCGGCGGCTAGCCAGGTGGCGTCGGCCGGTTTGTCGGTCAGGTAGAACCACACCGCGAACGCGAGAATCAGGGCGGGCAGCGCTTCGATCAGATAGACCCATTGCCAGCCGGCGAGACCGGCGAAGCCATCCATGGAAAGCAGGGCGCCCGAGATCGGTCCGCCGATCACCGTCGACAGCGGAATCGCCGCCATGAAATAGCCGACCACTCGGCCTCGATACGCGGCGGGAAACCACAATGTGAGCAGGAAGATGACGCCCGGGAAGAATCCCGCTTCGGCCACGCCGAGCAGAATGCGCAAGCCGTAGAACACATGAGCCGCGGACAACCCGGTGTATTGCGCGATATGTGGGATATACGCCATCGCACCGGCAAGCAAACCCCACGTGAACATGATTCTCGCGATCCAGCGGCGTGCGCCGAATTTTTCGAGCAGAAGATTGGACGGCACTTCGAAGAAGAAGTACGCGATAAAGAAAATCCCCGCGCCGAAGCCGAATGCACTTGCCGAAAGACCGAGCGCCTTGTTCATCTGGAGCGCGGCAAAGCCGACATTGACGCGGTCCAGATAGGCGATGAAATAGCAGACGATCAGGAACGGCACGAGCCGAACCGTCACACGTTTCATGGTACGTGCTTCGAGTTCCATCGATGTCTCCTCCAGTTCATTGTCCGGATGGTTTGAAGATTTCGTTAAAGACTAATCGCTCGGCCGCGATTCGGGAAGCGCTTTAAACAGTTCCAGCGCGCCAATGCGTCGATGCTGCGCCTGCACAGATTGTTCAGGTGAGGGCAACAGTGTTTTCGAGCCGTGAGGCTGATCTCGCACGCGTATTTCCGGATAATTGCGGCTGCGATACAACCCACCGACCGCCCCGTAACGACTCCATGCGCGGTCATGAAACGATCAGACAATCCAGGTGCATCATGTTGAACAAGCTTCGCGATTGGTCTCGCGTCGCCATTGCGGCGCTCGCCACAGGAGGCGCGCTTGCCGGCTGCGCGTCCTCGACGCACGTCGTCGCAACCGATAAACCCGGCACCTACACAGTCGCGGCAAGCGCGACGGGCGGACGCATGGCATGGGCGCGCGCGCACGGCGAGGCACTGAACGAGGCGCGCGAATACTGCGAGCGGCGCGGCATGCAGAGCAGCATCAATGTGGAAACGGTGAGCGGGGTGGAGATGCTGACGACGCATGGGTCGTCGGTCAACTTCGAATGTCATCCGAAGTTCTAGTACAGAGACCACGCGTTATTCGCCACAGCTACAGCGCCTGTGCCGTTATTTCGTGTCGAAGGTCGCGAGCGTAGTGTCTGTGATGTGCGCCGCGACGATTGCGAGGCGCCCGGGCGGGTTCTGCGTCGCGCATGTTTGCATTGCCGCGCAATACGGCTTGCAGTGCAGACGAGTAGCACAAAGTGTTCGCTAGCGCACAGACCAGCCCCGCAGTGCTTGTTCAACTTGGCTTGTTTTGTCCGATACGGTCTGCCTGAACTGGCGACGGTGCGTCCTTCTCCGGACGCAGCATTAGATCGGTCACAGGTTATCTCCGCGTCGCCCTCGGACTTGCCGGGAAGAGTCAGCGCGCACGCAACTTCTTCCTGCTCCTGAAGGAAGAGGTGCCGCCATGAGGTCGCTCACTGGTGCTGTCCTCGCGCTGACGCTGACGCTCGCCGGATGCGCCTCCGATCACACATCCTCGAATAATGCGTCGTCGGCGCAGCCCGGCAGTTGCAAGGTCGCCACAGAGGCCGAGATCGCGTCGTTGTTCGACCGATGGAATGAATCTCTGCAGACCGGCGATCCGCACAAGGTGGTCGCCAACTACGCGCCGCGATCGATCCTCCTCGCAACGGTGTCCAGCAAGCCGCGCCTGACGGTTGCGGACAAGGAGGACTATTTCCAGCACTTCCTTCAGGATCGTCCCTCCGGAAAAATCGACATGCGTTTCGTCGACTCTGGCTGCAACTCGGCTGTCGACGCGGGGCTTTACACGTTCACGTTCGCGAGAACCGGCGTCGTTGTGAAGGCGCGTTATACGTACACCTATCGGTGGGATGGCTCGCAATGGCTGATTACCAGTCATCACTCGTCGGCGATGCCGGACAAGGAGTGAGATGGGTATGGCTCGTGCCTCCAGCCGCCAATAGACGTTGCCAGCAGCGCCCAGCTTACTGGCCAGTCGTTTCGCGTCTACGACACCGGCAATCTTCGCTGCCCGCTTGCTTTCGATCTCCGATGGCTTGAGCGCGGCGTCCTGCGGGAAATCCCGACGTTTCGGCGCCACCATCATTGCATACAATGTGTGAACGCAAGCCGATGTGTGGAACAAAATGGTTCATCAAGAAGCATCATTGCATACAATTTCGCCTGAACTGCCGCGTTCGGCGGACGACGTCTACACCGCAATCAAGGACGCAGTGACCAGCGGCCAATACGGCCCGGGTCAATATCTGCGTGAGGAACAGCTTGCGAAAAGCCTCGGCGTGAGTCGCACGCCGGTACGCGAGGCCTTGCGGCGTCTCGACGCGGATGGGTGGGTGGAAACGCGTCCGAATTACGGCGTTCGCGTGAAGATGTGGACGCTGCACGACGCCCGAGAGATCTTCGAGGCGCGTCTTCTGGTCGAGCCCTATCTCGCGGGGCGCGCGTCCTTATCCATCGGTGCTTCCGACATAGAACGTCTGCGAACGCTAGCGGATGCGATGCTCGCCATTACGCAGCAGCCATCGACGCCCGAATCCAGCGAAGCCTGGTTCACGGCGAACAGCGAGTTCCACGCAATCATCACAGCCGCCGGGAACAACGCGCGCCTCGACCGCTCGCTCAGGTCGATGAAGGAAACGCCGCTCATCAAGTGGACGTTTGGCACCTATAGCGACGAAGATCGCGTCCGCAGCGCACGCCAGCATTTCGAAATCGTTCGCGCGCTCGAGCAGCGCAACGCCGCGTGGACGGAAGCCGCTATGCGCTGCCACATTCTCGCCGCTGAAAGTGCGGTGCTCGACCGTCGCGAGGGGGAGCGCCCCACGTCCTGAATCAGCGCGCCAGGAGCAGCAAGGCACCAGCATCACGAGCAGTCATTCAATAGTCGCGACGACGACAATACTGGAGACGAGACATGCCGAGCACCCATAGATATACCTTGAGCACCGCAAGTGCTGGTGCACGCCTCGATCGGCTGCCGATCTCGCGCTTCCACACGCGCGTGCTGTGGCTGATCGGCGCAGGCATGTTCCTGGATTCGTTCGACATCTATCTTGCCGGCGGCGTGCTCGGCGCGCTCGCCAAAACCGGCTGGTCGACGATGCATCTGAACGCGGCGTTCCTGTCTTCGACGTTCATCGGCATGCTGATCGGCGCGTTCACCGCCGGTGTGCTCGGAGACGCGAAAGGCCGCAAATTCACGTACCAGTTCAATCTCGCAGTGTTCGGCCTTGCGTCGCTCGCGGGCGCGTTTGCGCCGAACATGACGTGGCTGATCGTGTGCCGCTTCTTCATGGGACTGGGCCTCGGCGCGGAGATCGTCGTCGGTTATGGATCGGTCGGCGAATTCATGCCGCCTGCCGTGCGTGGCAAGTGGTCCGCGTATCTGTCGCTCATCACGAACTCCGCACTGTTCTTTTCAACGTTTCTCGGGTATCTGATCATCCCGTCGATCGGCTGGCGCGCCATGTTCGCAATCGTCGGGGTCGGCGCGATGATCGTGTGGGTGCTTCGCAAGAAGATGCCCGAGTCACCGCGCTGGCTCGAATCGAAAGGCCGTTACGCCGAAGCCGAAGCGATCCTGCGCGAAGCAGAAGAGGAGTCGGCGCGCAATGGGACGCTGCCGCCCGTCGTCGATGCGCCGCGCACCGTCACGAGGAAAACCACGCTGCTCGAACTCTTTGGGCCGGCGCAAATTCGCCGCACGTTCCTTTCCATCGTGGTGCAGGTTGCCGTCAACATGGTGATCTACGGCTTCATCGTGTGGGTGCCGACGTTTCTGATGAAACAGGGGCTCGGCATGGCATCGTCGCTCGGCTATACCGCACTGATGGCGCTCGGCGGACCGGCAGGGGCGCTGCTGGGCGTACTGCTCGCCGACAGGATCGGACGCAGGAAAGGGCTCATCGCGGTGTCGGTGCTCACGGCAGTTATCGGCTGGTTATACGGGCATTCGACCGGCATCGAAATGGCGACGCTGCTCGGCTTCCTGCTCTTCACGCTCACGTACCTGATGGTCGCGCTCGGTATTGCGACATACATCCCGGAACTCTTCGCCACGGAGAATCGCATGCGCGCAAACGGCATCGCGGGTTGTGCCGGGCGCATCACGGGCATCTGCGCGCCGCAACTCGTAGTCATGATGTACGCGGCGGGCGGCGTGAAGGACGTGCTGACGATGATCATCGGCACGCTGGTCGTGTTGGCGGTAGTCCTTGCAGCGTTCGGTATCGAGACGAATCGACGCTCGCTCGAGGACATTGCGCCTTCGATCGACACGGACGATCCACTGCCGGCCTCATCGCTTTCACAATGATCGGCAACGTTCAAATTTCCACTTCCTTCGTTAAACAGGACACGTATGAGCGTCACACAGCAAAGCAGGCGTCAAGCGTTGAAAGCGCGGTTTGCACGCAAGGAGATTGTCACTGCGCCTGGCATCTTCGACATGATCTCCGCGAAGATGGCCGACTCAATGGGCTTCGACTGCCTCTATATGACGGGCTTCGGCACAGTAGCGTCGTACCTCGGTCTGCCGGATGCGGGGCTCGCCACGTACACGGACATGGTCAATCGCGTCGCGGCGTTCTGCGGCGGCACGAACACGCCGATGATCTGCGACGGCGACACCGGTTATGGCGGATTGCTAAACGTCGCGCATACCGTGCGCGGTTATGAGCACGCGGGGGCTGCAGGCATACAGCTGGAGGATCAGGAATTCCCGAAGAAATGCGGCCATACGCCGGGCCGGCGGGTGATCCCGGTCGAGGACATGGTGCGCAAGATTCAGGTCGCCGTGGAGAGCCGCAGCGATAGCAATTTCCAGATCGTCGCGCGCACCGATGCGCGGACGTCGCTCGGTCTCGATGAAGCGCTGCGTCGTGGCGAGGCGTATGCGAAGGCCGGTGCAGATGTGCTGTTCATCGAATCGCCGGAGAGTATTGAGGAACTCGAAACGATCGGGCGCACGTTCGATATGCCGTTGCTCGCGAATGTGGTTGAAGGTGGGCGGACGCCGCAGCTTGCGCCCCCTGAGTTGCAAAAGCTCGGCTTTTCTCTGGCCATTTACCCAGCGTCGGGTTTCTTATCCGTCGCGAAGGCGCTCAAAGATGTCTACGGGCAGATTCTTGCGCACCGGAGCACGGATGCCGCCACTGACTCGATGTATCCGTTTTCCGATATGTGCGAGTTGATGGGGTTCCCCGAGGTGTGGGCGTTCGATCGCGCGCACGCGGACTAGAAGAGCGATGCGGCTTAACGTTTGGTTGTGCTCGCTGGCATCCGCGACGCTCAGAAGTAACAAACGAAACCTGCGTTGCCGCGCGAAACAGGAAAGGGATAGACCGACCTGGGACTATCCCTACAAAGCCATTCGAAAGGCGCCCAGCCGCCGTGATCTGGCGCAACGCGGCTCTACGCCGCCATCGCCCGCAAATCCCCGTCCGTTCAGGAACCTCGAGTCTCGCCCGAAGCAAATGGCCAACTCGTGGTCTCGACTCTCGGCTTCTTCCATTACCAGAGGTATGGAAAAGCGCGCAGAAAATGTAGCTAGTCGAAGCAAATTGGCTTGATACGCTGCACTTCATGCATTAAGCCCGCGGTTCACCGGATGTGACGCACGACTCTTCTGCCCGTCAGAAGACAGGCGGCATATTGCGCGGAAAGACCCGGGTTCGCAATCGAGTGCTGCCGCATCTAGCAAACGCAATGCGCGGCGCCGATTTCCTGAACTCGCCAGTTGGGATGACAGAATGACGCCAAACCTGACATTCGCGCCGGACAGCATGGTCCATCCGGGTACCTTCGGAGCGGACGACGTTTCCGCAGCGGCGAAGCCCGTGGCTATCTCCGGGACCGATATTCTCACGGTCAAGAACCTGTCGAAAATCTTCGGTCCCAAGCCCGAGCGTGCCGCCGAACTGATCACGCAAGGCCTCGGCCGAAACGAGATCTTCGAGCAGACGGGCAACATGGTTGCCGTCAACGACGTGAGCCTGAGCGTCAAGGCAGGCGAGATTTTCGTCGTGATGGGCCTGTCCGGTTCCGGCAAGT
Organism: Paraburkholderia strydomiana; assembly: GCF_031456815.1. NCBI lineage: Bacteria > Pseudomonadati > Pseudomonadota > Betaproteobacteria > Burkholderiales > Burkholderiaceae > Paraburkholderia > Paraburkholderia strydomiana. The sequence continues at coordinate 462,012 of NZ_JAVDVL010000005.1, forward strand.
CGACGCTCGTGCGTCTGCTGAACCGCCTGATCGAGCCGACGTCGGGCCATGTCATTCTCGAAGGCCGCGACATCGCGCCGATGTCCACGCCCGAACTTCGCGACGTGCGCCGCAAGAAGATGGCGATGGTGTTCCAGTCGTTCGCGCTGCTGCCGAACCGCACGGTGCTCGACAACATCGCGTATGGACTCGAAGTTGCGGGTCTGAAAAAAGCCGAGCGCTACGACATTGCACGCGCCGCGTTGACGCGAGTCGGTCTGGGTTCGTATGAAAAGTTGCTGCCGGGTGAACTCTCCGGGGGCATGCAGCAACGTGTCGGCCTCGCTCGCGCGCTCGCCGTGAATCCTTCCGTGCTGCTGATGGACGAAGCATTTTCGGCACTCGATCCGCTGATCCGCTTCGAAATGCAAAGCGAGCTTCTGCGGCTTCAGAAAGAAGAGCAGCGCACGATCGTTTTCATCTCGCACGACATTGAAGAAGCGATCAAGATCGGCGGCCGTATCGGCATCATGAAAGATGGCTGTCTGATTCAGGTCGGCACGCCCGCCGAACTAATCCAGTCACCCGCCGACGACTATGTGCGCGACTTCTTCCGTAATGTCGATGTATCGCGCTTTCTGAAAGCGTCGAGCCTGATGACGAGGGTAGAGCGCGAACTGATCTCCTGCGATGTCGCCGCGCCCTCCGAGCGCTACCTGAATCAGCTGATCGATAGCGGCGCCGATTGCGGCTACGTATGTGATGAGGCAGGCCGATATCAAGGCTGCGTCACGCCCGCTTCACTGCGCAAGACGGGCGAGCATTCCATCAGGGAGGCGTTCGTGAACGACGTGAATGCGGTGCCGCTCGACGCGGATCTGCATCAACTGGCCACGATTGCATTGAACCAGCAACACGACGTCCCCGTCACCGATACAGCGGGCCGGCTCGCAGGCATCGTGTCATGCCGGGCGATTCTTAAGCAGGTCATGGAACGGAGAGCAGCATGAACTCGTCAGTCATCGGGAAATTCGCGGAAAACGCGGTCAATTTTCTCTTTCAACATTTCCGTGGCGGCTTCGACGCTTTTTCTGCCGCATTGGGCGCAGTCATCAAGCTGCTGGAAGACGGACTCGCCGCCATTCCGTTCATTGCGATGCTCGTGCTGCTCGTCGCATTTGCACTGTGGCGGCGCGGGGTCGTGTTTTCGGTGTTCGTTGGTGTTGCGCTGATGGCTATCCATTACATGGGACTCTGGGCGCAGACCGTTTCGACGCTCGCGCTAGTGATGGCGGCAACGGTGTTCAGTCTTGTGATTGGTGTTCCGCTCGGTATCTGGGGCGCACGAAACAAGCGCGTCGAAATGGTTCTGCGCTCGCTGCTCGACTTCATGCAGACGATGCCGGCGTTCGTCTATCTGATCCCCGCCGTGATCCTGTTCGGTCTGGGCCGCGTGCCTGCCGTGATTGCAACCATCGTGTTCTCGATGCCGCCTGTGGTCCGTCTCACCACTTTGGGTATTCGCCAGGTACGCGAAGAACTGCTGGAAGCGGGGCGGTCGTTCGGCAGCACGGATGCGCAACTGCTCTGGAAAATCCAGTTGCCGAATGCGCTGCCTTCGATCATGGCGGGCGTGAATCAGACCATCATGATGGCGCTTTCGATGGTCGTGGTGGCCTCGATGATCGGCGCGGGTGGACTCGGCGAATACGTGCTGAGCGGCATCCAGCGGCTCGACATCGGCATCGGCTTCGAGGGCGGGTTGGGTGTGGTGTTGCTTGCCATCGTGCTCGATCGTCTCACGGAGAGTTTCGGTGTGAAGGCGAAGAAAGCAAAGCGCACGATGCGAACCGCAAAGCCAGGCACGAGCGCGGCAGTGCGCACCTGACGCCGACGCACGCCCTCATCTTCATCTCGCGGTAAAACAAGAGCAAACCACATCGCTAAGCTTGTTCATTTCGAAAATTTTCATAATCGCGTAGGAGTACTGTATGAAAACTAATCTGTTCAAATCGCTCGTTGCGAAACTGACTGTATCGACAGTCGTGGCGATGGGCGCCGCGCACGCCGCGGCGGCCGAACCGATCAAGATGGCCGTGACCAACTGGGCCGATGTGCTCGCCGTCGCCAACGTGGCCAAGTACGCGCTCGAAACCGGCCTCAAGCAACCTGTCCAGTTCGTGCAGGCGGACATCGGTATCCAGTACCAGGGCGTGGCGCGCGGCGACCTCGACATCATGGTCGGCGGATGGCTGCCCGTCACACACGGCGCCTACTACGCGAAGTACAAGAACGACATGGAAGACGTCGGCGTGATTTATACGGGCGGCAAGAACGGCTGGGCCGTGCCCGCCTACATTCCGGAGTCGCAGGTCGCAACGATTTCCGACCTCGAAAAGCCGGATGTGAAGAGCAAGCTGAACGGCACCATTCAAGGCATCGAACCCGGCGGCGGTCTGATGCAGGCATCGGAAAAGGCGCTCAAGGCGTACGACCTGAATGGCTACAACCTTCAATCGTCGAGCGAGGCGGGCATGCTCGCGGGCGTATCGCGTGCCTATCAGTCGAAACAATGGGTCGTCGCTACGGTCTGGAGCCCGCACTGGCTGTTCCAGAAGTGGCAGATGCGCTATTTGAAAGACCCGAAGGGCGCGCTGGGTGGCGAAGAACAGGTACACGCGTTTGCATCGAAGCAGTTCGCAACGAAGTTCCCCCGTGCTGAGGTGTTCTTCAAGCACTTCAAGCTGACGCTCGCCGACGTCGAAGCGATCGAATTCGAAGGCAACAGCACGAACGACTACGCAACGGCCGCAAAAAAATTCGTCGATGCGCATCCGGAAAAGCTGAAGGCCTGGTTGCAGCAATAAATCGAGCAATAAGTCGCGCAGTAAGCCATTAAGCCGCACACCACCGCACATTGCATGAACCGGTTGTTGCCGTCCCGCACTACATGCTTCACGATTTTTCCCGGAGTGACCACGTGAACGAGAACTCGCGCTTTTTTGCAGAACCGCTCCAGAGCCGCGATCCTGTCATCGCATCGGAGATTGCGCTGGAGTTGCGCCGCCAGCAAACGCAGATCGAACTGATTGCTTCAGAAAACATTGTGTCCGCGGCGGTGATGGAAGCGCAGGGCACCGTGCTGACCAACAAATACGCGGAGGGCTATCCGTCGAAGCGCTACTACGGCGGTTGTGAACATGTGGACCGCGTCGAAGCGCTCGCCATTGACCGCGTGAAGGCACTATTCGAAGCCGAGTTCGCCAATGTGCAACCGCATTCGGGAGCACAGGCGAACGGCGCGGTAATGCTCGCGCTCGTCAAGCCGGGCGAGACGGTGATGGGCATGTCACTCGATGCGGGCGGGCACCTGACGCACGGCGCGCGTCCCGCGCTGTCCGGCAAGTGGTTCAACGCGGTTCAATACGGCGTGAATCCGCAAACCTATCGCATCGACTACGACCAGGTCCGGCGGCTGGCTGAAGAGCATCGGCCGAAGCTAATTATCGCTGGCTATTCGGCGTATCCGCGCGCGCTCGACTTTGCCGCATTCCGCAATATCGCCAACAGCGTGGGCGCGCTGCTGATGGTCGACATGGCGCACATCGCCGGTATCGTCGCAGCGGGCCGGCACGAGAACCCCGTGCGGTTTGCCGACGTCGTGACGTCCACCACGCACAAGACGCTGCGCGGGCCGCGCGGCGGCTTCATCCTCACCAACAACGGCGACATCGCGAAGAAAATCAATTCTGCGGTTTTCCCCGGCTTGCAGGGCGGCCCGCTGATGCATGTGATCGCGGGCAAAGCGGTCGCGTTCGGCGAAGCGCTTCGGCCGGAGTTCACCGCGTATATCGACCAGGTATTGCGCAACGCCCAGGCGCTCGGCGACGTGCTCAAGTCGGGCGGACTGAGCCTCGTAACGGACGGCACCGACAACCATTTGCTGCTCGTCGATCTGCGCCCGAAGCGCCTGACAGGTACGCAAGCTGAAAAGGCGCTGGAGCGGGCAGGCATCACCTGCAACAAGAACGGCATTCCGTTCGATACAGAGAGCCCGACCGTCACGTCGGGAATCCGACTCGGCACACCTGCAGGCACGACGCGCGGTTTTGGCACCGCGCAATTCGAGCAGATCGGCCAGATGATTCTGGAAGTTTTGTCCGCGCTGGAGCAGGAACCTGCGGGCGACGAACAGGTCGAGCGCGCGGTGCGCAGCCGGGTGCGCGATCTCTGCAGCCAGTTCCCCATTTACTCGCATGCCGAAGCGCTTGTGTAAAGCGATTCGCGGATCAACTACTCAAGAGAGAATCGAAATGAGCTTCGAGGGCGTACACACACCGCTCGTCACCCCGTTCAAGGCGGATGGCGAAATCGATCACACTTTGCTCGGCAAGCACGCCGCGAATCTCGCGGGCCGTGTCTCGGGTCTTGGGGTCGGCGGAACGACGGGTGAATACTATGCATTGAGTTTCGACGAACGCGTGCAGACGTTCAACACCGTCGCCGAAGCGGCGGGCGGCAAGACGTATCTGACGGCGGGCATCAACGCGACGACGACGAAAGAGGTGATCCGTCTTGGCCAGGAAGCAAAACGCGCGGGCCTGAATGCGCTTCTGCTTGCCGCGCCGTACTATGCACAGCCTACACAGGACGAACTGCTGAGCCATCTGCTCAAGGTGGACGACAGCCTCGACATGCCCGTCATGCTGTACAACTTTCCGGCACGCACGGGCACGGACATCGGCGACAACGTATTGTCGAAACTGCTCGAACGGCCCAACTTCATCGCGATGAAGGAAAGCACAGGCGATATTTCGCATCTGCATCATCTCGCCACGCATTTCAAGGATCGACTGGTACTGAGCTGCGGAATGGACGACCAGGCGCTCGAGTTCTTCGTCTGGGGCGCAAAAAGCTGGGTGGGCGGCGCATCCAACTTTTTACCCGAGGCGCACACGGCACTGCTCGATGCCTGCGTGAAGCATGGCGACTTCGCAACCGGCCGCAAGCTGATGGCGCGATTGCTGCCCGTGCTCGAATTGCTGGAGCGCAGCGGCAAGTTCATTCAATACGTTCGATACGGCTGCGAACTGGCGGGCACGCCCGTTGGCGTCGCACGCGCGCCGCTCGGCACGCTCGATGAAAACGAGCGCAGCGGCTTCGCGAAGCTCGTCCGTCCGTTGCTGTCTAACGCTCAGTAACGTGCATGACCTCGAAACTGGAATTCGCGCGGTTTCCCGCATCGGATGGCGTGAACGGATGGTGGGAGAGCCTGCCTCCAGCCGCGCCCGCGGTTGCAGTGTCATCTGAGCGCCGCTATGACTGGGTGGTGGTCGGCGGCGGTATCACGGGCTTGTGCGCGGCGCGGCGTCTCGCCGAGCTGGCGCCCGATGCGTCGATTGCGCTCGTCGAGGCGGACCGTATCGGGCGCACGACGGCCGGTCGCAATTCCGGCTTCTTCGTCGATCTGCCGCACGACATCAGCAGCGAAAGCTATTCGCGCAGCGTCGAAGCGGATAAGGCAGACGTTCGCTTTCAGCGTCACGGCATCGACTACGTTCGCTCGATCGTCAAGCAGCACAACATCGAGTGCGACTGGCGCGACGACGGAAAATTTCATGCATCGGTGAACCGGAAAGGTCATGCGGCGCTCGCGCATTTCGCCGAAGGTCTCGAACGTATCGACGAAGCCTTCGAGTGGCTCGACGAAGCCGCCATCGCGAAGGTAACGGGCACGGACTTCTACGAAGGCGCGCTCTTTACGCCCGGATGCAGCACGGTGCAGCCCGCCGCGTTGATGCGAGGCCTCGCCGCGAGCTTGCCTGCGAACGTGCAGGTGTTCGAGTTGAGCGCAGTGAAGCGGATAGAGGACGAAGGGCTTGCGAAGGTGTTGACCTTCGCCGGCGGGAAGATCGTCGCAAAGCGCGTGGTTCTCTGCACTAACGCCTACGCAGCGACGTTCGGCGGGCATCCGAACGGCTTGCTGCCCGTGTACACGTTCGCATCGATGACGCGCGTGATGAAGCCGGAAGAAGTGCAGCGGCTCGGCGGTGCGCGCTCATGGGCGCTGATTCCCGCCGACCCGATGGGCTCGACAGTGCGCCGCTTGATCACGGACCGCATCTGCGTGCGCAATCACTTCGCGTTCCGGCCGAATCTGGAGGTTTCGCCAGCCGATCTGGCGAAAGCGAAGAATCTGCATCAACGCTCGTTCGACCGGCGCTTTCCGATGTTGAAAGACGTCGAGCTCGAATACACGTGGGGCGGCCCGTTATGCCTGTCGGCGAATAACGGTGCGTTGTTCGGACGCAGGGCCGATGGCGTTTTCGAAGCGGTCGGCTGCAATGGCCTGGGCCTGAGCAGAGGATCGGCGTCGGGCAAGCTGATTGCCGAATACGCGCTCGGCCAGTCCAGCGATCTCGTGCGTCAGCTTTTGAATCAGCCGCATCCGCGTTCGCTGCCCGTGCGTCCGATTGCCGACGTCGCGGTATCGGCGGCGATCTGGGTCAAGGAATTCTCGGCTGGGGCCGAGCTTTGAATCTGTGAGGACAGGACATGATGACGTATCAGGAATGGAAACAGAAAGCGGATGCCTTGTCGCTCGACGGCAGGGCGTTTATCGCGGGACAACGCGCGAATGCTGCGTCGAATGAGACGTTTGCGACGCTCAATCCTTCGACGGGAAAAGTACTCGCCGATATCGCGAAGTGCGATACAAAAGATGTCGACCGAGCGGTCGCGGCGGCGCGCGAGGCATTCGAATCCGGCGTGTGGTCGAAGGCCGCGCCCGCGCAACGTAAAGCCGTGCTGCAACGGCTCGCGCAACTGATCGACGATAACGCGGAAGAACTGGCGCTGCTCGAAGCACTCGAAGCGGGCAAACCGATCAGCGAATGCCTGGGGTTGGACATTCCCGAGTCGGCCGCGTGCATCCGCTGGCACGCAGAAGTCACGGACAAACGATACGATGCGCTGTCGCCATCGGGCGCGAGCGTCGTGAGCATGATTACGCGGGAACCGATTGGCGTCGTCGGCGCGGTGTTGCCGTGGAATTTTCCCGCGCTCATGCTTGCCTGGAAAATCGGCCCGGCGCTATCGGTCGGCAATAGCGTGATCGTGAAGCCCGCCGAGCAGACTTCGTTGTCCACGCTGCGCATTGCCGATCTCGCGCTGGAAGCAGGCTTACCCGCAGGCGTATTGAATGTCGTGACCGGTTTCGGCGAAAGCGCGGGCCAGGCATTGGGCCGTCATGCGGACGTCGATCTGGTGGCGTTCACGGGATCGACGGAAACGGGCAAGCGCTTCCTTCACTATTCAGCCGACACGAACCTGAAGCGCGTGGTGCTCGAATGCGGCGGCAAGAACCCGCAGGTCGTGTTGCCCGATGTCGCGAATCTCGATGCCGTTGCGGAGCAGGCCGTTGCCGCCGCCTTCTGGAACATGGGCGAGAACTGCAGCGCAGGCTCGCGCATTCTGGTTCCATCGTCGCTGAAGGCGAGCTTGCTCGAAAAAGTACTAGCCGTACTCGAAGGCTGGAAAACGGGCGATCCTCTCGACCCTGACGTCAAACTCGGTTCGTTGATCGAAGAGAAGCACTTCGAGAAGGTGCTTGCGCACATCGAAAAGGCGAGGGCGGAAGGCGCGCTCCTGGTATGTGGCGGCAAGGCGACGCGGACCGACTCGGGCGGCTGGTTCGTCGAGCCGACGATTTTCGACAACGTGACGCCGCAAATGAGCATTGCGCGCGACGAAGTATTCGGTCCTGTGGTGTGCTTCATCGAATACGCGGATGTCGACGAAGCAGTGCACATTGCCAATGACACCTGCTACGGCCTCGCCGCCTCGCTGTGGACCGACAACGTGAACCACGCGCACAAGATCGCAGCGCGGATTCGTGCGGGCACTGTGACGGTGAACTGCTTCGGCGAAGGCGATCAGTCCACGCCGTTCGGCGGCTTCAAACAATCGGGCTTCGGCGGCCGCGACAAATCGGTCTATGCTCACGACCAGTATTGCGAGTTGAAGACCACCTGGCTGAAGCTGGACTAGCTCTGATCTAAACCACTGATAGCCCAGCCATGCAGGTTGGGCACGCATCACATTTGCGCGAGGCCACATGCGAGCTGGATTCATCGGAACGGGCACGATCACACAAGCGGTCGTGAAGGGCATGCTCAGATTCGGCGTGCCGTTCGAGCGGATATCGCTGTCGCCGCGCAACGAGCGAACGGCGGCGGAGCTTGCGGCGCTCGACGGGCGTATCCACGTCTGCGAAAGCAACCAGCAAGTGCTGGATAACTCGGATGTCGTCTGTCTTGCCGTCGTGCCGCAAATCGCGGCCGAGGTGCTGGGCGAACTCGAATTCAACGCGCGTCACCACGTCATCAGCTTTATGGCGGGCGTTTCTCTCGACCAGTTGCGCGGCCTGGTCCGCACGAGCGGCAAGATCGCGCGCGCCGTGCCGTTGCCGGCTGTCGCCGAGGGCAAAGGCAGTACCGCGATCTGTCCCGCCGACGACATCGCCAGAGCGATCTTTGCGCCGCTCGGTCAAGCCGTCGAGGTCGACAGTGAAGACAAGTTCGACGCGCTGTCCGCCGTGACGGCGACGATGGCGAGCTTCTACGCGGTGCTCGAAACTGAGGCGTCGTGGCTCGCAAAGCAGGGGATCGACTATGCCGACGCGCGGGCTTTTTTGTCCGGCTACTGTGTAGGACTCGCTCACGACACAACCCGCGGTGTACAGCCGTTCTCGCAGATGGTCGAGCATTCGATGACGCCGGGCGGCATCAACGAGCAGGTGTACGCCGAGCTTTCCCGCCGTGGGGCATACGCTTACTACGACGAAGCGCTCGACGGCGTGCTTCGGCGAATCAGGGGCAACGCATAGCAACGGATAATCGTCGGACACAACCATTGCGGCGTGGGAGCGGGCGCGGCGGGGCGTATGCCGCCACGCACTCGGGTTGCCCGCCATTGCCAGTTGCCAGCGAGACTCGCACACTATTTTTTCCGCGGGAACGCTCCGCCCGACACGTCGCCCCCGCATTGCGCATCCGCTTCACAGGTGAAAGCCATGCAAAAGAAACAGTTGTTCGCCGACCGGTTGCTCGCGCAGATGCCTTCCCTGCGGGCGCTGAGATGCTTTGTCACGGCTGCCCGATACGAGAGCTTCACGCAGGCGGCCGAAGTGCTGTGCGTGACGCAAGCCGCCATCAGCCGGCAGATCAAGGAACTGGAAGATTCGCTCGAAGTGGCGCTGTTCGAGCGGACAGGCAGACATATCGCGCTGACGGATGCCGGCCGCATTCTGTACAACGCGTCGTATCTGTCGATCATGAACATCGCCGAAGCGGCTGAAGCCGTGCGACGCACCGACCGGCACGCGCTGACGGTGTGCGTCTCGCATACGTTTTCGGCGCTTTGGCTGTCGTTCAGGCTACCGGCGTTTCGCAAGCGTTTTCCGGAGATCCGTTTGCACGTGATGGTCACCGAGCACTTCATGGAGATCGACGAGCTCATGCAGCCCGACGTCATCATCACGAAGAATCCGCCGCGCGAGCCGGAGTATGAAATCGAGCCGCTCTTTCATGACGTCGTGTATCCCGTGTGCAGTCCGTCGTTTCATGAACGGCATTTTCACAACCGGTCGTTGAAGCCGCTCGATCTGCTGTCGCATCCCACGCTGAATCTGTCGCTGCTGGGTCGAGCGCAGGTTTGCGAGCATGTCGACTGGCGCGTGTGGCGCAACTGGTTCCAGCAAGGCGACGGTTCGGACCGGCTGGTCGATAACGAGCATCTGGAGAGCAACGATTACCGGCTGCTGGTTTCGCAGGCCGAGGCGGGCGAGGGCACACTGCTGGGTTGGCATCATCTCGTGCATCGACAGGTGGAGCAGGGCCGCTTGGTGCGGCCCGTGCAGGACGCGCTCGAATTCCACGACCGTCATCACTATGTGATCACGCACAAGAATGCGAAGCTGCGGCCCGAATATGTGCAGTTCCGTGAATGGCTAGGCGAGGAAGTCGCCACGATGATGCGCGAATGGCGAAGCGTTGAAACGGAAGCGGCGAAATAAACGGCGACGCGTCTTGCGGCTTTCCCGATGCACCGCATATGGGCCGCGAGTATGGGCCGCGAGTTCAGAAAGAAATTCGGCGAATCGCCCATTGCCTGGCGAGTGGCGCGTGCGCGATGCCGCTCGTCCGTCGCGGCAGAAAACCGAACGTCACGTAACGGCGACGCACATCCCGGCTACAGGAACGAAATGACATGACGACAGTACGACTGACTGATGAAATGGTGCCTTTCGGTCTGAACGTCAAAGGCGCGCGCCGCTGGTATTCGATCGATGAGCGCGACTGGCGCCCAATGAAGATCGGCGACACGGTGCTGCCCGGCTTTTCGTGGATTCCCGTTGCCGACGACGAAGGCGGCGCCTGGAGCAGCTACTGGATGCGCCTGCAGCCGGGCGCGCGCTCGGTCGAGCATCGGCATGATTCGACCGAACTCATCATGATTCTCGACGGCGTATTCACCGACGAAGACGGCACCGACTTCCTGCCAGGAAACACCGTGTGCTACGCGGCCGGCTCGCGGCATAGCACGTCGTCGGCGGAAGGCTGCACGGTGCTGGTGGTCTCTCAGACCGGCTCGACGATCGTGTCAGGCGTACCGGATTGAGAACTGGCGACGCGTGGCACGCCGCCAACAGGAGTCCAACGATGCTCGATAGGTCACGCAAGTTTTTCATCTTCGCGCTGTCTGCCATCGTGCTGACCCTCGCGAGTCACGTCTGCAGTGGGCAGCAGGTCGTCAAGATAGGCGTCTCCGCACCGCTGACGGGTAACGGTGCGGCCAATGGCAAGGACATCGAGAACGGTGTGCGCCTCGCGCTTGAAGAGGCGAACACGCAGCGCATCAAGCTGGGTGGACAGGAAGTGCGTTTCGAACTCGATTCCGTCGACGATCAGGGCGATCCGCGCATCGGCGTGCAGGTCGCGCAGAAACTGGTCGACGACGGCGTGGTGGCGGTTGTCGGCTACTACAACTCGGGGGTTGCACTACCGTCAGCGCCGATCTTCGCCAAGGCGGGCATTCCGCTGATCGATCCTGCAGCAACCAATCCTGCTATCACGCGGCAAGGACTCAAGAACGTGTTCCGCATCATTGCCACCGACGCGCAGAACTCCGGCAACGCCGGGAAATATGCGGTGAATGTCACCAAGGCCCAGCGCATTGCGGTGATGGATGACCGCACGGCTTTCGGACAAGGCGCAGCGGACGAGTTCAAGAAAGCGGTGCAGGGGGCGGGCGGCAAGATAGTCGCGTCCGAATTTACGAACGACAAAGCCGTCGAATTCAATGCGCAACTCACGACCATCAAGGCAGCGAATGCCGACCTGCTTTACTTCGCCGGGCTCAACAATCAGGCGGCATTGGTGACCAAACGCATGAAGCAGCTCGGGATGCGAGCGCAGTTCGTCGGCAGCGGCGGGATTGCCGACAGCATCTTTATCAGTGTTGCGGGTACGGCGGCCGAAGGCGCGATGGCGTGGGAGTATGGCCGCCCTGTGGAGTCACTGCCTCAGGGAAGGGCCTTCGCCGAGAAGTTCAAGAAGCGCTTCGGTGCGAACACGCTGACTTATGCGCCTTTCGCATACGACTGCGCGTGGGTAGCTATCGACGCGATGAAGCAGGCAAACTCCGCGAAGCCGGACGTGTTCATGCCAGTTCTGCATGCCACGAAATACGATGGGATCACGGGGAAGATCGAGTTCGATGAATTCGGTGATCTCAAGCGCCCGACCTCGACGCTGTATCAGGTGAAAAACGCGAAATGGGTACCCGTGACGACGATCAGTCCACCGAACTAAAAAGGGAACTCAACATAATGCGAACCTGCGACTTCCTCCGGTCATCAGATCCTCGCGGCTCGCTGGCCGCAAGCGATGCGATTGATTTCGTGAGCCGCGAAGAACTACTTTAGCGGCTATTTTAAGCATGCGCATGTTCCGATCTAAACGGGCCGAGGCTGCAAGTCGCGGTGCGGCAGGTTCTGGCATAAGGCCAAAGACCTATTGGCCCGATACATTCTGTGGGCTAACTTTAAGAAGCGATCGACCAACGACCTGGCAGTTGTGCAACAGGAGCAAGCTCATGGAATTTGTCCTGTTACTCGCAATCTTTTTGACGTCGAGTGGATTTCTGATTGCCGCTCCCCGTACATCGGATCCTCCCGCGACCTTAGCCGTCCCGCCGTCTGCTCAAGGGGCCTGCGAAGGCTGCGGGTTCACATTCCAAGCACCTTCCCAAGCCGCCGGGACGATAGTTCTATCTACCGCGCGCGCTTCTGAGGCAGTGCGGTCGCAGTGACACGAGAATGGCGCCCGCAGTCGCGCCGCCACCGCGAAGCCGTGGCGGCAAAATGCCAGCGGCGCAGGGCGGCATCGTCAGCGCGTAGAAAGTTGCCGCTCTGAAAAACCCGTCGTCCAGGCTTTCTGCTCGCAGCCATTCGTGCACATGCGCGGGGTCAGCCCTCCCAGCCACCGCCCAACACCTTGTATAACGTCACGAGGTTGGACTGCCGCGAGAGAATATCGGTGGCCAGTTGCTGCTGCGCAGTGTAGAGCGTGCGCTGCGCGTCGAGGAAGGTGAGGAAGCTGTCCGTGCCCGTCTTGTAGCGTGCTTCTGCAAGCGTGTAGTAGTTCTGTGCCGAAGCGACGTACTCGCGGTCCGCCTTGATCTGATCCACATAAGTGGCCCGCGCCGTCAGCGCATTCGACACCTCTTTGAACGCCGTCTGGATCGCGCTTTCGTAGTCCGCGACCTCGATCTGCTTTTCGATTCTGGCGACATCGAGCGATGCCTTGTTGCTGCCGTAATCGAAGATTGGCACCGATACGCTCGGCGCGAACGCCCACGCGCCGGTGCCCGCCTTGAACAGATTCGACAGCGTCGAACTCGACGTACCTGCGGTCGCCGTCAGTTCGATCTTCGGGAAAAACGCTGCGCGCGCCGCACCGATGTTTGCGTTCGCCGCCTTCAACGCATGCTCTGCCTGCACGATGTCCGGCCGACGGGTGAGCAGCAGCGACGGAACGCCTGCACCGATGTCTGCGAACATGGACTCGTCGTCGAACTTGCGCGCGGGAGGCAGGTTGTCGGGAATCGGCGCGCCGAGCACGGCCGAGAGGTTGTTGCGGTCTTGCGCGACAGCGCGCCGGTACGACGCGAGATTCGCCTTTGCGCTCGCCAGCGAGTTCTGCGCCTGCTGCACGTCGAGCAGCGATGCATTGCCGAGTTCCTGCACGCGCTTCGTGACATCGTAGGTGGCCTGATCCGACTTGACGGTGTCTTCTGTCAATTGCAGCAGGCGCTCGTCAGCGAGCAATGTCAGATAGTCGCTCGCCACCGTCGCGATCAAGCTGATTTGCGTGCTTTGCCGCGATGCATCTGTTGCGAGATAGTTTTCCAGCGCCTGGCGCTTCAAACTGCGCAGGCGTCCAAAGAAGTCGATTTCCCACGACGTCGTCCCGACGCTGACATCGCTCGAACTTGCAATGGCGCCTTGCGTGCGCTCGCGAGTCATGTTGCCGCTTGCCGTAATGGACGGCGCAAGGGCAGCGCGCGTGATCCGGTATTGGGCTTCGTACTCGGCCACGTTCAGCGCCGCGACGCGCAGATCGCGATTGTTGGCGAGCGCGATTTCGATCAATCGTTGCAGACGCTCGTCGCGAAAGAAGCTGCGCCATGCGGTGTCGACGGCGAGCGGTGCCGTGCTCGGCGTCGCTGCAGAGGCTGCCAGGGACCCGCTCGCGCCCGCATCGGCTGCGGCTTTCGCTGCGGTCGTGCTCTCATATGCGTCGCCTTCCGGATAGGCTGCCGGAATAGGCGCGGCGGGCCGAACATAGTGCGGATCGAGCGTGCAGCCCGTCAGCAGCGCGAGCGCGCATGTGACCGCGCATGTGACCGCGCATGCACCGACTTTGAGTTTAATCATTCAACACCTTCCTGTTGCTGGGCGTCGCCGTGCTCGCCGAACAGGCGGCGCACGACCACAAAGAACACCGGCACGAAAAAGATCGCGAGAACCGTGGCGGCAATCATGCCGCCCATCACACCGGTGCCGATCGCATGCCGGCTCGCCGACCCGGCGCCCGTGCTGATGACAAGCGGCAACACGCCGAACACGAAGGCGAGCGACGTCATCAAAATCGGACGCAGACGCAAACGCGCGGCTTCGATGGTCGCCTCGATCAGGCTGCTACCTTGCGCTTGCAGATCTTTCGCGAATTCGACGATCAGGATCGCGTTTTTCGTGGAGAGCCCGATCGTCGCGAGAAGACCGACCTTGAAATAGATGTCGTCCGACAGGCCGCGAATATGCGCGCCGAGCACCGCGCCCAGCACGCCGAGCGGCACCACGAGAATCACCGCAATCGGAATGGACCAGCTCTCATATAAGCCCGCAAGACAGAGGAACACGACGATCAACGAAATCGCATACAGGTAGATGGCTTGCGAACCGGCCATGCGTTCCTGATATGACTGACCCGTCCAGTCGATGCCATAGCCCGCCGGCAGTTTCTTCACGAGCGCATCCACGGCCGTCATCGCCTCGCCGGTGCTGGCATTCGCGCCGGTCTGAGCGGTCATTTCCATTGCAAGCGTGCGGTTGAAGCGTTCGATCTGCGGCGGCCCGAACGTCCACTTGCCCGTCGCAAATGCGGAGAACGGCACCATCTGGCCGTCGTAGCCGCTGGTCGTGCTGGTGCTTGCGGTGCTTGCGGAACTGCTGCTGGATGTGCTGCCGGATGTGCTGCTGGATGTGCTGCTCGTACCCGATTTCACATACCAGCGTCCCACGTCGGACGGCATCATCCTGTACGGCGCATCGGCCTGCACGTACACCTTCTGGATGCGCCCGGTATCGACATAGTTGTTCACGTACGACGAGCCGAACGCCGTCTGCAGCGTGTCGTTCACATCGGCAATGGAAAGCCCGAGCGCGCTCGCCTTTTCACGGTCGATGTCGACATGGAACTGCGGGGTGTCTTCCAGACCGCCTGGCCGCATCCCGGACAACGCGCTGTCTTTGGCCGCGAGTGCCATCAATTGCTGGCGCGCGGCCATCAGCTTGTCGTGGCCCTGGCCCGCGCGGTCCTCCAGTTCGAAGTCGAGGCCGCTCTGCGTGCCGAGCTCCTGAATCGCCGGCGGATTGACGGCAAAAACCTGCGCTTCGTGCGACGCTGCGAAGTGCATGTTCGCGCGCTGGATCATCGCAGCCGCCGACCCGTTGCTGCCGCGCCGCGCGCTCCAGTCCTTCAACTTGACGAAGGCGAGCGCATTGTTCTGTCCCGAGCCGTTGAAACTGAAGCCCGTCAGCGTGATGAGCTGGTCCACTTCCGGCTGGCTGCGATAGTAAGCCTCGACCTTCTTCACCACTTCGAGCGTCTGCGAGGCGGGCGTGCCGACCGGGGCGGAGACCGACGTGATGATGGTTCCCTGGTCTTCGTCAGGCAGATACGACGACGGCAGCTTCATGAACAGCAGCGCGACTACCCCCGCGATCAACGCGTAGATCACCATGTAGCGCATCGGCTTGCCGATTACGTGCGCGACCGCCGAATCGTAGCGGTCCGTGCCGCGCGAGAGCACGCGGTTGAACCACCCGAGCAGGCCGCGCTTCGCGTGATGCTCGACGTCGGAGCGCTTGAGCAGCGTCGCGCACAGCGCGGGCGTGAGCGTCAACGCAAGAAACACGGAGAGCAGCATCGCCGCAACGATCGTGATCGAGAACTGCCGGTAAATCGCACCCGTCGTTCCGGAGAAGAACGCCATCGGAATGAACACGGCGATCAGCACGGTCGTAATGCCGATCAGCGCGCCGGTGATCTGCTCCATTGCACGGCGCGTGGCTTCGATCGGCGAGAGGCCTTCTTCCGCGATCAGACGCTCGACGTTTTCCACCACCACGATCGCGTCGTCCACCAGCAAGCCGATTGCCAGCACCATGCCAAACATGGACAACACGTTGATCGAGAAGCCCACCGCCGACATGACGCCGAATGTGCCGAGCAACGCGACGGGCACCACGATCGTCGGAATCAGTGTGGCGCGCAGGTTCTGCAGGAACACGTACATGACGACGAAGACAAGCAGCACCGCTTCGATCAGCGTCTTGACCACTTCTTCAATCGAGATGCGCACGAACGGCGTGGTGTCGTACGGGTAGTCGACGACGACATTGCGCGGCAGTTGCGGACTCAGTTCGTTGAGCTTCGCGCGCACGGCCTTGGCCACGCTCATGGCGTTCGCGCCGCTTGCGAGCTTGACCGCGAGCGATGCGGCGGGCTTGCCGTTCAAACGCGAGTCGGTGCTGTAGTCGTCGGCGCCGACCTCGATACGCGCGACGTCCTTCAACATTACTTTCGAACCGTCGCTATTCACGCGCAGCAGGATCGCGCCGAATTGCTCAGGCGTGGTCAGCAGGCTCGACGCGGAAATCGTCGCGTTCAATGCCTGCGTTTTAGTCGACGGCGAGCCGCCGATCTGGCCGACGGAAAGCTGCACGTTCTGATTCGTGATTGCGGTGGTGACGTCGCTGGTGGCGAGGCCGACTGCCTGCAGTTTCACCGGATCGAGCCAGATGCGCATGGCGTGTTGCGCGCCGAAGAGCGTAACGTCGCCGACGCCGTCGATCTGCGTGAGCGGGTCTTCGATCTGCGTCGCGATTACGTTGCCGAGGTCGATGGAGCTCATGCTGTTGTCGCTCGACGAGAGCGACACGATCATCAGGAACGAGTTGGCCGCCTTCGCGACCTGAACGCCTTGCTCCTGGACGGTCTCGGGCAGCGACGAGGTCGCTTGCTCGACCTTGTTCTGCACCTGGACCTGCGCGATGTCCGCGTTGGTGCCTTGCTGGAACGTCAACGTGATGCGCGCCTGGCCGACCGAACTGCTCGTCGACGACATATAGAGCAGATGGTCGATGCCGCTCAGTTTCTGCTCGATCACCTGCGTTACGGTCGTCGCGACGGTCTCGGCGGACGCACCCGGATACGTCGCCGTGATCTGTACGGAAGCCGGCGCAACGCTCGGATATTGCTCGACCGGTAGGGTCTCGATGGAGGCGCCGCCAATCATCATGATGACAATGGCGATGACCCACGCGAGGATCGGTCGGTTGATAAAGAAACCTGCCATGAGATTCTCGCTTTAGCTGTGGGCGGCGGACGCGGCGGCTGCGTTGCCCGCGGTGGCGGGCGCGCCGGGCGTCGCCGGCATCTCGACCGATGCCTCGACCGGCTTCACGACCGCGCCGGTGCGCGCCTGCTGCGAGCCGCTCACGATTACGCGGTCGCCTGCCTTCAGGCCGTTCGTGACGATCCAGTCCGAGCCCGACGCGGTATCCGCGGTAACGGGCGTTTGCGCGACCTTGTTGTCCGCGCCGACCGTGAGCACGCTCGCCGAGCCGTCGGATGCACGCGAGACCGCGATTTGCGGCACTGTGATCGCCTGGTGGTTCACGCCTTCCTCGAGCCGCGCGCGCACGAACATGCCGGGCAGCAGCACGCCGTCCGGGTTCGGAAACACGCAGCGCAGCGTGACGGAGCCGGTCGTAGCGTCGACGGTGATGTCGGAGAACAGCAGCTTGCCTGCGCGCGCATAGGTGCTGCCGTCTTCCATCACGAGATGGACCACGGCGCCGTCGGCGCCCGACGGCTGCAACTGGCCGCTCGCGAATTCCTTCTGCAAGCGCAGCCAGTCGGCGGAAGAACGCGTGACATCGAGATACATCTCGCTCGTCGCCTGCACGGTGGCGAGCGCGGTGGTTTGTTCCGCGGTGACAAGCGCGCCTTCGGTCACATTCGATTTGCCGATGCGCCCCGAGATGGGCGCGACGACCTTGGTGTAGCCAAGGTTAATCGCGGCGGTTTTCAATGCGGCGCGGTCTGCAAGTACGTCGGCCCTGGCCTCTTCGAGCGCGGCCACGGCGTCGTCGTAGTCCTGACGGCTCACGCCCTGGATCTTCGATAGCTCGGCGTAGCGCGTGGCTTTGGTTTGCGCGGCGTTGGCGGTCGCGACGGCTTTTGCCAGCGTGCCGATCGCCTGATCGTAGGTGGCCTGATAGCTGGTTGCGTCGATCTGATAAAGCACTGCCCCGGCCGCGACCTGCGAACCCTCGGTGAACAGGCGCTTTCGGATGATGCCTTCGACCTGCGGCCTCACTTCGGCGACACGAATGGCCGACAGCCGGCCCGACAGTTCGGTGTTCGAGACGACGGTATGCGGCTTGATGGTTTCGACACCGACCTCGGGTGTCGTTTGCGGCGGACCGTGCGGCGCGTTGTCGCCGCAAGCCGCCAGCATCAGCGTCGCGGCGGCAACCGTCGCGGCAAGAAGCGCGAAGCGGGGTGCGCGCACCGCCGATGCATACGGGTGGAACAATGTTGGCATGCTCTGGGCATCCTCCGACTGAATTCGACAAAGGACCGTCTGGCATGCGTCGCCGGTTCGATAGGAGCCACGCAACGCCGCACCAGCGGCAAGGGATGGCCCAGAGAGTAATGAGAGGCGTCTTACGGTGGCTTAGGCATGCATTACGAGCTGTAACGCAACGCGCGCAAACGCTCGCTTGATGGGGGATGGCCGCGAAATGGCGAGCGGCGCAGTAATAGACTGTAAGCTTGCAGAAGAATCCGAAACCGCCTGCGTTGCGCGATTCGCTATATTTCGCTACGACGGGCGAGCGCGCTGCGCTGTCCGCCAACGTAATCATCGAGCAGGGCTCAGCCATGTCAGACACGCCCATCCAGGTGTTACTGGTCGACGACGACTCCGACCTTCGCGACCTGCTGCGAACCTTCTTTCAGCAACGCGGCATTGAAATCTCGGTATTGCACGACGCCAATCAACTGGCGAGGCGGCTGGAACGCGAACGGCCGTCCATCGTCGTGCTCGATCTGATGATGCCGGGCGTGGACGGCCTCAGCGCGTTGCGCCAGCTACGCGCGAGCGGCGACACGATTCCCGTGATCATGCTGACGGCGCGCGCGGAGGGCGTAGACCGGGTGATCGGTCTCGAGCTTGGCGCCGACGATTACCTCGGCAAGCCCTTCATGCCGCAGGAATTGCTCGCGCGCATTCATGCGGTGCTGCGGCGGCATGCGCAACCGGCAGCGCCGGCCACCACGCCGGTGGAGAAGCGCGAAGCGCTGCGCTTCGGCAGTTTTCGTCTCGACTTTGCGAGCCGTACGCTGTTTCGCAAGGACGAGCCGCTCAAGCTGACCGGTAGCGAATATGCGTTGCTTGAAGTGCTTGCGCAGCATCCAATGGAAACGCTGTCGCGATCGAAACTCGTCGACCTGTTGCACGGCCCGCACTCGGAAGTGACCGAGCGCGGTATAGACGTGCCCGTGTGGCGGCTGCGCCGCCTGCTCGAAGACGACCCCGCCAACCCAAGACGCATCCAGACCGTACGCGGCATCGGCTATATGTTCGTGCCCGGCAGCAGCGACGATGAAAAATCCCTTTAATACGCTGTTTGGTCAGCTCGCGTTGATGACGGTCGGTCTGATCGTCATTGTCCATCTCACCTCGCTCGTGCTCGTGGACCGTGATCGTGGCCAGATCGATACGGGGCACGCGCAGCGCGCGCTGCTGCTCGCCGTTCAGTCGCAGCGCGACGGCGCGGTTACCGCTTCGCAGGTCTCGGCGGCGCTCGGCGTGTCGGTCATCAACGCGGACAATGCAATCCCGTATGGCTGCCCCGCACCTTGCCAGGACACGACAGGCCCGTTCCAGAACGCGTTGCGCGCGAAGCTGCCGCCAGGCAGCGCAGTGGTCGCGGACCCGGAAAGCGGCAATGTCTGGGTGCGCTATGCCGGCAACGCAGGCTGGCTCAAACTCGAAAGGTCGATGCTGCCCGCGCGCCGTTTTATCAGCGCGTCCGCGATGATGCTGGTGTTCGCTGTGATCCTTGCGCTGATCGGTGCATGGTATTTGCAACGGCCGTTGCATCGCCTCGCGATTGCGGCGCGCGAATTTCGTCTGGGGCATCGCGCGCCGGTGGTGCCCGCGAGCGGTCCGCGCGAAGTGAAGGGACTCATCGACGATTTCAACCAGATGGTGCATGCGCTTGCACAGGCCGAACAGGAGAGGGCGGTGATGCTCGCAGGCGTCGCGCATGACTTGCGTGCGCCCATCACGCGGATGCAGGTGCGCGCGGATTTGCTGCCGGACGAAGCAAACCGCAGCGGCTTTCTGCGCGACGCGGAGTCGTTGTCGCGCATCGTCACGCAGTTTCTTGATTTCGCGCGCGAGAGCGCGGACAGGTCGCCGCCCACGAGCGTGGACGCGCATTGCCGCCGCCATTACGGCGACAGTCTCGAAGACGACGCACTGGTGCGTCTCGACCTCCAGGCGGGCGACGGCTTTGGCTTGCCGCTCGTCGATCTCGACCGGATACTCACTAATCTGATCGAGAACGCGCTGACGTACGGCGAACCACCGGTCGAGATCTCGACGTCGCGGCACAACGGACACTACACGCTGACGGTTCGCGATCACGGCGGCGGAATTCCGGGCGGGCAACTGGAGCGCGCATTGCAACCGTTCGTACGACTGGACGAAGCCCGCAGCGGCGACGCCCATTGCGGCCTCGGTCTCGCGATCGTGCGGCGACTCGTGCGATACAACGGCGGCGTTTTTCATGCGGACAATGCAGCCGACGGCGGGTTCGTCGTGTCGATGACTTTCCCCGCCTGACGCAAAAAGGGCGGTCATGCTTCTGACCGTCCTTCTTCGACTCACGCTGTGCGCCGATTGGCGTCAGCCCTGCGCGACGTGTCCCGGGACCACGATCGCGCCATGCGGACCGTCGCCATGGCCGCCGCCGGGGCCACCGCCACCGGGACCGCCGCCGCCACCCGGAGGCGGCCCCCACCAGCATCCACTCAGGGTTGCGCTCAGGGCGGCCAGCGCCGCGATTGCCAACAGCTTCTTCATACTTCCTCCTTCAATGGATCTACGGTCACGCGGCGCTGCGGCCTGCAAGCGGAACTGCGACGCCGCGTGTCAGTGGGGAAGTTACCAATCCACGAAAGATCATGTTTTACGGAGCCGTTACAACCCGCGCCCGAAAGACGCCGCTTTGTATGGCGCGCGTGGAGGTCAAAATGCACGTTGCATGGGGCATGCAGGGCGTTTTCTGTGCAGGGGAGAAGGGCGTTCGCGCGTTCACGCTTTGTTTGGATATGGAAGCTGGTGTAAGGAGATCTTCGGCGCAAGCCGGCTGGCCGCCTTAAGGGCCACCGACCGTCCTACTTGACGGCGATATCGCTAACCTCTACGGTTTGCCCCAATACACGTAATGGCAAACGCGGCCGCGTTAGACGTCTGCCAGCGCGATATGCCGCGCCGGACGTCTGCGTTTGAGCGTCTGGCGGGTGAAGCTCGAAATCGCGATCCATTGCGTCGGATGGTCTGCTTTCTGGGTAGAGGGTTAGAAGCGCGCGGTCCGTGGTCGACACGGCCGCGGCGTCACAACAACGGAGTGGATATGACAGGACATGCTTGGGATCGGGTGCCAATCGACGCCCAGAGTATCGAGGCACCGCTTTCGCAGGCCGCGATCTTTCTTGTGGTCGGTGTGAACGAGGGGGCCGACGCCCTCGCCAAGGTTCGCGATTTGCTCGGCGGGATCGACGACCTCGTGAAATCCGTGGGATTTCGCGACCTCTCCGCCCGGCTGTCCTGCATCGTCGGGATCGGTAGCGAGCTGTGGGATCGCATGGGTGCGCCCACGAAGCCTCGCGAACTGAAGCCGTTCGCCGCGGTTGAAGGCACGCGGCACAAGGCGCCGGCTACGCCAGGCGATCTCCTCTTTCACATTCGTGCCGAACGGCCAGATTTCTGCTTTGAGTTCGAGCGAATCCTGCTTCGAACCCTCGGGTCGGCGGTGAGGATGATCGACGAGGTTTCGGGTTTCAGATACTTCGATGCTCGTGACCTGCTTGGCTTCGTGGACGGCACTGCCAACCCGGTCGGACACGAGATTGGTCAGTCCGCGCTTGTCGGCGACGAAGATTCCGACTTTGTTGGTGGCAGCTATGTCGTGGTGCAGAAATATCTGCATGATCTTGCGGCTTGGGGCGAAACCTCGACCGACTTGCAGGAGAAAATCCTCGGCCGAACCAAGATCGACAATATCGAAATCGATGACGACGATGCCCCGCGCAAGTCGCACAAGACGCTGGCGACCATCGTCGATGAGGATGGCAACGAGCACGATATCTTGCGCGACAACATGCCTTTCGGTCGCGCCGGCCACGGCGAGTTTGGCACCTACTTCATCGGATACACCCGGCATTTGTGGGTGATCGAGAAGATGCTGCAGCGGATGTTCGTGGGCGTTCCGGCGGGCGCATATGACAGGCTTCTGGACTTCTCCACGGCACATACCGGTACGACCTTCTTTGCTCCCTCCCGATCGAGGTTGGCCACGCTGGCAGGCG
Source organism: Paraburkholderia strydomiana (assembly GCF_031456815.1). Classification (NCBI taxonomy): domain Bacteria; kingdom Pseudomonadati; phylum Pseudomonadota; class Betaproteobacteria; order Burkholderiales; family Burkholderiaceae; genus Paraburkholderia; species Paraburkholderia strydomiana. Next base: position 484,508 of record NZ_JAVDVL010000005.1, read on the forward strand.
GAAGTTCATCTTAGCCGCCTGCCTCCAGCGAAGCGTCTTTCGAGCAGCAGGATCTTTCTGATCGAGCCCGGAAAACATCATTGCGGAGGAGGGGGGCGGGCGGATCGACTTCGGAAAGGGCGCGGGGTCCGTGAGATTTGTGTGACGGAAGAGCGTTGGCGCACGTTTGTGATTCAAGTGCCGCGATACAGTCCGGTGACTCGCGATGATTCGAGCCGCCGCGAAGCAACGGCGCGAAGTCCACTTGTCCAACTCATACCGTCGATCACAATGGCCTTTGTCCAAGTCTGCAGAGGGGACGTCCAACTGGGTGCACCCATCAGATTTTCGATTTACACGGCTAATGGCAGACTGCTCCTGAACCGGGGCTGCTGCATCAGTTCCGAGGCGCAGCTTGAGCGCCTTTTCGATGTCGGCGCATATCGCGACGACAACGGGCCGGGCGCACGAAACGGGAGCGGGTCCGCGCGCAGCATACTGATTTCGAGCGCGAACCATCGTCCAGCGCCGAGCGCCGCTACTGCAATCACCGTGGACTTTCCCGCGCTGACCCAGGCACTCGATTGCTTGCAGCTCACAGTGGAGGGCGCGGACAAACGTTCGGTGCAAACTGCGTATGTCGGCACCGTCAAGGGGAGTGCGCTGATCGTCACAGCGCCAAAGGATGATGAGCTGCTGCAACCTGGGGTCGTCGTCCAGGCAAAAATGATATTCGGGCGAGACGTGTACACGTTCGGCACACGGGTGACCGCACGGCACGCGGCTCCCTCCGATCTTGTAGTGCTCGCGCATCCGGAGAAGGTGGTCAAACACAGGGTGAGGCGCCATCGTCGCGTCGAGACCAGGGTGGCCGCTCGCGTCATTCGCAACGATGCCGTCGCCGCGGGATACGATGCGACTGTCGTCAACGTCAGCATCGATGGTCTTCAATTGTCATTGCGCGATACCGCCCTGATGCCCGGGGAGCACTTCAAGCTCGCATTGCGTTTACCGACAGATGGCAAGACGCACGCTGTGCTATGGAATTGCGTCGCCAGAAACGTCAGGCGCAAAAAAGACGGCGTGCTGGTCGGTGCCGAGTTCGGCGCGCGCACCGACGAAGCCAAGGTCCTGCTCAAGGACTTCATCTTCGAGATGGCCACGGGAACCGCATTCTAAAGGTGACGTTCGTCGACAGACATGCTCCTCGCAATATAAGACCTACCTCACGCAGCCGAGGCGCCCCCTGTCGACGTGGGGCTGCGCCAGATCCGCAGGAGCGTAGGCGAGCCTATGCGTTTCATCGCGAGAAGTCTCAGCAGGCACTGACGGTAGCTATTAGCGCTAGCGACTGCGTTGGAGCGGCTCGCGTGCGGTGTCCGCAACGTCGCTGCGCGTTCCGAACAACATGTCGCAGATGGGAAACGTGAGATTGAAGTTTTGCGTCGCCATCAGCTCCGGATCGTGATGCGTCACGTGAAGCCGGCGCACGGTGTTGACGAACGGCATACGGTCGAGCAAGGGGCTATCGGTGACATGCGAAAGCGTGTGCAGGCCCTCGTACATTAGATAATACGAAGCCATGGTAAGCAGCGCGATGTAGCCAGCATTGCGAGAGAACACATAGCCGATTAGAAGCGCAAACGGCACGGCGGCAAGCACGAACGCCACTGGTGCGAACGGCGGAAAGAGCAGCGCGCGCCAGTGCCTCTGCCCCTTGTACTCGAGCGTGACGTGCGTGAAGAACCGATGATGAACGGCACAGTGCCGCTTGTAGATCATGCTGAAATATTTGGTGGGCCGATGCAGTACGTAACGATGTGCAGCCCACTCGGCCCAGTTGCCGAACAGGAAAAGCGGAACGACGGCGAGCCATTCGGAAAACGTCGGCGCATGCAATTGCGCGATACAGTACGCAATCACGCCGCCCGTGAACAACAGCGTGAAGCCCAGGTGCATCTCACCCCTGTACCACGCCGGTGTAGCCGCGACATATTCGTCGCGAAACCGGTATGAGCGCGTGCGAACGTCTTCGTCGTATTTCATCCATGTCTCCTTCCAGGTGTGGCTGCTGATCCGACCTCGGGCGCAGCCTGGTGTGTGAACACAAACATAGCGAGATCGACCTATAACATCTAATACTGTTTTTTGATGCCTTGGATCATCGACGCTGATATCCGTGTTATCCCGGCTGACAGCATTTAGTTGGCACGATGGAATGCCGACAGCAATGAATGTATGACGCCGGGCTACGGGTGCCACGGGCGCAGCGGCCGCCGGCGTGCACGCTCGTGGTGTTCATCAACCGCCGAGCCCCGCCAGGTTCATCTCCCATTAGCAAATGCTGTGAACATCGCTAGCAGAATTAACGGAGACCAACATCAGGCGCCCGGTTAAACGCTATCCAGGGAGGGGTTTCGTGATTTGAGTCGGATTCCTCATCAATCGAGTGTTTTTGCCGTCAACAACCGAAGTATCGTGCTGCGCCTTCCTAGTCGCTCCGCGCGGAGCGTTCGTGTTCCGGTGGAAAAGCCACGCTAGCAGAATTAATGGACGCCATTAGCGCTCCAACGGACACCATTAGCGGAAGTTACGAACTTCAACAACTGGCGCCGGAGCAGGGTAGGGGTGCGGGTTGCCAAGGATGGTCAGGCGTAACGCCGCGCAGCGCCGCAGCGCGACGAGAGGAATCGAATGCTCGACGGGCGATGGCGCGTAAGACGCTTGTCGACTCTCATCGGCCATCCGGCCCGATGCGAGCGCTACGGCACGTTGGTTGCAAACTGGAACGGCCATTCGCGCACCCCGTCTCGACCGGTTGAAACTCGCCTCGGACCATTTTTTTAATTCGGCTATTCGCGCGTTCACCATTGAAAGCGCAATTTTGCAATTATCGTTACCAGGTTCAAAATCAAGTCGCCTCACGAGGAACAGGCGACTCCCATGACAGACGATCCCAATCTCGATCCTGATTCCGATCCTGACAAGCTGAAAGGCCCCGGCGGCATGACGTTACGGCAGATCCACGAGCAGGTGCAGAAGAGCGTTGAGCGCGACCGCGAAGCGCAGGCTGCGCACCGCTCATCCGCTCCGCCGCAGGGCCGGTGGCAGCGGTGGGTGCGCTATGTATGGGGCCGCAGCGGACGTCGCTAGCCACGGTTTAATGAGGATGCGCCGATCGCCGGCAGGCGCTGCCGTTCAACAGTCTGGACTTCGGATCGAAAGATGATTGCACTCGCAACACAACCGACGCAGGAATGTCAACGATCCTGGGCGTCGGCGACGGGCTGTTCATGCGCCGTTCGGCCTCCATGCGTCACACCGCGGTAGCTACGACTATCAACTCACGAATTGGACGCCCTGCGCGTTATCAACGACTTCCATGCATTGCTGGCCAAACGGTTGTGCCAGAATGCCCCGCTTGAATTCCGCCATTAAGCTTGGACCATCTTTGCGCGCCTGCGCATTGGATTAGACTGACGCGCGATTGGAAAGACCGAAAACATGTATTTCGGTTACTGTTTTTTTGTGCAGTTCGGCATAAAATTACGGGGACCGGGTGATATTACCGAGGGCCCTTTAAGGATTAATGGCAGATCGCGTTGAAGTCGCTGGACGTCGTTCAAAGATATGAGGAAGGTATGGCCGCGCGTGCTTCCGTGCCCCCGTATGACCTGTACATAACCCCTGAACTCCAACGGCGGGTCCCCAACGTCGTAGATCACCTCGGCGAAAAGCTTGCGCTGCAGGACATTGGTGCGCAGATGCTGGACCATCCCGAACAGCTCCTGCCAAAGCTCGTCGAGCGCGCCATGTTAATGACCGGTGCAACGTCCGCCGGAATCAGCGCGTTCGAGCCGCAGGAAGGCACAGCCGGCATCTTTCGCTGGCGTCATCTGCGAGGCAAGCTCGCGCCATTCGAAGGGGGGACCACTCCACGCAATTACAGTCCCTGCGGCGTTTGCCTTGATCGATTTGAGCCCACCCTGACGCGGCACCCGGAGCGCCATTATTCGTGGATTGCAGAGGCAGGAGTGAGCTGTCCCGAGGTGCTTCTTGTCCCACTGTATGTGGCCCACGGACAACCGCTCGGGACGCTGTGGATCGTTTCCGAGGAAGAAGGACACTTTGATAGCGGGCACGCGCGAATCATGCGGGAGCTGGCGTCGTTCGTTGCCATCGCGCTTGCCATGCAGCAAAACCAGGAGCGTTTACGCGAAGCGTTAAATCAGCAGGAGATGTTGACGCGCGAAATGGACCATCGGGTCAATAACGTGTTCGCTGTCGTTGACTCGATGATTCAAGTGGGCGCGCGACTGGCCACGTCAACCGCAGATTTCGCGAATACCCTGTCAGGTCGACTGCATGCCCTCGCCGCCTCACATGCGCTCGCCCGCCAGAGTCCCCGCGCGAGCCCGACTGCGTCGGTGTCATCCTCAGCCACGCTGCGGGGGCTGACAGATGCAATCTTCGAACCCTATAGGTCCGCAGATCACGATCGTTTCATTGTGGTAGGCGAAGATCTGAGCCTTGGCGAGCAAGCGATGACAGGTCTTGCGTTAGTGCTTCATGAGCTGGCGACGAACGCCGCCAAGTACGGCGCGCTTTCAGCAGACGGGGGGCGCGTCCTGTTGAGCTGGGAGCGACGCGATGAGGTGCTCGACTTCCTTTGGCAAGAAGACGGCGGCCCGACCATAGATGCACCTCCCGAAAAAGAGGGGTTCGGCGCCATGTTGCTGCGCAATAGCGTCACGCGCCGATTCAGAGGCAGCCTGGAGTTGCGTTGGCATAAGCAAGGTCTAAAGGTCAGGTTTGCATTGCCGCTGGCCAGTTTGGCCGCCTGAACGGCCGCGGCAAGCAGATTGATCGCCGCCCCAATCATTAAACGGTAACTCCTCGCTAGCAGCCGTTCTGCCATTTGACTTCGAAGGTCCGTTCCTGGCCGATTGGGTGAGGTCATCAACGTCCGCTTTGCGGTGCTCCAGTCCGGGAAACCCTGATTCGGCGGACTGACCGCTTTCTAGTTTTGCAACACCGTGCGGGTCGATGAAAACCAAGGCCGGAAATCAGCGGTCCATCAAGTTCCAGCAGCTGCGGCCGTAAGCACGTTTACGAAATAAACCTTTGCGAGGGGAAAGTGAGCGTCTCTATTATTTCGACAAATGCGACAGCGGCGACCGCGACCAGCACCAATCCGAATTCGATTGCACTGAACCAGAAACAGGCCGCGTCAAGCGATGGAACGGCGGCAGCACCGCTAACGGTGACTGCCCTTGACTCCTCGGTTATTTCAGCTCGCCTGGCGAAATATATGGATGCGATCGGCGCACCGTTGAAGATGGGTAGTGACGCGCGAGACATCGCAAACGCCCTGGTTTCCACGATGCGATCAGTGTTGTCACAGCGCCCGGACCTCGCTAATGCACATTTCGATTTCCAGTCGAGTAACGGTTCAATCAAGGTCGTATCGAAGAGCCTTAGCGCAGATGATAAAAGCTGGATTCAGGGGAAACTGAACAGCAACGCGGGCCTTGTCCAAGCCGTTAGGAAATTCCACGATGATGCTGTCGCCGGCTATGCATCTTGGGCAGACGCGGATGGTTCGCCCCTTACGCAGGCACAGTTAGACGACGTAAGCAAAGAGGCAGACGGCCTGGTTGGCTTCCTGGACCTTTTTAAGAGTTTGGGCAGCGACGCTCAACAGTATCAAATGAAGGACGGTATCTACACAACATCTGACGGCTCACCGATCAATCTGGCCCAGGACCCGACTACCGCCGCAGGATTTCTTGCGTTTAATAAAAGTGCTCAGGCTTCGGCGAACGGGACCTTTAGCTTCACCTCAAACTCCGGCCACGTCCTGTACGGCGCGCAGTTAAATATTTTTGCGATGAACAGCCCCGCCATACCGCATTTTTTCCCGCCGTCCGAAACGAAGACCCTTGGCTTCAACGAGACGGCCTAGACGTTGGCGACCTCACCTAATCGGCCACTTTCAGTCATTCGACTTCATCGTCTGAATCGTCGAGAATCACGCCTCCGCAGACAGGCGGTGACCTTACTGACTCATTCTGACTGGACACACCGATGAGCCGTGACGAAATGAACCACGCGTTGAAAGTGCGCTTTGTTCCCGCGCTCCGTCAGCTAGGGTTCAAAGGTTCGCTGCCTCACTTTCGACGGCAGCGAGAAAGTCGAATTGATCTGTTGACGGTGCAGTTCGACCGACACGGGGGAGGTTTCGTCGTGGAGCTATCTCAATGCGGTATAGAAGGAATCACCACCTATTGGGGCAAATTCATATCGGGAGGCAAGGTCACGGCGCACGATTTGCATCCCAGTCAGCGTCATAGACTGGGGTCGCCGGGACCGGATGCTGACAACTGGTTTAGATTCGATGACGGCACTTCGCCGATGGCAGTTGCGGACTCGCTATGCGCTCACATCGACGAGGCTGAACGTTGGTGGACTACTCGCTAAAGTCGCCTTTTCGGCGTAAGCGACTGTTGGGTCGGCTGCTGTCTAGGGCCTGCGACGATCTTCGGCCACAGTACGGGACATTCGACACACGCCCCTAGATCATTGACAACTCTCGTTGCCCTCGAAGCAGTTTGAAAAAGAAGCTGCTCGCTCAGCTGTCTATTTTTTCAGCAGCGCACTGTAGTAGGCGGCAATATCGTCTTCATGGCCCTTCGTAATTCGATCGAATGCTCGACCCCAAGGCCAAAAATCGGTACCGGATGCGGTTTGCATGCCTGGATAGCGTTCTCCGCCGAGCGTGACGATACCCCATTCGCCTCCATGATTGCGGCGATACACCTCGCCCACGTAGCTTCCGAAAACCTTTGCGAAAGCCATGACTTTGTCATCGGTAGGCTTGGGGGCGGTGTTGGCGTACGACAGGTTCATTTGACCCAATATCTTCTCTACATCTGCAATGCTTGCATCCGACCAATCGAGTTTTGTCGTGAAGTGTTTTGCCGAGAAATCGACGGCGTCCGACGCGTACGCTTCAGCAATTTTTTCGACCCTCGGGTCCAGCGAGAAAGTCTGAGCTGCGACACTGTCGGCGAGCGCAACGTCCGAGAGGATCCAAAGCAAGGCGACAAACACAGTCCCCAACAAATGCTTCGCAGCGGTCTTCATATACCCTCATCCAGATAGGCGTGGTCACTCACATATGCCACAGCGCGGAACACAACATACGTGCATACTGTGCTCTATTAACGGCCGATTTCGGAAAATCTGAAGGACCGCATCAGGTCGATCAGAGCCAGTCGTCGTCGGGCTCAGTTGGGTCGAGTGGGGAAGGGGTGGCGACGATTTCGCGTACTGATCCAGTCCCACAGCAACGTGTTCCGCTCAATGTTCCACCTGCCAGCGCAGCACCGGATGCGTGGCGCCAGCCGGCATCGCCCAGGCGCCATCGCTGCTGAAGTTCCAGCCGACGAAGCTCCTCGGGTCACTCATCTGCGCAGTGGTCAGCCCGTTCAAAGCGGGCAGATTGCCGCCGCTTTCCGCCTGTCCTGTCGTTTCCTTATTCCAGTAGACGTCGCTGCCGAGCACTGTGCAACGCACACAGATTCCGCCTTCGTTCAATGGATTAAATGCCAGAACTCTCCCCGCTGCGAACGACTGCGAGATTGTGCCCACGTTGTGGTCGGCGAGACCTGCCGCTGGGCTACGCGACGCGATCGCCTGGACCATGCCAGTCGCATAGGACTGCGTGATGGTTCCGTAGTTGTCGGAGACGAGTCCGCCACCGCCGCTGTCTGGATAGACCGTGGCACTGCTGCCCGAACGTGCGATTGTTCCAAAGTTACTGCCCACAAGACCGCCTACTGACGCCGACGTGTCGTTGCTACGTGGACCGATGACGCCGGAGGAGAAGGCGTTGACGACCGTGCCGTGATTGGTCATGGCCAGAATGCCCTCAGATTGACCCGACGGCACCTGTTTCCCGGCCGACGCGTCGAGGAGATCGACGTCGCGCACTACCGCGTTTGCGGCAATATCACTGATGAACGAGATGTCAGGATTGAGATGCGACACGCTATGCCACATGCCATCGAACTGACCGGTGAACGAGGTTTTGCTTGCGAAGCCGAGCGTCTTGAACGCGTAACCCGTCGCGTCGATGTCGCGACCGAGCGCGTAGTTGCCGCTCATATCGCTCTCGATGTTCTGCAGGTCCTGCACCGTATTGACCAGCTTGTAGCCTGTGATTTGCGTAACGAGCCCACTGTAATCAGGCGCGACCCACGCGCAATTTGCGAGTAACGTGCCGGGCGTGTAACTGCCGTTCATGTCATACAGCGCGCTAACCGTGCCGGTGCTCTGCGACCAGTCAATGGTGCCATTGTTCGTGATGCTGCCGCCGTTGTTCACGCTCGCTGCGTCCGCGCGCAGTGTCAGCGCGCCGCTGCCCTGGTTGCTCAACGTGACGCCCGGGCTGACCGTCAGGCTATGTGCCGCGTTCAGCGCGAGCGATGCGCCACCGGTCCACTGAATGCTCTGATCTGCGACGAGGTCACCGCTCTGGCCGTTGGCGCCGGTGGTCGTCATCGAAATGGATGTGCCGTCGTTGAGGCTGCGCGTGAAAGAACGCGACGCGCCGTTGTCGAACGTGTACGCGGGCAGCGTGACGTTCCACTGGCCCGCGACGACCTTCGCGAAGTCGCCCCAGAACGTGAAGAGACCCGTGTCCATATCGACCGTGCCGCCTTTTCCGTCGGCGTTTTTCGCGGCGATGTTGCCCGCGAGAATCACCTGTCCTTTCGGACCCGCGACGAGCCACACGTGACCGTCACGCACCGCGGTGCCGGTCGCGCGTAGCACGTCGGCGTTGCCGGCCAACGCATAGATGTTGCCGTCGACGGCCTGCAGGTTCACCTGTGCCGCTTCGATCGCGCCCGTGTTGACGATCGCGCCACCGCTCGCGGTCTGCACGAACATCTGCTGCGAGCTGGACGAGTCCTGCAACAGCACCTTGTTGCCCACCGCGATCTCGGCGGTGCCGTTCGGCGCGCTGATGTTGCCGTAGTTGTCGACTTCACTCGCGGCGATCAGCAGCACGTCGCCGTTCGTCGAGCCGATATTGCCGAGGTTCACCACGCGTTGCGTCGACTGGCCGGAAAACGTCAGCGGGCCGCCGGCCATGAACGACGCGTTGTCGGTGTCGAGTGTGGAGGCAACGAAGCGACCGCCCGTCGTGACCACGCCTTGCGGTCCGACCACTATGCCTTGCGGATTGATCAGGTAGACGCTGCCGGTCGCGTTCAGCTTGCCGAGGATGATCGACGGCGTGCCGCCTGTCACGCGATTGAGCGTCGCGCCGTTGCCGTTGTTGATGTTGACGCCCACTGAATGGCGGGCAATGTGGCATGAAGATCCTGCGCGAGACCCGACAACGACACGTTGACGATAGTCGCATCGAGTTGCGCGAGCAGCGAGCCGAGTACGGCGACGGCGGTAATTTTCCAGACCAGCGGATCGAGCTGATCGCGCTGCGTCGCGCTCAAAACAGACCTTCGCGACGTACACGGCCGAAATGAACCGATGTGAAAGCACCCATGACTAGCACGCCGACGAGCAGCGCCGCGCTATCGACGTTCACGCCAGGCGCGAACGGATGGTGGACCAGCAACGCCAGACCGATCAATGCGTTCAGCATGCCCCACGGGAAATTGACCAGCGGCGACGACGGCCCCTTGCCATGCGGTGTCGAGAACGGAGAAGGGAACACCTCGCCGCGCAGACCTGCGGTGAGATGCGGCATCGCGTTGCACAGGAAGGCACCCGCGAAAAAGATCGCAACGAAGCTCATGGTTCGTCCTTCAACGAAAGCTGGAGAATCCGGAAACCCTAGGGAGGCGTGGAATCGCCGAGCCGCATGATGAGGGGAATGGCCGCAGCAAGCGTCGCGACGTCCTGCGGATCGAACTGTTCGAGCTTCGCCAGCAGCCATTCGCGTTTGGCCGCCGTGCGCCGCTTGCGTTCGTTCAGCCCTTTGCGCGTGATCGCGAACAGGATCTGGCGGCCGTCCGTGGGATGCGCTTCGCGCTCGACGCATGCCTCCTCTTCAAGGCCCGCGAGGATGGTTTTCATAGACTGCGGCTTCATCGATTCGGCGCGCGCGAGATCGGCGGTGGTCATGGGGCCTTCACGTTCGAGCCTCGCGAGCACGCTGGACTGCGACAGATTCACGTCGCCGGGATTGGTGCTGCGCAGCCGACGCAACAGCTGGCCGACAGCCAGCGTTAGATCAGAGACGACGCATTCCAGCGGCGGAGTGGATTGACGGGAGCGAGCCATGAGTGAAGCGTAGATCAAGACAGATTAACTTGCAAGTTTATCTGTCTAATTTGCGGGCGCGAACTACAACGCGCGCATTCATCCGGAATGTATCTGCGGATCGTCGTCCGGCTGATTTCTGCGTGCGAAGCTGGCGCTCGAATACCTTGTCGGGGGAGGCGGCAAATGGCCGCCTACGGCACAAAGCCGTGCTCATCAATAGGCGGCACCACAATTTATTGTTGTGATGCAGCAATTTTGCGCCTATGCTCAAGCGGAAAACGGTAAGGCATTTTTCGTCGATCCGGTTTCCGCCGGCGGAGGCGCACATGACGGAATCAAGGGATGCGCACGGCTCAACGCTTCACGTATTTGAACAAGACGGCGGTTGGCACTGGGCGCTCGCCGTAGAGCGAACGCTGGGAGCGGGGAAAGGGTAATAGCTTTTAGCGGGGCAGCGTCCCGCTCGGAGGCAGAAGGCGCCGAGTGATGTCGATCCAGTGCTGTCAGTGATGTCCAAAAAGGGACAGCCGGGGTAGCTACATAAACGGCAGTTCGAATACTGGATAACGTCAACGACGAGGTGAGGAGGCACTTTGGAAGTCTGCGATATATGCGCCAACATCGACGGCCGCCCCGTCGATGTTCAACGGCAAGACAGCCTCACATTGATAGGCATTGCTGAGTGTAACGGTACGCTCGCTCTCGAGCACTATCGGTGCACCAAGTGCCATGCTGTCATCGCCAGACGATTCACGGGCGACTCCACTGAACGAATCTGGAGCGTCATCGAAGCCGCACATTAAGTAATTGATGCAGCCATCGGAACTCGACGGACTGCCTATCGTTGACGGCAAAATGCATGCACCCCACGTCGGTCGTCGCTGAGCGACATTCGTCAACTGGTTTGGGTCGCCGCATAGACATGACTGGAGAGGCTCGTCAGCGCGGATCAGCGCAATCGGCGCTCCAGTCGAAAGTGTTAGCGTTGGTGTGGTGGGTCTTTTCAGACGTCGGGAGTTCCACGGGGTAGTCGAACGGTGAAGACCGTTTCCGATTCGTCAGACCTTGCGGCCACATCGCCGCCGTGAGCATGGGCGATTTCTCTTGCAATGTAGAGGTCCGGGCCGAGGCTGTCCTCTGAGTCCGGCCGCGTTTCAGCGCCTGGACCGCGCTCAAGAGGTTCGAACACGCGGCATAGGAAGGTCGGCGGGCGGTATGGCCGGTCCGCGGCATCAGCAGCGAAACACGACATCTCGTATTGCCGCTACATCCATTTGTCTCCGCTAAGTTCAAATGTCGCACCTCCGGCTAAATCGAAATGTCGGGTTTCAGAGCGATTTTAGCCTTGTTTCTTTTTATGGTTTTGGGGTGGGGCGGCGCAGCCGCCCCCCGTCCCCGCATTGCTTTAGCACTGACTTCCAGAACAGCATGACTGATGTCGGCAACATCAATTGCCCGCTGTTTCTTCAGTCCGATGAGCGCCTGCTTCGCGCGTACTTCCTCACCGCAATGCGTACGTGAGGGCGAGCCCGAGGCACGGCGGTCATCGCGCACGGCCTGCACGCGCCTCGCCACCTCCAGGGCGCTTGCAAGCCGCTTGTTCTCGAGCTCAGCACCCTGATCAATGCGCGTGATGCGGTCGTATTGCCGGTACGGCAGCGTGACACCGCTGGCCTGGACCTCGATGACGCCATCAGGGTATTCAACGACCTCGACGTACTCATGCATCAGCGCACGACTGACGGGCGTGTCATCGAGCAGATACATCACGCGGTCGTACTGCACGGTCAGCGCATTGGAGACCTTGCGTGGCACGCGATACGCGAGGATCTGCCGCAGATCCTCGTCGACATGCAACGCCCGGTGAGCGTCGTGATCACTCCTGGGCGGTTTGCCGAACCGACGGTTGAAGTCGGCGATGAAGGAGGGCGCATATGCATTGGCCGCCTCGCGGGTGCTGATGCCACGCAGCCGCAGCTCCTTCACGAGGCGATCCTGCAGCGTCAGGTTGGCCCGCTCGACACGTCCCTTGGCCTGATCGTGTTCGCACAGAACGCGTCGATGTTCAGTTCGTACAGGGCCCGGCCGAACTGCGTGACGCCTTTGCCCGCCGTCTCCGAGCGTTGCTTCACGTAAAAAACGCTGGCCTTGTCGCTGTAGAACGCCACTGGCTTGCCGTGCGCGTGCAGATACCTCGCCAGCGCCTCAAAGTAGCTGAAGGTCGACTCGGTGGCCGTGAAGTGCAGCGCCATCAGCCGCCCGGTCGCGTCATCGATGAACACCAGCAGCGTGCAGGCGGGCGCCCGGTCCTCGAACCAGCGGTGATCGCTGCCGTCGATCTGGATCAGTTCGCCCAGGCATGCGCGGCGGTTACGCGGCTGGTACACCTTCGGCGGGCGCTCCTTGCGCGGAATCCACAGCCCGCCAGCCCGCATCAGCGTGCGTACCGTCTCGACCGCCAGCTCAATGCCATGACATTCGCGCAGCTTCTCGCACGCCAGCGTCGGCCCAAAATCCGTGTAGCGCTCGCGGATCAGCGCCAGCGCCCGCTGCGCCTTGCCGGCAGGAAGCTGGTGATTGCCCGGCCGGCCACGCTTGCCCGACACCAGTCCGGCCACGCCGGCTGCCTCATAACGCTGCACCAGCCGCTCGACCTGGCGTACACACAATCCCAGGCGCTCAGCCGCCTGGCCCGGCTTGAGCCGGGCCTCGGTCACGGCCTGAACGACCTTGAACCGATCCACTTCACGCATCGTCATCGTGATCGTCCCAGTCGCGTTCATCGCCGGCGCTCCCAAACGGATGGTCGACGATCAAACTAATGTCGAAATACGACATTTCTATTTAGCGGAAACGCGACATCTGAACCTGGGACTCACACCAGTTGTCGAGGCTTTGTTGAGATGTCCGGGTTTGGACTTTTTAGAAATGTCCGGTTTTGAAGTTCAGAAATATCTACTTTCAAGGGCTTTTAAGCAC
>NZ_JAVDVL010000006.1:0-497432 GCF_031456815.1 Paraburkholderia strydomiana
GCGTTGAAATATCGCTCGCCAAGAGCGTTCCGTCGCGCAATGGATTCAGCAACCTTAGTGTGACGCTGTGTCCGGGATTACAGGGTCAACTCCAGAAGGTATGTGCATTATCCATGGCCGGAGTTAGGAACAGCGTCAGATTGTTATCGATCCTAGGCGCGCTCTCGAATGTCCCAAACAGCCAACGGCTGCCTTATGCGGTCCGCATAGACGACTGCGCGCATGTTCTTGCAGCGATCCACAGCGCGCGACCCTGGATGGTCCCTTAGTCCCCCGCGTTGCGGACACTCGACTCGATACGCTTGGCGACAGGGGAATAGACGCGTTCAGGCCCATGCTACAAGCTGCTTCAATTTTTAAAAGCAGTATGCCGCCTCAACTGTCCGGAAAGCGGCGAAGACGCCATGCGAAACGAACGAAAGCCCAACACACAAAACCACCTACAGCGCCAATGGGCATCACCACCCGGATCAATAGCGGATAAGGCGTCCTGTCAATGGCGCCGTGAGGTCCAGACAAGTAGATTGCCATCACAATACCCGTTGATACCATGGTGCCTAGTGACGAGAAGTAAAGCCAATGCCGAATCCGGAACTTGTTGGCGATTAGCATGCCGCAAGCGTAGAACGGCAGTACTGGAACCGAGAAAACGAAGATCCCCATCATGACTGCGCCTGCTTCTAACTGAATGGAAGCCGAAGCGTTCGAAACAAACCCTTTGCCCGGAAACATAGGCTGCCAGCGTCCGAACTCGAGAAATGGGAAAAATGCCATCGCACCCGCAGTCATTGCGAGCGGATAAGCGATAACTGAGCGCCACAACGTGACGAATCTGTCCTCACTATTCATTGCGCTCCTCTAGGGCAGGCAGCTATCGCTGCATCAATGGGGCACCCGTGGGCAGATGTAAATTGGGGCTCGAATTCCTGACTCAATTGTCGACGATTCTGACACTGGAGTCGAACGTCTCGTGTTGGCCGACCGGCGCCTCACGATCCAGTGCGACGGCCGCCTCGGGCGTGCATCTGATGCAACACACATAAGCCCACCCGCAAGGGACGTTCAGTTTCTCGACATCGGCCATTCATTTGGCCCTTGTAACGACTTAGCGGACGTCAAGTGCGTTGGCGTCACGGGCGCCGTGGCGTGATGCTGCGCGCCAGCATACGGCCGCTGTAAGCGACAGTCCGATCGCGAGGAGGACGGCCATGAGAACGCCTTGCCCGGGTGTCCGCGCCGTGCTCATCAACGCGCCGAAGATCGCCACGCCGAATGCAGAGCCGCTCTGCCTACCCGCATTTAGCACTCCAGCCGCGATTCCGGCACAGCTTTTCTCGACAGTGCTCATCACTGCAACCGTGACAGCCGGCGTTATCACGCCCGCGCCAAACCCGACCGCAGGAAAAAACAACGCCACGCGCCAGTATGGCGTATTGTTCGCCATGCCAAGCAATCCTGAAAAACCTATTACGTAAAGCAGAAATCCCCCGACTACAACATGGCGCGCACTGTAAGCGCTGCAGAGCCGACTTGCTGAAAAACTGCCGCCCGCCACCAGCACGGTAAGCGGCAGAAAGGCGAGACCGGTCTGCCAGGCCGGCCAACCACAGCTCTCCTGAAAATGAAGGCTAAGCAGAAACAATAGTCCATAGAAAATGAACGCCGACACTATCGAGACAAAGGCAGACGCGGAAAACACCGGCACGCGGAACAGGCTGAGTGGGAGCATTGGCTGCATGTGTCGGCGCTCGATCACAACGAAACATAGCCATGCCGCCGTGGCCAGCGCGATGCCGCACAGAATGGGCGCCGATCCCCACCCCAGATTCGCGCCTTCGATAAGGATTGCAATTGAACTTCCGAGCGCGACGATTGCTGCCGCCTGGCCGCCAAGGTCCATTTGCGAACCACCACGACGATCCGATGCGCGCGGGATGCGCAAGGTCAGCCACGCACCGCCCATGGCAAGTGGAACGTTCACGAAAAACATGCTCCGCCAACCGAACCAGTAAATCAGTAGGCCGCCTGCAAGCGGGCCCGCTGCCATGGCGACGCCGCCACAACCAGCCCATACGCTGATCGCGCCAGCCCGCTCCGTGGCGTCACGATAGCCGGTGCTGATGAGGGTTAGAGAACATGGGACCAGAAGCGCCGCGCCGACGCCCTGCAACGTGCGTGCAGCCACTAGCGTCGCCAGATCCGGCGCGGCGCCACACACCGCCGACGCGCCTGCGAACACCAGCAACCCTGTCATACACACGTTCTTTGCACCAAGACGGTCGCCTAGCAGGCCGCCCGTTAGCAATAGGCCTGCGAACGTCAGCGTGTATGCATTCACGACCCACTGCAAACCCAACAAGTCTGAACCTAACGTGGCGGCGATACGCGCGAGCGCGATGTTGACGATTGACGTGTCGAGTATGACAACGACATAGCTAAGGCTCGTCGCCCACAAAATACGCTTCTTGTACTTGACTGTTTCATTCATGGAATGAGGTTCCCGACACAATAGGCTGTTGACTATATGGGGGACGCCATCAACAATGCTTCGACACGTGTCGAAGTATGTTCGAATCACGCGTATCGCGTCGAGAAGCGGAAAGAACCATCGCGTCGATTGGAGGGCGCAGTGAGCCAGCACAACATTTCCACAGTCGCCCACCTGATAGCAGAACCGGTCCGTGCCGTGATCCTGATCACGCTGGCCGACAACTGTGCCCGCGCGGCGAGCGCGCTCGCCGAAGTCGCTGGCGTCACGGCACAGACCGCAAGTTCGCACCTTGCAAAGCTTCTTGACGGCGGCTTGCTGAAGGTGGAGGCCAAGGGTCGGCACCGTTACTACACGCTTGCAGGCCCTCACGTTGCCCGCGTGCTGGAGAGCCTCGCGTCCGTCGGCCCGGTCAGTCAGGCGTGGCGCACAGCGCCGAACAGCTCTGCACGCGAACTGCGTTTCGCGCGCTGCTGCTACGATCATCTCGCGGGCCAGATAGGCGTCGCCGTCACGCGAGGCATGATCGAGCACGCCTATCTTGTTCAGCGCGATGAATACGCGTATGAGTTGACACCGCGCGGGAAATCATGGCTGCAGAAACTCGGCGCGGACGCAAGCGAGCCATTCGCCGATCGCGTTGAACACGCAAACCGTTGCCTGGACTGGACAGAGCGGCAATACCACATTGCCGGTGCTCTCGGGGCCTACCTGATGAACGTATTTCGTTCGAATGGATGGATGACGCGGTTTCATAAGACCCGCGCTCTGACAGTGACGCCGGCGGGCTGGGAGGCACTGCGTCAGCAATTGGGGATTGAGCGAAATGATGAGTTGGACGCGCAGGCGAAGTTCGACACGCTGCCTCTTACCAAGTATCGGGATACCGCTTAACCGTCGCTGCACATTGCTGACGATCTAAGCCATGACGTCTTTATGCGATCGCATAAGCCGGGGGGCATGGCGCTGGTGGCACTGGCAGCGTAGTGCCAGGATTTCGTCGCTCCCGGCGGGTGCCGCCGATTATTAACACTGGGGGAACTGCCCGCTCCTGGCCAGCTACCCCCCGACTCGATCGGCGGAAGCCGAGCCAAATAGCTATCGTTGATGCCCGTGTAGCCGCTGCTACAATCATTCGCTTCCGAATTCTCGCTAGCCGACCCTATGCAATACCGCGTCGCCTACGAGCACAGCCTGCGAAGCGCACCGGACGACTTCATCGTCCACGTCCCCTCGCAGCTCGTCGACAACATTCCAGCGAACATCCCGCGGGCGCTGCTGCCCGAATACATCACAGACATCATTCTGAAGCGCTCATCGCAGATCGCCAAGATCCGCAATCTCCGAATTCTCTGAAGACCAGAACGCTGCTGGTTGCAGCCAGCGTTGACCGTGACACGCGACCGCGCTACCGTGAGCCTACTGCCGCCTCGCGTCAGCGGTTAGCTCAAGGGCAATGCCAGACGCAAACCTTCCCCCCTCGCCGTCTAATACGCGCTCACTCATGGGCCCAGCTCGCCGACCTGCAGCCTTCATTTCATCGTTCTGATGCCCACTTGCTTGATCTGATGGAATCAGACTGCCGACTCCGCGCGCCTATGAACACGCGGTCGGTAGCGCGCGCAACACTTGGCTCTCGCCGACACGAGCACTGGAGGACGGCTACGTTCAGTGCGGTCCGCATCCACAAGCGTGCGGCCTGGCGCTCGCAAGCGATCCGGGACACGCGTGGCCGTTACAATGGGTGCGAACCCCACTGGAGATGATCGTGATTGGTGAAAAAATCCGAGTTGGTCTCGTCCTCTTTCCCGAACTGACACAACTTGATCTGACGGGGCCGGCAGAGGTGTTTGGGCGTATACCCGGTGCTGAAATACATCTGCTGTGGAAAACTCTCGACCCCGTATCGTCCGACCGGGGACTGAGAATTCTGCCCACCACGACATTCGCGGCCTGTCCTGAGTTAGACGTGATCTGCGTTCCAGGCGGCCCGGGCCAGATCGCACTCATGGACGATGAAATTACACTGCATTTCCTCAGGACGGCTGCTGCCCATTGCAAACTGGTTACGTCGGTCTGCACTGGATCGCTAGTTCTGGCAGCCGCGGGCCTGCTCGCCGGCTACCGGGCAACGTGCCACTGGTCCTCTATCGACCAGTTGAGTTTGCTCGGCGTTGAACCCGTACATGAGCGCGTTGTGCGGGACCGCAACCGGATTACGGGCGCTGGCGTGACCTCTGGCATCGACTTCGCCCTGACTGTAGTGGCAGATCTCGTAGGTCATCAAGTCGCTCAGGAAATCCAGCTTCAGATGGAGTACGATCCCGCCCCGCCGTATCAGACAGGATCACCGCGCACCGCTCCGCCAGCACTGACTGAAGCAATCCGCCAGAAAAATGCCTCCTTTATCGAACAGCGCAGGTCTGCTACGAAGCGCGCGGCAGAACACCTTGCGAAGACGCTGGAGTAAGCCCGAATCGCGCGGCTTGCTTGCGATCTTTACGGAGCGTCGAGCGTCCGAAAGTGGCCAGTTGCCGAGGTCCGCTATTCAAGCGACACGCGTCCCCATGCGACCGAGGCTGGAACTTCCGGACGCCATCCACTGGGGCCCTTCAGATCTGCCGGAAGCTGCCGCTCCATCTAGCAGGCACACTGACGCCCTCTGCGCGCCCAGGCACCGCTTGAGTTAGTGCACCAATGCTCGTATTCCCTCAAGTAGTTTGCCGATCTCCACTTCCGTGGTCAGGTAGCTGACCGAGGCGCGCGCGATCTGTTCAAGTCCTCTGGATGCCATATCCATTGGGGTGTAACCGACGCCATTGCTGCCTATCGAGACACCCCGAGCCGCAAGACTGCGCTGCACCGATTGGGCATCCAGCCCCACCACATTGAATGCCACCAGACCGGATAGTTCAACGCCTTGATCGAGCACCGTCACACCCGGAATGTCGGCCAGTTGTATACGCAAGACCTGCGCGATGGCGTCGATCCGCGCGCGGATATTGTCAATCCCGATTTCGAGGGCTTCCTGCAACGCATTGGCAAGTCCGCAGCGCAGCGCCAGCGACGCTTCCGCCGATTCGAACCGCGCAGCATCGTTTCGCAAGACGGGTTCGCCGTTCAGATCAAGTGGAGCGGACCGCCTGTCAACGAACGCCGGCGTCAACCGGGATAGAAAATCCTGCCTGACATACAACAGGCCCGTGCCTCTCGGACCACGCAGTGCTTTCCGACCCGCACCGCTCAGAACATCGCAACCCACCTCAACTACGTCGACAGGGAGTTGGCCCACTGCCTGTGCGGCGTCGATAAAGTACGGGATGCCGTGACGGCGCGCCACCCGCCCGATCGCCGCGGCGGGATTGATCAGGCCGCCGTTCGCCGGTAACCAGGTGAGTGCAATCAGGCGCACCCGATCGTCGAGCATCGCTTCCAGCGCGTGGGGGTCCACTGCACCGCTAATATCGGAGGGAATGGCCTCGATCGACGCGCCCGAGCGCTGAGCGACCAACTGCATTGCGGCGAGATTACCGCCCCACTCATGGCGTCCGACGAGGATGCGATCGCCGGGTTGCCAGGACCCCAGCGCGGCAAATGCGGCCCCCCACCCCGGCGAATTGCCCGTAGTCATCGCTATCTCGGAAGGCTGGGCGTTTAGCAGTTTGGCCGCAAGCAGACGAGCTCGCTCCGTCTGCTCGCTCGCGGCCACCCCCGCCTCCATCGGCCCCAAGGTTGCTTCGCGCCACAGGTGGGCATGAATTGCCTCCAACGTGGCCGAGGACGGCAGCGAAGCGCCCGCGTGATTGAAATGTGTGATGCTTTGCGCGCCAGGAGTGCTTGCACGCAATGCGTCCACGGCAGTTGGCGAAAGGCTGGTAGACATAGGCGGATTCCGGTGGTACGTGGTGAGGATCGGTTTCACGGCTGCGTAAGCGAGACAACGGCCTCCACCTCCACCGCCACGCCTGCGGGCAACGACGCGACACCGACAGCGCTGCGCGCATGACGGCCGACATCGCCGAATACCTCAATCATCAAGTCGGACGCGCCGTTGGCGATTGCGCTTTGGCGATTGAATTCCGGCGTACTAGCCACGAACACATCCAGCCGCACGACACGCGCGACGCGGTTCAGACGATCACCTGTAGCGGCAGCAATCTGGGACAGTACGCCCAACGCCGACAGGCGCGCCGCTTCGATCCCGTCATGGTCGGAAATGTTGTCGCCGAGACGGCCCACGTAAGCCGGCTGATTACCCTTCCGGGAGATCTGGCCTGAGATATAGAGGAGATTGCCGTCCTGCGCGAACGATACGTAGTTGGCAGCAGGAAAGGCGGCGGGCTCAAGCGTGAGTCCCAGTTCGGCAATGCGAGCGGAAATTAATAAGGTCATGGTAGAAGCGTCCGCTCAAGATGGAAGAAGCCCCCATCCTAGTGACCCAGCCATCACGTGACCAATCAATTTTCACGCGCTACTCATGAATAAAACTAATACGTCCGCCCAAGCACACCCTCGCGGGCGGTTTTAGTGAGCCAGGTGCAGAACCCCGAAGCGGCCTTGCTCATGCCAGCCTTCGGCGTCACGAGCCACCAACCGATTCGGGGCTCGTCCAGTACCGTATCGGGTAGCGCCTGAACCAACGCCCCACTCGCTAACTGCAGGCTGATCAGGTTGTGGCGCCCCATGGCGATACCCTGTCCGGCCAGCGTGGCTTCCACGACGATGTTGTAGTCGTGCAGTTGTACCGTCCGTGCATCGCGCAAATCCACGCCGAAGCGATGCGCCCAGGCGTCCCATTCGAATGGCTGTCTGGAATGTGAAGTCAGCACGGGGAAGCGCAAAAGATCTCGCGGCTCACTTGGCGGGTTCGCACCGACAAGCAGGGCGGGCGCACAGACCGCGGACAGACGTTCGGGCATGAGCTGTTGCGCGTGGACATCGGACCATCCTCCGCGGCCATAACGGATTGCAACGTCCACCTCACCGCCGGACACGTCGGCAAGCGAAATTTCCGGCAGCAGTTTTAGGACTATGTTGGGATGGGCCGCATGAAAACTTTCCAGGCGCGGAGCCAACCAACGCGTCGCGAAAGAGGCCAATAGTCCGACGGTCAAGGTCGTCAGTTTGGTCATTGGCGCACGGGCCTCCTGCGTGCCTTGCCGCAGTAGTTCGAACGCTGCGTGAACTCTCGCGTAATAGGTCTGCCCAGCCACCGTCAGTGCGATCGCACGCGCGCGGCGTTCGAATAATGCCACGCCAAGATCGCCTTCCAGCTTCTGAACCTGATGGCTGATGGCACTTTGCGTTACGAACAACTCTTGCGCCGCCAGACTGAAACTCAGGAGTCTCGCAGTTGCTTCAAATGCACGCAGAGATAAAAGGGATGGTAGCTGAGGTGTGGTACGCATAAGGTCCGCAAAATGACCCTGAGTGCGCCATGTAACGCTGATCGTCCCCAGCTCAGCGTACAGTGGTGCTTTGCTCCGAGATTGTCTACGATTCAAGCTCGCGAGTTAAACGCCCTAACTGGCCGAGGCTGCGAATAAACTCGAGCCTGGTCAGGCAGACGGCGCTCCCCCCCTTCCGAACCGATTTTAAGCCCGTACCCGGCGGTCTGGAAAGCCGAGTTCGTTGACCGGCTCGTTCGGCGTTCTTTGCGCTAAACAGTTCGTCCCCCAGGCGGGGTAAGCGGCAGTTGTTGCATGATTCCTTCGATGGCCTGCTCGACCGAACACATTGCAGTGTCGACGACGAGGTGGGGACATTCCCATGGGTCGTATTGACGTTCGAGCACGCTTTGCCATGTCGGCAACTCAAGACCGGGGCTATCGGCCTTTCGCACCTCAACCCTGTGCCGGTGCATTGACGCATCCGAACAAACCAACTCAATTTCGAAAATCTGCACACCTGCGTCGAACGCTACATTTCTCCAGGCGCTACGCGTAATCCGCAACGGGTTGACGGAGTCCGCGACGACAGTCGACCCCAGCCGTAAGTTATCGCAGGCAACCGCATATGCGGCCACATAGCCAGCAGCCTTGGTGTCCGCTCCGCCGCTGTTGCACGACCTGATTGCCTGCTCGAAGGTATCTATGCGTAGATAAACCGCAGCGAGCTTGCGGGCCAGTGTTTGCGCTACCGTCGTCTTGCCAGTGCCGGGTAGTCCGCCGAAGGCGATCAACACTTTCGATGCTCCTCGATCAGTAGACGGAGACACATTGTTACCGCTCCAGGTCACGAGGTCGACTGTGTCCTTGGGGCTCGACTACGGCGCGACGCGATCGGCGGAAGCCCCGCGCCAGGTTGCCATCGTCAATGCTGGTTCAGCTACTACTACAATCATTTGCTTCGAGATCCCTCTGCCTTGCCATGCAATATCGCGTCGCCTACGAGCACAACCTGCGAAGCGCACCGGACGACTTCGTCGTCCACGTGCCGTCGCAGCGTGTCGACGACGTACCGGCCAACATCCCGCGGGCGCTGCTGCCCGAGTACATCACAGACATGATTCTGAAGCGCTCATCGCAAATCGCCAAGATCCGCAATCTTCACGTTCTCTGACTATCGAAACGCCGCTAACGGCAGCAAGCATCTGACATAGCCGGCACGCTCAGATAAAAGAGTTTCAGACGTCCATTTGCTGCGCGCTCTCGGTCTTCCTGGCAGATCGGGATGCGGGGGCCTAGTCCAACAGGCGGGTAGCAGCGCCCCCTGCACTGCCCACGAACCAGAACGTCTGACGTCGGCCGAGGGTCGCGCCTACATATGCCAAACGATAGGCGACAGTTCGAGCATGGCTTTAAATGTCATGCGGCCGGCGCGGCGTTATTCAGCCCAGGGCGCCGACGTGTGAGAACCAACAGCAGAATCAATGCAGTTCCCGAACACAGGATCGCCGCCTCTAATAAGGCTGAGCTTCCAAGCCGGGTCAGTAGTGCAATGAAAAAAGGCGGCGCGGCGGCGCAACTCATGTTCAGAGGTAACGCGATGCGCGATGCTGCCAACGCGTAGTCCGCCTTGTCATAAAACACCAAGGGTATCGTTGCGCGTGCGACCGCGAGTGCTCCGCTACCCAGACCGTAGAAGAGGACAAAGATCGCCACAGCAGTATGCGAACCGTGCTCCAACATGAGCAACACCATCGAAAGTGGAAGAACGATTCCGGCAAGGATTCCCGTCGAAATGCCATCCCATCTGGCTCCGCCCAGGAAGTCTACCGCCCTCGCGCCCACCTGGATTACTCCGAGTGCGGAGCCAAAGGCAACCGCTTGCATCGAAGGCAGTCCTGCCGCTTTGAGTAGTTCGAAAAAAATTGCGCTGAAGCCGAAGGTTACAAATGCATTCAATGTGATCGCCGCTGCAATCAGATAGAACGTACCTTTCCGTGTCGGTGCTCCGACTGTCTCGACGACAAGGCGCCGATTTTGATTGACCGGTGCCGTCGTCGCTGGAAGCCCAAACACATAAAGCGGCAGAGATATGAACATCAGCATTGCAGCATAAACCGTACAGATCGCCTGCCATCCAACCGCGGTGGCCAGTAGTGATGCGATTGGCCAGAAAATGCTGTTCGCCAATCCGGTAGCCAGCATAAGGCCACCGATAGCGCGTTTCGCCCCCTGGCCGTAGAGCTCGTTTAGCATGATGTAGGCTGCCGTTGAGAGCGTGGCACTACCCGCTGTTCCGAGCGTCACCCAGCCAGAGAAATACAACAAAGGCCCGTGACACACGGCCAGCAGGAGGAAACCGAGGGCAGAGAGAATCGTGCCCATGATCATGACGCGCCTCGCACCAAACCGGGCAAAGACCTTGGCCAGAAGTGGAGCCCCAAGCCCCATCACAGCATACAGAACCGAGTTGGCGGCGAAGACAGACGAAATGTCCATCTTCAAATCGTCGGCCATCCGCCTTCCGACGATCGATGGCAAGCCTACTGTTCCCCACCCGATGATCTGCGTTACAGACAACACAAAGAGTGGGATCGCGACCCTTCTGTCAGATAAAGGTATGCGCATCGACTTGTCCGTCATCAATGGGTTTGTGACTAACCGGTTTTGAGCACGCTGGACGCATATTGTCGACGATCCGGAAAATCGTGTCGAACGTCTCTAGTTGCCGCCGATCACCGCCTCATGCAAACGGCATCGAACGCTCGCATCTCACGTCGCCGCGATCGGCAGCACGCAACCGAAAGAGACGCTCGGGGTGTCCGATAGCAGCCATTCATCCTCGATGTCATAGCGGGTGCCGAACGTATCTTGGCCGTGGTAACGTGCAAAGACATCGCGGCCTGAACAGGAAGATCAAGATGATTTCGCATGTTTTCGTGGGCGTTAATGACTTTGACCGTGCCTTCGAATTCTATTCGGTCGTCATGAGCGAACGCGGGCATGAATTGAAGTTTTGTGAGCCAGCTAAACCGTGGGCGGGTTGGATGGCTGAGGGTGCGCCGCGTCCGCTCTTCCTTATCGGCAAGCCATATGACGGTGACTCAGCAGAACGCGGAAACGGTCAAATGATGGCGTTGCTCGCGCCTGATCGTCGTTCAGTCGACAATGCATACGCTTGTGCATTGGCAAACTCAGGTTCTTGCGAAGGCCCTCCCGGCTTACGAACACACTACCACCCCGACTATTACGGGGCGTACGTCCGCGACCCGGACGGAAACAAGATTTGTGTTTGTTGTCACGATCCAGTGAAGCAGTAAATTTTTGCGCGTTCCGTCAAAATGGCTGTTATCGAAACACCCCGGCGACCGTCTCTTGGCCGTGCACTGACTCATGCAAAACGCATCGGCGGCTCGCCCTCCGTTGATCTCGATCGACGCCAGGCGACCCACTTCTGCCACTTGCATTTCTTGAACGCGGACGCTCAGAGGCGGTCCGCCCTCGCCGTCATAGCGGCGAGAGCCATTATCGTGGACTTACCGACGCGCGCTGCAGGAAGGTCGAAATCACGTCTACGACGCCGTCGGCCAACGGAAGATCTGGGTTGCTGTACGTAGAGATGTTTTCTTCTCTGTCGTCCGTTCGAACCGTTTTCAGAACATGATTGGCGTTTGTGACAAGCGCAAGCTCAGCTTGCGGGTTCGCATGCTTTAGCCGCTCTGCATCGCCACGTTTAACCTGAATATCTCGCAGTCCCTGCACAATGAGGACCGGCTTTGCATAGTCGGCTAGCAGTGCAATTGGATCAAGCGTCAGTTCGCTCATTAGAAAGCGCTGTACACGCGGCCTGAACAAAGGCATCAATGCGGGATCGATCTTTGTAGCACTCACCGCTTGTCCAGCTTCGAGGGATTTGAGCACCAACATTGCCTTACCCATGATTGGCGTATTTGCCGGATTCGCTAGCAGCTGTTCCTTCAGCACATCCCCCAAAGGACGTCCCGCTGTCGAAACCAGGATTAGACCGCAAATATCCACCGCGCTCTGTGCTGCCACCAGCGCGACCAACCCGCCTTCGCTATGACCCAACACCCATACGCAGGAAACGCCAGTGCGCTTCCGGATGGTAGTCACCCATGAGCGCACGTCAGTCGCGTAGTCGCCAATTGTCACGTCGTCCGCATCGGATATAGCTGGCGCGCTACCGTACATACCTCTTTTGTCGATGCGGACCGTCGCAATGCCACGGCTTGTCAGCCCCTCGGCCAATAGTTGATATGTCGAGGCATGGAGATCGTTTGGGCCGTTTCCATTCCGATCAGTCGGACCTGAACCAGGAACGATTAGGACCACAGGGACATGATTTACCGCTGGTGACAGCAGAGTGCCCCGCAGCGGACCTGACGGACCCGGCGCAATAATCTCCGTTCGAACGATCTGCGACGAGGCTCCAGAATGGATAGCTGCAGCCATTGCGATAGCGCCAACAATGGTCATACGCAGTAATGGGCCAGCGAGGTGCGCCCGCTCAGTAAGAGATTTCGAAATGCGATTCCCGCTGGATCACGTGTGCCAGCGCGATATGCTCGGCCTGAAGCAATTGACGAAGGAAGGTGGGTCTCACTTCAATTTCAGACAACCGTTGCCGAGAAACCCACGAGAACGTAAGGCGTTTGTTTCCCTCCGAGCCATGATGCGAAACCGCCAAATCTAGCAACGGCGATCCAGATTCTAGGCGTGCAACGAGATAGAGGCCAATCTCATGATTTGTCCGCCCGTTATGGGTGAAGAAGTTCTCGACGACACAGAGCGTTTTCTCGATTTGGACGGAAGCGCCAATCTCCTCATGCATCTCACGGACGACCGTCTGTGCAGCATGCTCGTCAGGCTCGACCCGGCCTCCTGGAAGACACCAGAAGTCATCGCCCTCCACCTGATGAAGTAGCACGTATTCGTCTTGAAAGATGACGGCGGCCGCCCTCAGATTGAAACGATGACTACCGGTGTCAAACGAAATCATGATCTTGAGTTCGAAGATTTGTGAGGCGCCATTTTAGGCTGAGCATATCGGCGCGCGGTCGAATGTAACCGATCTTGGTCCACACGTCGAACGTCTCATGTTGGCCGGGGGTGAGGCAGTTCCCCCGGCAATTTGCTCTCCGGAAACCGGCCATCGCGGGAGTGAGGGCGAGACCTCGGCTCTTAAACTGCACGACGATCTCACAGGCGGCTCATGGCCGCTACGTGCCTCACGCCCGTGTCCGGCACATGCTGCCCCGGGCGGCGAATCGCTGCCACCAGTCGGTCAATTTTTTGTGCCCATTCATCAATAACGTAGACTCGTCCGCTTGCATGAAGCACGCGAAGATAGGCGCGGCGTATAGATCGGCCAATGTCACGGTGTCGCCGATCAAAAATCTGCGGTCATCGGACAGCCGAGTTAGCTCGGACAAGCACACGTCGTCACGAGGCATCGCAGCGGCAATTTTCTGCTCATTTGCTAACCGGCCTTCGCGAGTTGAAACGTAAGCGCGGCACCAGCAACGTCTTGACTGGAGATCGCGATCTTCAGACTGTGGTGCGGAGCTGAGCGGCAACGACCCACGGTGCAAGTTCGTCGATGCGATTGATCGCATGGTCGGCGATGCGTGCAAGCACGTAGCGCAGATACGCCTGAGGTTCGATGCCGTTGAGTTTTGCGGTCCCGATGAGGCTGTAGATCGCGGCGGCACGTTCTCCACCAGAGTCCGCACCAGCGAACAGGTAGTTGCGGCGTCCGATGGGCACACCGCGCAGTGCGCGCTCGACCGCCAGGTTGTCGATCTCCAAGTGTGCATCATCGCAGTAGCGCGTGAGCGCCTCCCACCGGTTCAGGGCATAGAGAATCGCCCGGCTCGTGTCGGACTTGCGCGAGAGCGTCTCCACCATGGCGCTGAGCCACGCATGGAGTTGATCGAGTAGCGGCCAGGCATGGGCGTGCCGATATACGCGCCGCTCATCGGGCGGTTTGCCCCGGACCGCATCCTCGACCCGATACAACGCGCCGATGCGTTCGAGTGCTTCGGTATTGAATGCATTCGGTCGTGCGGCATGCAGTTCGTAGAACTGACGGCGTGCATGCCCAGCATGCTGCTTCAACAACGCGGCCCGTTTCGTAGATGGCCTGATAGCCGCCATACGCATCGGCCTGCAAGGTGCCGCCGAACGATTCAAGATGCTGCTGCGGAAGAATGCCTTTACGGTCGGGGCTGTACGCGAACCATACGGCAGGCGGCGTGATGTCACCCGAGTTCCGGTCATCGCGCATGTACACCCACAAGCGACCGGTCTTCGCCTTGCCGTTGCCCGGCGCGAGCACCGGTACCGGCGTGTCATCGGCGTGGAGTTCCGTTGCCGCCATCACGTGACGACGCAACGCATCGACGAGAGGTTGCAGGAGCGTCGCGGCGTGACCGACCCACTTCGCGACTTGCGAGCGATCAAATGCATAAAGAGCGGCGACCACCTCCTTCAAGGTGGTCGCCGCTTCAGATAGCAGCACAATCCGTCCCGCACTTTCACGTATAACCACAAATAGGCGCTTTAGCATGCGGACCACGCACGCGCAAACGGCATAGATTGCATCAGCGAGACTGCCGGAAACGCGACCAGCGCGAACGTCCTCTCATTCTTGCTCTGATATGCGTTGGTCCGCCGAAATCGCGTCCATTGTCGAAACCAAGCTAGCCAGAGAGTCGCCATGGAAACGTTTAAGGTGGGCGTGAACAGCTTCGTTTCGAATCAGGCGCGTCATGAAACTTTTGGCCACGACAAGTGTGAGCATCGTGTCGCCCACCTCGTCCTCCACTGACTGGCAATCCTGCCGAAGCCGCTCCATCTCGGCCTCCATCTTGGCGAGATCTTCAGGGTTGAAATCCCCTTTCTTTTTTTTTGCGCTGTCGATTAGACCGTCGGGGCGCGTGGTCAACAGTATTGTTGACGCGTAATTCGCCGTGAACTTGTTGGCCGCGATCATCATCTCTGCCGCTTCTATTTGGCGGAACGGCTTCATCTTTTTCAAGGCACGAAACACATGGGGCGCGACTTGTCGATCCTTCAAAAGTGTTGCCACCTCCGGCGCTATTCCGTCAAGCAACGCGACCCGCTCTTTAATTGAGCGCACATCCATACTCAGAACCTCCGCAATCCTTTGTTCCGAGGCGCCCATCGAAAGAGTCTTTCGAATCATCCTGTGCTCTTGAACAACCGCTATGCGCCCGACGTGGCGATTGAATGTGAATGCTTCATCGTCGCTGGACACCATGCACGGCGCAGTCGTTCGTCCAAGGCGCTTCAACGCTTCGAGCCGCAGCCTGCCGTCGAGAAGATCGTAGTCCCCCGGATGCTGCGTCGAAGGAAACACCGCCAGAGGTTCGATCACTCCGAGCTCTGCAATCGAGCTCATGATCGTTCTGAATTTGGCAGTCTCGATTGCCGTCGGCGACAACTGGGAGCCGGGGATGATCGTCTCAATTGCGATCTCAATGATCTTCTGCTCGAATGCATGCTTGATGTGGCTCATGGCATTAGCTCCGGTGGCAAGCGCGTAGCAACAGCCTCAGGAATATCTCGAATGTCTTCCGCTCTAAGTAAAGTTCGAAAGTGTTCATCTGCGAGGAACTTTTTTAATGCCGAAACAATCAGCAAAAGTCGCTGCTGCTGAATGTTCGCGTTTTGCACGATCATTCGTTGTTTGCGCGCCTCGTTTTGGTATGTGCGCAACAACTTTTGGGGGGTGGGCTTGTCGCGGGTCGCGCTGCGCGCCGACAGTTTCTTTCCGCTTGCCTCGCGCTTGCTCAGAATCCGGCGAACCCTCAGCAGCTGATCACCGTTCAGGGTTCCGCCTTCATAAGCGGCAAGCATGGCCGCTTGTACTTCCGCGCTCGGCAAGCGAGCCACCTCGACGGCGAGCCACAAAGGCATCGCGCGCCTTTCAACCGCCTGGATCAGTTTCTCTTCTCCCTTTGCGAGCAGCATCAGAATTCCGCTGACATAGGACGATTCGAGGTTTGTCTTTCGCGCAATCTCTTCGGATGAGTATCCCTTGTTGCGCAGCTCCTGCAACTTGCCCAGCAGCTCAAAGGCGCGGTGCTGGCGCCGAGCGAGATTTTCCGCCAAGGTGATGAGGTGCCGGTCCGCCGCGCTTGCTTCCACCACACAGCAGGGGATCATGGTTTCGCCTAGCGCCCTTAAAGCCTCTAGCCGTCCCTGTCCGCACAAAACCTCATGCCAGTCGCCCTCCACGTCTCGGCCGCCAAAAGCAACCGTGATCGGACGCTTCAACCCCACTGAGGCAATGTTTTCGACCAGTTGGGAGAAGAAGTATTGGTTTCGGACACGAGGATTCAGCACTCGTAGCCGGTCTGCCGAAAGAAGCGTGATCTTGTCGCTGCGCGGGAGCGTAGCGACAAACTTCTCTATGCGATCATTCATAGCCAACTCCTTTGATCAAAGGAACACGGCGCGCGATGCGGCATAGCATCGACAGATCGTCGTATCGATAGCCGTCCAGCCCAAAATCGTTGTGCTCCCCAATTCGCACGAGGTCCGAATGGAAATCTATTGCCGGCAGTAAGTAGTAGTCGCGGATCGTTTTTGCGTCAGCGTCCATTCGAACGGCGACAGTGATATCGGGTCGCAAAGCATTGTCAAAGCGGATAATCCAACGATTCCCGCCCCACTCGGTTCTCCGACAACGCGAGAGCACCAAAGACACGAAGAACTCGCTGTTGACGAGAAGCAGGCCTGGCGCATCTCCCCGCTCCACCGTAGCGCCGACGTCCCTTATCGCGCGCTCCGTGCCTTCAACAACGCCCGGGTGTAGCTCGCGCAGGTGTTTGTTGATCTCCACGTAGGAGTAGTCGCGAGCCGGCGTGTATCCAATCAGGCTGTATGTCCTAAGCAAGCTGCCGAACCGGCTCATGTATGCGCTGCTTGACGGGCAACCCCGCGCTTCGTCGATCACCATCCCCGAGAGGTAGCCGTGCCGCCATAAGACCCGGCGCAGCACTTCGAGCATTTCGGCATCGCTCATTCGATAAGACCGCGCCAAAATCACCTGCCGGGCCGCATCGAACATTAGCTTTTCGACGACAGGCTCAAACGCGTCTTCTTTTCTGATCCATGCAGCCGGCGGATTGCGAATCCGTTCTTGCTTTAACTTAAAGGAAACGCGATTCCAAACGTTGTGCCCGACGTATTTCTCATTGATAAGGATTTGATGGACTGTTCCGCGCGTCCAGGCTGTCCTGCGATCGGTCACCACTCCTCGTTCGTTGAGCTCCGCCGCGATCTCTGATTCGGTGAGCCCGTCCTCGACGAACGAGCGATAGATGCTGCGCACGGTCGCCACCTCGTCAACCGGGCCTGGGACGAGAATCACCCGATCGGTTTGAAGGGCTTTGTGCTCTCCGCGCCCAAGCTCTTGTTGAGGCGCGCCGGTTTGATCCACTCGCATGCGTCTCAAGCCGTATCCTGCCGGACCGCCTTGGCGATGCCCCTCCCGAATGTGTCGGCATTGGCCAGCGTGGACTTTCACGCTCAGCTCCCGGCTGTATTCGCCAGCCATCGTTCGTTTTACGCTTTTTATGATGCTGGAGATCGGGCTGCCATCGTTCTCGAATTGCTCTGCACAGTAGAGGATCTTCACGCCTGCCTGCTTACAGCGGATCTCGTAGCTAGCTGCCATGTCGGGATCTTGGAAGCGCCCCCAGCGGCTTACGTCGTAGACCAAGACAACGGCGAAATTTGCGCCGCCGGATTCGACGTCTGAGATCAGCCGTTTAAGAGAATCCCTGCCGTCCAGGCGCAAGCCGCTTTTCCCTTCATCAGCGTAGACGCGGACAATTTCCAAACCTCGGCTGTCGGCAAAGGTTCGAATAACGTCAAGCTGGTTTTCAGTCGAGTATTGTTGATGCTCGGTCGACATGCGCACATACGCCACCGCCCGGCCGCCGTGGCCGTCTTTCTGGGTCTGCTCTTTGCGCGTCGATCGATTCACACCACCTCCCGACGAAGGCGATGCGGGCGAACGCGGCCGCTCATTTCCAACTCAACATGGATCTGAACGCTGCGCCTTCTATCCGGTGCCTACGTTCAGAAATCTTAGTTTTGGAGGCGCGAAAAATGTTGCCGAAAAACAGCAAAAAGTTGCGCAGCGGTCCAGAAATCTGCGCGGAATATCCGGCTGTCATCGCATTGGCGCTGGCCAGAGAAGTGGGAGACTCGAAACATGCTGTGAAAAGGCTCGCGCGGCTAACCGGTGCAAGCGAGCGCACCGTCCAGAACTGGCTGACCGGGGTGCGGGGACCGAGCGGGCCCCACCTCATCACGCTTTCGATGTATTCGACGGCTGTTCACTGGGCCTATCTGTCGTTGTCCGAGCGTATAGAAGACCCCACTCCCAACGCGAGCGCCTTGGTTGGGCTGCTCAAAGAGGCGCTTGGTCTCCTGACAAATCAGACGTGATATCAATCGTTGTCAACGTCGGGCGCAATTTCCCCTGTCGAAGCAAAAGTCCCCAACTTTGCGAACGGTGATCAGCCGGCGTCGTGACCAAGTAAGCTTCTATGGGGGCGGCCCGGTCGCCGGCGAGCGAGGCTAAGCGGACACGGACTTCATTGACGATGGGCGGTTGCGCGGGGGTCGTGCGGGTATTGGCATGCTCACGCAGGCGATACGACGAGCCCTCAATTTGCACGACGATGCGAGCAGGATATGCCGCATTAAGTCCGGCATCAGTAATTGCCGGCCTGCCCAACAAGCACCGCCAGCCGCGTTAGCGACCAGTGTTGCAGATTGTGAGAGCAACCTGCGCTCGGCATGTCGGAACCACAAACATTTGCATTGATCGTGATGCTCCGTTGACTGCTTTAAGGCGAGCCAGGGTGAAGTGCACCCCGGCCTGTCTTTTTTGTTCCGTCGACGACGAGCCCTCGTCGGACTGCGTCGCCCGGGGCTCCTATACGAACGTGCTCCGCAGTTCCGCGAGCCTCTTCTGCGTCCCCTCAGCCGATTAGTTGTTAGCGCCGATGAAAAATGACCCACCGATGGTTCCTGGACGAGCTGGCTGACGCCCGCGCAGTTGCATCCCTCGTACAACCTGTCCGCGGTCGGTTCGAAGCTGGTCGGTACCGGTCCGACCACCAATGATCAGGTCACGGTTTCGTACCGCATAACGGATGTAAGCGGTCAGCCCCTGTCGCGCGCACTGCAGATCGACTATCGCATTACCGTGCGCGGGACGATGAGAGCAGCAAGTCGGGATGCAACTACAGCAAAGTACCGCTTTCGCTCCCGGTCACGGGCAACTGGTCCGCCTACCCGCGCAATGCCAACGTCATCACGATCTCCCTGCCCAAATGCATCGGCGTGCCGACCATGCCGATTGATGACGATCTCAAGGGCGCGATCAACATGGGCGGCTCGCTGGCGGTCGGTCTGATGAATGGCAAGCTCATGGGCGGCTTCGTGCTGCCGTCCAGTCAGCCATTGACGGTCGCGCAGTTCCCGGCTGCCGTGACCGACTCCATCGCGGCGTCGATGCGGGCCGCGGCTTCCAGCCTTGGCATCCCCCAAGAACCCGTAAGGCAATCCATCTTAATGTTCGCTTCCGGACTTCTCTCCCCGGAAGCGAATTCTTTTTTGCACCCCATCTCATGAACCAGAATTTCTGCCTCCGCGCCACTTCCATTGCGCTCGTCACCGCCGTGACGCTCTCCGCATGCTCGAGCGGTCCCTCCGAAAGCGAAGCAAAGGCCGCCGTCCAGACATCCTTTGGGGATTGCGAGTACCTGTCGATCGGTAGCTTCGAGAAAGTCAACGGCACGCCGCAGGGCCACAACCATTATCTCGTCGACGTGAAGTACACGATCAGGACGAAGCCAACGCCCGACATCAAGGCATACGCCAGCGAAAAATATGCGGCGGAGGTCGACAACCTGAAGCAGCTAGTCGCACACGCACACGACGTCGAGAGCGCATGGAAAGCCGCCGAGCAAGCCTGATGCAGGCCAACCCCGGCCAGGACGAGAGCGCGTACGAAGTCGCCCATCAGGACGGCTGGGCCAAATATCAGAAAGTGATGCCTTCGCTTCTCGGCGGCGATCAACTCGTTAACAATGCGCCACGAACCGCCAAGGCTGCCATGGAGCGCGCCCCAGCGCCCGCTCTGCAGCTGAAGCAGCCTCAAAGATGGGGTTCAACTGCGAGCTTGCAGCTCTACGAGTAATCACTTAAGGTGTCGACAAAAGATCCCGATCAGCAACCTTTCGCCCGTATGCAGGCCATCCGCAGACAGGTGAATACGGTCACAATGGCGTTCTAGCTTCGTATGCCAGAGAAATTCGACGTCTCTTCCATTGATTTCCTTCGTGCGCTCGTTGAGAGCCTCTTTGTCGCTCTTCGTGTTCCCATTTTCGTTTGAAATGTCCACACCCAGTGCTCCAAATTCCGCCGCAATCTGTTCTCTCGGTCCGGAGAATATCCTGGTGCCGTGATCAGACAGAGCCGACAGGTGGTGAACAAGCGGCTTCGCAAGTTCTCTATACGGTTTGCTCATGTCCTTGATACCGCCAAAGCATTCGGCTCGGAATTCCAGGTCTGGAAATGCCGAGTGGCTCAATGCTTCCATTTCGGCGGGACTATCGCTGAAACGCTCGATCAATGCCCTGAAGTAGTTGTTATAGCTTTGACGGGAACTGACGAACCACATATCGCATGTACGGTTTTCGACGGTAACCGGGTAGCACCCAGCCGCCCGGACGGGTTCGAAAACGAGACACGCTGGACCGTTATGCGGCTGATCTGCCGACTGTGCGTGAGCCCAAGCGATAGACGGCGCGAATTCGACGGCCCCTGCCGCGACACAAACATCAAAGCTGTCTGGCAACGACAACTCCTGCCACTTTGGGAGGCGTCCAAAGATACTCGCAATTCGCTCGCGCACGTCGGCAGGAATGAGTAACGGACTGTCCGCGCCACAAAGATCAAAAAAACGTCTGTCGCCCAGTACGTAGACGTCAAAGAGATCCTCGGAGTAACACGAATCGTGGCCCTCAGCGTAAGCATCGTCGATCCTATCCAATAGGACCTCCAGCGCCTCCAGGCAGTCAGGTGCTGATATGCCGTCAAATCGCCAACTGGTCTCCTCGACTACGAGTGTTATTGTCACCGGGGCCTCCGGACGCGCGTCAGAGCAGCGACATCGATCTGATATTGGTCGAAGAACCCACGTGGCCACGCGTCCATACCGCCCGTTTCTGTGAAAGAGAGAAGTCGTGGGGGCGTATCGGCGGCGTCAAAAAAATGCACCACGGCGTCCGGTGCGGCCAGTATTCGATGCTCGCCAATTGCGCGCCGAATCCCGTTGATCAGGTGATCCGAATGCGTTTCGACGACCACCTGAACACCAGCTGCCGCCATCGTTGCGAGGAAGTGGCCCATTTGCGACTGCCCCATTGGGTGCAAATGGGCTTCTGGATTTTCAACGACAACCATGCCACCGAGGCCAGCTGTAAGCGCCGCCACGATGACAGGTAACGCATAGGTCACGCCAAACCCCATATTCGGCGGACGCACCCATTCACTTCCGGGCACACGGAAACGAAGTGCGCTGACGGTTCCGATTGGTAGCGACTCGACATCAATCTGCACTGGTCTCGCGATCCGCGATAGCCAGCGTTCTACCTCAAACTTAAGCAAGGGAGCGGCATCCTCTGGCGCTCCCGGGCACAGCCGCTCTTCTGATACGATTTCGTTGCCGAGCACCTGCAAAACCTGAGCGCAATATTCCCCGTGACTGCCGACTTCAAGGAGTTTCGCCGGAAGTGCAGATGCACCGAGCACGCTTCTCGGCCCGAATCGCTCCGCCGACAGGTACTGGAACATCCGCCCGCCTGCACGGAAGCCTGCGGGAATGGTCTGCGGCGCTTCGATCAGTTCGGCAAACAGAGCCGTCTGACTGCCCTGGAATTTCCAGCGGGACAACACCTCTCCCGTTTCAGTCATCTCAAAGAACATTTCATCAGATGCGTCCCAGTTCTGTATGTCTTCGTAGATGCCGAGATCTAATCCATAGGGACCATTCAGTGGCACCACGCCATCTGAGCGGCTGGAAGCGAGATGCAACAGGACGAGCGCATGAATGACCGACGTCTTGCCAGTTCCGTTCATTCCCGCCAACACCGTGAGCGGCGCGAACTTGAACGGCTGTTGGGCAAAGCGCTTGAACCCGCTTATCTGTAGTTGTTCGATCACGAGATGATCTCCCTCAACATTTCGCGAGGCCGGGTCAGGCGAATGGCAACCTTCAGATAGTCGCCCGTACCATAGCGGACTGCAGTGTCGTACACGGGGTCGGCAAACAGCGCCCGAAAACCCTCTTGAATTCTTTCTTTGTGCGACAACAGCTGGCCAAGCTGGTAATCGGCGAGCGCGACTGCCTGCGATTCAAACACCGCGCGGTTAAGTGGGCCGCGTCGTGTTGCTCCCGGCAGCCAGCGCCGGAAAGCCCCCTTTCCCAGTATCGCAGAAGCGTTTTCCATCGCACGCTGAAACGCTGCATCGAGGGCGACCAGATCGACGGGCGTATGCGAGCGTACGCTGGGTTCATCTATCCGGCGTGTAAAGTCGAGCAAGAACGAGTCGAGGCTGCTCGCCTTACTGTAGTCTTCAATTGGCACCGTATAAAACGCGCAGAATCGCAATGCCATCTCTCTGTCTGACATCCGTCGGTTATCTCGCGCAAAATGGCCCGCAGCGTCCTTACTCCAGAAAGACATGTCGGTTGCCTTATCGAAACTGGAACTCTCGACGAGGCTTCGCAGGAAGTCCCGCGAAAGGGCTTTGCTCATGCAATGACGAATCTCTTGCGCCGTAAGTGGACTTCCGCCGGTGTTCACGCGATTGAATATGTCGTACTTCACTTCGTCCGGGGTCTGCGGCTCGATCACGTGCGCGACAATCTGTGTCCCAGCGAAGCGCCGCCGGGTGGCCGGGTCAAGAGTCGAAAAACGCATCCCCTCCAATACGCGAAGGTATTCGAGATGCGCTGAATCGAGGACAAGCCCATCTGACATGAAATGCTTGATAGTTGTCAGCCGTTGCACGCCATCGATCACCTGATGCGCGCCGGTCTTGTCCTGATTGAAATAGAACGCGGGCAGCGGTATTCCCAGTACGATGGACTCAACAAGTCGAATCTGTTGCCGATCTTTCCACACGAAACTCCGTTGAAAATCCGGTGCCAGGTCCAGATCGCCATCTTCTATCTGGATAAAAATCTCCCGGATGGTGAACGTCTTCGTAGTGATCCGGATGTCCTTCGGGTCCCACGGCTTTGTAACCAAGTCGGTGCCAGATACATCTTCTTCTTCTAGCGCCCCATCGAAGTCAAGCGATGGCTCCGCGTCGCTGAGCCTGTCTTGGGAAGACGACATTCTCCACCTCATTGTTGTGCAGCAGCTAGACTCGCCGCCTGAAATCTGCAAATAACGCGGACTAAACGAATGTGACTGCGTGACACATCCGTGCGTGCCCTGAGTTTTCATCAATGTCTGATCGCGGAACGTTGACCGATCCGCGGTCGAGCATGGTCTACGCTACGCTCCCAAAGATGTCCGCTTCTTCCTGCTTTGCGAATAGGACATGCTCCTCTAGCGGCGGCAAACCCTTTATTATCCGTACGGTTTCGACACTGACGCGCACGATCCGTTTAAGCAAGTCGACAATGTAACGAGGGTTGTCGGACCACGTGTTGGGATCATTGTCGATGCCGCTCACTTTGTCTTTGGTGACGGCGTACCGCTCCATGACCCACTCAATTGCAGATTTCGCATTAACGACATACTCATAGGCCTCGAGCGGAATTTCGCGAAGAACGAGGTTGCCGTTGTAGACGATCACCCGTCTGTCCTGCTTCCCGTCCTTCTTGCCGAAGGTCATTTTGGTCACGCGGTAATCTGCAGCTTCCATCACGAGGCGCTTTGACTCTTCCGTGAGCGGAAACGGCTCGACGGCCTCGTATTGCAGGTGCCAATGCGCCAGATTCCGTCCCGCCTGGCTGAATGCTCGAAAATCCCTTGCAAACGGAATTCGAGGCAACATCTTCTTCAGGTCTGCCGCAAACCGTTGCTTGTATTCGGGCGAGTGCAGCACACCGTAGACATAGTAGAAGAGATCCTCCTTGGTGAGTGCAGCGTCTCCGTAGTGCTGCTGGAACTGACTGAGCGCCCAGTCGCTGATCGCATCACGACGGACATAGCCGTGATCATCGGGTTGTACATGGGATGCATCGAAGAGGCCGGGGGTAGTCGCTTCACCCGCCGGATCAATCTTCTCGTACCAATACAGCGGGAAGCATTGTCCCGTGTCGGTCAAATGCATATTCGGTACATGATCAGCTATCAACGCCGAATACCCCTTCCGGTCCGCAACGCCAGTGCTGGAGATCACGACATTCTCATGTTCCGGCGTAGGAAAGATCTTCGGAATCTGATAGACCATCTCATTGAAACGTCGATTAAAGTACATCCACTGTTTCGCGAATGGCCGGTACTGGCCCTGCACCATCGAGTCCGGCTCATACTCGAATCGCTTACCGCGTTTTGCATCTGCCTTCAATGATCGCGTCCAGCTAATCCGCTTCGGATCAGCGTCGATCACGCTTTCGATTTCCGGCCACTGGTCCTTCGGCTTGCCCTTACACGCCATAGCAAACCGGTCCGCGTTGTCGTTGAATGCATTAATCATCCGAGCCATATTTGACTCGACAGCGGAATACGCGAAATTGTAGGTCCACGGATCACGGTTGGTTACGACGCCGAGCGAATAGAACGAGAACATCGCCTCGTCGGTGCCCTGATCCTTAGCCCCGAGTGGAACGAAATGATCGAACGCTGGGTCGCGCTGATTGATCCAGTCGCCTTCCTTGTTCGGCGCGAGGCGCTCCCAATCAACGTTATCGATGCTGCCCGCGTGCTCAATAAGAGACAGCTTTTCCTCACGACTGAGATAATCACCGATGTCTCGATAATGCAGCTCACAGTCGCCGACGTGTGTGGGGTCCTTCACCATGATGGTGATCGCCACAGGAGTTCGGGAACCCGATCCAAAAATCTTGCCTCCTTCCTGTCGCGATGCCTCGCCGGATGTCCGTTGGTCCCCACGCAAGTTGAACACGTAGAGGTGGCTAAATTCCTCAGTCAAGCACTTGCGGAGACCATCCATGTTATTGGCATTGAGGAATGAGCCATTGGTGACGAAGGCAACGATTCCCTTGTCGCTGATACGGTCTGACGCCCAACGCATGGCCCGAATGTAAGAATCGTACAGATTCTTGACCAGCTTGGCGCTAGACTGCTCGGCATAGGTACTCCGGATGCGGCCGTCGAGCGTCTCATAATTCAGGTTCTTGTTGTTATCGTTCTCGCTCTCCTGCTGTGCAGAATACGGAGGATTCCCGATGATGACCTGAACGTCCTGCAGTTTCTGGCGATTCACGCGACTGCTGTTCTCGGGAAGCACAACAGTATCGACCAGATCCCGCGTTTCCGTCATCTGGAACGTATCAGTGAGAACGATTCCGTCGAACGGGCGATAGGTGTCGGTCAGCGCATGCTGGGCGCTTTCGATGTTGATCGCCGCGATGTAGTACGCCAACAGTACAAGTTCATTTGCATGCAGTTCATGTTGGAACTTATGCTGCAAATCGTCCGGCCGGATAAGACCAGATTGCAGCAGGCGCACAATGAATGTGCCGGTTCCAGTGAACGGATCGAGAATCTGGACCCCTCTGTCGGAGAGGCAGGCATCGAAATGCTTGCGTAATGCCGCGTCTGCGCTGTGGAGAATGAAGTCCACCACCTCGATTGGCGTATAGACGATCCCCAGCCGTTCGGCCAGACGCGGGAAGGCATTATTGAAGAACGTATCGTAGAGGTTGCGGATAATGTCCTGCCGCGATTTGTCACTCTTGGCGAGGGACACGCGATCCCGTACATTGGCGTAGAACTTTTCAAGCTGTTCTGCTTCGCTGGTTACCGCATGATCGTCCATGAGATCGATTACCGCCTGCATGGACTTCGATACGGCGTTCTCGTCGGTGAACGAATAGCCTTCAAAAAGCGCCTCGAAAACCGGTCGAGTGAGTATGTGCTGGGCCAGCATCTCAATGGCTTCCGCTTCGTCCACCGCCGGGTTCAGATTGTCCCGGAGTCCCTTCAGGAAGCTGTCAAAGGTGGTCCTCGCCTCAGGACGGTACAACAGCTCCCGAATGCGGGTGATCAAACGCTCTGCGATCTGCGCGACACTTTTGGCCCATTCGCTCCAGTATTCCCGGTCGCCCAGCTTCTTCGGAATCGCTGCATAAACGGCGTCGGAGATGGCGTCGATCGGCAAGGCCGGGAAGTCAAGCGGCAAGGTATCGCCTTCGCCGCGTCCCTCACCTTCACCACGCCCTTCGCCACCGTCCACAACTTTGATCTTGCGCCGGAACTCCGCCTCGTCGACCAGCGACTCGTCGTGTGCCCGTAATGCCTTGATAACCTTCCAGATGCCCCGGAACTGGGGGTCGCCGTCAATATAGCTGTTGTAGTCTTTAACCTTGGAGGACGGGATGCCAACCGGAAGGATGATGTAGCCGTACTTCTTGTGGTCGGCTTTTCGCATGACACGCCCGACCGACTGCACAATGTCGACAATGGACTCCCGCGTGTCGAAGAAAATTACCGCGTCAAGCGACGGAACGTCGATCCCTTCAGACAGGCATCGTGCGTTCGACAGAACTCGACAGCCGTGGTCCTCGACTGGCGCCTTGAGCCAGTTGAGCGCTCTCAGACGCTGCAAGGCATTCATCCCGCCGTCGACGTGATCGAGATCGCAACGGACCATCGCCGGCGTAAGGTCTCCGTCGTGGGACTGCGCGTACAGTTCGACCAGTTCGCGAAAGACTTCCGTGGTGGCTTTCGAGTCCTTGATAGAGCGTGAAAAGGCAACTGCCCGACGCATGGCCGCAGTATCTTCGGTAACCTGCTCCTGCTCGCCATCGTCGTCGACAAGCACCAGCCCTTGCTTGGAGAGCCCTTTCCAGCTCCCGACTATCTTGGTCGCGAACCGGGTATCGATGGCCTTCTTCGCATCGATCTTAAATGCATTGTACTGGTTCGCCAGGTCGGCCATCCGGTCTTCTTCCACCGCAACGATTAGCACCTTGTATTCGGTGAGCAAGCCTTTGTCGACGGCCTTGCCGAAACCCAGCCGGTAGAACTCCGGTCCAAACACGTCGGTGTCGTCCATGGAGTAGAGAGTGGCGCTGGTCTCCGATGCCTTGGTCTTCGACGCCTCTGCATAAATCCGCGGAGTCGCGGTCATGTAGAGCCGCTTTTTGCCGCGAACGATTCCCTGGTCATGTACCTTCACAAACTCCGAATCGTCCTCGTTGTCGAGGGTGATGCCGGTCGTGCGATGGGCTTCATCGCAAATAATCAGGTCAAACTCTTCCAGGCCGAGGCGCTGCGCGTTCGAAACAACCTGGACCGACTGGTAGGTTGAGAAAATCACTGTGCGTCGATCAGCCGTTACGGCTGTGGCCGCAGTAGCAAGCTTTCTGGCATCGGTGGTCGCCGGATAGGCCAGATCGTGCGCACGGATATCCTCGTTTTCCTTACCAACCTTGCTGTCTGAGCAAACGACGAAGGCATGGATGGGCTCAACGGCCTCGGCGGTCCATTCCCGCAAGGTCTGTGAGACGAGCGAAATTGACGG
The DNA here is from genome assembly GCF_031456815.1 of Paraburkholderia strydomiana. Lineage (NCBI taxonomy): Bacteria > Pseudomonadati > Pseudomonadota > Betaproteobacteria > Burkholderiales > Burkholderiaceae > Paraburkholderia > Paraburkholderia strydomiana. The sequence continues at coordinate 27,676 of NZ_JAVDVL010000006.1, forward strand.
GGCTAGAAATAGGATACGAGCGTTCGGCGGAGTCTCACTCTCTACTATCTTGAGTGACGTGAAGGTTTTGCCAGTACCGCAAGCCATGATGAGCTTGCCCCGGTCACGCGAGGCGAGCCCGTCACGGACAGCTTTAAGTGCCTCTGTCTGGTGGGGCAGCAAGTCCTTCTTTCTGCGCAGCCGGATGTCGCGAACATTGGCGAGGCTGAATTGCGACCAGTCGACCGGGCTATCGGCGAGATTCTGCACGCTGATTCGGAAAGTCGGAATCGTCTGGTCTTCCAACGCCTCTTCGGCGTGCTTGCTCCATTTGTCAGTCGTTGAGAATATCAGCCTCTCCTTGAAGCTGATCTCGCCGTCCGTTCCCGCATACTTCTGCCCAGATGCCGTGAAGAACGAATCGATGTCGCTCTTCTCGAGGCGGTGCGACGGATCGTAGAATTTGCACTGGATAGCCCAGTGATCGCCGGTCCCGCGCTCGCGCGCAACGAGATCAATCCCCACGTCGGTGCGATTTCCTCGATTAGGCCATTCGCTCCACAGCCAGACATCGCTCAGGCGATCGGCATATTGGGGATCGGTCAGAAGATACGAAGCGATCAACCGCTCGAATCGCCCGCCAAGATCCGGGTTGGAGGACGCGGCTTCGCGGAATTCTTGGAGGATGCTCTGGATTGTCGTGGTCATCGAATGAGATTTGCGTTCGTACGGGTGACATTATGCCAACCCGCTACCTGCAACGATACCGAGTCCGACGCAGTTGAAATCGCCAGATGTCGACCTATTTATCCACCAGAGTTCGAGACCCGTCCCGTTGAAAGACCAATGGCAATGCTCTGCCCCGATATGCCCGTCCCACACAGCAGCCCCGTTGCCTAACGCCCCGGACGCGAGCCATTTGCCCATCGTCTTCCGCGAAGTAGCGAACCACGTAGTTGACGAATGCGGCCTGCACCGGATCGGCGTAATTCACCGGATCGCTCGCCCACTGCCCGCGCCTTGATCTCAGCCCTGTCCGGCCTCCATGACAACCGAACATCAAACGCTGCCCAAAAGTGACGCGCCGCCAGTGATCACCAATCCGGTACTTCAGCTCGTATCGCCGTGACGCTGCTTTCACGATCGCTTCTGGATCGTTCGTAGCACGCCCGCTACCCGCTCCCGCGCTCTCTGACACGACGGCTCACGACCATCCGCCACGACTAGTTGTGCGATGCAAACCGACACGGCACGTGTAGGCCTGCCGACCGCGCCCCGGCATGACCGCGGGCAAGCCCAGCACAAGGAAGCCAAGGCCTCGAGCCCAATCGCGTTAGGAGGTCCAATAGCAGACTCAGTTGCGCTTCGATCACGCCGACAAAAGCCCCCAGTCGCGACGCCACGGGGTCGGCCGACGCAATTCGCGCAGGGTTTCCGACCGGTCGGCCTAGTCTTGCAACCGGTCTCTTTAGTTTCACCGGGCAAGGAAGCACACGCCAGGTCAGTTCTCGCCCCCTTCGATCGACTGTGGTCGGTCCTTTGACCGCAAGTGCGGCCGGAGCCCCTTTTTGGTATTCAGCACAAAAAGCCGTCGACGAGAACCCAAAAGATTTCAGTTGACGAATTGCGGATTTTGCACAAAAATCCGGTTGACGTTTTCCCCAATCTGCACATTCCTCTAACGGCGGCCCGATGAATCTGCCTCTCCCCGAAGTTTTCCACCCTTCCCTCAGCTCCGATCGTTTAGCGGTCGTCGCAGACATCCTGATTTCGGAACACTTCTCCACTGCGACGGCGCTGCAGAGTGAATTCGACGACGGGTATACGCGTGGCTGCACGCGCTTTGGCCGCCAACGTAACCGGCTCAAGTCCGTCGCACTGTCGGGCCAGTATGAATGGTTGCAACTACTCCATGCCGGCAATGACCTAGTCTTTACGATTGACGGTATCCCTTGCCGTTTTGCCGCCGACGATCCGGCGAACCCCACCAAGCCGGCAGTCCTCGACGCGACGCCGATGCAACAGGGCTTCTTCGACGAAGTGGAAAGCGGCGTACCATGCAAATTCTGCTTCATCCTGGACGGCGGATACGCCGAGGCGGACGACCCCCGCGTCGTATTTGTCGGAGAAGACGTAGCGAGAACCGTGAAGTGCAGGTGGGTGTCTGACGGCGCCAAGTCCATCCATCTCGTCGCCGCCAAGACGCCACCGGCTAAAGATGTCGGCAAAGCGCGCGTCGAGCCCAAACGTCCTGAATCTGGCGAGGCCGCGACGCCCGAAGCACGATGAGGTTTATCGGATCGAACCTGCGCACCGCCCGGCTCTTCCATGGCATGTCGCTACAGGAGCTCGGTGAGCAAATTGGGCGCTCCAAACAGTTTCTCAGCCGCATCGAGTCGGGTGTCGACATACCCACGTCGGCGCTCGTCACGAGCCTTTGCGATAAGCTAGCTGTCCTGCCGGACTTCTTTACCGAACCGGACCCGATGCCGATTGCAGACGAGCAATGCCACTTCCGAAAGCAACTGACGACAAAAGTTGCATTGCATCAGATCGCGCGGGCGAGGGGCGAGCTTTTGAAGCGCATGGTCAACGTCATGGACGAGCATCTAGCCTTGCCGAAATACGACTTCGACGAAGGCGATGCGTCGAGTGCTGAAGCGATTGAGCAGGCTGCGGAGCGAGCCCGCGAACATTGGGATCTCGGCCTTGGCCCGATACAGAACATGACGCGCATCGCTGAGAACGCCGGGGCCGTCGTCATGCCGGTCAACGGGTTGGCGGCGGAGATTGACGCCATCTCGTTCGCGACACGACGCCCGGTGATCGCGATCAATCCAGACGGTCGCTCGGCATGCCGGACCCGTTTTGGCATCGCGCACGAGATGGGGCACTTTTGCCTGCACATTGGCGTACAGACCGGCGATAAGCTTACGGAGTCGCAGGCGAACCGGTTCGCGAGCGCCTTTCTCATGCCGAGGCGTTACTTCGCCGCTGAATGCCGCTCGGCGTTACGTGGCTCGCGCCTTAACTGGACGGCGCTATCCGACATTAAACTGAGGTGGGGCGTCTCCAAGGCGGCCACGCTGTACAGAGGGCGACAGCTCGGGGTGTTCTCCGAAGAGCAGTACCGGACCGGTGTTATCAGCTTGAACCGGCGCGGAGAGGCACGAGGCGAAGACGAAGATGGACAGATCCCGCTCGAAGTCCCTGAGCTGATCGCGGACAGTATGCAGGTCCTGCGCGAAGCGTTCGGCATCTCGCGCGCGGTGTTGGCACACGAGATGAAAGTTCAGGTTGAGCTGCTTGACGAACTCCTCTCTGCACGATTCGCCGCCGGCTCCTTGCCGATACTGCCAGACAATGTCGTAACGCTCGGCAGAGCTTCCGGTGTGCGGTCTCGCCTCAGGTCCACATAGCCAGTTACTCGACGCAAATCATGCGCTTTTGTGAGCAACGAGATGGCCGGGGCGTTCCGCCCCGGCCGTGATCTATCTCGCCTCTTGAAACCTCCCCTTTCGCGCCCAAATGCGTCGCCCGGAAAAATGACTTGGACCGACGCATGAACTTAACTACAAACCTCCGCCGTGTAATTGATGCGCTGATTGAAGCCGATGCTCCGCGCCAAGTACCTGGCGCGGACGGAATCATCAGCAGCATTCACTTCTCATCCGATAGCGTCGCGATGCGAAACGTTCGCTTCGGCGAGCTCAGTCAAATTACTGATCTGCTGAGCGGCCTCGACGATCAGGATCTAGCGATAGTAATGGCGCTCACAACGTACGGCGCAGAAAACCCATGGTCCGCGGAGACATTTCAGGAATTGCTAGACGATGCCCGTCACCGCCTGGATGACGCAGGCGAACGCAATCACACAATCACTTCTCTCAGCGGAAAACCGCTGTCGAAGTATCTGTCTGCCGGACTGAAGCGCGCGGGACTCGACTGAACGCAATTGCTGCAGACGGCCGGCAGCATCGAACGACTCTGACCGGCGTCGCCCAGCGCGATCGCGGGTCGGTTAGTCGGCGGTTGCTGTACGCCGTCAGTACTCAAAGCATGAACGATACGCCTGGCGGCATCGCCACGCCCTAGTTGCTACTGGGGCTCGAGCGACCGTTACCACCCATCAGCCCCCTGTCTAAGCTGCCGTCTGCAAGCCTTCGGCCGAAGCTGCTGCCCATCCTTTGACCCGGCTCACTCACATCGGTAGACGGCTCCACAGCTGAGCCACCGTCTGCTCCTTTGCCGCCGATTCTCTCCCAACAGTGCACACAGGCTGAAGTCTCGCTCGCCCCTTCCATCTTTCGTGAATCCTTTTTGACGCCTTCACGCTCAAGCCCTATTCGTTGAAGCGCCGTTTTAAATCCGTCGAAACCCATCTGAAGCCCCGCCTTCTCGAGATCCTCCCAGACCTGACGCTGGCTGTGCGGGGCAACAAACAGGCACTGCAGGCGGTAAAAGGCTGCGCGTAGCTGATCCATCTCGGACTTCGGCTCCACACGCCCCTCGAACATTTCAAGACGCGCGGTGATATCGACTATGGGCATTGACAGATCCGGACACACAAAGGTTAGCAATAGCACCTGCCTTACGAACCCAATACAATGCTATTTGCATACACTTCGCATCTGCACGAATCCAAAATAAATCCAGATAGAATTCACAGTGCATCGACTCGATCCACCGATGACCCATCGTCAGGGTGCGCAATCTCGCCGCCGGCTTGATCCCCACGATCTGGGCGCGATCCTTCGCAAAGTACTGACTGACGTAACCGGTGAGCATCGTGGCCTGTGTCAAAACACTGCAATCCACCGCGTCGCCGGGACATCCTCTCTGACACCGTGTCCAGGTAATATTGCTCGGTGCGTGATACTGCTAGGTGAAGACAGCATTGTCGTCACCTTCGTAAGTCGGATGCTATATCTTGCTTGCGAAACAATCAGTTTGCGTGGCATGGATTAAGTCCCCGTATTCCTGTCCCTGCCGGGCTCGGTGCCCATCAGGATCGGCACGCAGATCGCCTCTCTAAAGAAAGTATCCCGGGATTGGCCTCCGGCCAAGTCCCGGTTGATCGAGTTTATATCCACCTCCGGCAGAAGCCTGCGGTTGCTATAAACTCTAAAAAAGTGCTGGCGAGGGGTTGTAAATGCCCCTCGCCAGTTAAGAAGGGAAGAGATTATATTCGCCTGACGGCTACTATAATCTCTTTAATAGATCGCTTCGCTCCGCTCGCTCACTATCACACAAACCCCTCCGTAGGTTCCCCTCACGCAATGTGCGTGAGAGAGAAGGTGATGCAACTGCATCGCCCGACCTATATGATAGGTATCTGTTACGATAAAAATCTACTTCGAAACACAAATTCCTTCTGTACAGACTATCAGGCGTGAGCGCCCTATCGTCTGGACAGAAAGAATTCGTTGTGTGCTGCGACAATTCCTTTGAAGGGAAAATCACTGATACTGCCTGAATATTGCTCGCACAATGACATCGCGAGCTATGCGCCATTGAAAGCGCGCACATTACCATGAGGCGACGGCAATCACCTGCATCCGAGGCCGAGCGGCAGGCTATGCACCAAATCAGCATATAGCGCCGCGCCGCTTCCTAGCCGCACCGGTGGCCGTACCCGATCGTCACGGGCCGGCTGGAAGAGGCATATTGGGGCGGCATCAGTGTTGTTGACGTCACCCTCATGGCGCGTGTCACGAGATTGGCGCTGCCCAAGGAGGCCCGTCGTCTTGCGATGACGATCAAGCCCGCTTAGTCGCTTGCTGTGCGGCTGCCTTTCGTCGCCCCGTGAATCCGGCGTCGGTTTGATTCGAAGCAACTGTTCGTCCTCCGCGAAGAAGGTCGCGGCGTCTTAGCTCATCAGCTCGAGCATTTGCGGCCAGATTTGTCGCAGATCCACTGAACACGATCTCCAAAGCGACGAGCAGACACACTCCGACTTCGGGTACTCGACTGTTCGGCATTGTCGTATCAGGATGAGAGTGGCATAGGTAGCCTCACAGCGATCTCGAAGCTAACGTAGATGAGCTACGATTCGAGAGATTTATGCGGCTAGTCGCACGAATCGCGTGAATCGCATGGCTCAAAATGCGTTTCCTAGTGCACGCAAGGCGGCTCTAGGCCTTTGCGTTCGAGTGGCCGCCGGCCCCGCCGTCGTGCCAGATCGATGTAAGCATCGCGTACCTTACCTGCACGGAGTTGACACGAATTGGGCCGAAAAGAGGCAATTGATTCCGGAATAACAACGGGGACCATCGTCCCCGCCGAGCCATTTGTTTTTTGCTAAGGATTCGTCGAACTCGATTACACCCCGGAATAAATTAACTTTTGCCCAAAATACTCTGGATTTAGCTCGATATAGCGCTGCCGATTCACTCCAGTAGATTCCCGCACACGACCCTGAATGCTCAAGTAATTTAACGCAACGTTGAATCTACTTACCGGACGAACTGGCCCGCTCCTGAGAACATCATTTTTTGGCGCAGCGGTCATTCCTCTAATCCAATACACGCGATGAAGGTAATCTTCGAGTGTCTCGGCATCGAGCACACCTTGCGGCACTGCATATTGCGCCGATGAGAAGACGCGCTTGAACTCATGCAAGTGCCACTCGACGACTCGACCAGCGCGGATCAGCGTGTCTACCGAAATCTTGCCTTCCTGCCTCGAGAATTTATGGAACAGCGCAGCAATACGTCCAACGATTTCCATATACTTTGAGGCGAAATCCTTGATATCGCTCAAGTACTGCAACGGCTGCAACTGGGCTTCTATCTCGTTCGACACTCTTATCCATTTCTCGCGTGCGTCATCGTCAAATTCCAGTACTTGTGGTTCAAGATTTTGGTTCTCGCGTCGACGATGGTATTCATCCATCAGTTCGACCATACGCGCGTGAAATTTGGGGAGATGCTCCCACACCGGATCGTCGAAAGACGTGAAGCGGTAACCTTGCGTTGAAGCCGGCCACGCTACCAGATAGCGTGCCCAATGGCCCGAGCCACGGACCACCTTCCCACGGCGGTCGAGATACTCCTTCAGCACCTCCTCCTGCACCATGAAGGACACGGTACCTCGTGCGTTGTACGCGACGGTGCTCCCCGTCCTGCGATCAAATGAGATGACAGCCGCCGCGTCCCAGATCATGTTCAGCATGCCGACTTGGCGCATCGCGTCGCTACGCAGAATGATCTCGCCTTCATTGCTTAGCAGCGCGATCAACTCGCGATCGCCTTCAATCGCGTCCATGATGGCGCGACCTGTCATGTCCTGCCGGATCAGGCGCCGCAGACGCGGCCTTACGGGCTGCGCCTTGAGATGCCTGGCCAGCTCTTCACGAACCTGCTCGATGGGCTTGCCCTGCAAGATGGTCCGTCGGAGGCGAGCACGGATGCCCGATTCAACAGCATCATGGACTGCCTTTTCTGCGTGATATTCCACAATGTCATTCTCGTACTTCTTCGCGTGCAGAGCGTCGCGCTCGTGCACCGGCGCCATCACGAGATTGTCGGTTGCTGTCTTGCGCTCGCCGGAATCGGCAATTACCAGGCTGTTCAGCGACACCGGACGCACCTGCCCCGTCGGGAGCCGGACACTAATCAGGCCCATGCACGACACAGACAATCCCGTCAGGAAAGCAGCACCAACCATGGCATCCGGACCCTGGACATTGCGGACCACCTCTCCAGCAGCACGGCTCACAATAAGGTGAAAGGCCTCGAGCGGATATGGCGGCGGGCCGGGGGGCATATTGCCCTGGGCGGCTGGAACCGGCGAATTTGACTCATTCATATCGGAAGTCTTAGAAAACGTTGCACTGCACTGCCGCCAGCCTCTCCAAGCAATCGAGCCGTATGACGGCGAACAAGGGCAGCGCAAGGCAACAGCGCGCCCCGTGCCGCACTGCTGCTGGTCGCGAATGAAAAAGAGAGATGTGCGTCGTCGGCGTAGCGTCGCCCGATTGTCTTCCGGCGACTTACAGCTCGTGCCGCAACGCATGGGTATTAACTGATTCGCCGGTCGGGCTTGCCTTCGTAATGCGCTCGACCGCATCCAGCGGCCAGGCAAGCCGGCGATTCGGCAACCTGGTCGCTTTAACGCCGCAATAGTGACCGTTCTTCGAGCGCCCCTTCAGTATTGTCTGCGGTTCGACATCGAGCGCCGCCGCGAGCTCTTCGGTCGTCAGATGCTGCCGGTGGGGGTTGACCGTAAGTTTTTGCTGACCGGCATCGCCGGACGAAACGGACACGACAGCGACACGGCGACTCGCCTTGAGTGTCCTTCGGTCGATTTCGTTGAGCTTGTTCAGAATCACTTCCAGAGGCTGCGCCGTCTTCGCTGCGTACAGCGCAACCTCGAACGGCACGTGGCTGCCCGGGTAGCCTGCCATATCCTTGAACACATCGATCCACTGGAAACGACATAGCCCTGCATAGCGCTCCTGGATCTGATCATCCACGCACCACGCGATGAATTCCAGCGGCGTCACATGCGTCGGGTAGTTGTCCCGATCCTCGCACCAGTCTCTCCACTGCTCCAGAATCTTGCCAGCCTCGTAGAAGGGTTTATTGGCAACACCCAGGATCGGCGTGCCGTCCAAAGCAATGCCGCCGTCAGCCGGAATCTCTGTGCAGTCAGACGGGGGATGAATGCCAGCGAGAAGCAGCGCGCCCATCACGGGCGTCCAGCTCTCCATGTCGAGGTAGTGGCGGAAAGTCTCGTGTAGCTTCACACTGAAGTCGATCAGTTCCCGTGGCGTCTTCGTTTGCACCGTGTGGTTCCCCGTTCCGTTCTTGCGATCCGTTGTCGATCATTTTTCCCACGTGAGGATGCCCCCGCCGATCGTTCCGAGAATTCTATCGCGACGAAGTCCGTCACCGAACGGCCTGCGAGAGCACAAGGGGTACGGCGCGAACAAAACTTACATCAGAATCAAGTCCGGGCGCAAAGCCGCCATGCAGCGGCGATCGTCGCGTTGTCCATCGTGCGCCAGTGTTGCCAACCGTGCTCGCCGACTACGCCGGCCGAAGCGCCAGATCAAACGAAGCAGGCAACATGCTGATGCCCAGCAGCGAGGAGAGCAACACATGGATCGACATGGACCGGGCCGGATCAAATCCAGTTACACAGCAATTACACAGCCCGCAGAAACAGAAAAGGGTTACAGGCCAATCACCTGTAACCCTTTGATACTCTTGGTGGAGAGGAAGGGGATCGAACCCTCGACCTTCGCATTGCGAACGCGACGCTCTCCCAGCTGAGCTACCCCCCCAACGTGCAAATTATTCTAGCACAGGCATTTTCCGTTTTGCCAAGCCGCCAACCCGGCAAAAACTCACTTCGAAGGCGCCCCAGCAAGCACCCAATCGACCACCGCGCGAATATCCGTATCGCTCATCGACTGATGCGCGGGCATCGGAATCATGCCCCACACACCCGAGCCGCCGTCCTTCACCTTGCGCGCCAACTTCGCAGGAGCCTGCGCGTCGCCTTTGTATCTGGCGGCGATCTGCTGGAACGACGGACCGACCAGTTTGCGATCCACGGCATGGCATCCCATGCAGGCATTGGCGTTAGCGACCCGCTGGCCGCTCGGCATATCGGCCGCGTAGGCCGTCGATACAACCAAGCTCGCCGCCCCGAACATCAAAGAAGCGATAACAACGCCAACAACCCCGAGCTTCATTGCGGCGCCTTAGGATTGCCAGGATGCACCGCGTTCGAGTTCGTGACCGGTGCCGGCGCCTGCTGCTCGAGCGGCCTCGCGCTAACCGACGAGTCAGGAATCGTTCCAACCGTCGCCGCGGCAGCGTCCGGCTGCGACGCGGCAACAGGCGCTGTCGCCGCAGCCGCATTTGCCGCCGCTGCCTCTTGCGGCTGGATGTACTGGAATACCTTCACCACCTGCGTGACGCCCGGCACCCGGCTCGCGACGTCCGCGCCGCGATTGCCTTCGTCCATCGTGACGAGGCCCATCAGATACACGGAACCGCGCTCGGCGACGACCTTGAAATCGTTCGCCGAAATATCCTTCTCGGCGATCAGCGCGGTTTTCACGCGCGTCTCAAGATACGTGTCGTTCGTGCGCGAGGAGAATGAACTCGCCGGCATGATCGTGAGTTCGTTGACGATCGTATTCACGTTGTTCAAACCACGCACGATACTCTCGGCGCGCTGCTTGGACGCATCCCCTGCCACTTCGCCGGTCAGCAGCACGCGGCGGTTGAACACCGTCACGTTGACGTGCGCCGAATCCGGCAGATTCTGACTGATCTGCGAAAGCGCCTTCACCTGGATCTCGCGGTCCTCGGTCTGCGCGCCGATTGTGCGCCGGTCGGTCGCCATCAACGCGCCGCCGCCCGCCGCGCCCGCAACGGCGAGAAAACAACCTTGCAACGTCGCGGACAACCCCGCCGCAAACCCAACCACCAGCACGGTTCTCACCAGTGTCTTCTTGACGCGGAATACGCTCATCAACTAGCTCTCCTTCGGATCAATCTCAGTCTTCGCCCAGCAACATGGCATCGATGCCGTCGCATAGACAATGGATGGTCAGCAAATGCACTTCCTGGATGCGCGCGGTGCGATCTGACGGCACGCACACGTGGATGTCGGTATCGCTCAATACTTCCTGCATGCGTCCGCCGCCCTTTCCACTCAACGCGACGACAATCATCTCGCGCTCGTGCGCGGCTTCGATTGCAGCAATCACATTCGCGGAATTGCCCGACGTGCTGATCGCGAGCAGGACATCGCCCGGCTGGCCCAATGCCCACACCTGCTTCGAGTAAATCTGCTCGAACGAATAATCGTTAGCGATGGCGGTGAGCACCGACGTATCGGTACTAAGTGCGACGGCCGGCAAGCCAGGCCTCTCGCGTTCAAAGCGGCCAATCAATTCAGCGGCAAAATGCTGCGCGTCCGCCGCGGAACCGCCATTGCCGCACGCAAGAATACGGTTGCCATTGGCAAGCGCGGCAAACATCGTGTCGATTGCTGCGGCAATCGGCATCGACAAGGTTTCCAAAGCTTCGAGTTTGACTGCCGCGCTATCGCGGAAGTGTTGTTGAATGCGTTCGACTGACATCGAGTCTCTATCTTCTACCGCGAGTAAGCCGCGACATGCGGCCGTGTTGTGAAGTTGTATGAATGAAGTCTTGCTGCAAGCAATAGCGCTCCACCGACCTTTGAGCGCAACGAACCGTGTGCGTTTCGACACCTCGCAAAATGCGCTGTGAAGCACGCTGAAATCTCACCATTTCGCCCCGTAGCTCGCACGCGAGCGCAAGTTTATCGCACTAACCCATGTTCTCCGCGCAATTGCGTCACACTTCGTCGGCGCGGAAAGCATCGCGTAACCAGACGAGGCGCCCCGCTTCGAACGCAATGACGTCGAAGCGGCAAGCAGGCTGATCCCGCGAATCCGAACGCTGAGTCGCAAGATAGTGCTGCGCGGCGCGCACGATTCGTTGCCGCTTCTGCCAACCGATGCTCGCAGCCGCGCCGCCATATTTGCGTTCCGCGCGCGCACGAACTTCGACGAATACAAGCGCGCCGTCGCGCTCGCGCATCACGAGATCGATTTCCCCGCCGCGGCAAGACACATTGCGCGCCACGAACCGCAAACGCTGACGCTGCAAAAACTCCTGCGCACGCAACTCGAACGCCGCGCCGACGAGTTTGGACCCCGCCTGTCCGGAAAAGTTGTTCGTTATGGCGACGCTTGCGTTCGGCTTCTTCGTCGCCGCGTCGGCATTCCTCTCGCCGGCCGGAACGCGCGGCGCTGCGTGGCACAATGACGGCCTCATTCCGTCCGTTTGCGTTTTCTGCCTCATGACTCCTCTCTCTGAACTCGCGCAAGGACAGCAGTACCCCGCCGCCGCGCTGTATGTGGTGGCCACGCCGATCGGCAACGTCGCCGACATCACGCTGCGCGCGCTGCATGTGCTCGGACTCGTGGATCGCATCGCCGCGGAAGACACGCGCAACACCGGTCAGTTGCTCGCGCGCTATGGCATTTCGAAGCCGCTCATCGCGGTTCATCAACATAACGAGCGAGCCGCCGCGCAACGCATCGTCGAGCATTTGCAAGCAGGCGAGCGCGTCGCTTATGTGTCCGACGCGGGCACACCCGGCATCTCCGATCCGGGCGCAAAGCTCGTCGACGCAGCTCGCGAAGCGGGCTTCGCAGTGATTCCGCTGCCGGGCGCGAGTGCACTTGCCACCGCGCTGAGTGCGGCGGGGGATTGGGTCTCGACGTTCTCGTTCCTCGGCTTCCTTCCGCCGAAACCTAAAGCCCGCGCCGCCGCGCTGCAAACGCTCGCGCAGCATCCGCACGCGATGGTCTTTTACGAAGCGCCGCACCGCATCGTAGAAACAGTGCAGGCTTTGGCCGATGCATGGGGCGGCGAGCGCAAGCTGCTCATCGCGCGAGAACTGACGAAGTTACACGAAGCCTTGCATTGCGGCACCCTGGCCGAAGCGCCAACGTGGCTCGCCGCCGATCCAAACCGCCAACGCGGTGAGTTCGTACTGGTGGTCGAAGGCGCGCAGCAGGAAACGGCCGGCGAGCACGATCACGACGCGTTGCTCGAGATGTTGCTGGAGGAGTTGACGGTGAGCAGCGCGGCCAGGATCGCGGCGTCGATCACCGGCGCGTCGCGCAACGCGCTGTACACGCGCGCACTGGCGCTCAAGAAAGAAGACGATTGAGAGAAACGGCAGCGCCTGACACGCAGCAGCAAAGATCAAACAAAAAGGGCCGCCCATATACATGAGCGGCCCTTCTTTTTTCTGCAGGCGGACGTAGTTCGCCATACCGACCGACGCAAACAGCGCCCTGCGCCTATTACTTCTGCGCGATCGAACCCGAATCGGACGCCAGCGTTTCGTCACGCGCCTGGCGCGCTTCGTCCTGCGTCACACCTTCGATTTTCACGCGCGCGGTGCCCGCGTGGCGCATATCGAGAACATTCGCTGCCGCCATCGACAGATCGATCACGCGGCCGCGAGCGTACGGGCCGCGGTCGTTGATCCGGACGACGACGGAACGCGAAGTGGCGGGATTCGTCACTCGCACATACGAGCCGAGCGGCAACGTGCGATGCGCGGCGGTCAGCGCGTGCATGTCGTAACGCTCGCCGTTGGCGGTGCGGCGGCCATGAAAGCCGCGGCCGTACCAGGAGGCGCGTCCGGTCTGATGAAAGTCCGAAGCACCGGTACCGTCATCCGAAAGAGGCTTTGCATCGGCCAGCGATGGCCCTTGCGCGGCAGCATCGGCGGACGCCGGCGCGCTGCCGTAGGCTTGCGGTCCGAAAGACGCAGCTTGCGTGTTCTTTGTGCGGAGCGGCACGGCGCTTGCGACACTGTTGTCGACGCCGGGCGGCGTGGCGCAACCGGCCAGCACAAAAAAGGCAAAAAGTGTCCCCAGACTACGGGATAACCGAGTTTTCATAAGACGTGCAATCAAATTGTCGAGCCGCATCACGCGTAGTTGAGCGTGTTGCCTGCGACTCCGGCGGCAAAGGACGACAACGCGCCGCGCAGACGAGCGCAGAACGTCAAAGCCCGGATGCGGCTCATTCAGCCGCTACCGCACGGTTAATTTTCACGTCTGGCGCAACCTGTCCCCGGCAGCCTGACCAGACCCCACATGCCGCCATCGAACGTGGCAAACACGTTCTTGCGCGCGAGACTCAGCGTGCAGGAACGGCGGCGTAGGCCCCACCCAGCGTCACGACCGTAAGAGTCATAGCAGGCGCGTGGCGCCTGGCTGGGCAAGACGTGTGCATCGAAAGCTCGATACCTGATGGCCGTCCAAAACCGCGACAGCCCATACTTGAGTGGCGATCCGCGCTCCTATTTGTGATAGGGACGCATCGCCTTGTGGCAGCACGATTCCTCGTGCATGGGGTCCATTATACCCAAAACAGAATTCTGTGTTGCTAAGCGACTGAAAACCTTGATGAATCTTCACCATTGCTGCAAGAATGAGCAGACGAAACGCTGCGCCGCAAGCATTCGCGGGCGCCGGCGAACGTCGGCGCGGCGCGTCGAGACGCCGGTACAATCAACGTTTTCCCCGCGGCGCCGTCAATCATGAAAGTCACTTTGATCCCCGTCACGCCGTTCCAGCAAAACAGCTCGTTGCTCGTTTGTGAGGCAACCGGGCGCGCGGCCGTCGTCGATCCGGGCGGCGATCTGGACGTCATTCAGGCTGAGATCGCGCGCCAGAACGTGAGCGTCGAGAAAGTCTTCCTGACGCACGGTCACATCGACCACTGCGCAGGTGCAAAGACACTTGCCACGCATTACGGAGTGCCGATTGAAGGCCCGCATCCTGACGAACGCTTCTGGCTCGACAAACTGCCCGATCAAAGCACGCGGTTCGGCTTTCCGGCAGCCGATGCATTCGAGCCCGATCGTTGGCTCGACAATGGCGACACCGTGCAATTCGGCGACGAGTCGCTCGAGGTCTATCACTGCCCCGGGCATACGCCCGGCCACGTCGTGTTCTTTAGCCGTGCGCATCGGCTAGCGCTGGTCGGCGACGTGCTGTTCGCGGGTTCGATCGGCCGCACGGATTTTCCGCGCGGCAATCATGCGGATCTGGTGCGCTCGATTCGCGAAAAGCTCTGGCCGCTCGGCGACGACGTCACCTTTGTCCCGGGCCACGGTCCGACGTCGACTTTCGGCGCGGAGCGGCGCAGCAATCCCTATGTTGCCGACGGAGTCGTCGCATGAGCAGCGAAATCTATGTCAGCACCGACGTCGAAGCGGACGGTCCGATTCCCGGTCCGCATTCGATGCTGAGCTTCGCGTCGGCGGCCTATACGGAAGACAAGCAACTCATCGCCACGTTCTCCGCGAATCTGGAGTTGCTCGAAGGCGCCGCGCCGCATCCCGTGCAAGAAGCGTGGTGGAAGACGCAGCCGGAAGCCTGGGCAGCGTGCCGAAAGGACTTGCAGCGTCCGGAGGCCGCGCTCGCGGCGTATGTCGACTGGGTCGAGGCGCTGCCCGGCAAACCGGTGTTCGTCGCGATGCCGGCCGGCTTCGACTTCACCTACATGTTCTGGTACATGATGCGCTTTGTCGGCCGTTGCCCGTTCTCGTGGTCGGCGCTCGACATCAAGACACTCGCGTTCGCAATGACCGGCTTGCCGTATCGCAAGAACATCAAGCCGCGCTTTCCGAAACACTGGTTCGACGAACATCCGCATACCCATGTGGCGCTAGACGACGCTATCGAGCAGGGCGCGCTTTTCTGCAACATGCTGAAGGATCTGCGCGCAATGCAGGCGGCAGGCTCGGCGGCCGGCGTAGAAGGGGACGCGTCAGGACAAAATCCCGCTGAGGAACCGGCAAATTAGGTAATCTCCCTCGCTCAGGCCGTTTTGCATTGCGTTTCGTTTTCGCGCCCTCTACCATGCGGTGATACGGCGACGCCAACGGAGGCGCAGTTGACACTCGATACGTTCTCTCAGAAAATCCTGCGCCTTTTGCAGCTAGATGCACGCCGCTCGGTGCAAGAAATATCCGACCAGGTCGGTCTGTCGAGCACGCCTTGCTGGCGGCGCATCAAGGACATGGAGCAATCGGGCGTGATCCAGCGCTACACGGCGCTGCTGGATCGCGAGAAGCTGGGACTGCACGTGTGCGCGCTCGCGCACATTCACCTCACGCGTCATACCGAAGGCGGCGTCGAACAGTTCGAGCGGGAAATCGCCACTTGCCCGGAAGTGACCGAGTGCTACAGCACCACCGGCGAGTCCGATTACATCCTCAAGATCGTCGCACCGGACATCAAGGCGTACGACACGTTCCTTCACGAACGCATCTTCAAGATTCCAGCGGTTGCTCAGGTACGCACGAGCGTCGTGCTGCGCGAAATCAAATTCGATACGCAACTACCGCTGTGATATGCGCGGACGTGCGCTGAGGTTCGCTGTGTTGGATAGCCGCGGGCTGTTTAGTTGCAGCACAAACCGGTGCGGCTGCGTGCGGTGGCTCGTTCAACGAGGCTTGCAACGGCATTCGACGCGTCGCGTCGAGTTGCATCCTCTCGCGCCTTAGCTGGTGCCGTGCGGGACCGTGCTCTTGTGACGATCCGCACCCGCGCCGGCCTGCGTCGGCGAACCGCTTTGCGCCGACGGCGTGTCGACTTCGCGCAGTAAATCGAGCTTGCGCGCGCCAAGGCGGCGCTTGAGCGCGGCGAGGTCAACACGTTCAAGCGCCCCCATGCTTTCGCTGTTGTCATGGCGCAAGGATTGTGCGGGCAATACGACTTCGACGTCGAGCCCGGTGCTCAGATAATGAATGTTGACCGCCGCGGCCTTGAGGCCGCCCGTCGCCAATGCCGCGTTCACGTCGGCAACGATCCGCTCGCGCGAAGGCAACCCGACCGGCGGATGCGCGACCGCATCGTTCTCGGGATCGACGTGGATCAGCGCGTCGAGCACACGGTTGTCGCTCAACACACGCAAACGTGCACTCTCTGCGATGTAATGCCCTTCGGACACCGAGATCAGCGGATCGACCAGAATATGTGCGTCGACCAGCGCGAAGTCGCCCATTTTTCGCGTTCGTAGTTCGTGGACGTCGCGCACGCCCGGCGTCGACAGCAACAGTGCGCGCATGTCGGCAGTGGCGGCTTCGTCCAGCGCGCGGTCCGACAGATCCTGCAGCGCGTCCCACCCGAACATCCAGCCCATACGCGCTACCATGAAACCGACGATTGCGGCGGCGATGGGATCGAGCAACCGCACGCCGGCGAGACTGCCGAGAATACCGAGCGCGACCACCAGCGACGACGCCGCGTCCGAGCGCGCATGCCACGCGTTCGCAATCAGCATGGCCGAGCGCACGCGCTGCGCCTCGCGCAGCATGTAGCGGAACAGTCCTTCTTTGGAAAAGAGCACGAGCACTGCCACGAACAGAGCGCTCAGATGAACGGCCGGAATGTTGTCGAGATCGGCGAGGCGAGTGCCGGCACGCCACAACATGCCGACGCCGACTGCAATGAGCAGCGCGCCAAGAAATAACGAAGCGACCGTTTCGTAACGGCTATGCCCGTAATTGTGATCCGCATCCGGCTTTGCGCCGCTGTGCCGATTGGCAAACAGCACGACAAAATCTGAAATCAGATCGGCAAGAGAATGGATGCCGTCGGCCACGAGTGCCTGTGAGTGCGCGAACACGCCGATGGCGATTTGCAGCGCCATCAATACGGCATTCAGCGCAATACTGACAAACGTACTTTTGCGCGCGACGCGGTGTTTCTCGGCGGACTCAACGGCGGCGGAGGGCATCTTGAAGAAAGCAGGAGTTCAATGCCTACATTCTACCCGCCGGGCCTTCTTAAACTGCGTTGACTCGAAAAACATCCATAAAAATCAGCTGCTTATCAAAACGAAAACTATTCGCATTCCAATTACGCGAAGTAGGCGCGTGCGGCAACTTTGGATGGTTTAGGCGCGACAATGAAAAGGTCGCGTTCCGAACAACACGCGACCTTTCATGACGAGGCAGCAGCGCTCGCGCGACCGGCTCGTATTCGTATTACATTTAATGGGGCAGCCATTTACATCTGAGTAATTCCGAGGGAATTACTTTTGAATCAGAAACTTCTCACGATCGAGACCGGCAATCCACCGCGGCGGTTTGCCGCGTCCGGACCACGTGCTGCCGGATTCCGGGTCACGATATTTCGGTGCAACGCCAGCGCGCGGACGCGCGGCTTTGGCGCCTTTAGGTGCCCGGCCGCCGCCCAGTTCGCTAAGCGAGATGCCGTAGTCGGCCATTTTCTGTTTGATTTCGTTCAGCACTTCCGCGTATTCGCGCGACTTAGCCTCTTCGATCTGCTTTTCAAGCTTCTCTCGCTGCGCGAGTAGTTCCTTGTAGGAAGACATAGGTTCCCTTGTGGTTTGAATTAACGACTGCCAGTCTTAAGCCAGCTTGCCCTTTGAAGGTGTTCATGCCTCGGAATTTGAACGCGAGATTAACACAAAATAGAAAGACTACAAATGCATCGGCGTGAAACTAATACTTCTTCGTTTCAAAAACTTTCCGTTTGGCGCGGTGTCCACGTGTTCCCTTTCATTTGGCTATGTCCGCATTTTGCAGCGGAAGGCCTTGTCGTGTCGGTAATTATGGGATTAATTATCAGCAGATGAAAATTAAGATACGTTTCAACGGCCGAACATGTCATTTCATGAAAGCTTTGATATGAGACCACGTAACATATTGCGATAGAACTTTTCCGCCGTCTTTTCTGCGATAAGGTCTTTGGCAATCGGCAATAAACGCCTAATCTGTTTGTCTCCTCATGCAATCTTCTAGCGCCGCGTGCAAGGTTTCCCGATCTGGCATTCCGCTGTCGAATGGAAAACGTTTGCGAAGCCCGTCTTTTCTTAAATCAGCGCCATACCGGTCCACGCCGATGAGCTGATAACCGGATCGGTTAAAAAACGCATCGGTGAATTCACCTATGAAAGCCTCTTCCTGATCGGATTCCAGCGCGGGCAGCGGGTCCAGTTCGTCGCCGCCAAGCCACCCCATCGCACCGAACCCGCCGATATAGCGCAGGCGGTCGAGCGTCATGGTCCAGAACGTAAAGTCGCCGAGAACGAGGTAGCGCTCCGCGTCAGGGTGATAGCGCAGATAGCGCGCGACGAGTTCCGGCGCCGGATCGACCGGTTCAAACGTTCCCAGCAAGGTGACGCGCTGACCATTGAGTACGTCGCCGTCGGGCGCGTCGACGACGAGAAAGCCGGCCCGCGGGTCCGCATGCAGGTTGTGCGTATGCTCGGCGAGCCGACTTATCAGAATCGTAGGCCGGTGGCGCGCGTCTGGCGCGAATGGCAGCACGGACGGATAAGGGAAACCTTCCGGCTGGCGAGCGTGCGTCGCGAGGGTACCGACGGCGGAGGTATGCAGCAGGTGCAATGGCGCTTGTGCGGGAATGTTCAATTGCTTTCCTTGTTGAATGATCTCTTCTCGCCGGAGACTTTAAAGCGCAGTTGCGCGGGGACGCCTAGAGCTATCGCCCGCCGCCGGCGCGAGCGCTTGCAGTCGGCGCCGATCGCCTCCAGACGCAATCTTTCATGGTCTTGAGCGCTTCAAGCATAAGACAGCGTGCCTGGTTAGAATCGGAAATTCGCTTTCAGTGCGCTTTCTCCCAGCATCTTTCTCCACGAGACTTCCGTGTCCGACCGCTCTCCCGACTTCGCCGCCATCCCCGCCGCTCACCGAGACCTGTCCTACACAGTTCGTCAGCGAGCCCGCATTGCGACCATGGCAGTGTTTTTCATCGCCGGGATGGTGTACGGGTCGTGGGGTGTGCACGTGCCAACCGTGCGCGACCGTTTCCAGCTTAGTCCAGCATTGCTGTCGCTGGCGCTTCTCGCCGTCGCCGGCGGCTCGATCGGCGCGATGGCCGCCAATGCGTCGTGGATCGCCCGTGTCGGCACACGCCGCGCCTGCCTGACCGGCGGCCTCGTGATGGCGGTCTGCGCCGCATTGATCCTGGTGGTGCCGTATTACTGGCTTTTGCTGATCGTGCTGGCAACGTTCGGCGCGGGCATGGCCACGCTCGATGTCGCCATGAACGCTGAGGCCAGCGCCGTTGAGAAAGCGTTGGGCAAGCCGATCATGTCGTCGTTGCACGGCATGTTCAGCGTCGGCGGGATGTTCGGTGCGGCGGCGGGCGGCGCGCTGCTCGCGCACGGCATGGCGCCGGCCGTGCATCTGGCGTTGGCGGCCACCGTCAGCGCACTGGTGCTGATCGCCGCGTGTCCGGCAGTGTTACCGCATGTACCGCACGACGATCATCCGGATTCCGCGACGCCGCGCGCTAACCGTTGGCGCTCGCCGGCGTTGTGGGCGCTCGGCACCATGGCGCTCGTCGCGCTGATCGCAGAAGGCGCAATGTACGACTGGGCGACCGTCTATATGCGCGACGTCGTCCTCGCCACGCCCGCGCTCGCGAGCGCTGCGTATGCCGCGTTTTCCGGCGGCATGGCGGCGGCCCGTTTTGCCGGCGACGCCGTGCGCGCACGCTTCGGCGCTCCGCAACTAGTAATGGGCAGCGCAACGCTCGCGCTCGCAGGAATGATCGGCGCGCTCCTGCTGCCGACGCCGGTCGCCGCGCTAGTCGGCTTCACGTTGATGGGCCTCGGCTTGGCCAACATGATGCCAGTGCTGTTCGCGGCCGCGGCGAGCGTAAAGGGCATTCACGCAGCCGAAGGCCTCGCGCACGTCGCCGGGCTCGCGTATTTCGGGCTGCTGTTCGGGCCAGTGGTGATCGGTGCAGTCGCGCAGGTGACCAATCTGTCGATCGGGCTTTCCGTTGTCGCCGTGTGTTGTGCGTTGATTGCGTTCGCGGGCCCGAAAGTACTGCGACGCCTGAAAATCTAGCAACAACGCGCGGCATCAAAAGAAAAGGCACGCGACCTGACGGTACGCGTGCCTTTTTTAATCATGCGTTCACGGGCAGCGCAAGCTGCCCGCGTACATGCGCTCTTACATCTTCACCACGTCGAGCAGCGTCTTCTTGCCCGACTTGTAGTTGTACAGCGAGATCACGCCGTGCTTCAGGTCGCCCTTCGAATCGAAGGTCGTCTGGCCGATCACACCCTTGTAGTCGGTGTTCGGCATTGCAGCCAGGATCTTCGCCGGATCGGTCGAGCCAGCGCGCTTCATTGCGTCGACGATGATGTACACCGCGTCATACGTGAACGGAGCGTAAATCTGGATCGGCTGGCCGAAACGCTTCAGATACTTTGCCTGGAACGCCGGGCCGCCTTCCATCTTCTCGAGCGCCATACCGGCTTCCGAGCAGACGATGTTGTCGGTTGCGTCGCCGGCCAGATCGGACAGCTTGTCGGTACACACGCCGTCGCCTGCCAGCACCTTCGCACGCAGGCCGAGCTGCTTGGCTTGCTTCGCGAACGGGCCGCCGGTTGCGTCCATACCGCCGTACATGATGGCGTCAGGATTCTCACCCTTGATCTTCGTCAGAATTGCGCGGAAGTCCACAGCCTTGTCGTTCGTCGCGTCATGCGACATCACGTTCAGACCCAGCGACTTTGCGGTCTTTTCGAATTCGTTCGCGAGACCCTGGCCATAAGCGGTCGAGTCGTCGACGATCGCGACGCTCTTCACTTTCAGACCCTTGGCTGCGTAGTTAGCCAGTGCCGGACCTTGTTGCGCATCGGTTGCGACGACGCGGTACGTCGTCTTGAAACCTTGTTGCGTGTAGGCCGGGTTCGTTGCCGACGGCGAGATCTGCACGATGCCTGCATCGCTGTAGATCTTCGAAGCCGGAATCGACGTGCCCGAGTTCAGGTGGCCGACCACTGCGACGACTTTATCGTCGACCAGCTTCTGCGCGACCTGCGTAGCAGTACGCGGGTCGGCTGCGTCGTCTTGTGCGTCGAGTTGCAGCGTGATTTTCTGGCCGCCAATCGTCAGGCCCTTCGCGTTGATTTCTTCAACCGCGAGGCGAGCGCCGTTTTCGTTGTCTTTCCCCAGGTGAGCGATACCGCCAGTCAACGGTGCAACGTGACCGATCTTGACGACCGTGTCAGCCGCAGCCGATGTTGCCAACGTCGCGAACAGCATCGCCGCAGCGCTGATCGGCAACAGCTTTTGAATCTTGATGTTCATGTAAGTCTCCAGTTTCGGTCCCAAAAACAACGTAATCGCCCTGTGCCCCCGCTTCCCCTACACGTGTCGCTCAGTCCCGTGGACGACCACGCCGGTTGCATCGTTCATGCACTTGGCCAGCACGTTCGCCGGACTGTTTGTGGCAGGCGGCGACCCGTACTTGCGCGCAAGTGTAGGCTATCAAATTAATTTGTGGGACTTTTTTGAGGAAGTGGGATGAACACTAATAGCGTTTATCCAACAGCGACCGTTTCCGGCTTGCATGGCGGGCCGGAGAACTCCAGCCCATGCGGGTTTCCGCTATGTAAAGCGTTCATTGAGGAACCCGGCCTCAAGCTTTTAGCGGGTTAAACCGTTAATGGTTCGAATAAGTTTCGAGCGGCTTTTGATTGTGAAAACGACGTGCATCGCAAGCGGGGGCGATGCACGCCTGACTCATGCCGATCAGCGCCCGAATGCCGCGATACGCGCGCTTGCCGCACGCCATTCCTGCTCGAGTTGCTCCATCAGTTCAGCAGCGCCGAAGTCTTCGCGTCGCGCACGGCCCAACGGTGCGCCCTGCCCCGACCACAGCGACAGATAGTCGCCGTTCTGCGCGCAGGCGGCTGTTTGACGCAACTCTTGCGTCAATGCGTTCTGCACCGGATACGGCGCGATGTTCTGCGGCGTATCGCTCAAACGCTGCATCAGCGGATTACGTATGCCGCGGGCATGCCGGCCTGTGATTGCACGCGTCACTGAAGTCGATGTGTCCGTGATCGAACGCAGCCGCTCTTTCCATGCCTGCGGTATCGCGCTCTCGCGGCTCGTCAAAAACGCGGTGCCCATCACGGCGGCTTGTGCGCCGAGCGCAAGCGCGGCGACGATCCCACGTCCGTCCATGATGCCGCCTGCAGCCAGCACCGGCAGCCCGGTTGCATCGACGAGTTGCGGTACGAGCGCCATCGTGCCGACCAGCGCTTCTTCAAATGAGCCGATGAACGTACCGCGATGCGCGCCTGCCTCCGATCCTTGCGCGGCGATTGCGTCGGCGCCGGCGTCACGCCACGCGACACCTTCGGCGACGTGCGTCGCAGTGCCGATTACATATTGACCGTTGGCATGAAGCCGCGCGACGTCCTCGCTCGACAGCACCCCGAAAGTGAAGCTGACCACCGGCACGCGCGACTCGATCAGCGCCTCGAGTTGCGCGCGAAAATCGGGCGCATAGCGTTCGAGCGGCCGGCCCGGCGGCAAGCCGAGATCCGCGCGCACCGGGTCGATTGCTTCGAGCGCGCGGCGCACTGTGGAGTCGTCCGGCGAGGCCGGTTCCAGTACAAACAGATTGACGCCGAACGGACGATCGGTGAGCGCGCGAATCGCCGCGACATCGGTTGCAATCTTCTCCGGCGACAGCGCCGCGCCCGCCAGCGTCCCCAGGCCGCCAATATTCGATACTGCGGCCACCAGCTCCGGCGTGGTCGCGCCCGCCATCGGCGCCTGGACGACCGGCACCCGCATTTCAAAACGCTCGGCAAACGGCGTCACAAAATTGACTTCACCCATGATCGATTCTCCTTCGCGCGACCCGCTCTTCATTACGGCAAACCACTACCGTGGACTCTACCGGCACCACGCGCAACGGAAAAATGAATTATCGAGAACGTTTCAATCGCCTTACGAGATTGCCTTCCGAAGGCGCGTCGCCCGAACTCCCGAAGGCTGCGCGCAAGGCTGCCGGACCCCTGACTGCAGCGGCTTTCGTTTGATGGCAAACTGACCGCCCGCTTCAGGCATTCGAGCCTCTTGCGTTGACCTGGACTCAATCCGCAGACTCACCTCGTGCGCAACGCGCGACTATGGAGAACATCATGAGCACCACTTCCCGATGGATCGACATCCCTGCCGGCAACGACACGTTCGGCGGCTATCTGGCGTTGCCCAAAGGCGGCAAGGGACCGGCCGTCATCATCATCCAGGAAATTTTCGGCGTGAACAGCCATATTCGTTCGGTCGCCGATCAGTACGCGCAAGACGGATATATCGCGCTCGCCCCGGACGTGTTCTGGCGGGTGCAGCCGCGCGTCGAGTTGACGTATGAAGGCGCCGACCGCGCAAAGGGCATCGAACTGATGCAAAAGCTCGACGCGAACGAGGCCGCCGACGACATCGGCGCCGCTGCCGCGGCACTGCGCGCGATGCCCGAAGTCACCGGCAAGATCGCCGCCATCGGCTTCTGCTTCGGCGGACGCCTTGCATATATGGCGGCGGCGCGAGGCAGCGTGGACGCCGCAGTCGCCTATTACGGCGGCGGCATCCAGAACCAGCTCGACGAAGCCGCAAAGATCAAGGTGCCGATGCAGTTTCACTACGGCGAACTCGACGAGCACATTCCGCTGTCGGCCGTCGGACAGATTCAGGAGCGCTTCGCGGGTCGCACGGATACCGAATTCCACATCTATCCGAATGCCGATCACGGCTTCAACTGCTGGGACCGTGCGTCGTATAACCAGCGCGCTTCGGCGCTCGCACATGGCCGCACGCTGACGTTCCTCGGCGAGCGTGCTTAAGTCAAGCCAATAGTCGGCACGATACGCGCGGCTTTTCACGTCTGCGCGTAAGTCGGCTACCCTGTCAAGAACGGCGCGTCGCCAGCGCGCCGTCTTCTTTTGTGCGCGTTCATGAGCGGCTCGAATATCGCGGCGCCCTGTTTGCCGCAGCCGCTGGCGCGCATGAATATCCGGTATTCAACATTCGGCAACGAGGGCTCTTCCGTCGTGCTATCAGACTATCTTGCCCATGACGCCATCGGCCTCGCCGAACTGGTGCGAACTCGTGAAGCGAGCGCGCGCGAGCTGATCGACACAGCGATCTCGCGCACCGAAGCGGTCAATCCCGCGATCAACGCGATCGTGCTGAAGGACTATGACGCGGCCCGCGAACGCGCGTCGCGTTACGACGCAAGCATGACAAACGGAGCGAATCCCGCAGACACCGGCAGCAACGGAACGACGCCGAGCGCGCAGACTGCGCTCGCCGGTGTGCCGTATCTGATCAAGGATCTCGGCGCTCCCGTTGCAGGACTGCGCATGACAATGGGCAGCCGCCACTACCGTCATTTCATTCCCGGCGACGACGCGCCAGTCGTCGCGCTTGCCAAGGCCGCAGGGATGAACATCTTCGGCAAGACGAGCACTTCCGAGCTGGGCCAGATGCCTTATACGGAGCCCGAACTGTTTGGCGCATGCCGCAATCCGTGGAATCTCGACCATACGCCGGGCGGCTCCAGCGGCGGGGCGGCAGCGGCAGTCGCCGCCGGAATCGTGCCGCTTGCGCACGCGTCGGACGGCGGCGGTTCAATCCGCATTCCTGCATCGTGCTGCGGCCTCTTTGGACTGAAGCCGTCGCGCGGACGCGTGCCGCGCATGCCTGCTGCGGTCACGGCCGGCGAACTCGGCATCGATCACGGCGTATCGCGCAGCGTGCGCGACAGCGCGGTGTTGCTCGACCTTCTTGCGGGTAACGCCGACCGTCCGCTCGGCGCGCCCGGTACGTTTCTCGGCGCGAGCCGCGAGCCGTGCAAGCCGCTGAACATCGCTTACGTCACCGAGCCGATGCTCGCGCCGTCCCTCTCCGCCGATGCGCGCGCCGCACTGGATGACGCCGCGCAACTCGCAAGTTCGCTTGGCCATAACATCGAGCCGATTTCGCTTGGCATCGATTTCGCGGCTGTCAGACACGCATTTCTCACACTCTGGTCCGTCACCGCGGAAGATCTCGTGCTGAACGCCGAGCGCATCACCGGGCGCAAACCGCTGCGCGACGAGTTCGAAATCTCGACGTGGGTGATGGCGCACGTGGGCCGCAAGCTCGGTGAACGCGGCTTGCCCGCTGCGCTCGAAGAACAGCGCCGCATCACCGAACGTTTGACGGGTCTGCTGCAGCGTTACGACGTGATTCTGTGCGCGACGCTTGCGAGCGCGCCAATCAAGATCGGCGAGATGCAGCCAACTTCGACCGAACGCATGCAAATGCGCGCCGTCAGCGCGATGCCGCTTGAGCCGCTGCTAAAGAAGCTGCTTGCCGAAGCGTCGAATAAAGCATTTGCGTGGGCAGGCTGCACGGAGTTGTTCAATCTGAGCGGCCAGCCGGCTATGTCGATACCGCTTTACTGGAATGCACGTGGGCTCCCGGTGGGCGTGCAGTTCGCCGCGCGCGACGGTGGAGAAGCGACGCTGTTGCGCCTCGCCGCGCAACTGGAAGCGGCGCGTCCCTGGTTCGACAAACGGCCGCCGCTTATCAAGGCGCGCAGCTAGGTGACGCAGTTGCTATTCGACTCGGGCTCAGCAGCTTTGACGCGCCCGGCGTTGGGGTGAGCCGCGTGAAGAGCGCCAACGCCATGCGGAAATCGCACCTCCGGAAAGTGTCCCGTGATGTTCTGTGTGAGCGTCAATTTGCGTCCGCGCGGTGAAGCCACAAAAAGGGCGTCTGCCGCGCATGGCGGCAGACGCCCAAGTGACAGGTCATTGAACGTGCGCCGCATTATTTGCAGCGCTATTCACTTCACATGTCAGCACGACATGTGAGGCACGCGTTCACGCCTTCTTGTTATATGCGCTGCACCAACCCTTGGCCGCGACCTGCTTGCCGGCGAACA
Organism: Paraburkholderia strydomiana; assembly: GCF_031456815.1. Lineage (NCBI taxonomy): Bacteria > Pseudomonadati > Pseudomonadota > Betaproteobacteria > Burkholderiales > Burkholderiaceae > Paraburkholderia > Paraburkholderia strydomiana. The sequence goes on from NZ_JAVDVL010000006.1 coordinate 53,972, forward strand.
TCGGGCACGGCGCGTATGGGTCTGCCGCCTTGCCCTGATAGAAGCTGCAATTGCCGCAGTCCTGGCCCGGCGCGTATTTGGCGAACTTCGCCTTGTCGACCTTGCTGGCGTCTTCCTTGTAGCCGAGCGCTTGCGCGGTCGGATCGCTCTCGGCGACCTTCGGCGCATCGGCGAGCGCCTGGCGGGACAGCGCGAGCGATGAGGCAACACCGATACTGGTGATCAAAAACGTACGACGGGAAGCTTTCATGGGGACTCACTCCATTTATATTGAACTGATCGCCGTTCTATCGACAGCGGTCCCCAAGCATAGCAATGAAGCCGCCGTACGTGACGGCTCAAATGATAGAGATAAGCGAATCGGTACGAATTGACGCAGCATGGCGGCAGACGCAGCCGCCCTCGTCACGCGCGCACGCTCAACTCGCAGACCCGTTGCGCGATCGCGAGCGAAGCAGTCAGTCCCGGCGATTCGATGCCGAACAGATTGACCAGTCCGCGCACGCCATGCGCGGCGGGCCCCTGAATCACGAAATCGGCGGCAGGCTCGCCCGGACCCGACAGCTTGGGACGGATGCCCGCATAGGCGGGCTGCAACGCATTGTCGGGAAGCGCGGGCCAGTACGCGCGGATCGCCGCGTAGAACGATTCGGCGCGCCGTGGATCGACGTCGTAGTTGATTGCATCGACCCATTCCACGTCGGGACCAAAGCGCGCCTGGCCACCAAGATCGATTGTCAGATGCACGCCGAGTCCCGCTTCGTTGGGCATCGGATAAATCAGCCGGCTGAACGGTGCGCGCCCCGAGATACCGAAGTAGTTGCCGCGCGCGAGATAAAGCGGCGGCACGTGCCGCGCGTCGAGTCCGCGGATCTTGCGGGCCAGCGCGTTCGCGTGCAGCCCGGCGCTGTTGATCACGCAAGCCGAACTGATGGTGGCCGGCGCGTCACCGCCCACTTTGATGATGAAGCGGCCATTACTCGCTTCGATTGCCTCCACAGGCGAGTGGAACGCGAACACCGCGCCATCGCGCTCGGCGTCGCCCTGCAACGCAAGCATCAGCTGATGACTGTCCACAATGCCGGTCTGCGGCGAGAAGACCGCCGCCACGCATTCGAGCGCCGGTTCGAGCGCCTGCGCCTGGTCGCCGGTAATACGCATCAGGTCAAGCACGCCGTTCTCGCGACCTTTGTGCATGATGCTTTCCAGCTGCGGAATCTGATTGGACGACGTCGCCACAAGCAGTTTGCCGCAGCGCGAATGCGGCACGTTATGCTCGACACAGTAGTCGTAGAGCATCTCGCGTCCTCGCACGCATAGCGTTGCCTTGAGCGAACCGCGTGGATAGTAGATGCCCGCGTGAATCACTTCACTGTTGCGCGAACTCGTGCCTACGCCAATGGCCTCGGCCGCTTCCAGCACGATCACTTCCCGCCCGCGCGTCGCGAGGGCGCGCGCTACCGCGAGCCCGACCACGCCCGCGCCGATTACGACACATTCGATTTGGTCCATGTCCCTCGACGCAGCCAACTTCGCCGCGCGCCGCCTCGTTCACCAATATAGATGACGCCAGCATGCAGCCAACGAGCGTCTTACACCGCTCGCTGGCGAACGCACTGCCGTTTCGCAACCCGCTGCGTGGAATTGTACGACGCCGCACAGAGCTTGATGCCCTCCGTGGTTCCCGAGGCGGCGTTAAGCGGGCATCGGCGCCGGAACTAGCGCACAGAAGCGCAGAGGAGCGCGCAGGAACGTTAGAAGCCGATCGGTCTGCGACGGTTGCCGTAGTCGAGCCGGATGTCGCCACCGCATATCTCGTCGCGCCCGTCGATCCGCGCAGCGCCGAAGCCGTTCAGAATCGCGCGGCGCATTTCGCGTGGCGACGCATTCTTCAACGCCTCCAGGGCGCCCTCGCCGATCTGCTCAGGAAAACGCAGACCCCAGTTGTGTGCGCCGCGAATTTCCGCGTAGATGGATTGCGCGATCCGGCGCGCGCCGTCACGGTCCGGCGGCGGAATTTCGTACACATTCATCCGGTTCATGATCGGCTCGGGAATCGAGCGCTCGTCGTTGGCTGTGGCGATCCAGATCACATGGCCGGCGTTAATGGGAACTTCGGCGAATTCGTCGATGAAAGTCTGCGCCGTGTCGTGCTCCAGCAACGCGTACAGCGCGCCAAGCGGATCGTATTGCGAGTCGCCGGTAGCCTTGTCGATTTCGTCGACCGTGATAACAGGGTTTGCATAGCTGCCGTTCACGAGCGCGTCGAACACTTTGCCCGGCTTCGCATTTTTCCATTGCGACGACGCGCCGGAAAGAATCCACCCAGCCGTCAACGAACTCATCGCGACGTAGTGGTAAGCCGTGCCGAGCAGGCGCGCTAACTGCTTCGCGAAATGCGTCTTGCCGATGCCGGGGTCGCCGAGCAGCAGGATCGGCATCAGTTCGAGGCGGTCTTCCGTCTCGAGACAGAGGGCGACCTGCTTTCGAATGTCGTCGAGCGGGTCGGCAAAGTTCGGCAGTGCGTCGATCAGATCGTCGATAGACGGCATGCGGTTCGGCTTGACGCAGAAGCGCAGATTGCCGGTTTTCAGCATCTTTTCGTAGGTTGTACGCAGCGCGTCGTTGGCGCCTTCGCCGAGATCGTTCAGAGCGGTCTCGACCTGATCGAGGTCGTACACCTGACTGAACGATGCGACGGCGATTTCCTGTTTGACCATTGCTGTTGTCATTGCTCACCCCGTTCTGGCTGGCCTTGCTCGGCGGCACCCCAGGCGGGCGCCGTTTCAGGTTCAGTTTAACGAGGACAAATCGGCACGCAAGCCAGCAGTCGCGCGGCTCTGCTGCTAACAGCCGGTCATTTGAGACGGGCGCGGGAAGCGCGGTCCGGATTACCGGCCCAACCGGAAATGCATTGTTGCTGAACCCGGCCCCGTTTAACCTGTCAAAAAAGCGTTCTGCTCTTCAGGCGTAAGATGGCCATCTGACAACGCTGCCGGACGCAGTCACCGGAGATTTGCTTTATGTGGAAAACCAGTATCGTGGCCGTGCTGCTTGGCACTTCGTTGCTCGCACAGGCGCAACAACGGCCGCCGCAGCGGGTTGTTCAATGGGAGTTGCAAGTATTGCGCGACGGTCAGCAGATCGACACGTTCGAAGGCACCACCACGGTTGGCCAGGCGCGCACGGATACGCATCACAAGGTGGTTCAGCATAACGTCGGCTGCAAGGATCGGCCGGCCGGCAGCATCGACCTCGCCCGGACGCTGACCGTGTCGCCGCTGCAGGCGGACAGTAACGAGGTCACACTGTCCATCGAGGCGCAGGAAACTTTCGAGGACTCCGCCGCGCGGCAAACGGACACCGGCTGCAAACTGCCGCCGCAGCCGCGTCAGGTGAGCGCGAGCCATCCGGGTCTGAAAGTGGCAGCGGGTCAATCGGCAAGCTGGACGATCGTCGCCAAAGATCCGAACTTGGTCTATCGCGTCCGCGCGAGCCTGACTAACGGGGCAAGTGAGGCGGCAGGCGCGAGTGCCGCGAGTGCCGCGAGTGGCGCAAGTGGCGCAAGTGGCGCGAACGCTACGAACTGAGCGGCAAGGCAAAGGGTTGAAAAGCGAAGCTGAAGAGCCAACCTGAACGTTGTGTGAACAACGCACGAATAATCAAAGCCCCGAAAACAGAACACGTGGATAACGCGGCATGCGAAACCCCGAAGAATTGATCCGCGAAAGCACAGCACCCAAAGATTTTGTGGCGGTGAGCTGGAACCTTCACAAAGGGAGAACGCCGCTCGGCTTTCAGGCCTGGCAGGCCATGCAGCGCTGGGTTCAGTCGACCCAGGCAGACGCCTATTTTCTCCAGGAAGCCATGGCGCGGCGCATGCCGTCGCCGGTGCTGGGGAGCAGTTTCGGCGCACCCGTTGCCGATCCGCTAAGCGATGTCTGGCATTGCCAGGCGACCGAAATCGCGCGGGCGCTCGAACTCGAAATCGCGCTCGGGCCGAACGTCTTCAAACCGTCCTGGCGACACGGCAATGCGATTCTGTCGCCACATCCGCTCGATCTCGGCGGACGCTGGGACATCTCCGCGCATCGCTTTGAAAAACGCGGCCTGCTTGTCGCGCGCGCAACGTTCGGCGGGCACTCGGTCACCTTGTTGTGCGCGCACCTTGCTCTTACGCGCTCGGCGCGCTTGCGTCAGATGAACTGGATCGCCCACTGGATCGCGAAAGAAGCGCCGGACGGGCCGCTTGTGCTGGCCGGTGACTTCAACGACTGGCGCAACGACTCGGTGCCGCTTTTCGGCGAACACGGCCTGCACGAAGTTGCGACACTGCTCGGCGAATCCGGCCGCACCTTCCCGGCTTTTTCGCCGGCCCTCGCGCTGGACAAGATGTTCATCCGCGGCATGAAGCCGATCGAGTGGATTCAACCGACACAGGAGACCGCGTGGCTCTCCGATCACTTGCCGTATATGGCGCGGTTGCGCGTCGAATGACGGCGTGAAAGCGTGAAATCGACGTTGTCAGGGGCGGTGCGACCGCCCTTTTTCTTTTAATCCCGCCAGACTCCGCGCCCAAAGCAGCTACATCCGTTCAGGCGTCCACGTCACCGTAGCCGAGAGTTCTTCGCCCGGCTGCAGCACGCAGCCGCCGACATGCTCGCGCGGACCTGACGCGTTAAAGCAATCGGTCGTGTTCGTCACCGGTTCCACACACAGCTGCGAGTCGTCAACGGGGGCAAATATCACCATATGGTCGAACGGCGCCTCGGCGGTCATCGTCAATTGACGGCTTTCGTCGGGCCATGCAATCGTTGCTTCGCGCGCCCAGTTTGCGAAGTTGTTGTCCAGATCGAAAGCATCCGGCGAGAGACCGTCGCGGCGCAATGCATCGACAGCCGGATGCGGACCAAGATGCGTCGGCAGCACGTGAGCGTCGGCGTGCCACATTGCCGCTACATCGGCGTAGATGCGCGTTTGCCGCGTGCGCGGATAGTACGGATGATGTCCCATGCCGAACGGCATGGGCCGCCCCGCCAGGTTTTGCGCCGACAGCGTGATGCGCAACGCCTGATCGCTGAGTTCGATGCGCTGCCGCGCGCGGTACCGGAATGGCCAATCGCCGGTAATGCGCGAATCGGGTTCGTGCTCGAAATGCAGGTCCACCGAATTTTGCGTCAACGCGCCAACCTGCCACGGACGCCGCCACGCATTGCCATGCAGCGCGTGCGCAAAGCGCGGGTCGTTACCGCTGAGATCGACCATAGCGCCGTCGAATTCGAAGCGCGCATTGCGAATCCGGTTGCAATACGGAAAGAGCGGAAAACTCGCCATGCGCAACGGGTCCTGCTCGGTGAATGCCGCATGCGAAGCGGGCCGCATCCAGTGCAGGGGACCGTTCGCCGTGCTCTCGTAGAAAGCAGCCAGCGCGCCGCCAATCGCAGGCGCGATCACGAGCCGTAGCGTGCCGGCCGTCAGCCTGACAAGCTGCGGCGCGATGGAAGGATCGTCGAGCCATGCCAGTTCGGTTGCAGCAGGCAGCTTGGGATTGGCGGAAACGTCGGGCATGTGGAGAGAGAAAACGTGGCACCGCGCGAAGACGGCTAACGGCTACAGCGCGGACCCTGTTGGCGTCGATGTACCGCGCACTCTGCGCGGCCCGTGCGGATCAAGGTCCGCGCGTCGCAGAATCGCATGCCATGACACGCCGGTCAATATTATTAGTAATAATTCGGATACGCGCCACTTCGAAACATCCCGCCACCTGCGCCCACCGTGACGGGTTAGCGCGCGTTGCCGCGCGCATATTATTAGTGGTACCGTCAGCACGGAATGTTCAGCATGTCTTCGCTTTAGCGCCGCTGCCGCGCGGCCCGCACAATGAAAAAATCGACTCAACGCCGTCCCACCATGACCGACATCGCCAAATTCACTGGCGTGTCGCAATCGACTGTCTCACTGGTGCTCAACAACGCGACCGGCGCGAAGTTTTCCGAGAATACCCGCAAGAAGATTCTCAAGGCCGCCCACGACCTCGGCTACCGGCTTGCGCCGCGCGCGCCGGTCGCGGCTTCGAGCGACGAACGCAATCTGATCGTCTATCTCGCCGACGAAATCTCCACGAGCCCGCATCCGGTCGTCAATGTTGACGGCGCCCGCGACGCGGCCTACGCGAGCGGCAAGATGCTGGCGGTCTATTCGACGCACGGCAACGCCGACATCGAAAAGCAGGTGCTCGACACAACGTTGTCGAACCCCCATGTGCTCGGCGTGATTTACGCGACCGTCTATACGCGCAAGGTGACGCCGCCAGCCGCGCTCTCCCGCGTGCCGACCGTGCTGCTGAACTGCTACACGGGCGACAGCGGCTTTTCGTCGGTCGTGCCGGCCGAAGTCGCGGGCGGTCATCTGGCCACCGACTATCTACTGCAAGCGGGACATCGGCGAATTGGTTATATCAACGGCGAGCCGTGGCAGGACGCGTCGAAAGACCGGCTCAAAGGTTATCGCACGGCGCTCGCAACGGCCGATCTGCCGTACGCGCCCGAACTAGTGCGCGACGGCGACTGGAGCTCCGGACTCGGCTTCGAGCTGACGCTTTCGCTGATGCGTGAACCCAATCCGCCGACAGCGATTTTCTGTGCGAACGACCTGACCGCGATCGGCGCGATCGAAGCGCTGAAGCAGCTCGGCCTCCGCGTTCCCGACGACGTCTCGGTGCTGGGCTACGACGACCAGGAAATTGCTCGCCATACGCATCCGCCGCTATCCACGGTCGTGCTGCCGAACTACGAACTGGGACGTTGGGCTGTCGAAACTTTGCTTCAGGAAGAGCACAACCGTGCAGCCGGCGCACCGGTGCGGCACCGCATGGTGAAGCTCGACGGACCGCTCGTCGAACGTGCTTCAGTGCGGGTAACTACCGAGGCGAAAAATCCCATGACTAATATTATTAGTGATTGACCGATAATAATTCGCGGTGAAATAATCGACGCGTCCGGTCGTGGCAAAGTTGTCGGGCGAAAGCAAAATCAAAAAGCAAAATACACCTCACCAGGTACTGGAGGAAGACATGGCGTTGCTCAACAAAGAGGCGCGCAGGAATGCGCGCACGCAGAAGATTCGTCCGCTGGCCGGTTCGCTGCTGGCTCTGGCAGTCGGTGTCGGCGCGGGCCTTGGTGCGATCGCGGCGCACGCGGACGACGCGTTGCCGAAACTGCCCGGCAAGACTCCGCTCAAGGTCGGCTTCGCGCAGACCGAAAGCAACAACCCGTGGCGCCTCGCGGAAACACGCAGCTTCAAGGAAGTGGCCGCGAAATGCGGCTGGCAGCTCGTGATGACCGACGCCAACGGCTCCAACTCCAAGCAGGTGTCTGACATTCAAAGCATGATCGCGCAGCACGTCGATCTGCTGGTGTTCCCACCGCGCGAAGAAAAACCGCTTGCACCTGTCGTGCTGCAGGCGAAAAAGGCCGGCATTCCGGTGATTCTGGTCGACCGTAACGTCGATCAGTCGGTGGCCGTCGCGGGCCGCGACTACATCACGTTCATCGGCTCCGACTTCATCGATCAGGGTCATCGCGCCGCAGACTGGCTCGTCAAGGCAACGGGCGGCAAGGCGAAGATCATCGAACTCGAAGGCACGACAGGCGCGTCCGCAGCGAATGATCGCAAGAAGGGCTTCGACGAAATCATCGCGAAGAATCCGGGCATGACGATCATCGCGTCGCAGAGCGGCGACTTCGCGCGCGACAAAGGCCGTCAAGTGATGGAAACGTTGCTGCAGGCGCATCCGGACGTCACCGCCGTCTACGCGCACAACGACGAAATGGCGCTCGGCGCGATCGCCGCGATCAAGGCGGCGGGCAAGCAGCCGGGCAAAGACATCCAGATCGTCACCATCGACGGCACCAAGGGCGGACTCGACGCAATCGCCGCCGGCGAACTGGGCGCGAGCGTGCAGTCGAGCCCGTTCTTCGGGCCGCTCGCCTGCGACGTCGCTCAGCGTTATGCGAAAGGTGAAAAGATCCCGACCTGGGTCAAGGTGTCGGACCGTTTCTACGACAAGAGCAACGTGCAGCAGAGCATGCAATACGGCTATTGACCGTGTTGCTGGCGAAGCTCGCCAACCAGGCAGCAAGAAGTCTCCGGCTTGAAGCAGTCTCCTCTGCAAGCGGATGACGGAAGGGTTCGAAGCGACGCGCCCGTGAACCACGGACCGTCGCTTCGCTTTTATGCAGCGTAAGATGGTCAGGCGCAAAGCGCCGAGCGTTGTACGCGCATCAGGAGGACACCTGTGACGCAATCCGGCATGCACACGCCGCACTCCCCGCAGCCTTCGCAGTCTCCAGTTACACGTCCGCTGCTGCTCGAGATGCAGGACATCGGCATCAGCTTCGGTGGCGTGCCCGCGTTGCGCGGCGCGAATCTCAGCGTCGCGGCGGGCGAAGTCCACGCGCTGATCGGCCAGAACGGCGCAGGCAAATCCACCATGATCAAGATCCTGACCGGCGCTTATCGGCGCGGCTCGGGCAGCGTGCGCTTCGAGGGCCGCGAAGTCGATTTCCGCACGCCGAAGCAGGCACGCGAAGCCGGTATCAGCACGATCTATCAGGAAATCAACCTGGTGCCGTTCCGCTCGGTGGCCGAGAACATTTTTCTTGGCCGCGAGCCGCGCCGCTTCGGTCTGATCGATTGGCGCACGGTGCAGCATCGCGCCGCCGCATTACTCGACTCGTTCGGTTTGCATATCGATGTGAAGAAACCGATGGGCCGCTATTCGACCGCCATTCAGCAAATGGTGGCACTCGCGCGCGCCGTTTCTTCCGACGCGAAGATGGTCATCATGGACGAATCCACTTCTTCGCTCGACGAACGTGAAGTGGAGTTGCTATTCACCGTGGTGCGCAAGCTGCGTGACGACGGGCGGGCGGTGATCTTCGTGTCGCATCGGCTGGACGAACTGTATGCGTTGTGCGACCGCGTCACGGTGATGCGCGACGGTCAGACCGTTGCGCAAAGCACGATGGCGGAGATGGACAAGCTGCAACTCGTGACGACGATACTCGGCCGTACGCTCGCTGCCGTCGTGCACGACGATCCCGCGGCACGCGAAGCGAATCTCGCACGACGCGGCAAGCAGGCCATCGCCGCGCGCGATCTCGGCGCGCATCCAAAAGTGAGCGACGTCTCGCTCGAAGTGCATGCGGGCGAAGCCGTGGGTCTGGCGGGCCTGCTCGGTTCAGGGCGTACGGAAACCATGCGGCTGATGTTCGGCGCCGATACGCTGGAACGCGGGTCGGTTTCGATCGACGGGGCAACGGTGACGCTGAAATCGCCGCAAGACGCAATCGCGCGCGGTCTCGCGTATCTGACCGAAGACCGCAAGGCCGAAGGCATCGTGCCGAAACTGTCGGTGCGCGACAACCTCACGCTCGTCTGTCTGCGCACGTTGACGAGAAACGGCATTGTCGATGTGAAGAAACAGCAGGCGATTGTCGACCGCTTCATTGCGTCGCTCGGCATCAAGCTGCGCTCCGCCGATCAACCGATCCGCGAACTGTCGGGCGGCAATCAGCAGAAAGTGCTGCTTGCGCGTTGGCTCGCCGCCGAGCCGTCGCTTCTGCTGCTCGACGAACCGACGCGCGGCATCGACGTGGGTGCGAAGGCGGACGTCGCGAAGATCGTGCGCGAATTGCGCGACGCGGGACTCGCGGTGCTCATGTCCGCTTCGGAACTGGAAGAGCTGACGGCGGTGGCCGACCGCGCGGTCGTAATTCGCGACGGCCGGACCGTCGCGGAACTGAACGGCGCCGAAATGAGCGAGAGCGCGATCATGGACGCCATCGCGTACGGCGGCGACAGCAGTTCGCAACTGGCAAGAGCGGCACAGACGGCGAGTGCCGCTCACATCGAAGACGCGCTGGAGGGCGACCGTCATGGCGTTTAAGCTGGACACGGAGTCTTTGCAAAGCGAGCCGCAGGCCGGGCAGGAAGCCAGACCGCAACCTGGCAGCGAAGCGTCGCCTCAGCAGGCGAGTTCGTCGGCTTCCCAAGCCACCGGCGTGCGCAACTGGCGGCGCCTCGCGATGCAACGAGAAGTGATCGTGCTGCTCGCGATGGTGCTGTTCAACCTGATCTTCACGCCGCATTTCTGGTCGCTACAGACGTTCAACGTGAATCTCACGCAGGTGGTGACGATCGTGATCGTCGGCATCGGCATGACGCTCGTGGTCGCGACAGGCGGCATCGATCTGTCGGTCGGCGCTTCGATGGCCATCTCGGGCGCGCTCGCACCGATGCTGTTCCTCAACATACTCGGACCCGGCGGCATCGCGCTGGCGTTTGTGCTGCCGGTGCTGGCCGCGGCGTTGTGCGGTGTCTTCAACGGACTGCTGGTAACAAGGCTCGCCGTTCAACCGATTGTCGCGACGCTCGTCCTCTTCATCGCCGGACGCGGCATTGCCCAGGTCGTCACCGACGGCAGCCTGCAGGCGTTCAATACGCCGGCCTTCCAGTGGATTGCGCTTGGCAAGGTCGCGGGCGTGCCTTTCCAGGTGCTTCTCATGCTCGCGCTGGTGGTCGCATTCGCGTGGGTCGTGCGCAAGACGCTGTTCGGCCAGTATCTGCTGATCACCGGCGGCAACGAGAAGGCGGCTTATCTGTCGGGCGTGCCGACGGCGAGCGTCAAGCTGATCGCCTACACGCTGTGTGCGGCGCTGGCCGGACTCGCCGGGCTGATTTCGATCTCCGTTAATTCTTCGTCGGATGCGAACGTGGTCGGACTCGGCATCGAACTCGATGCAATCGCCGCGGTGGCGGTTGGCGGCACGGCGCTGACCGGCGGCAAGGCGTTTATCGGCGGCACGCTGGTCGGCGCGTTGATCATCCAGTTGCTGCGCTACACGTTGCTCGCGCACGGCATTCCCGATGCGGCCGCGCTAGTGGTGAAGGCCGGCATTATCGTCGCCGCGGTGTACGTGCAGCGGCGCTCGCGCTAACGCCAGGAACCTGATCGCGATGAAAAAAAATCTGCCTATCCTGCTCGCGCTGGTTGCGCTCGTCGTGCTCGGCCTCGTGCGCTACGAGCATTTCGCGTCGGCGTACAACATCACTTCGTTCTGGCGCTACAACTCGATGTTCGCGCTGATCTCGGTCGGCATGGCGTTCGTGATCATCACGGGGGGCATCGACCTGTCTGTGGGAACGGTCGCGGCCATGTCGAGCGTCGTGGCGGCACTGGCAAGCGCGCACGGAGGCTGGGTCGCCGTGGTCGCGGGTTGCGCGGCCGGGCTTGCGGTCGGCGTGCTGAACGGAGTCATCATCACGCGGCTGAAGATTCTGCCCTTCATCGTGACGCTCGCGACGAGCCTCGGCGCGCACGGCGTCGCGTTGCTGCTCGGCAAGAACGATGCAGTGTCGATCGCGTCGGATTCGAATTTCGCGAATTTCGGCCAAGGCGATCTGTTCGGCTTGCCGATTCCCGGGATCGTCGCCGCGCTGGTCGCCGTGGCCGGCTGGCTCGCGCTGCGCAGCACGCGCTTCGGGCGGCATTCGCTCGCCATCGGCGGAAGTGAGGAAGCGGCGCGGCTAATGGGCCTGAACGTGGACCGCACGCTCGTGATGGCCTACGCGGTCAGCGGCCTGCTTGCCGGCATGGCGGGCGTGATCCTGGCCGCGCAGTTCGGCGCGGGGCAGCCGAACGAGGGCGTCGGCTGGGAGTTGTTCGCGATCTCAGCAGTGGTGCTCGGCGGCACGCTGCTCACGGGCGGAGAAGGCTCGATTGCGATGACGATTGCCGGCGTGTTGCTGCTCGGCCTCGTGTTCAATCTGCTGAACTTCGAGAACGGCCTCGGGTTCATCAGCCTGTCGGCGTACTGGCAATCGGTGATTCGGGGCGTGTTTCTGCTGCTCGTCATCGTTTTGCAAGCGAGAGTGTTGAAGCAGCGGAGTAACAAGCGGATCGAGGCAGCAGCGCAGAGTTAGGCGACGGTGGACGGGCCAGAGCGCGGCGCCAAGCTGGCGCCAGGCCGCTCCAAGCGGCTTTTTTCTGACGCGTTTGCCTGCTTTATCGGCAGGGTCTATGCTGCGCCGCACGGCAGGTTTCGGTATTATCCCGAAAATGTTGGCCGCGCGGCGCACCTACCCGGCGCAAGCCGACAGCCAATGGCGACCGCCCTGCGCGGCGTTCGCCCATCGCCGTACCCGTGGTGAAGCGCGGCTGCAATCACGCCAGGTTTTCCCGCCGCCGATCGGACTCAGATCGCACCCAGATCCGGCGCGGGCGCTTTCAAACCAGTAATCCGCTCGATGACCGCAGGCCGATAACCGTCGCCTGGACTGCTGTATCGGTGCCAGCCGCACTGCTTTTGGCCGCGCTTCTGGCGGCGCTTGTCTCTGTATTTGTCGCGCCCTATCGCCCGCGCCACGGCCCACCGGCTGCGGGCGCGGTAAAATAATGGATTGCGCGCACTTCCCGTTCGCGGGTGAGCGCAGCATCGCCCTTGCCGTGCCGGCCGGCTTGAACGACTGGCCGCCTTTGTTTTCGCACTATCCAAGAAGCCATGAGCAACCTCAATTCACAAACCGTCCTGAGCGTCCATCACTGGACCGATACGCTTTTCAGCTTCACCTGCACGCGCGATCCGTCGTTCCGTTTCGAAAACGGCCAGTTCACGATGGTGGGCCTGGAAGTCGATGGCAAGCCGCTGATCCGCGCCTACAGCCTCGCAAGTGCGAACTACGAAGAACATCTCGAATTCCTGAGCATCAAGGTGCAGGACGGCCCGCTCACGTCGCGTTTGCAGCATTTGAAGGTGGGCGACCAGGTGCTGATCGGCAAAAAGCCGGTCGGTACGCTGATGGCCGACAACCTGCTGCCGGGCAAGACGCTGTGGCTGTTGTCCACGGGCACGGGCCTCGCGCCGTTCATGTCGATCATTAAAGATCCGGACATTTACGACCGTTACGAGCGCGTGGTTCTCACGCACACCTGCCGTTTCGTCGACGAGCTGGCGTACAAGGAATACATCACCGACCACCTGCCGGCGCACGAGCACCTCGGCGAACTGGTGCAGGAAAAGCTGCTGTATTACCCCACCGTCACGCGTGAGCCGTTCCAGAACCGTGGCCGCATTACCGAACTGATCGAAACCGAAAAGCTGTTCGCCGACCTCGGCGTGCCCGGCTTCTCGCTCGAAGACGACCGTGTGATGCTCTGCGGCAGCCCGCACATGCTGCGCGACACGCGCAAACTGCTTGACGACCTGGGCTTCCAGGAAGGCAGCAACAACGCGCCGGGCCACTACGTGGTTGAAAAAGCGTTTGTCGGTTAAGACGACTGTCGCGGCCGCGCCGCAACTCGCGTAAAAGGAGCCTTCTGGCTCCTTTTTTTTCGTGGTTACAATTAGGCGTCACACAGTTGACGTTTAATGTCGGAATTCTTCCTACAAAAGCGCTCGTGACCGGGGTCCGTCATTGCTGTCAATATTCGCGCTAACCCTTGGTGCGCCTGTATTTTTCGCCTTTTTAAGATATGATCGCGGCGCACCGGCGGTGGATTTTGTTGAGGCTCATGGTGCGCCCCGCTTGTTACTGAATGTAAATTTCGTTACGTTTGCGGTAGTGAATTTGCCTCGCGCTTTTTTCGATACGGGCCGTCCGGGGTGTACTGAGACCTTATGCATTCTTTCGTTTTTGCGGCGCCGATGCGCCACTCTGTCGTTGTCCGCGCCGCTTGCTGAGAGAAAGTCATGGATACGTCGACTGTCGTCCGATTAACCGCCCATTCGCCAACGCCGTTGCTGCGCGGCGGTTTCGACGCGAGCGGTGAAACCGCTGCGCCGGCTGAGCGCGAATTGGCCCGGCTGCGCGCGAGGGTGCGTGAACTTTCCACGGAACTCGTCAGGGCTCAGGAAGCGGCTTGCCGCCACGTTGCGCGCGAACTGCACGACGGCGTGGGCGCCGAGTTGACCGCCACGCGCTTCGCGCTCGCCGGCGTGGAAACATGGTTGCCCGCCGACGCTCCCGCACAATGCTCGGCCGCGCTCGCCGTCGCGAACCGTTCGCTCGACGCCGTCTGCACTGCAACGCGTCAGGCCGTGGCGGAACTGCACGCACCGGCGTTGGAAGCGGGCATCGTCGGCGCGCTTTCGCAATGGACCGGTGATTTCGCCGCACGCACGCAGTTGCGCACGAGTTTCGTCTGCGCGGCCGACGTCCGTCTCACGCGGCTACCCGGCGACGCCGCGCTAGCCGTGTTTCGCGTCGCGCAGGAAGCGCTCAACAACATCGCCAAACATGCACGCGCCCAATCCGCCGACGTACGCATCGAGACAAGCCGCCGCCATCTCACGCTGATAGTCAGCGACGACGGCATCGGCGTTTCGCGCAACGCCCAGCGGCGCAGTGGCCATTTCGGCCTGAGCGGAATGAAGGCGCGTTGCGCCGCATTCGACGGCACGCTGCGCGTGACTGCACGGCGCGACAAGAACGACGGTTCGCGCAGTAACAGCGGCGAAGGCTCGCGCGGCACGCTCGTGCGTGCGCGCTTCGCGTGGGACGCGATGCTCGCGGACGGGTACGCCGCCGGACTGCGCGCGGTGCAATCGTGAGCGAGCCGTCATGAGTCTGCGCATCCTGCTCGCCGACGATCACGCCGTGGTCCGCCAGGGCGTGCGTCAATTACTGCTCGACCGCGGCGTGGCGCGCGAGGTCACCGAGGCGCAGACCGGCGCCGAAGCGCTCGACGCCGTCGCGAGCCAGAGCTACGACGTGGTGTTGCTCGACATTTCGCTGCCGGACATGAACGGCGTCGAAGTACTCAAGCGCCTGAAGCGCAAGGCGCCGCGCGTGGCGGTGCTGATGTTCTCGATGTACCGCGAGGATCAATATGCGGTGCGCGCGCTGAAGGCTGGCGCCGCGGGCTATCTGTCGAAGACCGTCGACGCCGCGCAGATGATCGGCGCGATCCAGCAGGTCGCCGCGGGCCGCAAGTACGTGAGCCCGGCGATGGCGGAGGCGCTCGCCGATTACGTCTCGTTCGACGGCGAACAGCTGCCGCACGAAAAGCTCTCCGACCGCGAATACCAGACGCTGTGCATGCTCGCTTCGGGCAAACGGCTGACCGACATCGCCGAAGCACTGTCGCTGTCGGTGAAAACGGTGAGCGTGTACCGCACCCGTCTGCTCGAGAAGATGAAGCTGCGCAACAACGCGGAACTCACTTTCTACGTGATGAGCAACCGCCTCGTCGACCTGAATCCGGCGATGGCGGGCTGAACCGCGGCTTGTTCTCGCTCTTGCCGCTTCTTTATCGCTTTCGTCGCCCCCTTCCGACGTTGAGCAAATTATCCGGCGATCACGCCAGTCCAATAGCGCGTCCCAAAAAGGTGCATAGGGCGCGCATCCGCTAAAATTGCGGGTTTCCCCGACATTCGGCGCGCGACGCGCGTGCACTACTGGAGACCCCCGCCAATGTCCCTCTTCCGCAAAAAGAGCGTCGAGCACATGATCGCGACGAGCGCTCAGAATGCCGGCCTCAAAAAAGCGCTCGGCGCGCTCGATCTCACGTTTCTCGGCGTCGGCGCCATCATCGGCACCGGCATTTTTGTGCTCACGGGCACGGGCGCTGTGCAGGCCGGCCCTGCGCTGATGGTCTCGTTTCTGATCGCCGCCGTGGCCTGCGGCTTTGCCGCGCTGGCATATGCCGAGTTCGCGTCGACCATTCCGGTCGCGGGCTCTATCTACACCTATTCGTACGCGACGCTCGGCGAACTGGCCGCGTGGATCATCGGCTGGGATTTGATGCTCGAATATGGGCTCGCCACCTCGGCCGTGTCCGTTGGCTGGTCGGGGTACTTGCAATCGCTGCTGTCGGGCTTTGGCGTCTCGCTACCCGTCGCACTGACGGCGGCGCCCGGCGCGCTGCCTGGTCACGAAACGCTCTTCAATCTGCCCGCGTTCCTCGTGATGATGGCGATTACCGCCCTGTTGTCGGTAGGTGTGCGCGAATCCGCGCGGATCAACAACATCATGGTCGCGATCAAGGTGGTCGTGGTGCTGCTGGTGATCGCCGTGGGCGTATTTCACGTGACGCCGGCCAACTGGCATCCGTTTATGCCAAACGGCTGGAACGGCGTGTTCGGCGCGGCGGCGGTGATGTTCTTCGCGTTCATCGGCTTCGACTCGGTGTCGTCCGCCGCAGAAGAGGTCAAAAACCCGAAGCGCGATCTGCCCATCGGCATCATTGCGTCGCTCGGCGTGTGCGCGGTGTTGTACGTGGCGGTCGCGGCGGTCGTGACCGGCATCGTGCCGTCGGCGCAGTTCGCGAACATTTCGCACCCGGTGTCGTACGCTTTGCAGGTCGCCGGGCAAAAGTGGGTGGCGGGCTTTATCGACCTTGGCGCAGTGCTCGGCATGCTCACCGTGATTCTGGTGATGGCTTACGGCCAGACCCGCGTGATCTTCGCGATGTCGCGCGACGGCTTGCTGCCCGCGCGGCTCTCGCGCGTGCATCCGCGCTTTGCGACGCCGTTTTTTACTACATGGCTCGTCGGCGTTTTCTTCGGACTGATCGGGGCGCTCGTGCCGCTGAATGTGCTGGCCGAATTGATCAACATCGGCACGCTCGCCGCCTTCTCGATGGTGTCGATTGCGGTTCTCGTCTTGCGTAAGACGCACCCTGAATTGCCACGGGCGTTTCGCTGCCCGGGTGTGCCGGTGGTGCCGGTGCTCGCCGTCGCGTCGTGTGTGTTTTTGATGGCGAATCTGCAAGCCGTGACGTGGGTCGCCTTTGTGGTGTGGCTTCTGCTCGGAATGGTGATTTATTTCGGGTACTCGCGGCGTCGGTCGCATCTGGCCAGATAACGGGTGGTTGCTGAGGGCGGGCAAAAAACCCCTCATAGC
The DNA here is from genome assembly GCF_031456815.1 of Paraburkholderia strydomiana. Lineage (NCBI taxonomy): Bacteria > Pseudomonadati > Pseudomonadota > Betaproteobacteria > Burkholderiales > Burkholderiaceae > Paraburkholderia > Paraburkholderia strydomiana. The sequence goes on from NZ_JAVDVL010000006.1 coordinate 70,877, forward strand.
GCGCCCGCCCGATTTGTGCTTTACTTTTCGGCAGACTCATAAAAACCGCAGCACCCTAATCGGGCCCATGAAGGCAGGCTGAAGGCAAAAACAAAACGGTCCGGTTTCACCCCATAAGGAGACGACTTCATGGCGATCAGCATCAGTCTGACGGTGAACGGCGCGCCCATCAGCGCTTCAGTCGAGCCCGGCACCCTGCTTGTGCAGTTCCTTCGCGATCAACTCCGGCTCACCGGCACGCACGTCGGCTGCGATACGGCCCAATGCGGCGCATGCACCGTCCACCTCGACGGCCGCGCAATCAAATCCTGCAATATCCTCGCGGCCCAGGCGGACGGCGCGCAGATCACCACCATTGAAGGCCTCGCCAAAGACGGCGCGCTGCATCCAATGCAAGCGGCCTTTAAACACTGTCACGGCCTGCAGTGCGGCTTCTGTACACCCGGCATGGTGATGAGCGCGATCTCGCTCGTGCAGCGTCAGCCAGACCTCACCGGCGAAGACGTCCGCACGCAACTCGACGGCAATCTCTGTCGTTGCACTGGCTACCACAACATCGTCAAGGCAGTGCTCGAGGGCGCCGAAGGGATGAAGTCCTCCGGCACAGCCAACGCCACCGCAAATGCCGATGCGCATGCATCGACAAACGCCAACGCAGCGGCCACCGCCTGAGGAGCCGACGATGAACGCACCCGAAACTCACAGCCTAATCGGCGCTTCCGTCGAACGTAAGGAAGACTACCGGTTCCTGACCGGCAACGGCCAGTACACCGACGACATCCTGCTACCGCAGCAAACCTACGCAGTGTTCCTGCGCTCGCCGCACGCGCACGCAAAGATCAACAGCATCGACACGACCGCGGCGAAACAGTCGCCGGGTGTGGTCGCGATCTTTACCGGCGCGGATATGGCTGCTGAAAACGTCGGCGGCCTGCCGTGCGGCTGGTTGATCCACAGCACCGACGGCAAGCCGATGAACGAGCCGCCGCATCCGATCATCGCGCATACGAAAGTGCGCCACGTCGGCGATCAGGTCGCACTCGTGATCGCCGATTCGATCAAGGCCGCGAAAGATGCCGCCGAGCTGATCGAAGTCGACTACGAAGTGCTGCCCGCTGTCGTCGATACCGCGCATGCAGCCGACGCAGGCCAGCCGGCCGTTCACGACGAAGTGCCGGACAACGTCTGCTACAACTGGGGCCACGGCGACAAAGCCGCGACCGACGCCGCCTTCGCCAAGGCCGCGCACGTCACGACGCTCGACATCGTGAACAATCGCCTCGTGCCGAACGCGATCGAGCCGCGCGCCGTGAATGCCAGCTATTCGTCGCAGGACGACAGCTACACGCTTTACGTCGCCAATCAAAATCCGCACGTCGAGCGTCTACTCATGGCCGCTTTCGTGTTGTCGTTGCCCGAGTCGAAATTGCGCGTGATCGCGCCGGACGTCGGCGGTGGCTTCGGTTCGAAAATTTTCCTGTATGCGGAAGACGTCGCGCTGACGTGGGCGTCGAAGAAAATTCGCCGCCCCGTGAAATGGACCGCCGAGCGCTCGGAAGCATTCCTGTCGGATGCGCATGGCCGCGACCACGTGACGAAAGCCGAGTTGGCAATGGATGCCGACGGCAAGTTTCTCGCCATGCGCATTCACACCATCGCGAACATGGGCGCGTATCTGTCCACGTTCGCTTCGAGTGTGCCGACCATCCTCTACGCGACGCTGCTCGCAGGCCAGTACGCGACGCCCGCGATCTACGCGGAAGTGAAAGCCGTTTTCACCAACACCGTTCCCGTCGATGCGTATCGCGGCGCGGGGCGTCCGGAAGCGACCTATGTGGTCGAGCGTCTGGTCGAGACCGCCGCGCGCGAGATGAAGCTCGATCCGGCTGAAATTCGCCGCCGCAATTTCATCCGCGAATTTCCTTATGCGACGCCGGTCGGCCTCACCTACGACACCGGCGACTACGAGACGATCCTCGCGCGCTCGCTCGAACTCGCCGATGTGAAAGGCTTCGAAGCGCGCAGGCAGGAATCCGAACGGAACGGCAAGCGGCGTGGCCTGGGTTACTCGTGCTACATCGAAGCATGCGGACTCGCACCGTCGAATATTGCCGGCGCGTTGGGCGCTCGCGCGGGCCTCTTCGAAGTCGGGCAGATTCGCGTGCATCCGACCGGTTCGGTCACCGTATTCACCGGCTCGCATAGTCACGGCCAAGGTCACGAAACGACCTTCGCGCAAGTGGTCGCGGACCGGCTCGGTCTTCCGCTCGAAAGCGTCGAGATCGTGCACGGCGACACCGGCCGCATTCCGTTCGGCATGGGCACGTATGGCTCACGCTCGATCGCGGTGGGCGGCTCGGCGATCATGAAGGCGCTCGACAAGATCGAAACCAAGGCGAAGAAAATCGCCGCGCATCTGCTCGAAGCCGCGGCGGAAGACATCGAATTCAAAGACGGCGTGTTCCGGGTCGCGGGCACGGATCGCACCAAGGCCTTCGCCGAAATTTCGCTCGCTGCTTACGTGCCGCACAACTATCCGCTCGACGTGCTCGAACCCGGCCTCGAAGAAAGCGCGTTCTACGACCCGAGCAACTTCACGTATCCATCGGGCGCGTACATCTGCGAAGTGGAAGTCGATCCGGATACCGGCGTGTGCCGGATCCAGCAGTTCACCGCGGTGGACGATTTCGGCAACGTGATCAATCCGATGATCGTCGAAGGCCAGGTTCATGGCGGACTCGGTCAAGGCATCGGGCAAGCCATGCTCGAACGCTGCGTGTACGACAACGAGAGCGGTCAACTGCTGTCGGGCTCGTACATGGACTACGCAATGCCGCATGCGTCCGACCTTCCCGACTTCACCGTGGAAACCGCGAAGGGCACGCCGTGCACACACAATCCGCTCGGCGTCAAAGGCTGTGGCGAAGCGGGCGCGATCGGTTCGCCGCCGGCGGTGATCAACGCGATCATCGACGCGCTCGCGCCCTTGGGCGTGACCGATCTGCAAATGCCGGCAACGCCACATCGCGTATGGTCGGCGATTCACGCCGCCAAGCAGGCAGCCCATTGAGACCCTGAGCGGAGCATTCGACATGTATTCATTCGAGTATCAACGCGCGACGGATCCGCAAGCGGCCGCCGCAGCCATTTCTGCCGACAGCGACGCCAAGTTTCTCGCCGGCGGTCAGAGCCTGTTGCCCACCATGCGGTTGCGTCTCGCGCAGCCCTCGCAACTGATCGACGTGACGCGCATTCCGGCGCTCAAGTCGATCGCCGTCGACGCAAATCTGGTCACGATCGGCGCGGCCGTCTGCCATGCCGATGTAGCCGATCACGCCGAGTTGCGGCGCGTGTCGCCGGCGCTCGCGGATCTCGCCGCGCACATCGGCGACCGCCAGGTGCGCGCGCTCGGCACGCTGGGGGGCTCGCTTGCCAACAACGATCCCGCCGCGTGCTATCCAGCTGCTGCAATGGGATTGGACGCAACCATCGTCACGCAGCGTCGGCGCATTGCATCGAGCGACTTTTTCGTCGGCATGTACGAGACGGCACTGGAACCGGACGAGTTGATCGTCTCCGTTGAATTCCCGGTTCCCGAGCGCGCCGCCTACGAGAAATTCCGCAATCCGGCGTCGCATTTCGCGCTCGTCGGCGTGTTCGTCGCGAAGTTCGCTAGCGGCGTGCGTGTTGCGGTGACGGGCGCGGCGGCGTCGGTCTTTCGTGTGCCCGAACTGGAAAGCGCGTTGTCGGCGAACTTTACGCCGGAGTCGGCGCGAGCGGTCAGTGTGCCGTCGGCGAATCTGAACGACGACATGCACGCGAGCGCCGAGTATCGCGCGCATCTGATCCCCGTTCTGGCGGCGCGAGCGGTAGCGAAGGCAAACGCTTAGTCTCGCTTGCTATTGGCTGCTGACGTGTCGAGCGTGTAGCTCGCGCACGTCAGTCGCTCGCACACGTCAGTCGCTCGCATTCGCCAGCGCATGCTGTATCGCGCAACGAACGCGCTTCACGTTTCATTGATGCTGCATTTGACGAGCAGACAGCGCGCAGATTCAGGAACGCCATGCACCCCGTTTCAATCGACGACACCCTCGCGCAACTCGCCGCTCAGAACTACTTCGCGAGCCGCGAGCTTGCGACGGCGTTGTTTCTCGCGCTGCGTATGGACCGGCCGTTGTTCGTCGAAGGCGAGCCGGGCGTCGGCAAGACGGAACTTGCGAAGGCCGCCGCCGGCATGCTCGATACGTCGATGCTGCGGCTGCAATGTTATGAAGGACTCGACACGGCCAGCGCGCTATACGAATGGGACTATCCGCGTCAGATCATGGCGTTGCGTCTTGCGGAAGCGGCCGGTCAACGGCCCGATAACGACACCCTGTATCGCGGCGAATTCCTGCTCAAGCGTCCGTTGTTGCAAGCGCTGATGCCCGACGAAAATCATCCGGGCGCGCGGCGCGTGCTGCTGATCGACGAAATCGACCGCGCAGACGAGCCGTTCGAAGCGTTCCTGCTCGAACTGCTCTCCGACTTCCAGGTGTCGATTCCCGAGTACGGCACCGTGCGCGCAACGCAACCGCCGCTCGTCGTGATGACGTCGAACCGCACGCGCGAAGTGCACGACGCGTTGAAGCGCCGTTGCCTCTATCAGTGGATCGGTTATCCGGAGCGGGATCGCGAGCTTGAAATTGTCGCGGCGCGTGCGCCGAAGACATCGGCGGAGTTGCAGCGGCGCGCGGTCGATTTCGTGCACCGTCTGCGCGGCATGGACCTGTTCAAGGCGCCGGGCATCGCCGAAACAATCGACTGGTGCCGCGCGCTCGAAGCACTGTCGGTCACGGAACTCGATCCACAATCGGTGCAGAACACGCTCGGCGTACTGCTCAAGTATCAGGACGATCTGGCGCGTGTCGACGCGGGTCAGATCGCGCAGTGTCTCGCCGCGCCGGGATAGCGGGCATGACGACGCCACCCTCCGCAGACGAGACAGCGCCGCTTCCTGCCGGGACGCCAACGCTTGCTCGCAACGTGGTGCATTTTGTGCGCGTGCTGCGCGGCGCGGGCCTGCCGATGTCGCCCGCACACGCCGTCGATGCGCTCGCCGCGCTGCACTGGATCGACTTGAGCCGCCGCGACGACGTGCGCGCAGCGCTAGCCGCGTCGCTCGTCTCCGCGCCCGACGAGCGCGAGCTTTTCAATGCCGCATTCGATCTGTTCTGGCGGGATCCGGATTGGGAAGGGAAGCTGCGTGCGCTGCTTCTGCCGAAGGTCCGCGACGGCCTTCCGCCGCCAAGACGCAATAACCGTCTCGCCGACGCGCTGGCGGTCCGCGCGCCGCCCTCGCCGCACACGCACAGCCCGCAGGAAACCGAGCGACAGGAATTGCGCGCGCACGTCACCTTCAGCGCGGAAGAGCGGCTGCGTCATCGCGATTTCGACACCCTCTCCGCCGATGAATGGCGCACGCTGCGCCACCTGATCCGCGCTCAGCGTCTGCCGCTTGCGAAGGAGCCGACACGCCGCCTCAAGGCCGCGTCGCATGGTACGCATGCGGACCTGCGCGCGAGTGCGCGGCAGGCGGTGCGCGCGGGCGGCGACTGGACCGTGTGGAAATATCGCGCGGTGGTCGAGCGCAAGCCGCCGCTGGTTCTGATGCTCGACATATCCGGTTCGATGAGCAGTTATTCGCGCGCGGTGCTGTATTTCTGCCACGCGCTCGTGCAGTCGCGTGAACGCCTGCAGGTTTTTCTGTTCGGCACACGCCTTACCAACGCGACCCGCGCATTGCGCGAGCGCGATCCGGATGTGGCGATTGCCGCGCTCACCGAACAGGTCGTCGACTGGTCGGGCGGCACGAGAATCGGTGCGGCGCTCGCTGAATTCAACCGGCGCTGGGCGCGGCGCGTGCTGACTGGTCGCGCAACGGTGCTGCTCGTGACCGACGGCCTCGATCACGAAGCGATCGACGTCCTCCAGATGGAAATGGCCCGTCTGCGCCGCTTCGCGCACCGTATCGTATGGCTTAATCCGCTGCTGCGTTTCAGCGGCTTTTCTCCGAAGGCGCGCGGCGTGCAGGCGATCCTGCCCTACGTCGACGCGCATCGTCCGGTTCATAATCTAGACAGCCTGGCCGCACTCGGCCGCGACCTCGCGCAACTCACGCGCGCGCCGCGTCGGGAAGTTGCTGCCACGTCAACCGCAGGAGCAAGTCCATGGAACTGACCGAAACTCATACGCTGCCGGTTTCGCAGCAGCGTACGTGGGATGCGCTGAACGACACCGAGGTTTTGCGCGCCTGCATTCCGGGCTGCGAAAGCATCGACCCGGACGGCGAGAATGCGTACCTGGTGGCGTTGAGCGCCGCGGTCGGCCCGGTCAAGGCGCGCTTCAAAGGCCGCATGCAACTGACCGATATCGACGCGCCCAACGCGTACAACATCGTGTTCGAAGGCCAGGGCGGCGCCGCTGGCTTCGCGAAGGGCAACGCGCGAGTCACGCTCGAAGCCGACGGCGAAGCAGCAACAAAGCTCAGCTATACCGCGAACGCGCAGGTCGGCGGGAAGCTCGCGCAGATCGGCTCGCGGCTCGTCGATGGCGCGGCGCGCAAGATCGCCGGCGAGTTTTTCAAGCGCTTCGGCGCACGATTCGATGGCGAAGGCGCCGGTGCCGTCAGCGATGAAAACCCTGAAGATGCCGGCGGCGCTGCAGCCGCCGACGCGGAGGGGCACAATACGGCATCGACCGAGGCCGCGGACGGCGAGTCCGGCGGCGATGCAACGAAGAGGAAGAAATCATGGACAGCGTGGATCTCGAAGTCCTGAAATCCAGTGCACGTTGGCTGGAAGAGGGACATCGCGCGCTACTGGTGACGGTGGTGAAAACGTGGGGCTCGTCGCCGCGCCCCGAGGGCGCGATGCTCGCGGTGCGCGACGACGGACTCGTAGTCGGCTCGGTGTCGGGCGGCTGCATCGAAGACGACCTGATCGATCGCGTGCGGCAGCGGGGCATCGAGCAGGCGCATCCCGAGGCCGTGAAATACGGCATCTCGGCAGAAGAGGCGCATCGCTTCGGACTGCCTTGTGGCGGCACGATCCAACTGGTGCTCGAACCGTTGACGCCGCAAAGCGGTATTGCCGAACTCTGCAATGCCGTGGAAGAAGGCCGCCTCGTAGCGCGCGAACTGGACATGAACTCGGGTGAGGCGCGGCTCGGCAAAGCGCTCGCAACAGACGGCGTACTTTTCGACGGCGAGCGTCTATTGACGATCCACGGTCCGCGTTACCGCATGCTCGTGATCGGCGCGGGACAGTTGTCGCGCTATCTGTGCAATATTGCCGTGGGTCTCGACTATCAGGTGACGGTCTGCGACCCGCGCGAGGAGTACACCGAAGAGTGGAACATCCCCGGCACGAAGATCGTGCGGACCATGCCGGATGACACCGTGCTCGACATGAAGCTCGATGAGCGCTGCGCGGTCATTGCGCTCACACACGACCCGAAGCTCGACGATCTCGCACTGATGGAAGCGCTCAAGACGCCGGCGTTCTACGTCGGCGCGCTGGGATCGAGGCGCAATAATCAGGCGCGTCGCGAGCGGCTCAAAGAGTTCGACCTGAGCGACACTGAACTGGCGCGATTGCATGGGCCGGTCGGCATTTATATCGGCAGCCGCACGCCGCCTGAAATTGCAGTGTCGATTCTCGCCGAAGTGACGGCGGCGAAAAACGGCGTTTCGTTGCCGACGCTGCTTCAGGTCGAGGGTGCGAAGGCAGCGCGCGAGATTGCGGCGTCCGGCGGGGAAGCCTGCAGCGCGTAGTCGTCTGAACACCCCGGGCGTTCAGCCACATGGCTGGCGCGACGCCCGGCGGCTTACATCATTCCGCAAACCACGGCGGCAATCACCGATCCGCCGATCAGCACCACACCGACCACGCGGCGCTTGTTCAGTTCGGTCCACAACAGCACGCCGGTCAGCGAAAGCAGGATCAGCGAGCCGGCAATCGTATCGACCAGCAGCATCCATCCGATGCTCAAACCCACGCCCTTGTGCAGATTGGTCATCGTCGCGAGGAAGGAATTCTGCGTGCGTTTGACCGCGACGAAGCCGTTGCCCACCCAGTACTCGGCTTGAACGTTCTGCGTGGGCGCGGCGAACGCAATCTGCCAGAACTCGGGCTGAATCGTGCTGCGATCGCCCCAAGCCACGGGATGCGCCGGCTCGCGCTTCATCCTGCCAGGCTTACCGTCGATCTTCAGTTCGCCCTTGAGCCACTTCGCCATGTCCATCGGCGAATGAAACGGCTTTTCGGGCACGGCCATTTGCAATTCTTCGACCTGCGGTTGTCCGGTCGATACCTTCATCGGCCCCGCGCGATGGTTCAGCAGGAAGCCGGTTGCGCCGAACAGGAGTCCGAGCACCGCGCCCCACAAGCCAACCCAGCCATGCACTTTGCGCAGCCACTTGATGAAGTTCGCGCGCCGCGAACGCTGACGCCGCGCAGCCTGCTCGGCGTCGTCCATCAGATGATGGCCCGGCCGCTGTTCATGGGCGACATATCGCGAAGCGCCATTGGCAGCAGGTTTCATATCGATCGAATCAGGCGCGTTCACATCATGCTCCAGGCACGGCAGGTTAAGCCGCCGACCGCGCGCAGACAGGAGCGCGCTCAGAGACGGGCGGCGACGGAATTTCTGAAGGAGAGAGCGGACAGCTCCGGCTTGCGGTCCAGAGCCGTCCTGTTGAGAGGCTGGCTGGCAGTCACAGAGGAGGAGAAATGTGACAGGAAGCTGGCGATGCCCTTCAATTGAGAATGGCTATCATTACACAACTGGCGCTTTTGCTCAATCGCGGCAAAAAGCTCACACCGGCCACAAAGGCCCTTCCTGCATCGCGCCGAGTTGCTCGCGCATTTCGAGGATGCGATCTTCCCAATAACGTTGCGTGTTGAACCACGGAAACGCTGCCGGAAACGCCGGATCGTCCCAACGGCGCGCGAGCCACGCCTGGTAATGAATCAGCCGTAACGTGCGCAGCGCTTCGACCAGATGCAGTTCGCGCGGCTCGAAGTCGCAGAAGTCTTCGTAACCGGAGAGCAGATCCGCCAGCGCGCGCGATGCCTCCGCGCGTTCGCCGGGCAGCAGCAGCCACAGGTCCTGCACGGCCGGGCCCATGCGGCTGTCGTCGAAGTCGACGAAATGCGGGCCCGCGTCGGTCCACAACACGTTGCTAGGATGACAATCGCCGTGCATGCGGAGCATGCGGATCTCACCGGCCCGCTCGAATGCACGCTCCACGCCTTCCAGCGCCAGATTGACGACAGTTTCCCAGGCAGCGCGCACGTCGTCGGGTATGAAGCGGTGCGCGAGCAGGAAATCGCGCGGTTCATAGCCGAACGTTTGACTGTCGAGCGTGGGACGCTCCGCGTAGTCTTGCGTCTGCCCAACCGCGTGAATGCGGCCGATGAAACGCCCAAGCCATTCAAGCGTATCTCGCCGGTCGAGATCGGGCGCGCGTCCGCCGCGGCGCTCGAAGATCGAGAAACGGAAACCATCGAAGGTATGCAGCGTGCGGCCCTCGTACGCACGCGCCGGCACAGCGGGAATCTCCCGCGCGGCCAGTTCGGCAACGAACGCGTGTTCTTCGAGAATGGCGGCGTCGCTCCAGCGCTCAGGACGATAGAACTTCGCAACGACGGGCGGGCCGTCTTCGACGCCCACCTGATACACGCGGTTCTCGTAGCTGTTGAGCGGCAACATACGGCCGTCGGTACGTACGCCGACTGTGGCGAGCACGCTGTCGAGCGCGTCGAGCACGATTTCCGGCTGGAGCCGGGCGAAAGGCACGGCGCGGTCTGCGCCGTCCGGTGTATCGAGAATGTCGTTCATGCCCGCATTGTGCGCCGCGCCGCCGTCAAACACGAGTGCGAGTGAACAAGGGGCACGCGTCTGCCGTCACGCGACAGACGCGCCAAACGGTGATCGCTTCAATGCATCTGCGCGCTTGACGGACGCACGAGTTCTCCGGTGTCGATAAGGTCTTCGAGGAAAAAGGGTTCAGTGTTCAGTTGCGGCGAAGCGCCGGGCTCGCCGGCATACCACGCCACCATGGCCATGTCGCCGAGAATGCGCATGACGATTCCGCGCGCGCCCTGCGGCACGGCGATATGCACTGATCGGACAATGGAACCGATTTGCATGATGTTTCCCCGTTCTCCCATAGCCGGCTTTATAAGTTCGCGCCGGTCAAGGTGATGATAAAAGCGCCGCTTCGCCGGTAACGTTGCGTACGCACCCAAACAGCTGCGCGTGAATACGCGTGAGAGCTTCGAGTCATTGTTCCCGTTTTGCGGGGCCTTGGAAAGCGGGAACTGAGGGCGCTTCACCCGTCGTTTCGCTTGATTCGTCGAGACGCGCGGCATCGCGACGAGACCATCATAAACCCTCGTGGGCTGAGATATCAAAAACGTGCGGCGTCTGCGCGACGCGTGCGTTGCGGCGCACGCAGGCGCCATTTTCAGCGTATCCTTAACTGTTTTGCACGAGCGTCGTCTCGCGCGTGACGGCCGCCATCGCGCCGCGCCTGATACATCGCTGCCGGTTGTTCATCTGCTTCGTTCCGCCTTCTGCTCTTTGCTCTCTGCCGTGCCCAACACCTCCGACACGCCCTATCTCGAACGCGGCACCCGCGCTTACTGGCGCGCCAGCATCGCGTTGCTGTTCGCGGGCTACGCGACGTTTTCGTTGCTCTATTGCGTGCAGCCGCTGCTGCCGTCGTTTTCGGCGGCATTCAACGTGACACCCGCGCAAAGCAGTCTCACCGTCTCGTTGAGTACGGCAGCGCTAGCAGTCGCCATCTTTATGGCCGGCTTCGTCTCTGAAGGCTGGAGTCGTCACAAGCTGATGACGATGTCGCTCACCGTCTCCGCACTCCTGACCATCGGAGTGTCCATCGCCCCGCAATGGCACCAGTTGCTCGTGCTGCGCGCGCTCGAAGGTCTCGCGCTCGGCGGTGTGCCGGCCGTCGCGATGGCTTATCTCGCGGAAGAAGTGCGCCCCGACGGCCTCGGTCTTGCAATGGGTCTCTACGTCGGCGGCACCGCAATCGGCGGCATGGCGGGGCGCGTGATTACGGGCATCGTCGCCGATCTGTTTTCATGGCGCGTTGCAATCGGCACGATTGGCGTGCTCGGCATTCTGTCGATGCTCGCGTTTCGTTCGCTGCTGCCGCCGTCGCGCCATTTCGTGCCGCGGCGCGGGCTGGGCTTCACGCATCATCGCAGCGCACTCGTCAGGCAATTCAGGCGGCCGGGTCTGCCCTTGTTGTTCCTGCTTGGCTTCGTGCTGATGGGCAGCTTCGTCACGCTGTACAACTACATCGGCTACCGGCTGCTCGCGCCGCCGTACCGGTTGAGTCAAACCGAGATCGGCGCGATCTTCGTGGTGTATCTGACGGGCGTGATCGCCTCACCGTGGTCGGGGCGCATGGCCGACACATTCGGCCGCGCTCGTGTGCTGACGGCAAGCCTGCTGTTGATGGCCCTGGGACTCGCACTCACCATGTTGAGTCCGCTTTCGGCGATTGTCGGCGGCATCGCATGCGTGACATTCGGCTTCTTCGCCGGACACGCCGTCGCGAGCGGCTGGGTCGGGCGACTCGCCAAAGAGGCGAAAGGCCAGGCGGCCGCGCTGTATCTGCTTGCGTACTACATCGGCTCGAGCCTGGTCGGCTCGTACGGCGGGCACATGTGGGCCGGTTATGGATGGAACGGCGTTGCTGGACTGGTCTTCGCACTGCTCGTGATCGGCGTGCTGGCGACGCTGAGGTTACGCCGGCTCGACCAGGCCTGAGCGTGACGGGCGAATGTGCGACTGTCTCCATCGCACAGCTCGCCCGGTGATTCACACCGCATTGGAAATCCATAAAAAGTAAGCAGCGCGTAAGCAAACGCTTCACACTTTCTGGCCGGGTTTGCTGCGTCGCGGCAACCGCGCGAAGCCTTGCGGCGACTGGCTTCTACGGATTGCGAATAAACCTTCTGGATGTACCGGACGCGCCTACGCCGCCTCCGCCGTCACCTATACTCAAATCGAGCGTTGCAGCGTGCGACTCTGAACGAGACCCGCTCACTACGCCGCCAATACAAAAGGAGACGAGTATGACGACCTATTTCACGATCGGCGATTTCATTCTGGTCATTCCGATGGCGCTCGCCGGGGCATTGTTCGTAGGCGCGCTTCCTTGCAAGACGGAATTGCGGCACAACGCGCTGCGCGTGCTGGGCGCCCTGCTCGGCGTAATGTTCGCAGTCGTGCTGGTCGAAGGCTTGCCCGCGCTCGTATAGCAAAAAGCCGCCTGATCGGCGGCTTTCGTTTTTCATTTGCGCGGCGGCAGCGCCGCCGGAATCAGACCGCCTGATCCGTCGACGGCTTTTCCCACAAGTTGACGCCACCCTCCGTCGCGTAGCGGTCGATCTCCGCGAGTTCCTCTTTCGAGAACGCGAGGTTCTTCAGCGCGCCGACGTTCTCGCGCACCTGTTCCGCGCGGCTCGCGCCGATCAGCACCGAGGTCACGCGCGGATCGCGCAACGCCCACGCAAGCGCCATTTGCGCGAGGCTTTGTCCGCGACGCTGAGCGATATCGTTCAGCTTGCGTACATGCTCGATGTTCTGCGCGCTCAAATGCTCCTCTTTCAGCGAACCGCCGCCCGGCTTGTTCACGCGCGCGTCTTGCGGCACGCCATTCAGGTACTTACCGGTGAGCAGACCCTGTGCGAGCGGTGTGAACGCAATGGTGCCCGCGCCGACCTGTTCGAGCGTGTCGAGCAGATCCTGTTCGATCCAGCGATTGAGCATGTTGTACGCGGGCTGATGAATCAGCAACGGCACTTTGTATTCGGCGAGCAGCTTCGCCATTTCGAGCGTCTTGCTCGCCGAGTACGACGAAATGCCGATGTAGAGCGCCTTGCCCTGCTGCACGGCGCTCGCCAGTGCGCCGGCGGTTTCTTCGAGCGGCGTGTGCGCGTCAAAGCGATGCGAATAGAAAATGTCGACGTAGTCGAGGCCCATGCGCTTCAGGCTTTGATCGAGGCTCGCAAGCACATATTTGCGCGAACCGCCGCCTTGTCCATACGGACCGGGCCACATGTCCCAACCGGCCTTCGACGAAATCAGCAGCTCGTCGCGATACGGTTTGAAGTCGTCCTTGAAGTGGCGGCCGAAATTCGTTTCGGCGCTGCCATACGGTGGCCCGTAGTTGTTCGCGAGATCGAAGTGCGTGATGCCAACGTCAAACGCGGCACGCAGAATTTCGCGTTGCGTCGAGAGCGGCGTCGTATCGCCGAAGTTGTGCCACAAGCCGAGCGACAGTGCGGGAAGTTTGAGACCTGATTTGCCGCACACGCGGTATTGCATGTCCGAATAGCGTTCTGAAGCTGCTTCGTAAGCCATTGCTGGTGTCCTTGATGGTGATGTCGCCCGGGAATCTGCGGGCATGGGCAATCGCATGCTGCGGGAGGCGTGCTGCTGTGGGTTTGTTTTTATGTGCGGTCAGACCGCTATGGTAGCCAATCGACGGGATGCGTGCAGACGCCCAATATGCAGGATGGACGACTGCTTGCACGTCCCCTACACTTTCGCCGTTCGAGCTTGTGGAGCATTAAATGACGAAAGCGATTTCAATCGCGTTGATTGTCGGTGGCATTCTGTTGCTGTATTTCGGCGGGCAAGCGTTCAATTCGGTGAGCAGCGACGTGTCCCGCGTCTTTACAGGTTCACCGTCGAACAAGGCCATCATGCTGATCGTAGGCGGCGTGGTGGCAACGCTCGCGGGAATAACGGGCATCGCCCTGTCCGGCCGCAAGCGCTAGGCGCGAAGCGGCGCAGACCTGGCAGGCGACAAAAAGACGGCAAAAAGGCGCTGAAAAGCGCCGAAAAGTCAGAACGCGATTTCAGGCTTCGCCGCCGACCGGGTGCCCGGCAACGGCACATTGCTCGCGCCGTGGTACGTGTACACGAGCGAGAACTTCACCTCATCGCTGATGTTCTTGCCCGCCGAATGCAGCGTATTGCAATGAAAGAACACCACGTCTCCGGCTTTCAGTTCCGGCGACACGGCGGTGCGAATCCACGCCTGGTTTTCCTCGAGATCGGAGCGGAAGAACTTCGCGTCGTCGAAGCGTTCACCCGTGAATGCAGCGGTGTGCGATCCAGGCACCAACCATAGCGCGCCGTTGTCGACGTTCTCATTGCCCAGCGCGAGCCATACCGAAACCAGGTCGTCGCGCTCGAACGACCAGTAGCGCACATCGCGATGCCAGCCGGTCAAACTGCCGTACGCCGGATGCTTCGTCATCATGCAATTGTGATGGGCGCGCGACAGGCGCGGCTCCTCACCGAAATACAGTTCCATCCAGCCGCGAATTTCCGGCGCAGTCGCCCATTCGGCGAAACTGCGATCGCGGGCATACGCGTCGAGCAATCGCCGCACGGTCTTGCCGCCGGGCGCATGCCGGGAAGACGGCGCTCCGGGGTACTGCAAATCCGCTTCGAACTCGACCGGCGCCGCGGCTTCGTTCAACTGACGTTGCGCGACCCGCTTCATCTCCTCGCATCGCTCGACCGGCACGAGGCCAGGCACGACGACGAAGCCCTGCTCCCGCAATGCTTGAATCTGCTCTTTCTTCGAATGAAATGACATGGTGTTCCGTGACCGTCGACAAACCGATGTTCGATTGTAAAACGGGCGCGATCATATCGCCCGGTGTTTGACGTCGCACGTTGCGATGAACTTGATGCAACTTGGCCATTTGCGCACTGTTTGCATGCGGCTCGCGATGGCGCCGCACATTTCCCGGGCAGCCGCGCACGCTAATCGTCCGCGAAGGGTGGGAGCAATGTCCGTCTCAAAGCTTCATGCACCCTCGTGAAAACCCGTATCCGCAGGGTAAAAACCGACTTTCAGACGTCACGAATCACGTGTAGCCTGCTCGCATGTTGATCGCTATTCCCGCCTGTTTGCGCGCTGCACCGGCCATCAAGGCCCGCCCGGCTGTCCGCCGCGCAGTTTTCCATCGAATCCCGGGCTCCCGCGCAGTCGATCGCGATGCCGCCATTGGCATGCTTGGTGCTGCTATTGGCGCACATCTGACCGCGCGACACGTTGCCTACCTGTGAAGCCATGCATACTCTTCTGAGCACCCGTTTTACCCGAGCCGCACTCAAAGCGGCCCGCCCCGCGCGCCGCCACGTAGTGCGCGCTCTGCGTCACCACGCCACGCGCACGCGCGCTTTAGGCGAACAATGGCGCGATGCCCGAGCGGTCGACGGCATTCGCACCTGGTTCAATACGTTCTTCTCGGCGCTGCGCACGCGCGGCGGTTCGCGCCGCTTCTCACTTCGCACGCTCCTGCGCAAACCGACACCGCTGCGTCTGAGCTCGACGCAGCGCGCGCCCGTCGCCGTGCCGGCGCAAAGCGCGAGCCGCCGTCCCCGCCGGATGTCGACGAACGGCAGCACGGGCTGGTTTGCGTTCGCGTTTGCGAGCCGCTAAAGCGCCGCTGAACAGCACGCGTCGATAGCCCGCAATGAGGCGGCTGCGGACGGTTTAGAGCACACCAGCGCTCAAGCCACGCGCGATGCCGACGCATCGCCCTTTGTCCGCGCCGAACCGCCGAACAATCGACGGCCAATAAAAAACCCCGCGCGGCGCAAGCCGGCGGGGTTTTTTACGCTGAATGCGTGCAGCTAGCGTTAATCGGCCAGCGCAGCGACCGGTTCGGTACCGGCAGCTTCCGCGAGTGCCAGAGCCTTGTCGGTGGCTTCCCACGTGAATTCCGGCTCTTCGCGGCCGAAGTGACCATAAGCCGCGCTCTTCTCGTAGATCGGGCGCAGCAGGTCGAGCATCTGGATGATGCCCTTCGGACGCAGATCGAAATGCTCCTGCACGAGGCGCGTGATTGTCGAATCCGAAACGCGGCCCGTGCCGAACGTGTTGACCATGACCGAAGTCGGCTGCGCGACGCCAATCGCGTACGACACCTGAATCAGGCAGCGCGATGCGAGGCCGGCGGCCACGATGTTCTTCGCGACATAACGGCCCGCATAAGCAGCCGAACGGTCGACCTTCGACGGATCCTTGCCCGAGAACGCGCCGCCGCCGTGGGGCGCCGCGCCGCCGTACGTGTCGACGATGATCTTGCGCCCCGTCAAACCGCAGTCACCTTGCGGACCGCCGATCACGAAACGGCCGGTCGGGTTCACGAGGAACTTGATGTCGCCCTTGATGAGCTCAGCCGGCAGCGTCGGCTTGATGACTTCTTCGATCACGGCTTCGCGCAGCGTATCGAGGTCGATGTCCGGCGAATGCTGCGTGGACAGCACCACGGTGTCGATGGAGTGCGGCTTGCCGTCGACATAGCGCACGGTGACTTGCGACTTGGCGTCGGGACGCAGCCAGGGCAGACGGCCGTCACGGCGCAGATTCGCCTGGCGCTCGACCAGACGATGCGACAGGTGGATCGGCAACGGCATCAATTCAGGCGTTTCTTCGCACGCGTAACCGAACATCAGGCCCTGGTCGCCCGCGCCCTGATCGAGGTTGTTGTCGTGCGCACGGTCCACGCCCTGCGCGATGTCCGGCGACTGCTTGTCGTACGCGACGAGCACCGCGCAACCGCGGTAGTCGATACCGTAGTCGGTGTTGTCGTAGCCGATGCGCTTGATCGTGTTGCGCGCGATCTGGATGTAGTCGACGTTGGCGGTCGTGGTGATTTCGCCAGCGAGCACCACGAGACCCGTGTTGCACAGCGTTTCCGCGGCAACGCGCGAGTATTTGTCCTGCGTCAGGATGGCGTCGAGAATCGCGTCGGAAATCTGGTCCGCGACTTTGTCGGGATGGCCTTCGGAAACGGATTCGGAGGTGAAGAAATAGTCGTTTGCCACGTTGCAGACTCCTGTTTTGTGGTTACGGTTGAGTTTCACGTAGCCAGCTTCGGGAGTCTGAAGCGGCGACGCTTTAGCGGATTACCTTACCGGCAGGCGCATATCACGTGGATCGCACCGCCCGGCTTCGCCCCGCAAGTTGTCTATTAACTCGGCGAAGCCCTTATTATAGCGACTTCCATTGATTGTCACAGAGTGCCCACGAGTGCGGTATTACGTCCACCTCTCCGCTTTCCTGAACCCCGCCCCGCAAAGCGCCTCCACGGAGGCCACATGCTGAGCCGCCTCGGAGCCCGGCTCGCGATCGGCCTGCTCAAACTTTTCGCGCTGCTGCCGTATGGTCTCATCGCCCGTCTCGGCGACGGACTCGGCTGGCTGCTGTATCAGATTCCCAGCCGGCGCAAGCGCATCGTCCATATCAACCTGAACCTGTGCTTCCCCCAATGGAGCGACGAGCGGCGTGAAGAAGTCGCGCAGAAGCATTTCCGTCACGCGATCCGCAGTTACCTCGAACGCAGCGTGCAGTGGTTCGGCTCCGCCAGGAAACTCGAAAAGCTCATTCAGCTCGACAGCGCGATCGATTTGACCGATCCGAATCTGCCGCCCACGCTTTTTCTCGGCTTTCACTTCGTCGGCATCGAGGCGGGCTCGATCTTTCTCAATTACTCGCTCAAGCGCCGTTGCGGCTCGCTTTATCAGCCGATGTCGAATCCGGAACTGGAAGAAGTCGCCAAGGCGGCCCGCGCGCGTTTCGGCGCGGACATGGCAAGCCGCGCCGACAGCGCGCGCATCGTGCTGCGCTGGTTGCGGGAACGCAAGCCGGTCATGCTCGGCGCCGACATGGACTACGGCGCGCGCAATTCGACGTTCGTGCCGTTTTTCGGCGTGCCGACCTGCACGCTTACCGCCGTCGGGCGTCTTTCGAAAGTCGGTCATGCGCAAGTGGTGCCTTTCATCGGCGAAGTGCTGCCTAACTACAAGGGATATCGCCTGAAGGTGTTCAAGCCGTGGGACAACTATCCGACCGGCGACGACGAAGCGGATGCGCGACGCATGAACGCTTTCCTCGAAGAACAGATTCCGTTGATGCCCGAGCAGTACTACTGGGTCCACAAGCGTTTCAAGACGCGGCCGCCCGGCGTGCCGAGCGTGTATTGACGATGGCTGCCAGGCTGGCGCGTGGAAGCAACTCACCGACTTGGCTCACTTCTGGGCGCGTCACTTACAATAGCGTGATGAAACTGAAATTCACCAAAATGCACGGCGCGGGCAACGACTTCGTCGTGCTCGACGGCTACACCCAACCGGTCAACCTGACGCCGGCGCAGGTGCGCGCGCTTGCGGACCGGCATTTTGGCGTGGGCGCCGACCAGCTTCTGCTGGTCGAGAAGCCAACGGTAGAAGGCGTCGATTTCAGATATCGCATTTTCAATTGCGACGGCGGCGAGGTCGAACATTGCGGCAACGGCGCCCGTTGCTTCGTGAAGTTCGTCCGCGACAGCGGCCTCACCGATCAGCGCAGCGTGCGCGTGCAGGTGCAGAACGGCACGATCACGCTGACCATGCAGGAAAACGGCGAAGTGCTGGTCGATATGGGCGCGCCGGTGTTCGACCCGGAACGTGTGCCTTTCGCTACCAAAGGTCTCGAAGGGCGCCGGGAAGGCGCGGACACGCTATGGCCGCTCGACGTCAACGGCACCACGCGCTGGATCTCGGTCGTGTCGATGGGCAATCCGCACGCGGTGCAAGTTGTCGACGACGTGGAGCAGTTCCCTGTGCTCGTCGAAGGTCCGGTGATCGAGCGGCACGCGCGCTTTCCGCAGCGGGTCAACGCGGGCTTCATGCAGATCGTCGGTCGCAACGAAATCAAACTGCGCGTGTATGAGCGCGGTGCCGGTGAAACGCTGGCATGCGGCACGGGCGCCTGCGCGGCAGTCGCAGCCGGCATTCGCCGCGGACTGCTCGACGCGCCGGTGCTCGTCCATACGCATGGCGGCAAGCTCACCATCTCATGGGACAGCAAGCAGCAAAACGAGCCTTTGCTGATGGCGGGCCCCGCCACAACCGTTTTTCAGGGCGAGATCGAACTGGCCGATTGAACGCCTCCAGTTCCATCGCGCATGACTGGTGCACAAACTCTTTTGACCGACGCGTCGCATGAAGGCGTCGTCCCGTAGTCCTACAGCCGAAACCATGAACGATCGCGAAGTCGCCGAATATCTGCTTGCCAACCCCGAATTCTTCGCCGAACACGCGGAAATCCTCGCGACCATTCGCCTCGCGAACCCGCACGGCAAAGCCGCGGTGTCGCTGCAGGAGCGGCAAATGGAAATGTTGCGCGACAAGAACAAACATCTCGAACGCCGGCTTGCCGAACTGCTGCGCTACGGCCACGAAAACGACAGCATCGCCTCGCGCTTCAACCGCTGGACGATCCGCGTCATGTCCGAGCGCGACTCGTACGCCCTGCCGCGCACGATCGCCAACGGCTTGCGCGACATCTTCGACGTGCCGCAGGCCGCGCTGCGCGTTTGGGACGTCGCCGAACCGTACGCCCAAGCGGACTTTGCGCGCCACGTCGGCGAGGAAGTACGCATTTTTGCGAACAGCCTGACCGCACCCTATTGCGGCGCGAACACGGGTTTCGAAGCGGCGCAATGGCTGGTGCCCGCGACCGGCGCACCGTGCGCACAGGCCGCGGCCGACGAAAACACGTCGGGCGGCGCCGCGCCCGAGTCGGCGCATGCGACGGAGTCGATTGCACTTCTCGCGCTGCGCGATCCGGAGGGCAAAGAAGAAGCGTCGGCTTTCGGCCTGCTGGTAATGGGCTCGGCGGATGCGCGACGGTTCCACGAAGGCATGGCGACCGACTTCCTCACGCAGATCGGCGGGCTCGCGAGCGCGGCGCTCAGCCGTCTGCTGCCGCGCTGATTCAGCGAGCGCCACGCGTCAACCGCCGGTTAAAAAGCCAACCGTGACCGAAGCCGATCCCATCGCCGCCTATCTGTCGAATCTCGAACATGAGCGGCGGCTGTCGGCGCATACCTTGCGCGGCTACACGCACGAACTCGAAGAACTCCGGCTGCTGGCCAAGGGCCGGCCTCTGGAAAGCCTTACCGCCGTCGACATTCGCGGCGCCGTTTCGCGCGCCCATGCGGGCGGACTGACGGCGCGCTCGATCAGTCACCGCCTGTCCGCCTGGCGCGCGTTTTACCGCTGGCTCGCCGGCCGCGTCGATCTGCCTGCCAATCCGGTCGCCACCGTGCGCGCGCCGAAGCAGGCCAAGACGCTCCCCAAGGCACTGTCCGTCGACGACGCCACCCGCCTGATGGAAAGCCCGCCCGCCGCATCGGCAGAAGGTTTGCGCGATCACGCCATGCTCGAGTTGTTCTACTCGTCGGGGCTGCGTCTCGCCGAACTTGTCGGTCTGGACGCCCGTTTCGCCGACGCCGACGGTTATCGCTCGGCCGGCTGGCTCAAGCTCGATTCCGCCGAAGTCGAAGTGCTCGGCAAGGGCAACCGGCGGCGCATCGTGCCAGTCGGCAGCAAGGCGCTCGACGCGCTCAACGCGTGGCTGGCAGTGCGCGACCAGATGGTCAAGCACGACCCGCATCCGCTTTTTCTGTCGGCGCGCGGCAACCGGCTGTCACCGAACGTGGTGCGCGAGCGCGTAAAGCGCGCGGCCCTCGTGGCCGGCATTCCCGCCAATGTGCATCCGCACGTGCTGCGGCATTCGTTTGCCACGCACGTGCTGCAGTCGAGCGGCGACCTGCGCGCCGTGCAGGAATTGCTCGGGCACGCGAGCATCACGGCGACGCAGGTCTACACCGGGCTCGACTTCCAGCATCTCGCGCACGTCTACGATCAGGCGCATCCGCGCGCCAAAAAACGCGACTGACGCCGCTTTGCGGCTTTTCGGTCTCCGCCTTCGCTTTATCTGTCGCGCGTGCGCAGCAAGCCGCGCGGCCCTTTGCTCTCGCTGACATCCTGATGAATATCGTTACGCTCAAACCGTCGAAAGATAAATCGCTGCTGCGCCGCCATCCGTGGGTCTACGCGAACGCGATCGACCGGATCGACGGCAATCCCGCGCCGGGCGCGACCGTGCTGGTTCGCGCGCACGACGGCCGGTTTCTCGCGCGCGCCGCGTACAGCCCGCACTCGCAGATCCGCGCCCGCGTGTGGAGCTTCGACGAAAGCGAGCCGATCGATCATGCGTTTTTCAAGCGCCGCGTGCAGCGCGCGCTGGCGCACCGCCGAACGATGGTTCACGACACCGGCGCAGTGCGGCTCGTTTTCGGCGAAGCGGATGGCCTGCCGGGACTGATCGTCGATCACTACGTCGCCGAAGACGAAGGCCAGCGCAGCCAACTCGTGTGCCAGTTCATGGCGGCGGGCGTGGAGGCGTGGAAGGAGGCGATCGTTGCGGCGCTGGTCGACGCGACCGGCTGTCCGAACGTCTACGAGCGTTCGGACGTGTCGATTCGTCAGAAGGAAGGGCTCGAACAGACGACCGGCGTGCTGGCGGGCGAGCCGCCCTCGGACACGCTGATCGCGAGCGAGAACGGCGTGCGCTATCACGTCGACGTCCGCAATGGCCATAAGACCGGCTTTTACGTCGATCAGCGCGACAACCGCCTGCTCGTGCAGCAGCTCGCGCAGGATCGCGACGTGTTGAACTGCTTCTGCTACACCGGCGGTTTTTCGCTGGCGGCGCTGAAAGGCGGCGCGAAGCGCGTGGTCTCGATCGATTCGTCCGGCGAAGCGTTGGCGCTCGCCCAGCAGAACGTGGCGGCAAACGGTTTCGACGCCGAACGCGCGACCTGGCTCGACGCCGACGCGTTCAAAACGCTGCGCCGCCTCTACGACGAAGGCGAACGCTTCGACCTGATCGTGCTCGATCCGCCGAAATTCGCGCCTTCGCGTGAACACGTGGACCGCGCGTCGCGCGCTTACAAGGACATCAACCTGACCGGCCTCAAACTGCTGCGCCCGGGCGGCCTGCTGTTCACCTACTCGTGCTCCGGCGCGATCGACTCCGAGTTATTCCAGAAGATCGTGTCGAGCGCCGCCGCCGATGCACGCGTCGACGCGCGCATCCTCAAGCGCCTTGGCGCCGGGGTGGATCATCCGTTGCTCACAGCATTCCCGGAAGGTGAATACCTGAAAGGCCTGCTGTTGCAAATCGCCTGATCGCCTATAGATTCAGGGTTATTTCGCGCTGGGGCGTGCGCGGCGAGGGCTTTCAATCCCGCCTGCCAGCGCCGGCTTGACAGATATGTTTCAATAACCGGCTAGACGGGCCGCGCGCCGCGAGGCTGCCGCGCCCGCTTATGCATACGCATCGTTTCACGACCATATAGGCGAACAACATGATCCCAGTCACTATCCTGACCGGCTTTCTCGGCAGCGGCAAAACCACCCTGCTCAAGCGCATCCTGAATGAAAAGCACGGCATGAAGATCGCCGTGATCGAGAACGAGTTCGGCGAAGAAAACATCGACAACGAAATTCTCGTGCAGGACACGAGCGAGCAGATCATCCAGATGAGCAACGGCTGCATCTGCTGCACGATCCGCGGCGACCTGTCACGGGTGCTCAGCGACCTGGCCGCGCAAAAGCAGTCGGGTAAGCTGGATTTCGACCGAGTGGTCATCGAAACGACCGGCCTCGCAAATCCCGGCCCCGTTGCGCAGACTTTTTTCATGGACGATCAGATCGCCAGCGAATTCCTGCTCGACGCGATCATCACGCTGGTCGACGCCAAGCACGCGAACCATCAGCTGGACGAGCATGAAGTCGTGCAACGCCAGGTCGGTTTCGCCGACCGCCTGTTCATCACCAAGGCCGATCTCGTCGACGAGCAGCACCTGGCCGATCTGCGCCACCGTCTGCTGCACATGAATCCGAAGGCCGCGATCAAGGTCGTCAATTTCGGCGAAGCGGACATCAAGGAGATCTTCGACCTGCGCGGTTTCAACCTGAATTCGAAGCTCGAGATCGATCCGGACTTCCTCGTTGAAGACGAACACGCGCATAGCCATGCGCACGCGCACGACGAGCACGGCCATACGCACGCTCATGGCGACGATCATGCGAACTGCGATCACGACCATGGCCATTGCGATCACGAAGGCCATGATCACGCGCACCATCATCACGCGCATCACGACGACAAAATCAAGTCGTTCGTGTACCGCAACGACCGTCCGTTCGATCCGAACAAGCTGGAAGACTTCCTCGGCGGCATTCTGCAGATTTACGGCGAACGGCTGCTGCGCTACAAGGGCGTGCTGTACATGAAGGGCGTCGATCGCAAAGTCGTCTTCCAGGGCGTGCATCAGATGATGGGCAGCGATCTCGCGGCGAAATGGCAGCCGGTCGAGAAGAAGACCAACAAGATGGTGTTTATCGGTATCGAATTGCCGCAAGACCTGATTACAGACGGTTTGGACGCCTGTCTCGCCTGAACGACGTTGTCGGCATTCAGGCAATAGTCAGCAGAAAAAGCATGACGCGGCGGCGCAATTGCCGCCGTGAAATGTGCGCTGGCGCACACGTGTGAAAAGCGCGTGAAAACCCTGCTGTATTAATGCGTGCACGACCATCGCTTTTTGACCGTTCGCGCGTTATATTTTCGGGATACCGGTGCGCCGCAGAGGGATTTCCACCAGTTGCGGTGCCGGATTGTGATTCAGTTACAATACGTGCCCACTGGAGAATGAGAACGATTTGCCCGGTCAGTGCGCGGTCAGTGAATAGTGCGCGCCGGGCCTGAAGCGGCGCCGGAAAATCTAATCCGGGGAACACGCCGACAGTGCCCGCCGCCGCCTGACAAGGTTGGTGCCCGGGAGCAATACCTCAGGAGCATTTGAGAATCGGTTTCCAGAGGAGTTCGGCCCCGCATTGGCGTTACGACGCCCGAGTTGGGCGAGAGACGCTCCGGCGTCACGACAGCCCATCGTCCGTGTCCGCCCTGCGCTCCGCGTCCCAGGCGCCTTGCGGGCAATACGAAAGTGCGGGCACTATGCAGAGTTTTGCCTCACATTGAAGAAGTAAGCCAGATGACGACGAAACGACTCTTGACCGAAGCCGAAATCCTGAAGATGAGCGACAAGGATTACATGAATGAGGATCAGCTCGCTTTCTTCAAGAACAAGCTCGAACAGCTGCAGGCGGATATTCTCCGCAATGCCGGCCAGACGACCGAGAACTTGCGCGAGACCGTGATCGTGCCGGACCCGGCCGACCGCGCAACGATCGAGGAAGAGCACGCTCTCGAACTGCGCACGCGCGACCGCGAGCGCAAGCTGCTGAAGAAGGTGCAGCAGTCGATCGCGCGCATCGACTCTGGCGACTACGGCTGGTGCGAAGAAACCGGCGAGCCGATCGGCATTCCGCGTCTGCTCGCGCGGCCCACGGCTACGCTGTCGCTCGAGGCGCAGGAGCGCCGCGAACTGCGCCAGAAGCTGTTCGGCGACTGAACGCCGGCGGCGCGGCTTCGGCGCCGCGCCAACAAACGCTGCTTCGTCGAGAGGCGCACGGTGATCCGTGCGCCTTTTTTCTTTTGCGCGCGAATCTCGCACATCACGCGGGCACGTCATCCTGCGAAGTCACGTTTTTTGTCTTATGCCGTTTGCCGGCTCTTGATATGACAGCGCAAGCCCTAAAATAAACCGGACATGCGCTGTACGAGCGCGCCGACCGCCAGCACTACAGGCGTCGCGCGCCGTCCGCTTCCAGGATTCATGCGGTGGCGCATCCCGCCGCCGCGTCCTACCCGCTTTGCAAAGAGGAACGCATATGGAGCAATTTCACGGCACGACGATCGTCTCCGTGCGCCGCGGCGACAAGGTCGCGCTCGGCGGCGACGGCCAGGTGACGCTTGGCAACATCGTCATGAAGGGCGGTGCGAAGAAGGTCCGGCGCATTTATAACGGCAAGGTACTCGTCGGCTTCGCAGGCGGCACGGCCGACGCATTTTCGCTGCTCGACCGCTTCGAAGCGAAGCTCGAAAAGCATCAGGGCAACCTCACGCGAGCCGCAGTGGAGCTCGCAAAAGACTGGCGCACCGACCGCATGCTGCGTCGTCTCGAAGCCATGCTGATTACGGCCGACGCGACCACCACGCTCGTCATCACCGGTAACGGCGACGTGCTGGATCCCGAAGGCGGCATCTGCGCGATCGGTTCGGGCGGCGCATATGCGCAAGCCGCCGCGAAAGCCCTCGCCGACAACACCGAGTTGTCGCCTCGCGAGATCGTGGAAAAGTCGCTGGAAATAGCCGGCGACATGTGCATCTACACGAACCATAACCGCGTCATCGAGACGATCGAGTAAGGACCCACGATGAGCACCATGACCCCTGCCGAGATCGTCTCGGAACTCGACAAACATATCATCGGCCAAGGCCGCGCGAAAAAAGCGGTGGCCGTAGCGCTGCGCAACCGGTGGCGCCGTCAGCAGGTGGAAGACCCGCTGCGTCAGGAAATCACGCCGAAAAACATTCTGATGATCGGACCGACCGGCGTCGGCAAGACCGAGATTGCGCGGCGGCTGGCCAAGCTTGCGGATGCGCCGTTCATCAAGATCGAAGCCACCAAATTCACCGAAGTGGGCTACGTGGGCCGCGACGTCGACAGCATCGTGCGCGATCTGATCGAGATATCGGTTAAGCAAACTCGCGAATCGGAAATGCGCAAGGTGCGAACGAAGGCCGAAGATCAGGCCGAAGACCGCATTCTTGACATCCTTCTGCCGAGCGCGCGTCCGGTTGGCTTCGGCTCCAGTTCGAGCGCCACTGATACCGCCGACGAAGGCGGCACCACTCGTCAGACGTTCCGCAAGCGCCTGCGCGAAGGACTGCTCGACGACAAGGAGATCGAACTCGACGTCGAACAGCCGCAAGTCGGCATGGACATCATGGGGCCGCCGGGAATGGAAGACATGACCGAGCAGATCCGTTCGATGTTCGCCAACATCGGCGGAGGCAAAAAAACGCGCCGCAAGATGAAGGTGAAGGAAGCGCTGAAGGTCCTCACCGACGAAGAAGCCGGCAAGATGCTGAACGACGAAGAGGTGAAAACCAAGGCGGTTCAGAACGTCGAGCAGAACGGCATCGTGTTTCTCGACGAAATCGACAAGATCGCGTCGCGCAATGAGGCAGGCGGCGGCGAAGTGTCCCGCCAAGGCGTGCAGCGCGATTTGCTGCCGCTCGTGGAAGGCACCACCATCAACACCAAGTACGGCATGGTGAAGACGGATCACATTCTGTTCATCGCGAGCGGCGCGTTCCATCTGGCGAAGCCGAGCGATCTGATTCCCGAACTGCAAGGGCGCTTTCCGATCCGCGTGGAACTGGATTCGTTGTCCGTGAAGGACTTCGAGTCGATCCTGGTGTCGACGGACGCGAGCCTCGTCAAGCAATACCAGGCACTGCTCGCCACAGAAGACGTGCACCTCGAATTCGCCGACGACGGCATTCGCCGCCTCGCCGAAATCGCTTATTCGGTGAACGAAAAGACCGAGAATATCGGCGCGCGCCGTCTATATACGGTTATCGAAAAGCTGCTCGAAGAAGTGTCGTTCTCCGCCGGCAATCACTCCGGCCATACGGTGCAAATCGACGCGGCCTACGTGGATCGCGCGCTGAACGAAGTTGCCGAAGACGAAGACCTGTCGCGTTATGTGCTGTGACGTAGTGACGTAGTCACCTGAAGCTTTGAGCGGACGCAAAAAAAGGGCTGCCTGTAACAAGGCAGCCCTTTTTCTTTCGCACAATATCAGCGATAAAGCCGCGCTTACTGCTTGACCGGCCGCTTCGCGAGTTTGCGCTGCAACGTCCGCCGATGCATGTTCAAAGCGCGCGCGGTGGCCGAGATATTGCCGCCATGCTCGGCGAGCACGCGTTGAATATGCTCCCACTCGAGCCGCGCGACAGACAACGGCGTGGGGTGCTCGATCGCCTCTTCCGCCTGCAACGCGCTCGCCTCGCTTTGCAGCGCCGACAGAATCGTTTCGACGTTGGCAGGCTTTGCCAGATAGTTATCCGCACCGTCTTTCACCGCTTGCACCGCGGTGGCGATGCTCGCATAGCCCGTCAGCACCAGCATGCGAGCGTCGGGCTGCAAATCGCGTAGCGGTGCGACGAGCGTGAGGCCGGAGTCGTTGCCGAGGTGCAGGTCCACCGTGATCTGACTGAATTTTTGCTGGTTTGCCAGCTTGATCGCTTCGTCCGCGTTGTGCGCTTCGCTCACGGTGTACCCGCGGCGCGTCAGGCCACGTGCGAGGATGCCGGAGAACACCTCGTCGTCGTCGATCACCAGAAAATTCATTTCGCTCATGCCTGTTTCTCCGTGTTGGATGGTGCGGCGCCTTGACGGCCCGTGCCGGATATTTTTCGCTCGGTGAGCGGCAACCGCAAAACCGCACGCGTGCCACGCGGCTTGATCGAACTGACGTCGGTCAATTCGATCGAGCCTTTGAGGCGCGCCGCCGCCGAAAAAGCCAGATACAAGCCGACGCCGTGGCCGCCTTGCGTGCTCTCGACCGGCACCGCGCCGAGCGAGCCGCGCAGCGCGGCCGGAATGCCGGGGCCGGCGTCGCATACTTCGAATTCGACCTGATCGCCGCGCACCGTCAACGCGCACGACAACGTGACGTGATCGCGGCTCGCACGCGCGGCGTTGTCGAGCAAAATCGTCAGAATCTGGCTGACGGCAACCGTGTCGTCGAGACTGACATCGGCGGGCGGCGTGCCGATCCGCTCGAACTTCACATGCGGATGGCGCAAGCGCCACTGCTCGGCAAACGACTCGAGCCATTCGTCGACAGGCTGACGGTTCGTCGCGGTCGTTGCGCGGCTGCGCAACCTGGCAAGCGCCGACGTGCACAAACCCATTTGCTGTTCGAGCAATTCGAGATCGGCCTTGTACGGCGCGAGCCCTTTATCGGTTCGTGCCGCGTCGCGCAGTTCTTCGGACAGCATCGCAATTGTAGACAGAGGCGTGCCGATTTCGTGAGCGACGGTAGCGGCCTGCACGCCAAGCGCGACCGCGCGTTCGTCGTGAAGCAAGCGCTGCTGCGCTTCTCCGAGCGCTGCGTCACGTAGCCGCAGGGCTCGCGACATGCGCGCGACGAACCATGCAATCAGACCGACGCTCACCATGAAGTTGACCCACATTCCGGCGCGATAGTAGTCGAACAGGTTCGCGGGGTTGTCGAGATTCAACGGCACTGAGTCGAAACCGAGCACCGCGTAACAGGCCACGGCGAATGCGGCGAGCCACGCCATCAGTTGCCACGGCAAAACAGCCGCGGCAATGGCGAGCGACGGCAGGTACAGCGAAACAAACGGATTGGTCGTGCCGCCAGACAAAAACAGCAACGCGGACAACGCGCCGAGATCGACCCAGATCTGACCGAACAGCTCCATGTTCGACTCGGGGCGCTGCTGCGCGACACGCCACCACGTAAGTCCGTTGAAGAGCACTTCGAGTGAGATGACCAGCAGCATGGCCGGCAACGGCAAATGCACGCCGATAAATATCTGCACGAACGCGATTGTCAGTAACTGACCGATGATCGCGAGGCTGCGCAGCCAGAACAAATGGCCCAGATTGACCCGACCCGTGTTGGTTATACGATGCATGACTTCAGTTTACCCGTTCGGACGCTTCCGAATCATCTCGCTGCTGCACGGCGATACCATAGCTTTCCTTGTTAGCGCGCGGAGCCGGTCGTTCGGCAGCCAATTATCCATGGTCACCTCTGACATGTCGTCAGCTTTCCTTAACTTCATGCGGCAAGCCGCCGCAGCCCGAAAGAACGGCGCTGCGGAATCCGAAACGCCATGGCTCGACGCCGCGGCGCAACTCCACTCTCTCGACAACGCGTCGCTCGCCTCGCACATCCACGCTTTGATCGAGCAGCAACGCCACGGCGACGCAATCGAACTGGCCGCCATTATTGCGCAACTCCAAGCGAGCAACGCCGACGCGCATTTCCGTCTCGGCTACGCATTGCAAATGGCGAACCGTCACGACGAAGCGATCGCTCCATATCGCCGCGCGCTCGCACTGAACCCCTCATTGCCGTCGCTCCGCTGCAATCTCGCCGGCGCACTTGCGGTCACGCACGGCGAGCTGAGCGAACAGATCGAGCTTCTCGAAGATACGCTCCAGGATCAACCTGACGACGGCAACAGCTGGACCAACCTGTCGAACGCTTATCGCAACAATATGGATGTATCTCGCGCGCTTGAAGCGGGCGCGCGAGCCGTCCAGTGCGCACCGCTTAGTCCCCTCGCCCACAACAACTATGCGCTGGCACTACGTGAAGCGCAACGCTGGGCCGAGGCGGCACACGCCTCGCAAACCGCTTGCGCGCTCGCGCCCACTGACGCCAGCATGCGTTCGAACCTCGCGATGCTGCAACTCATGAGCGGCGATTATGCGAACGGCTGGCAGTCGCATGAAGCGCGCTGGAGCGGTTCGTCCGAACTGCGCGGCAATCGTCCTGCCTTGCCTGCACCCACCTGGCGCGGCGAGCCGCTCGCCGGCAAAACGCTGCTAGTGTGGGGCGAGCAAGGCATGGGCGATGTGTTGCAGTTCAGCCGCTACATTCCGATGCTGGCCGAGCTTGTGCATCGTGAAGGCAGCCGCCTCGCATGGAATTCGTTCCCGCAAATGGGTGCCTTGCTCGCCCGCAGTCTCGGCGGGCATGTCGACCACTACTCGGCGGGCGGCGGCGTCGAATCGCTGCCGCCTTTCGACTTCGAGATTCCATTGATGAGCCTGCCGTTGATCTTCGGCACGCGCGAGGCGACCATTCCCACCACCACGCCTTACCTGTATGCGGACCCCGCTGCTGTGCAGCGCTGGCAGCAACGGCTTGCCGGCGAGTCGAGGCTCAGGGTAGGACTCACGTGGACCGGCAGCCAGGGTCATCAGCGCAATCCGTTCCGGCGGGTGGGCTGGGAACGCTATGCGACGCACTTCGGCGGCATTCAGAACGTAGCGTTCTATTCGCTGCAACCCGGCGCAGTTGCCGATGTCGGCGCGGCCAACGCCGCAGGCCTGCCGCTCGCCGACTACACCGCCGAATTTTCGACCTTCGACGATACAGCCGCCTTTGTCGGCGGGCTCGATCTTGTTATCAGCGTTTGCACGTCGGCTGCGCATCTGAGCGGCGCGCTCGGACAGCGCACATGGGTGCTGCTCGACGTCAATCCGCACTGGGTCTGGCTGACCGGTCGCCGCGACAGTCCGTGGTATCCCGGCGCGACGCTGTACCGGCAGGAAGAATTCGGCAACTGGGATCCGGTGCTCCAGGCGGTGGCCCGCGACCTCAATGCGCTCGCTACCCGGCGCCGCGCGGCCTGACGGGCCGCTGAAGCCAGCCGCCGCGTCGCCAGCAGCCCGGCGACGGTCACGGCGACGGTCGCGGCGGCTGTCACGGCAGCGTCACGGCAAACTGGCGCCCGGCTCGGCTTGCGCCGCTTTCGCAATCTCCGCTACGAGACATTCAGGGCAAAGGCAACGTCCGGCCGGGTCCAGCCGGTCGCGCGGCAGTGCGGGCATTTCGCGGCACCAGCAGTCGAAAGGCTCTGCATGCATCGCGCAGTCGAACGCGTTACCGCAGCGCGGGCAACGCGCGCTGCCTTGCGGGCGGGTAGCAGATGGTTTCATGGCAGACAGATGGCCTCGCGAAGCATCGACGAGCCAATAATGCCACGGCCGGCGTCCGGCCGTGAGTCGTCCATTCGGCTAGTTCACAGGTGCGCGCGAGGCGCGGTACGCTTGGTCGTCGGCTGGCGCTGCAAACACCGCTCGCGCCGCGCGCAGACACCGGCTGCGTGCCGCGAGCGCGCGTGTCGAAAACCCTGTTGCAGCGCGCCAGTCCTGTACAATTCGCCGTGTTTTAACTGTTCCGTGCCCGAGCCTGCCGCCATGTCCGAGCTTCCCGACCTTTCGCAGATTGCGCCCACCCTGAAGGCTGAAATTCTGGCCGAGGCGCTGCCTTACATTCGCCAGTATCACGGTAAGACCGTGGTCATCAAATACGGCGGCAACGCCATGACGGAGGAGCGGCTGAAGCAGGGATTCGCGCGCGACGTCATTTTGCTCAAGCTGGTCGGCATCAATCCGGTCATCGTGCACGGCGGCGGTCCGCAAATCGACCAGGCGCTGAAGAAAGTCGGCAAGCAGGGCACGTTCATTCAAGGCATGCGCGTCACCGACGAAGAGACGATGGAAGTCGTCGAATGGGTGCTCGGCGGCGAAGTGCAGCAGGACATCGTTACGCTGATCAACCACTTCGGCGGACACGCGGTCGGTCTGACCGGCAAGGACGGCGGCCTGATCCACGCGCGCAAGATGCTGATGCCCGACCGTGACAATCCCGGTCAGTACGTCGACATAGGCCAGGTGGGCGAAGTCGAAGCCATCAACCCCGCGGTTGTGAAGGCGCTGCAGGACGACGCATTCATTCCGGTGATCTCGCCAATCGGTTTCGGCGAAGACGGCCTGTCGTACAACATCAACGCCGACCTCGTCGCGGGCAAACTGGCGGTCGTTCTCAACGCCGAAAAGCTCGTGATGATGACGAACATCCCCGGCGTGATGGACAAGGAAGGCAATCTGCTCACCGACCTGTCAGCGCGCGAAATCGACGGCCTGTTTGCCGACGGCACGATCTCCGGCGGCATGCTGCCGAAAATCTCGTCGGCGCTTGACGCGGCCAAGAGCGGCGTGCGCTCGGTGCATATTATCGACGGGCGTATCGAGCATTCGGTGCTGCTGGAAATTCTCACCGAGCAGCCGTTCGGCACAATGATCCGCTCGCATTGATTGCTGTCCCCCCGCCAGCACATAAGGCACGCCAAACCGGCGCGCCTTATGTGCACTGCGGCAACAATCCGGCAACGTATGGCCGCCGCGCGCAGCAACTGCTCCGGCCTGAACGGCCCTACTGACCATGCGCACTCCAACTTCCCGACGCCGCCGTCCGCACATCGCAGGCGGCCGTCCGGTCTGGCTGTTCGATCTCGACAACACGCTGCACCACGCGTCGCACGCCATCTTCCCTGCAATCAATCAGGCGATGACGCAGTACATCATCGACGCGCTCCAGGTGGAGCTCGACGAAGCCAACCGTCTGCGCACCGGCTACACCGAGCGCTACGGCGCTGCGCTGCTGGGTCTCACGCGCCATCATCCACTGGACGCAAGCGACTTCCTGAAGGTCGTGCACACGTTCCCCGATCTCGGCTCTATGGTCCGCCACGAGCGCGGCGTGGCGCGTCTCGTCGCGGCGCTGCCGGGGCGCAAGATCGTGCTGACCAATGCGCCCGAAGCGTACGCGCGCGCGGTGCTGGCGCAACTTCGTATCGAGCGTCTGTTCGAGCAGGTGATCGCCATCGAGCACATGCGCGACCGGCGCCGCTGGCGCGCAAAACCCGACCACGCGATGTTGCGCAAGGCCATGCGCGACGCTCATGTGTCGCTGGAAGACGTGATCCTCGTCGAAGACACGCGTTCGCACCTGAAGAACTACCGGCGCCTCGGCATCCGCACCGTATGGATCACCGGCCATCTGCCGCGTAAGCCTCATGCGGACGGCGTGCCCACGCGGCTACCGGGTACAGGCCGGCCGCACTATGTCGATCGCAGCATTCGTTCGTTAAAATCGCTACGACTGAGCACCCGCTCGGTTCGAGTGAAGCGCCAGCAGACGGTACGACAGCCATGCAGCCGATCGACAAGCCTGACGAAGCCCTAGCCGAACACGAACCCTCCGCGCCCGCTGCACCGCGCGGGCAGCGCCTGAAACCGGGCGAGCGCCGCGTGCATATTCTCCAGACGCTCGCCTCCATGCTTGAGGCGCCAAAGAGCGAAAAAATCACCACGGCTGCGCTTGCGGCGCGGCTCGGCGTGTCCGAAGCCGCGCTTTATCGGCACTTTGCCAGCAAGGCGCAAATGTTCGAAGGGCTAATCGAGTTCATCGAGCAGACCATCTTCGGATTGATCAATCAGATTGTCGACAGCGAAGAGAGCGGTGTGCTGCAGGCGCGCGCAATCGCATTGATGCTGCTGAATTTCTCCGCGAAAAATCCTGGCATGACCCGGGTACTCACATGCGAGGCGTTGGTCGGCGAACATGAGCGGCTGACCGTGCGCGTCAATCAGATGCTCGAGCGCGTGGAAGCTTCGTTGAAGCAATGTCTGCGCTTAGCTGCAACGAACGCCGATGCATCCGCTCAAAACGCGCCGCCGGCGCCCGTCCCGGCCGATTACGATCCGGCCGTGAGAGCAAGCCTGCTGCTCAGCTATATCATCGGCCGCTGGCATCGGTTCGTTCGCAGCGGCTTCGTGCGTATGCCGGCCGCCGACGCGGATTCCCAATTACGAGTGATCCTTCAGTAGTCCGCTGAAGAAGGCGCGCCACGGGGTGTCAGGCGCTGCCACGCGAGATTTTCCGCTATACTTTGCGCCTGATCGCGGCCCTGATTGTCTCGGGAAATCGCTTCCCAGCTTCTAATGCCGCGCTTCAGAACACGTCTAATACGTGTGTGAATTCCTGTTGTGAAAGCCTAGTACGCGCCGATTTGCTGACTCGATTGCGGGCGCGCGAACCAGTGGAAGATTTCCGCGGTTCACTATAAATGCGGCTAAAGAGGTCGTCAGCCGCGCACAAGTCTTTCTCCTCCGTGCTTTGCCGACGCCGTCTAGCCGCCCTGTCTTTGTCAAATGGCGGAATGAATGGAATCGATCGGTATCGTCGCTCCACAAAAAATGCATTTCACCGAGCCGTTGCGTCTGCAAAACGGCAGCTCGCTCGCCAGCTACGACCTGATGGTCGAGACCTATGGCACGCTCAACGCTGCGCGCAGCAATGCGGTACTCGTGTGTCACGCGCTGAACGCCTCGCATCATGTTGCGGGCGTCTATGCGGACAATCCGAAGGACATCGGCTGGTGGGACAACATGGTCGGCCCCGGCAAGCCGCTCGACACCAATAAGTTCTTCGTGATCGGCGTGAACAATCTCGGCTCGTGCTTCGGCTCGACGGGTCCCATGAGCATCGATCCTGCAACCGGCAATCCGTACGGCGCGACGTTCCCCGTGGTCACGGTGGAAGACTGGGTCAACGCCCAGGCGCGCGTCGCGGATCAGTTCGGCATTACACGCTTTGCCGCTGTGATGGGCGGCAGCTTGGGCGGCATGCAGGCGCTCGCGTGGAGCATGATGTATCCGGAGCGGGTCGGGCATTGCATCGTGGTGGCGTCGACGCCCAAGTTGTCGGCGCAAAACATCGCGTTCAACGAGGTGGCGCGCTCGGCGATCCTGTCGGACCCCGACTTCCACGGCGGCAACTACTACGCGCATAACGTGAAGCCGAAACGCGGCCTGCGTGTCGCACGAATGATCGGCCACATCACGTATCTGTCGGACGACGACATGGCCGAAAAATTCGGCCGGTCGCTGCGCCGCGCCGAGGGCGCGCTCGACGCATACAACTTCAATTTCGACGTTGAGTTCGAGGTGGAGTCGTATCTGCGCTATCAGGGCGACAAGTTCGCCGACTACTTCGACGCCAACACCTATCTACTGATCACACGCGCGCTCGATTACTTCGATCCGGCCAAAGCCTTCGAAGGAGATCTGACAGCGGCCGTTGCCCATACAACGGCGAAGTATCTGATCGCGAGCTTCACAACCGACTGGCGTTTCGCGCCGGCCCGTTCACGCGAACTCGTGAAGGCGCTGCTCGATCACAAGCGCACCGTCACCTACGCGGAAATCGACGCGCCGCACGGTCACGACGCCTTCCTGCTCGACGACGCGCGCTATCACAACCTGATGCGCGCCTACTACGAACGCATTGCGAACGAGGTGAACGCATGAACCAGCGAGCTCTGGACTATCTGGCGCTGCGCCCGGACTTTCGCGCGATCGCCCGCTGGGTCGAACCGCGCGCCACGGTGCTGGATCTCGGCTGCGGCGACGGCTCGCTGTTGTCGCTGCTCACCGAGGAACTGGACGTGCAAGGCTACGGCATCGAGATCAACGACGCCGGCGTATTGGCCGCGACGCAAAACGGCGTCAACGTGATCCAGCAGAATCTGGAAGACGGCCTGCGCCTCTTCGAAGACGGCAGCTTCGACTTCGCGGTTCTTTCGCAGACACTGCAAACCATTCATCAGACCGCCGCGATTTTGCGCGAGACCGTGCGGGTCGGCCGGGAATGTATCGTGTCGTTCCCGAACTTCGGCTACTGGGCGCACCGTCTTTCCGTGCTGCAGGGACGCATGCCGGTGTCGAAGTCACTGCCTTATCAATGGCACAACACGCCGAACGTGCGGGTGCTGACCATCAAGGACTTCGAGGCGCTCGCGCCCGAAGTGGGCATCGAAATTCTGGACCGTGTGGTGCTGCACGACGGTCAGACGGTGCGATGGGGGGTGAACTGGCGTGGTAGTCTTGCGGTCTATCGCGTCAAGAAAAGCTAACGCAACTTATCCACATGTCGAACCCGCCGCACGAGGCGCCTGCACTTACCGCTCACGAAGAACATCCCGGCTGGCGCGCGTTTTTTAATACGCGCATGCTGATCTGCGTCTTTCTCGGCTTTACGTCGGGATTGCCGCTGTTCACGCTCGTCTACCTGGTGCAGGCGTGGTTACGCTCCGAAGGCGTCAATCTGAAGGAAATCGGCCTCTTTGCGCTGATCCAGTTCCCGTACACCTGGAAATTCATCTGGGCCCCGCTGATGGACCGCTACGTCCCGCGCTTTCCGGGCTGGCGCCCGGGCAGACGGCGCGGCTGGATGCTCGTCACGCAGATTCTGGTCGCGGGGGCTATAGCAACGTTGGGCTTCGTGTCGCCGCGCGACTCGATCTGGACCGTCGCGGCATTGACGGCGCTCGTCGCATTCTTCGGCGCAAGCCAGGACATTTCGATCGACGCATACCGGCGTGAATTGCTAAGCGACACGCAGCAAGGCCTCGGCAACGCGGTGCACGTGAACGCCTACAAGATCGCAGCGCTAGTACCCGGGTCGCTCGCGCTCATTCTGTCGGATCATTTGCCGTGGACTACCGTTTTCATGGTCACCGCAGCGTTCATGGTGCCCGGTATGGTGATGACGCTCGTTGTGCGCGAACCCGAGGTGCACGGCACGCCGCCCAAGAATCTGCGCGAAGCGATCGTGCAGCCGTTCCGCGAATTCCTCGAACGTGACGGCTGGCGCGGCGCGCTGTTTGTGCTCGGCTTCATCTTTCTCTATAAGCTCGGCGACACGATGGCAACGACGTTGTCCACGTCGTTCTTCCTGGATATCGGCTTCTCGCGCACGCAGATCGGCGTGATCGCGAAAACCACGGCGTTCGGCGCTAGTCTCGCGGGCGGAATCGTCGGCGGTATCTGGCTGATGAAAATCGGCATCGGGCGAGGCTTGTGGATCTTCGGCATCCTGCAGATGGTGTCGACACTCGGCTTCGCATGGCTCGCGCATCTCGGACCCGCCTCGCCCGGTTTGACGGCGGTCTATGACATCGCCGTGTGGATAAGCGAAGGTACGACGCGGCTGCTCGCCTTCGTCGGCGTCGACTGGTCAGTGCAACTCGAACCGCGCGCGGTCGCGCTCGCGCTGGTCTACGGTTTCGAAACCTTCTCTACTGGTCTGACGATGGCGGCTTTCACCGCGTACATCGCCAGCACCACGGACCCGCGCTACACGGCCACCCAGTTCGCGCTCTTCACAAGCCTCGCTTCGGTGCCGCGCACGCTGGCTTCGGCGGCGAGCGGCTACGTGGTGGCCAAGATCGGTTGGTTCGACTACTTCATTGTCTGCACGGCGCTGGCCGTGCCGGGCATGCTGCTTCTGTTGCGCATTGCGCCGTGGAGAGACAGGTCGTGAAGGTGCGTCTCCCGAAGCGGTTGTTGTCGCCGGTCACGCGCGCTGCGTGGTGCAAGGCCCGCCGCGGCGCGTTGCATGCAGCGTTGAGCCTTGTCTGTCTGAGCCTGTTGACTGCCGCCGCACCGTCCAGCGCCTATGCTGCCGCGGCAGCGCTCCCCGCAGCTGCGGCCCCGGCTACTGGTAACAGTGCCGCCGCCGGCACGTCCGCTAATGCAACAACGGCGGCACCGCCGGCGCCGGTCACGAAATCTGCAGCGCCAATCGCCGGTACGGAAAGCGCCACCTCCGCGACACCTGCCGCGAGCAGTGCGGCCAACGCGACACCCTCCGGGAGCGGGCAGGCCGCAGGCACGTCGCCCGGTGCATCGGCGCAACCACCCGCTATCGCGCGAACCCCGACCGCAACGTCTTCGCCCACTGGCGCGACAAAGCCCGCAGCGGGCGCGGCCGCATCGGCGCCGTACAGCCCGAACAACCAGTTGCGCTTCGGCGGCTATCTCGTGTTCCGTAATCTGGTGCCGTCGCCGGTGCTCGAGGCGCAAGCCGCAGACGAGTTCAGCCAGATCGCGTACGGTGCGGAGCATGCAAACCGCCTCTACGGCGACACCGACGCGCACGTGACACGTGTGCGCGCGATCGTCGACAAGATGGTGCCGTACTCGCTCAAATGGAACGAGCGGGCGAAGGGCTGGAAGTGGGATGTCGCCGTGGTGCGCTCGACCGACGTTCGTATGTACTGCCTGCCGGGAGGCAAGATTGTCGTGTACGGTGGGCTGCTCGACCGCGCGCATCTGAACGACAACGAACTCGGCATGCTGATTGGCCACGAGATCGCACATGCGCTGCGTGAGCATGCGCGGGAACGCCTCGGTCAATTGCAGGCGAGCCAGCTCAATTCGTCGGGCACGATTCCACAGCTATTCGGTCTGGCGGATCTCGGCATGGCGCCGCTCGGCATCGGCTCGCGCCTGCTCGAAATGAAGTATGAGAACACTGACGAGACCGAAGCCGACGTGATCGGCAGCGACATTGCCTCTCGCGCGGGCTTCGATCCGCGTGCGGCAGTCACGCTTTGGGACAAACTCGCTCAGGCCACGCGCAGCAATCGCGAGCAGGGCTTCATCTACGTGCACCCGTACACGCCGGCGCGCCGCGAGGACATCATCAAGCGCTTGCCGGATATGCTGCCGCTGTATGCGAAAGCCATTGGCAAGACCGTGGATGCGCTCCCGGACTACGCCGGCATGGGGCGCCCGCGCCGCAAGCTCGCACGCGATTAAGACGGCTCGATCAATACCGCACGCGTCGCGTCAGACGTTGCTCACGATCGAGCTACGCATGTTCCAGCCGCCTGACGACGAACGCGAATTTCACTTCTTGACGTCGTGGTCGTAGTCGACCGTCAGCGGCGCGTGGTCGCTGAACTTGATGTCGCGAAACACGTCTGTGCGTTTCGCCTTGCTCGCGATGCCTGGCGTCGCGATCTGGTAGTCGATCCGCCACCCCACGTTCTTCGCATACGCCTGGCCGCGATTGCTCCACCACGTGTATTGCTCCGGCCGCTGATCGAGCGTGCGGAATACATCCACGTAACCGACTTCGTCGAAAAGCTTGGTGAGCCACGCGCGCTCTTCCGGCAGGCAACCTGAGTTCTTCTGGTTGCTCTTCCAGTTCTTGATGTCGATTTCCTTGTGGACGATGTTCACGTCGCCGCACACGATCACTTCGCGCTCGCGGGCAAGCTCCGCGAGATGCGGCATGAACTCATCCATGAAACGGTATTTGGCCTGCTGGCGCTCGTCACCGCTCGACCCTGACGGCACATACACCGACACGATCGACAGCTTGCCGAAACGCAGTTCGACGTAGCGCCCTTCCGGATCGAACTCCTCGCTGCCGAAGCCAATCACGACTTCGTCCGG
The DNA here is from genome assembly GCF_031456815.1 of Paraburkholderia strydomiana. Classification (NCBI taxonomy): domain Bacteria; kingdom Pseudomonadati; phylum Pseudomonadota; class Betaproteobacteria; order Burkholderiales; family Burkholderiaceae; genus Paraburkholderia; species Paraburkholderia strydomiana. The sequence goes on from NZ_JAVDVL010000006.1 coordinate 109,654, forward strand.
CTCATGACGCGTATAGACACCCGCGCCGCTATAGCCCTTCTTCACGGCGTGCTGGAAATAGCCGGTGAAGTCGTGCGGCGCCAGGAATTCCGGCGTCATGTCGTCTTGCGAACATTTGATTTCCTGCACGCAGAGCACGTCGGCATTCTGCTCGCCAAACCAGTCGAAAAAACCTTTCTTCGCCGCTGAGCGGATGCCGTTCAGGTTGGCGGTAATCACACGCAACATGTCGTTCCTTTATCTTCAATTCGTTTTTGAGATCCGTTCGGGGCGAACGGCGAAACTCACTCGACCTTGACGCCCTTCAGCGATTCTTTTGCGGGCGGATATTCGAGCTTTAGCCCTTCAAACGTACGCAACAGCAGTTCGGCGACCATCAGGTTGCGATGCGTTTTCGAGTCGGCGGGAATCACGTACCACGGCGCGTATTCGGTGGAAGTCGCGGCGAGGGCGTCGCGATACGCGGCCTGATACTTGTCCCACTGTTTGCGCGCGTCGAGATCGGAGACGTCGAATTTCCAGTGCTTCGTCGGGTCGTCGATCCGCGCTTGCAGGCGCGCGCGCTGTTCGTCTTTCGAAATATGCAGCATGCACTTGACGATTGTCGTGCAACTGTCGGCGAGCAATTCCTCGAACTGGCGAATGTGTCGGCTGCGCACCTGGAACGCGTCCTTGTCGAGCTCACCGAGGACAGTCGGGACCAACAGGTCTTCGTAGTGGCTGCGATTGAAGATAGTTAGCTCGCCGGCAGCAGGCGCCTGCCAATGGACGCGCCAAAGGAAATCATGCGCGAATTCCACGGGTGTCGGCGCCTTGAACGGCACAATCCGCAAACCGAGCGGATCGACTTCGTGAAACACCGCGCGAATCGTGCCGTCCTTGCCGCTCGTGTCCATGCCTTGAAGGACCAGCAACACGCGTCGCTTCTGCTGCGCGTGCAGGCATTCCTGCAAGCTGTCGAGCTTCGCGCCAATTTCTGACAGACGCGCGCGGTCGGTGTCTTTCGATCCCGTCGAAAAAGGCTTTGCAGCGGGATCGAAATCGTCGAGCGAAAACTTGTCGTTCTTCTTGGTCTCGAAATAAGGCACGCGGAAATCGTCGAGTTCGGGTTGCTTCGCCATCAACACACTCCGTGATCTGCGTTCAGCGGCTCGCAAAAAGCGCGGCCGCGAAATGAAACGGGCCGTTGCCTCCAACTTTCGTTTCCGGCAACAGCCCGCTGTCGCCAAAGCGCGAGCGCTTCAGCCGTATTTTCTCTTCAACTGCACTTCATTTCAGCTTGAGCCACGCTCCGGCTTACGATAGCTTTTTCTTCAGCAGTTCGTTCACCTGCGCCGGATTGGCCTTGCCCTTCGTCGCTTTCATTGCCTGGCCGATCAGCGCGTTGAACGCCTTCTCCTTGCCCGCGCGGAACTCTTCAACCGACTTCTGGTTAGCAGCCAGCACTTCGTCGATGATCGCCTCAAGCGCGCCCGTGTCGGAGATCTGCTTCAAACCCTTCGCTTCGATGATGCGGTCGGCGGCGGCTTCGTCTGTAGCCTTCTCTTCCCAGATCGCGAGGAAGATTTCCTTTGCGATCTTGTTGGAGATCGTGCCGTCTGCAATGCGCTGCAGCAGCAATGCCAGTTGCGCGGACGACACAGGGCAGTCCGCCATATCGAGGCCTTCGCGATTCAGTTGCGACGACACCTCGCCCATCAGCCAGTTCGCCGCGACTTTGGCGTTGCCCGCGCCGAGCTTGACGACTACCGCTTCGTAGTACGCGGCCATTGCCTTGCTCGACGTGAGCACGTTCGCGTCGTACGGCGTGAGACCGTATTGCGACACGAAGCGCTGCTGGATCGCTTCGGGCAACTCCGGCATTTCGCTCTTCACGCGCGCGACCCACGCCGCGTCGACCACGAGCGGCATGAGATCGGGATCGGGGAAATAGCGGTAATCGTGCGCGTCTTCCTTGCTGCGCATGGAACGCGTTTCACGCTTATCCGGATCGTATAGACGCGTTTCCTGCACCACCGTCCCGCCGTCTTCAATCAGTTCGATCTGACGGCGCACCTCGTACTGGATCGCTTCTTCCAGAAAGCGGAACGAGTTGAGGTTCTTGATCTCGGCGCGTGTGCCGAACTCCGCCTGACCGACCGGACGCACCGACACGTTCGCGTCGCAACGGAACGATCCTTCCTGCATGTTCCCGTCGCAAATGCCGAGCCAGGTCACGAGCGTATGCAGCGTTTTTGCGTATGCGACGGCTTCTGCCGCGCTGCGCATTTCAGGCTCGGTGACGATTTCGAGCAGCGGCGTGCCCGCGCGATTCAGGTCGATGCCCGTCATGCCCGCGAAGTCTTCGTGCAGCGACTTGCCTGCGTCTTCTTCCAGATGCGCACGGGTGAGATTGACGACCTTCGAATACGCTTCCTTACCCGCTTTCTCGTTGGCCGGCACCTGAATCGTCACCTGGCCGCCCTGCACGACGGGAATTTCGTACTGGCTGATCTGATAGCCTTTCGGCAGATCGGGATAAAAATAATTCTTGCGCGCGAAGATGCTGCGCGGCGCGACCGTTGCACCGATTGCGAGGCCGAACTGGATTGCGCGTTCTACAGCGCCGCGGTTCATCACCGGCAACGTGCCGGGCAACGCGAGATCGACAGGGCTCGCCTGCGTATTGGGCGCGGCGCCGAATTGCGTCGGGGAGCCCGAGAAAATCTTCGATTGCGTGGACAGCTGCGCGTGGGTCTCCAGACCGATCACGACTTCCCATTGCTTGGTCATGGTGCTCACACTCCTGCCGGTGCTTTACGGTGCCAGTCGGTCGCGCGCTGGAACGCGTCGGCCACCTGCAGCATCCGGGCTTCATTGAAATAGTTGCCGATGATCTGCAATCCCACGGGGCGCTGCGCGTTCGCGCCCGCGCCGAAGCCGCACGGCACGCTCATGCCGGGCAAACCGGCGAGGCTCACCGACAGCGTGTAGACGTCGGCGAGATACATCTGCACCGGGTCGTCGCCCTTCGCGCCCAGATCCCACGCCACCGACGGCGCGACCGGTCCCATGATCACGTCGCACTGCTTGAACGCTTCCTGGAAGTCCTGCGCGATGATGCGGCGGATTTTCTGCGCCTGCAGGTAGTACGCGTCGTAATACCCGTGCGACAACACGTAAGCGCCGACCATGATGCGACGCTTCACTTCCGGACCGAAACCTTCAGCCCGCGACTTCTTGTACATGTCGAGCAGATCGCGGTATTCCGCGGCGCGATGACCAAAGCGCACGCCGTCGAACCGCGACAGGTTCGACGACGCCTCCGCCGGCGCGATCACGTAGTAGACCGGGATCGACAGCTCGGTTTTCGGCAACGACACTTCGACGAGTGTTGCGCCGAGAGCTTCGTATTCCTTCAACGCGGCGTCGATAGAAGCACGCACGTCGTCGGCGAGACCCGCGCCGAAATACTCTTTCGGCAGGCCGATGCGCAGACCGGCGAGCGGCTTGCCGGCGCCGTCCTGTTTCCACGGCTGGCCGAGATAGCGCGTGTAGTCTTCGTCGTCGCGCACGAGGCTCGTCGAATCGCGCTCGTCGAAGCCGGCCATGGCATTGAGCAGCGTGGCGCAATCGGCGGCGCTTTGCGCCATCGGGCCGCCCTGATCCAACGACGACGCAAACGCGATCATGCCGTAGCGCGACACGCGGCCGTACGTAGGTTTGATGCCGGTGATGCCCGAGAACGACGCCGGCTGACGGATCGAGCCGCCGGTGTCGGTGCCGGTCGCGGCGGGCGCAAGGCGCGCGGCGACCGCCGCCGCAGAACCGCCCGACGAGCCGCCCGGCACGGCCTGACGATCCCACGGGTTTTGTACGGGACCAAAGTACGAATTTTCGTTGGACGAGCCCATCGCGAATTCGTCCATGTTGGTCTTGCCCACGCACACCATGCCCGCCTTCTGCAGACGCTCGACCACCGTTGCGTCGAACGGGCTTTCGTAGTTCGACAACATCTTCGAGCCGGCAGTGGAGCGCCAGCCCTTGGTGACGAACACGTCTTTGTGCGCGATGGGCAGGCCGGTCAGCGGACCGCCGTGGCCCGCGTGAAGCAGCGCGTCCGCGGCCTTCGCCTGCGCGAGCGTCAGGTCGGCGTCGACCTGAATGAAAGCGTTCAGGCTATTGGCCGCGTCGATGCGCTTGAGATAAAGCTGCGCCAGTTCGACGGCGGAGCATTCCTTGGCCGCCAGTGCGGCGCGCAGTTCGGTCAGACTTTTTTCATGCATTGCGTTTTGTCCTGGAAAGCGCGGCAGCGCGGATCACGCTGCCGTGTAGGCGTTCGATTGCGCGCCGGCGAGCCCGGCCGGGTGTGGGTTCCCAGCAGCACCCGCGAGGGCCGCCCGGAAAACGGCATGCTGTTTTCCGGCGCGCTGCCCGCGGGCCGCGCGGCGCTCGCCATGCGGGTCTTACTCGATCACCTTCGGCACGAGATACAGACCGTCCTGCACGGCCGGCGCAGGACGCTGAAAAGCTTCGCGATCGATCGTTTCGGTCACCACGTCGTCGCGCAGGCGCAGCGCGACGTCTTCGATCTGTTCGATCGGATGGGCAAGCGGCGCGATGCCTGTGGTATCGACCGCCTGCATCTGCTCGACGAGGCCAAAAAAGTCGTTGAGCTGGGCAAGCGTGTGTTCGGCGTCGGCGTCGGCCAGTTCGAGCCGCGCGAGATGCGCGATGCGCTTAACATCGGTCAGGGTCAAAGCCATGCAGTCACCGGAAAAAGTGGCAGACCGCCGCAGCGCGAAAAGAGCGCTGCGACAGTGGGTTACGACGCGGGAGGATGACCTCGAAAAAGGGGCCAGCGGCGGCAAAAAGTGCCGTCCGTTTCCTTCAAAACATCCAAAATTATAAGGTATCATTACGCGTTCGACCCAAACCCGGACCGACTTACCAAGGCCTTTCTGGACAATTCGTAAAGATAGTTCGGATATTTCTGACTCGGCCTTGCTTCGGCCTCCGGTAGACTCCCTCGCAGCTTCAAGTTCCGGTGGCGCCGCTTCGCCCGGTTGAAGCTGTTATTTTTTTCCGCTGCCGCCCTGCGCATCGTTGCGAGGGCCGGCCCCAAGCGAGACAGGATTTTGAATGTTCGGTTTTTTGCGCAGCTACTTCTCCAACGATCTGGCGATTGATCTAGGCACCGCCAACACGCTCATCTACATGCGTGGCAAAGGCATCGTTCTCGATGAACCGTCGGTGGTTTCGATCCGCCAGGAAGGCGGTCCCAACGGCAAGAAAACCATTCAGGCAGTCGGCAAGGAAGCCAAGCAGATGCTTGGCAAGGTGCCGGGCAATATCGAGGCGATCCGCCCCATGAAAGACGGCGTGATCGCCGACTTCACGGTGACCGAGCAGATGATCAAGCAGTTCATCAAAACTGCTCACGAGTCGCGCATGTTCTCGCCGTCGCCGCGCATCATCATTTGCGTGCCGTGCGGTTCGACCCAGGTCGAGCGCCGCGCCATCAAGGAAGCGGCTCACGGCGCAGGCGCTTCGCAGGTGTATCTCATTGAAGAACCCATGGCCGCCGCAATCGGCGCCGGCCTGCCGGTGTCGGAAGCGACCGGCTCCATGGTCGTCGACATTGGCGGCGGCACGACCGAAGTCGGCGTGATCTCGCTCGGCGGCATCGTGTACAAGGGCTCCGTGCGCGTGGGTGGCGACAAGTTCGACGAAGCTATCGTCAACTACATCCGCCGCAACTACGGCATGCTGATCGGCGAGCAAACCGCCGAAGCCATCAAGAAGGAAATCGGTTCGGCCTTCCCGGGTTCCGAAGTGAAGGAAATGGAAGTGAAGGGCCGCAATCTGTCGGAAGGCATTCCGCGCAGCTTCACCATCTCCAGCAACGAAATTCTCGAAGCACTGACCGATCCGCTCAACCAGATCGTCTCGTCGGTCAAGATTGCGCTCGAACAAACGCCGCCGGAACTGGGCGCGGACATCGCCGAGCGCGGCATGATGCTGACGGGCGGTGGCGCGCTGCTGCGCGATCTGGACCGCCTGCTCGCCGAAGAAACCGGTCTGCCGGTGCTCGTCGCTGAAGACCCGCTGACGTGCGTCGTGCGCGGCTCGGGCATGGCGCTCGAGCGCATGGACAAGCTCGGCAGCATCTTCTCGTACGAGTAAGCGAGCGAGATCGATGTCAGTAGCGCGGATCTGGCAAACGGCCCCTTGCGGGCCGGTTTGCCGTTGGCTGGGCCAACCAGCCTCCGTACGCTGAACCCGCGTTTCCAGCGCGCCGCCGCCTCACCCAACCGCTTACGCCCCCGGCGCCGACCATGGAATACAGTCCGCCGCCCCTGTTCAAGCAAGGCCCATCCGCTCTCGCCCGACTGCTGTTTTTCGTCGTGCTCGCGCTGGCTTTGCTGATCTCCGACGCACGCTTCAAAACGCTCGAAATCGTTCGGGGTGTGCTCGGCGCGGGTCTTTATCCGTTGCAACGCGCGGCGCTCGTGCCGCGCGACGTCTTCATGGGCGCCGCCGATCTGGCCGTGACCAGCGCCACGCTGCGCAGCGACAACGAGAAGTTGCATACCAGGAACCTCCAGCTCGCACAGCAGGCGAACACGGCGGCTGAGCTATCCGCTGAAAACGCCCATTTGCGCGCGTTGCTGCAACTTTCGCAACGTGCGACCACGCAATCGCTGCCTGCGGAAATCCAGTACGACACACGCGATCCGTTCACGCAGAAGGTCGTAATCAATCGCGGCGCGCAGCAAGGCATCCAGAACGGATCGCCCGTCGTCAACGAAGACGGCGTGATCGGCCAGGTTACCCGCGTGTTCCCGCTACAGGCCGAAGTAACGCTGCTCACCGACAAAGACCAGGCTGTGCCGGTGCAGATCGTTCGCACCGGCTTGCGCAGCGTGATCTATGGCACGCCGAAGGGCGACACGCTCGATCTGCGCTTCGTGCCGATCAGCGCCGACGTCCAGACGGGCGACGAACTCGTCACGAGCGGGCTCGACGGCGTGTATCCGCCGGGGCTGCCGGTTGCCAAGGTGGTCCGCGTCGATAAGCAGGCGGACACCGCATTTGCGCGCGTCATCTGCCTGCCTATCGCGCCGGTACGCGGCGCGCGTCAGTTGCTGGTGCTGCATTACGTGGCCGACGTGCCGCCGCGTCCAGCCGAAGAGCCGGAGCTGTCCGCTAAAGACGCGAAGGCAAAGAAAGGCGCGAAAGCGGCAGACAGCAAGGCCGCCGCCGATAAATCCGCCAAGCCAGCGGAAAAACCGGCCGCTGACAAGAACACCCCCAAGCCCGCGGCAAGCGCGCCTGGGCAGGCAGGTAAAGCGGCGCCCGCCGACCAGAAACCCGCTGCGTCAAAGAAACCCGCCGCCGTCGAAAAAGCCAGGCCACAAGCCGCGCCGGGGGTGAAGCCATGAACCGTCCGCAATACATTCTGCAGCCGGTCAATCCGTACTTCATCGCGTTCAGCCTCGCTGCGGCCTTTCTGCTGAACCTGATGCCGTGGGGGCGCCTGATCGGCGTGCCGGACTTCGTCGCGCTCGTGCTGCTGTTCTGGAATGTGCATCAGCCGCGCAAGGTCGGCATGGGGATCGCGTTTTTCCTGGGTCTGCTAATGGACGTGCACAACGCCAGCCTGCTGGGCGAGCACGCGCTCGCGTACACGCTGCTGTCGTATGGCGCGATCACGATCCATCGCCGCGTCCTGTGGATGTCGCTCGGCGTGCAGACTTTCGCCGTCATGCCGCTGCTGGTGATCGCTCAACTGGTGCCGTTCGTCATCCGTCTGCTGACGGGCGCGGCCTTTCCAGGCTGGGGTTATCTGATCGACGGGTTTGTCGAAGCCGCGCTGTGGCCCGTCGCGAGCCTGCTGCTGCTGATGCCGCAACGCCGGCCAGCCGACCCCGACGATACGCGGCCGATTTAACCAGCCGTCGAGCGCGCAAGCAGTCCTCATGGAACTCAACTTTTCAGCCCGTTCGACGCCCATCGCTGTTCATGCCTTCCGGTTCAGGCCGGATCAGGCGCACACTCATGATGGCCGTCGCCCGGCCTTTTGCAGAATCGCATGACCGAATTCAAGGACACTCAGCAACAGCTCTCGAAGTTCCGCCTGCGGGTCGCGGCGGCGGGCCTGTTCGTGTTCGTCTGCTTTGGGCTGATCGGCTTTCGCTTTCTGTTCCTGCAGGTGTGGCACTACAGCAAATACTCGCTGCAGGCCGACGAAAACCGCATTTCAGTCGCGCCGATCGTGCCGAACCGCGGCATCATCACTGACCGTAACGGCGTAGTGCTGGCCAAGAACTATTCCGCTTACACGCTCGAAATCACGCCGTCCAAGCTGGGCGCGCCGCTCGAAACAGTGATCGACGATCTGGCCTCGGTCGTGTCGATCGACGCACGTGACCGGCGCCGCTTCAAGAAGCTGCAGGAAGACTCGAAGAACTTCGAAAGCCTGCCCATCCGCACCCGTCTGACTGACGACGAAGTCGCGCGCTTTACCGCGCAGCGCTTCCGTTTTCCGGGCGTGGAAGTGCGCGCCCGCCTGTTCCGCCAATATCCGCTCGGGCCGACGGCGGCGCACGTGATCGGCTACATTGGCCGCATCTCTCAGCGCGACCAGGATCGTATCGACGACGCCAGCGATCAGAACGACAGCGATCCGGAACACTACGATCCGCGTCTGGACGCAAACAACTACAAGGGCACTGACTACATCGGCAAGATCGGTGTCGAGCAAAGTTACGAGACCGAGTTGCACGGCCAGACAGGTTTCGAGGAAGTCGAAGTCACCGCCGGCGGCCGGCCCGTGCGGACGATGTCGCGCACGCAGGCAACGCCGGGCAACAACCTCGTGCTGTCGCTCGACATCGGTTTGCAGCAGGTTGCGGAGCAGGCCTTCGCGGGCCGCCGCGGCGCGCTCGTCGCTATCGAGCCGGCCACCGGCGACGTGCTCGCGTTCGTCTCCGCGCCGAGCTTCGATCCGAATTCGTTCGTCGACGGCATCGACCAGCAGACCTGGGACGAACTCAACAACTCGCCTGACCATCCGCTGCTGAACCGGCCGCTGCACGGTACTTATCCGCCTGGCTCGACATATAAGCCGTTCATGGCCCTCGCCGCCCTATCGCTGCACAAGCGCACGCCGGGTTGGGGTTTTCAGGACCCCGGCTCCTACACTTTCGGCGGTCACACGTTCCGCAACGACGTGCGTTCGGGTCAGGGTTGGGTCGACATGAACCGCGCGATCGTCGTGTCGAACGACACTTACTTCTACATGCTCGCTCACGATCTGGGCGTGAACGCCATTGCCGGTTTCATGAAACCGTGGGGTTTCGGCCAGATCACGGGTATCGACATTTCGGGCGAGGCGCGCGGCATCCTGCCTTCGACGGAATGGAAGCGCAAGGCCTACCGCAAGCCCGAGCAGCAACGCTGGTACGAAGGCGAAACGATCAGCCTCGGCATCGGCCAGGGCTACAACTCGTTCACGATTCTGCAACTCGCGCACGCCACGGCCACGCTCGCCAACAACGGCGTCGTGATGAAGCCGCACCTCGTGCGCGACATCGAAAATCCGATCACCAAAGGCACGCGCCCCGTCGTGCGCGATCCGAGCGACAAAATCGCGGTGAAGCAGTCCGACATCGACATCATCAAGCGCGCGATGGAAGGCGTCATAACAAACGGCACGGCGTCCAAGCTGTTCATCGGCGCGCCGTATGTCGCCGCGGGCAAGACCGGCACGGCGCAGGTGTACTCGCTGCAAGGCGCGAACTACAAAGGCCATGCGATCGCGGAGCACTTGCGCGATCACGCGCTTTTCATCGCTTTCGCACCGGCGGAGCAACCGAAGATCGCGCTCGCCCTGATCGTGGAAAACGGCGGCTGGGGCGCCGAGGCGGCCGGCCCGATCGCGCGCAAGGTGCTGGACTACTACCTCGTCGGCAAGAATAAGCCGGGCGCGGAGGCAGCGGCAGTTGCAGCGGCAGCGTCGGCGACCGAGGACGCGTCCGCGCCGGAAGTCGGCGGTGCGCCGGCGCCGCAGGAAGCCGGGCAGCCGGTCAGGATCGCCGCGGGCTTCACCGCGCTGCCGATGCCCGGAGCGGCGTCAGCCGCGGCTGCTGCGTCGGCTGCGGCCGCAGCCGCTGCGGCGAACGGGGCATCGGGCGCAGGTGCTGCGTCTGAAGCGGCTGCGGCGTCTGCCGTCACGCCCACATCAAAGTTGTCCGCGTCGACGGCGACGACCGCGACCACGCCAAAGCTACAGGCCTCGGCCACTGCGGGCACTGCGGGCACACCCGCGTCGGCGGCAAAGGGTTCCGCACCCCGCAAAACTGGCGCCCCGCGTCAACCGCGACCGGCGAGCGAGCCGGCACCGGTCGCCGCGCGCTCGGGAACCAGCACGCTACGCGATCCATCGCGCGATAACGGCACTCAAGCCACCTCGCCACGCCAGCCGGTTACCGGCGGCATCGACGAGTAAGGAGAAAGGCATGCAATTCGACAAGCGCGCCTGGATCGACCGCATCAAGCGGATGTTCGCAGGCTTCGACCGCCCGCTCGCACTGGTAGTGTTTCTGCTGCTGTGCGTGGGCATCGTCACCTTGTACAGCGCGAGTCTCGATGTACCGGGCCGCGTGGAAGACCAGTTGCGCAACATCATGCTGACGTTCGTGCTGATGTGGGCGCTCGCCAACGTTCCACCCACCACGCTGATGCGCTTCGCGGTCCCGCTTTATACATTCGGGATCGCGCTACTGGTTGCCGTGGCGCTCTTCGGCCTCACGCGCAAAGGCGCGAAGCGCTGGATCAATGTCGGCGTGGTGATTCAGCCGTCGGAGATCATGAAGATCGCGACTCCGTTGATGCTCGCCTGGTACTATCAGCGGCGTGAAGGCGTGATGCGCTGGTACGACTTTCTGGTCGGATTGGTGATTCTTGCCGTGCCCGTGGGGTTGATCGCTAAACAGCCCGACCTGGGCACCGCCGTGCTCGTCTTCGCAGCCGGCTTCTTCGTCATTTACTTTGCGGGTCTGAGCTTCAAACTGATCGTTCCGGTGTTGATTGCCGGCGTAATCGCGGTCGGCTCGATTGCGGCGTTTCAGGACAAGATCTGCCAGCCGGAAGTGCAGTGGCCGCTCATGCACGACTATCAGAAGCACCGCATCTGTACGCTGCTCGATCCGACTTCCGATCCGCTCGGCAAGGGCTTCCACACCATTCAGGCGGTGATCGCGATCGGCTCCGGCGGCCCGCTCGGCAAGGGCTGGCTGAAGGGCACGCAGGCGCATCTGGAGTTCATCCCCGAGAAACACACCGACTTCATCTTCGCCGTGTTCTCCGAGGAATTCGGGCTCGCGGGCGGCGTCGTGCTGCTCACGCTTTACATGTTGTTGATCGCGCGCGGGTTGTATATCGCCGCCAACGGCGCGACGCTATTCGGACGCCTGCTTGCAGGATCTCTGACAATGGCGTTCTTCACGTACGCGTTCGTCAATATCGGTATGGTAAGCGGCATCTTGCCGGTGGTCGGCGTGCCGCTGCCATTCATGAGTTACGGCGGCACCGCGCTGACGACGCTTGGCGTCGCCATCGGCCTGATCATGAGCGTCGCGCGACAGAAACGGTTGATGCAAAGCTAGCCGGTGGGCTGAGCTGATAGAGAGAAGCGGCTTCGTTTAGCTGCGAGACAAACTGCAAGACCGACTGCAACGCGGACTGCCAGCACGCCGCATCGCAAGTTGCAAAACAGAAAGGGCGCATCGCCAGATGCGCCCTTTCTCGTTATTGCGGTTTCACTTCCTTGTGGTCCCGCAGCTGCGCGCTCAGTTGCTGATACTTCAAGCGCGCCGCCGGATCGCCTTGCGCAGCTGCAGCCGCGTAGTAAGCCCGCGCCACGTTCAAGTTCTTGTCGACGCCGTCGCCGCCGCGTTCGTAGAAAGAGCCTGTCACATACTGCGCGGTCATATCGCCGCCCTCGGCAGCCTTCTTGTACCAGACGAACGCCTGCTGGTTGTCCCGATCGGTGCCCCGGCCATCCAGGAACTGATTGGCGAGCGCAAGCTCGGCCTGCACGTGCCCTTGCTGCGCGGCTTTCAGAAACCAGCGGTGCGCCTCGACCGGATCGCGGCCGACGAACTCGCCATCGTCATACATCTTGCCGTACACATATTGCGCGTGCGACATGTTCGCGTCGGCGGCCTTGCGCAGCCACTTCTTGCCTTCGTCGACGTTGACCGCGGTGCCTTCTCCGTTGAGCAGCATCATTGCGTAATTGAACTGCGCAAGCCGGCTGCCGCGCTCGGCGGCCTTGCGGAATTCTGCAAGCGCCGCACCGAAATTGCCGGCGTTGTAGTCGGCGACCGCGGTTTGCGTTTCCGGATCGTTCGGCTTCGCGAGACGATCCTGCGCATGCGCTGCGACGCCCGTGGTCAACGCCGCCGTAATCAACATGCGCGCGACAACGCCTTGCACCATCCACTTCATGACCTCACCTCCTGCAGCGCCTGGCGGGTTGCGCGCAACATCCACATGACGTCGGCGGCCAGAGCGATAAACCGAAAACCTGCATCGCGATGCTGCCTTGCGCTCGCGACGTCCATCGAAAAAATGCCGGCGGCAATGCCCGCCTTGTCCGCGGCGCTGACGATGCGCGCCATGGCCGCTTGCACATCGGCGTGCTTCGAATCGCCGAGATGACCGAGGCTCGCGGCGAGATCGGCGGGTCCGACAAACAGGCAATCGACGCCCGGCGTCGCTGCAATCTTGTCGACCTCGTCGAGGGCGCGCGCCGATTCGATCTGCACGATGGTCGCAATTTGCGCGTTGGCCGTTTGCACGTAATCGCGCCGCATGCCGTAGGCGGCGGCCCGCACGACGCCAGCAACGCCGCGCAGACCATCGAGCGCCTCGGCGCTCGGATATTGCGTCAGGCGCACGGCATGGGCAGCTTCTTCGGCGGACTCGATATTGGGGAACATCAGCGTGCGTGCGCCAGCGTCCATCACGCGCTTGACGAGCCAGCCCTCGTTCGCCGGTACGCGCACCACCGGTTCGCTCGGCAGATGCGCGGCGGCAATCGCACGCAATTGCGAAGTCACGTCGCCGCTGTCGTTGGGCGCGTGCTCCATGTCGATCAGCAGCCAGTCGAAGCCGGCGTGAGCGAGTGCCTCAGCGGCGGAATCGCTGCCGAGCGACAGCCATAGCCCGAACAGCGGATCGGCTTCTTTAAGACGTTGCTTGAGGGGATTGGTGAAGGTGCTCATCGCCACACTCCGTGACGATGACCAGCTTGATTGCCTGACACGAGGGGAAGCGCGCTCGTCAGGCGAGCCAGGCTCGAACGCGGACGGCTCGTTTGGCTGCTGCAACGCATTGCGGTGACCGGCATGTCTCGCTCCGTGTGGTTATCGGAGCGATCATACCGTGACAATAACGCGGCGGTTGGCCCGCGTAACGCGTGTGAGGATTAGTCGCGAACCACGTCGGCCCAACAATTCGGCGTCTCGTACAGACGCAGCTTGTGGAGGCGCAGATTCACGCCATAGTGCGCGTCATAAACGTTCGCAAGAATGTCGAACGCTACCGCCGCGAGGTTTTCCACGGTCGGGATGCGGTCGAGCACCACGGTCTTGTGGCCCGCCATTGTCTCGAGGAAGCCGCGCACTTGCGTATCGCCTTCGTAGACGAGGAACGCGTGATCCCACTTGTCGACGAGATGCTCGACGGCGAGCGACTTGACGTCGGCGAAGTCCATCACCATGCCGCGGTCGGGCGCGCCCTCCGTGTCGACCAGATCGCCTTGCAGCGTGATTTCGATCACATAGCGATGGCCGTGCAGATTACGGCACTGGCTGCGGTGATCGGGAATGCGGTGACCCGCGTCGAATTCGAGTTTTCGTGTAATCGTCAGCACGGCAAATCAGGGAATATTCAGATACTTGTGGGTCTGCATCGACAGGCGCCATTGCGGATGGCGTTTGCACCAGTCGATCGCGAGCTTGGTGTTGATGTCGCGCGACGGGCCGTCCATTGGCTGGACGAGGAAATACTCGAAGTCGAGCTTCGCGTAGTCGGACAGGCGCTGGTTGTCCTGCGGGATCACGACCTTCAGTTCGTTGCCTTTCGTGACGACGAGCGGCGCGTCCGCCTTCGGGCTCACGCAGATCCAGTCGATCGTCTCGAGCACCGGCAACGAGCCGTTGGTTTCGATCGCCATTTCAAATCCGGCCGCATGCAGCGCGTCTACCAGCGGCTGGTCGATCTGCAACATCGGCTCGCCGCCTGTGCACACGACAAAGCGTTGACCCTCGCCTTCGGGCCATTGCGACGCGATCATCTGCACGAGGTCTTCGGCCGTGCGGTACTTGCCGCCGTTCTCACCGTCCGTGCCTACGAAGTCCGTGTCGCAGAACCGGCAGACGGCGTCGGCGCGGTCTTCCTCGCGGCCCGACCACAGATTGCAGCCGGCGAAGCGGCAAAACACAGCCGGACGCCCGGCATTCGCGCCCTCGCCTTGCAACGTATAGAAGATTTCCTTGACCGCGTACGTCATGCTGCCTTCTGCCTAGATTTGTACTTGTGTACCTAAAAACGACTGCTGGAGCCCCGCTGTGGCGAGGCTTTTCACACCGGCTCGGTTACCTTTTCACCGGCGAGATAGGCTTCGTAACCACGCTTACGCAAGCGGCAGGCCGGGCATTCGCCGCAGCCGAAGCCCCATGCGTGCAATTCCGCGCGCTCGCCGACATAACAGGTATGCGTCTCTATGCGCACCAGTTCCACCAGTTCGTCGCCACCTAGCTCATGCGCGAGGCGCCACGTATCCGCCTTGTCGAGCCACATCAGCGGAGTTTCGAGCAGGAGCCGCGTGTCCATACCGAGATTCAGCGCGACCTGCAAAGCCTTCATGGTGTCGTCCCGGCAATCGGGATAGCCCGAAAAATCCGTCTCGCACATTCCGCCAACCAACACCTGCAAACCACGCCGATAAGCGATGGCCGCCGCGATCGTCATGAACATCAGATTGCGGCCCGGCACGAACGTATTCGGCAAACCGTTGGCCGTGGCCTCGATTTCGATCTCGCGCGTCATGGCCGTGTCGCTGATTGCGCCGAGCACAGATAGATCGATCATGTGATCGTCGCCGAGGCGCTCGCTCCACGCCGGGAACGTACGCACTACTGCATTGCGGAAGCCTTCGCGGCATTCAAGTTCGACGCGGTGCCGCTGACCATAGTCGAAGCCGAGCGTCTCAACCGTTTCATAACGTTCAAGTGCCCATGCGAGGCACGTGGCGGAATCCTGGCCGCCGGAAAACAGCACCAGAGCGCTACGTTTAGCGTCTTTGCGGATCACCGTGAAACTCCGTGAATGATGAGTGCCGCGTCGCGCTGCGCGAGGTGCGCCATGCAAGCAACGCGGCGCGACGCGAGCCGGCACTGCTGCCGGCCCAAAGCAGTATAGGCCGCGCCTTCGGCCTGCAAAGTCGCTGGGCGCTTATACCGTTGATCGTCGGGCGAGGGGTTCGGTGCGGATCGCGGCTCGGCCGCGGGCCCTTGAACGAATTCGGCGGGCGACGCACTCGCATGCAAGTGCTTGAACTGGCGCGATTTTATCACGCGATGCCGAACCTCGCCCGGCGCGCCCCGACGTACTACCGGCGAGCACCGAAGCAACGAAAGCTCACCGCAAAAGGAAAAGCCCCAGGAATCTTGCGATTTCCTGGGGCTGAATCCTGGTGGCCTGGGACGGAATCGAACCATCGACACGCGGATTTTCAATCCGCTGCTCTACCAACTGAGCTACCGGGCCAACGAAGAACGAAATGATATCAAAGGGTCATTCGCTGGGCAAGCCCCTTCCCGAAAAAATCTGTGGAGGTGAAATCCGCGCGCGTAACGCGGGGCTCACTCGCCTTTGTTCTTCCCGAGATCGACGCCAAGCTGTTTGAGCTTGCGATACAAGTGCGTGCGCTCCAGGCCCGTCTTTTCCGCGACACGCGTCATGCTGCCGTTCTCGCGCGCGAGGTGATACTCGAAGTACGCGCGCTCGAATGCATCGCGCGCATCGCGCAGCGGGATGTCGAACGAGATGGATGCCGTCTGCGCCGCGAGCACGCCGCTGCCCAACCCATCGGCCGAGGAGAGCATTGGCAATGCCGCCGCCGAAGCCACCGCCGAAGAATTCATCGGCGACGTCAATTTGGCGGCGGTGCCGCCCGGCGCTACTGCCGCAGTGCCGCGAGCGAGGCCTTGCTCCACGGCCTTCAGCAACTTCTGTAACGCGATCGGCTTCTCGAGGAAATTCAGCGCGCCGATCTTCGTCGCTTCGACTGCGGTGTCGATCGTCGCGTGGCCTGACATCATGATTACCGGCATCGTGAGCTGCCCTTGCGCAGCCCATTCCTTGAGCAGCGTCACGCCGTCGGTATCGGGCATCCAGATGTCGAGCAGCACCAGGTCCGGCGCCTGACGCAAACGGAATTCGCGCGCCTGCTGCGCGTTTTCCGCTGCCTCCACGACATGCCCCTCGTCGCTCAGGATCTCCGAGAGCAATTCCCGGATGCCCATTTCATCATCTACCACCAGGATGGTTGCCATTTACGCTGCCTTTGTCTGCACTGTTGCTTTTGTCTTTCCCTGCGACGTACTGCCGTGCGCAGGACGCGGTCCCGCTTCGGGAGCCGCGGCGTCGTCTGCCAGTTGAAGGAAGAGAATCGAAATTTGCGCGCCTTCGATGACATCGCCCGCTTTCAGGCGGTTTCGAATGTCGATGCGCGCGCCATGTTCGTCGACGATCTTCTTGACCATCGCAAGACCCAGGCCCGTGCCTTTCGCCTTGGTCGTGACGTAAGGCTCGAATGCACGGGTGAGGATACGCGTTGGGAAGCCCGGTCCGTTATCCGACACTGTCAGACGTACCGCGACGCGTGCCTTGCCTTCCGCGTCGGGGTCTCCGTATTCTACTGTCCTCGTCTCGAGCACCACACGTGGGTGCTCGATCTCTGCCACCGCGTCCTGCGCATTCTGCAGCAGGTTGTGAATCACCTGGCGCAATTGCGTTGCGTCGCCACGAATCGCGGGCAGCGCGGAGAGTTCGACATGAATCGCGCCCTTGCCTTCCTCGATGCCATACAGCGTCAGCACTTCGGTCACGAGATCGTTTAATTGCAGATGCGCCAGCACGGCGGGAGGCGTGCGTGCGTAGTCCCGGAAATTGTCGACCATCTGCTTCATCGCCGCGACCTGGTTCACGATTGTGGTCGCGCCGCGCTTGAGCACATCTGCGTCCGACGGCGACAGCTTGTCGGCGAGCTTCATCTGCAGACGTTCGGCCGAGAGTTGGATCGGCGTAAGCGGATTCTTGATCTCATGCGCGAGCCGCCGCGCGACCTCGCCCCATGCAATGGAACGCTGCGCGGAAATGACGTCTGAGATGTCGTCGAATACCACGACATAGCCCGACGTCTGCATGTCCTGAGCGTCGCGATCGGTCGCCGACACGAGTCGCGCACCGCGCACGAGTAATGTGAGGGGCTCGCTTTCGCCGGCCACCTGAACCGAGAACTGCTGCTGCCAGTGGCCGCCGTCGTCGTGACCGTCGCCGCTTGCCGCTTCGCGATCGGCAAACGCCTTGCGCACCATGCCGCCGAATTCGCTGAGCACGCCGATCTGTTCGAGCGCCGAGCCCAGCACCTCCTGGAACTGCTGACGGAAGATGCGCTCGGCGCCACGATTCGCGGTGGTGAGCCGGAACTGGCGGTCGAACACGAACACGCCCGCAGTGAGGTTCGCGAGAATACTTTCCAGATACGCCTTCGAATGCTCGAGTGCGATGCGATTATTCTCGACGGCCGCGCGTGCCTCGGACAACTGCCGCGTCATTGCGTTGAACGACTGGGTGAGAAAGCCGAGCTCGTCGCGCGATTTGATTTCGCGCTTCGGCGTGTAGTCACCCTCGGTGATTTCCTTCGTGCCCTGCGCGAGCAGGAACAGCGGCCGCGCGAGCTGATTGCCGAGCGCGAGCGCGAGCATCATCGCGATGAACGTGGCGAGAAAGAGCGCGAGCGTCAGCGTGCCGATATACATCTTGCGCAAGCCGGTTCGTCCGAGCGCTTTTTCCTGATACTCGCGATACGCGCGTTGCACAGCATCGGCGTTGCGTGCGAGCGATTGCGACACTGGCTGTGTGAGTTGCAGGAAGCGTTCAGTGGGCTGCAACAGCGACGCATTCGAGTCGGGAATACGCTGCACGACGCGCAGTCGCAGCGCGCCCTTGCTGCCGTGAGCGCGAGGATCGCCGTCGACTTCGCCTTCTATTGCCGCGTAGCCGCGTCCGCGCGCCTGGTCGAGCATTAGCGGCGTAGGCAAATCGTTCGGTACGAGCGACGCGTAATTGCTGGATGCCTGCGCGACCACATGCATGTCGGGCGTTGCGCCGGACATGCTGCGCGTGGGCTCGACGATTGTCGCGTCCTGCACGCCGAACTGGTCGCGCAGACGCAGCAGCGTGAGCGTCGTACCCGCGGCGTCGGCGCTCGCGAGCTGCTCGGACATCAGACGGCCCTTGGTTTGCAGATCGGACAGCGACGCGTCGAGCATGCCGCGCCCGAGGTTCAGACCGGACGTGAGCGCGGTTTCGACATTCACGTCGAACCACGACTCGATACTGCGCGACACGAACTGATACGAGACCACATAAATGATGCCACCCGGCACCACGCCGACCAGCGCCATGAAGAACGCGAGTTTTGCGAGAAGCCGCGTGCCGAACTTACCCTTTCGTAATCGCGCAATGATGATGATGACGAGCGTCGCCACCACCAGCAGAAAGATCATCGCGACCACGAGATTCGCGGCGTAAAGCCACTGGTAATAGCGGTCGAAGAATTCGGTGTTCGCGCTTGCCGCCGCGAGCAGCACGAGCAGCAACACAGCCGTCACGGCGACGGTGGAAACCAGCACGCGCACGACGATGCTGCTGACACTGGTGGCGGAGCGCACTTTATTTAGCACGTTCGGTCACCGTAAAAGTAAAGCGCTTCCATTCGGAAGCGAGATTCCAGTCGCGGTTGTTGACCGCGTCGATCTGGAACGGCTTGGGCATCAAGGCGATGTCGAGTTGCATACGCACGGACGCGTTGTACGTCTCGCCGGCATGCACTTCGTTGCGGTCGATCACGTGCCACGACGTCACGTGCTTGATGACCGCGAGCGCATCCTTTAGCGTGGTGAAGCCGAGTTGCAAACCGCCCGACGACACGCTGGACACGCGATATTCGCGCGTGAGCGGCTGAAACGACAGGCGAAGGCTTTGCGACACGTTCACCGGCTGCTCGTCGAACCAGTACCAGCGCGGCCGGCTCAACTCGAAGTCGGTTGTGAAATACAACGGGATGCCCTTATTCACGGCGTCTTCGAGATTGCTGTTCAACTCGAAGTCGAAACGCGCGTCCAGGCTCCAACCGGTGTTGTCGGCCTGCAGCGAAGCGCGCTGCACGGCAATCGAGTCGGCGTACGCCGCGCCGGGCGCGACAAGCCAGACGGCCAGCGCGACCCAAAGCACGGCAGCGAGCCGAAGCGGGAAGAAGCGTTTGATGGTCACCGTTTCTGAAAGCGCGCGTAGAAAAATCCGTCGTGGTCTGAGTTCGCGCCGGCGCTGATGTCAGCGAATTCTCCGGCATGGGAACCGGCCGATGTGTCGGCGGGCGCGCGGGCGACCGTAGGTAAAAGTTGCCCCGGCGCGTCCAATCGTACCGCATCCTGGTGCTTGTTTCCAAACCACTGCGCCTGCAACTCGCCTTCTTCGGGAAAGATCGAGCACGTAACGTAGAGCAATTCACCGCCTGGCTTCACGAGCGGCCACAGCGCGTCGAGAATGCGCCGCTGTTCGTCGACGAGCGCGGGAATATCGGAGGCGCGGCGCAACCAGCGAATATCCGGATGACGCCGGACGATGCCCGACGCCGAGCACGGCACGTCGGCGAGAATGCGGTCGAACGGCTGATCGATGTCGTCGTGCCATTTCGACGGCGTGCCCGCGTCGCCAATACGCACTTCCGCCTGGAGCTTCAGGCGCTGCAAATTTTCGCCGATGCGCCGGGCGCGCGTCGCATCGCTTTCGAGCGCGACCAGTTGCAGGTTCGCCAGTTCCAGCAGATGCCCGGTCTTGCCGCCGGGCGCCGCGCAGGCGTCGAGCACGCGCATGCCGTCACGCACGCCGAGCAACTGCGCGGCGAGTTGAGCGCCTGCGTCCTGCACCGAGACCACGCCTTCGCTAAAGCCGGGAATGCGGTCGACGGGCATGGGCGTGACGAGCTTCACCGCGTATTCGCCGGCTTTGCTCGCGGCAATATGATGCTGCTCGAGAACCTGCAGATACGCATCAACCGTCGAATGACGGGCGTTCACACGCAGCGTCAACGGACCTTGCGTGTTGCCGGCTGCGAGCACGTCCTGCCACGCGTCCGGCCATGCGCGTCTTACCGCATCGATCCACCATGACGGATAGTTCCAGCGCGCGACTTCATCTGTTTGCGCCGCTTCGAGCAGCGCCTCGCGTTCGCGCAGGAAGTTGCGCAGCACGGCGTTGACAAGCCCCTTCGCGAACGAGAATTCGCGACGCGCCGAGATCGCGCTCACTGCCTGGTCGACCACCGTGAACGGCGTGTAGGCTGCGCTGGCTTCGTCGTCGATCAGAAGCGCGATCGCGCAGGCAAGCACATGACCGACGTGCGGCGGCGGCGCCTTTTTGACGAGCTTTGCGATCAACCATTCGGCAGTCCCGAGACGGCGCATCGTGCGATAGGCGATGTCCTGCACCGCGCCGCGCGCGGCGGCCGCACTACCCTCGGGCGCAGACACGAAGACAGATTGCAGCGCGGCCGGCAAAGCCGCCCCGAGGCGGACAGCGCCAATCGCTTGCGCTGCGCAGTCGAGCGCAAAGCCGAGCGATTCCGGCGCAAGGTGCAGCACGGACAAACGGGATTCGCGCGGACGCGCCGACGAAGAAGCAGAACGCGAAGAAGGCTTTAGATTCATGGGAAGGCAAAGGCAGGCCGTGCGGTACGCGCGACACAATGAACACACATTGTAGCGTGGCGCGGCTAACGGCCCCCGCACGCGCGGCGGCCGCGGAAGCGCGCGCTGTCACCAAATTAAAAAGGCGAGTCAGAAGACTCGCCTTTGGTCATGCACTGCGCATCGCCGTTATTCGAAGCGCCCGGTTCGGGCCATTTCCATCAAGCGCGCGATGCGCTCTTCTGTGGCCGGGTGCGTTGAAAACAGATTCGCGATGCCGCCGCCGGCCAGCGGATTCATGATCATCATCTGCGCAGTGGCCGGATGCTGCTCGGCTGCCGGAAACGGAATGCCGCTCGCATAACGATGAATCTTGTCGAGCGCCGAAGCCAGCGCTTGCGGATCGCCGGAAATCTGCGCGCCGCCACGATCCGCTTCGAATTCGCGCGCACGCGAGATCGCCATCTGGATCAGCGCACCGGCAATTGGCGCGAGCAGTGCGACCGCAATGCTGGCGATCGGGTTCGTGGGACGCCCGTTTTCGTCGCGGCCGCCGAAGAACATAGCAAAGTTCGCGAGCGCGGAAATCGCGCCGGCCATAGTGGCCGAAATTGTCGAAATCAGAATGTCGCGGTGCTTCACGTGCGACAGTTCGTGTGCCATCACACCGCGCATTTCGCGCTCGGACAGCACGCGCAGAATGCCGGTGGTCGCGGCAACCGCTGCATGCTCCGGATTGCGGCCGGTGGCGAACGCGTTAGGCGCGTCTTCGTTGATCAGATACACGCGCGGCATCGGCAAGCCTGCGCGCGTGGAAAGCTCGCGCACCATGCGGTAGAACTGCGGCGCGCTGGTTTCGTCGACTTCCTGCGCGTTGTACATGCGCAGCACCATCTTGTCCGAAAACCAGTACGAAAAGAAATTCATGCCGAGAGCGATGACGAGCGCGATCGTCATGCCGCGCGTGCCGCCTATCATTCCGCCGATCACGATGAAAAGGGCCGTGATCGCGGCCATCAACATCGCGGTTTTGACCCAATTGAACATGTCTGCAACTCCTTGCCCTAACGCGGGGTTCATTTCCATGCCGCATCGTCGCGGCGCCTGATTGTAAGCTAACTGTTAGATATAGGCGCGCGCGGAAAATTCAATCATCTCGATGCGGTGGCGAGCTTGATTCCCAGGCCGACAAAGGCGCTGCCGACGCCGCGGTCCAGCCACTTCTTCACCGACGGCTTGCCGGAGAAACGCCGCGTCACGATGCCGGCGATCCAGGCGACGAAGCTGTTCCACAGCATGCTCATCACGACGAAGACGGCGCCGAGCGTGAGAAATGCGAGCGCCTTGTGATCCGTGCCGGCAGTAACGAACTGCGGAAAGAAAGAGACAAAGAAAAGCACGACCTTTGGGTTCAGTACGTTTGTCCAGAAGCCTTGCAGGAACAGCTGGCGCAGCGACTTTGGAGCACCCGCCCCGCGCGCTTCGCCGCGGGCCTCGTCTTCGGCAGGTTTCGCGAAGATAAGGCGCACGCCGAGATAAATCAGATAAATCGCACCGACAAACTTGATGACGGTGAACGCCGTGGCCGACGCGGCGAGCAGCGCAGTCAAGCCGAACGCGCAAGCTAGCGAATGGACGCAGCACCCCGCCGAAATGCCCAGCGCCGACATAAGCCCCGCGCCGCGGCCCTGCGCGACGCTACGCCCGACGATATAAGCCGTGTCAGGCCCGGGCGTCACGTTCAGCAGGAAGACCGCGACGACGAAGAATTCGAAATGGGTGATGCCGAACATGAGGATCCTCGGAACATGAGCGTTTGCATAGAGGATTTTAACGCGCGGCGACTGTCGGGCGGGGCCGTTGAGCATCGGCCAAACGGACGATGTTCAGGCGCCGCCGACTGGTGCTACTTTGCTTCGGGAAGCTGAAAACGATGCCCCGCAGCCAGCGCGAAGCCGGCCAGGAATTCGCGTACCGGCAGACGTTTGCCGCCGGGCTTCTGCAGTTGCGTGAGACGCAGCGCGCCGTCGCCACAGGTCACGACGACCCCGTCGGGCGAAACGCTGGTGATCGTGCCGGGCGCATCCCCGGCTTGCGTGGGTTCGGCCGCCGCCGCCCAGATCTTGATCGACGTGCCGTCTTCGAGCGTCGCCACGCTGCCCGGAAAGGGATCGAACGCGCGCACTTGGCGCGCGAGCACCGAAGCCGGGCGGCGCCAGTCGAGCGCGGCCTCGTGCTTGCCGATCTTTTCGGCGTACGTCACGCCCTCGGCGGGTTGCGGCGTCGAGGTCAGCTTGCCATTGCGCTCCAGTTCGACGAGCGCCGCGACTATCAGCTTCGCGCCGTGTTCGGCGAGGCGGTCGTGCAACGTAGCGGTTGTCTCGTTCGCGGAAATCGGCGTGCGCACCTCGGAGATCATGGCGCCGGTGTCGAGACCGGCATCCATTTGCATCAGCGTGATGCCGGTTTCAGCGTCGCCCGCTTCGATCGCGCGATGGATCGGCGCGGCGCCGCGCCAGCGCGGCAACAGCGACGCGTGAATGTTGATGCAGCCAAGCGGCGCGATATCGAGCACTTCCTGCGGCAGGATCAGGCCGTAGGCTGCAACCGCCATCACGTCGTGCGGCGTGGCGCGCAGGAGGTTGATGGCGGCTTCGGCCTCGGCTGGGTATTTCCCTTCCCGGCGCAGCGAAGGCGGTTGCGCGACGGCCAGCCCATGTTCTTCGGCGTAGCGCTTGACCGGGCTCGCCTGCAGTTTCATGCCGCGCCCGGCCGGGCGGTCGGGCTGCGTCAGCACGAGCGGTACCGGAAAACCGGCGTCGTGAATTGCGGCCAGCGCGGCCGACGCAAATTCCGGCGTACCGGCAAAAACAACGCGCAACGAATGGCTCATGAGCAGGGGCAGAAGCAGGAAGCGGAATGAACGCGCATTACATTGCGTGGGCGAGCTTTTTCATCTTGCTCTTGATGCGCGTCTGCTTCAGCGGCGACAAATACTCGACGAACACGCGGCCCATCAGGTGATCCATTTCGTGCTGGATGCACACGGCGAGCAAACCCTCGCAGTCCATTTCGAAGGTTTCGCCCTTTTCGTTCAGGGCGCGCACGCGCACTTTCTCGGCGCGCTCGACGTTGTCGTAAATGCCCGGCACCGACAGACAACCTTCTTCCGACAGCTTTTTCTCGTTGCTGGACCAGACGATTTCCGGATTGATGAAGGCGAGCAGTTGATCGTGCGCATCCGACACGTCGATCACGATCACGCGCTCGTGCACGTCCACCTGGGTGGCCGCAAGGCCAACGCCGGGCGCGGCATACATGGTCTCGGCCATGTCCGCGACAAGACGGCGGATGCTGTCGTTGACCTGTTCGACCGGCTTCGCGACCTTGTGCAGGCGCTTGTCCGGGTAATTGAGAATGTTCAGTAAAGCCATGATTTCGAATGTGATTTTTCGGCGCCGCCAGCCGTGTGAGGGCTCACGTTGGCCATTCGGCCAGGTTGTCGGCCCGTCGCAATACGCACACGATAGATGGTGTCGAACCGGTTCGATTCAACGCGCCAGATGCGCCAAACGACGAGCCCGCGCGGGTGGGCGCGGCGCCGCAGTTATTTCGGATGATGAAAATTTTAGCATGGCGCCCGTCTGCCCGCTGGCCCTGCACGAGGATCGCCCCGCAATGCACACCTTGCCTGCAACCCATATCGAACTCGCCGCGTGGCTGCGGCTTTCTCTCGCCGCGGGGCTCAAACCCGCGGCGCTGCGCCTGCTGCTGAGCGCCTTCGGGCTGCCGGAAGCAATTCTCCAGCAGGACCATGAAACGCTCGCCGCGATCGCCGGCGAGGCTGCGGCACGCGCCGCCCTGGCTCCCACCGGCCCTGAATTCGACGCTCAGCTCGACGCGGTAATCGCATGGCGGGAGCTGCCGGGCAACCATCTGGTTACGCTTGACGACCCGGCCTATCCGCCGGCGCTCCTCACCATGCCCGATCCACCTCCGTTGCTATATATAAAGGGCCGGCTGGACCTGTTGCATACACGAGCCGTCGCGCTGGTCGGCAGCCGCAGCGCCACGCCGCAAGGCATGGAAGACGCCGAACGGTTCGCGCGGACGTTCGCGGCGGCGGGCGTCACCGTCGTGTCGGGGCTGGCGCAAGGCATTGACGGTGCAGCTCATCGGGGCGCGCTCGAGGGCGTCGGCAGCACCGTCGCCGTGATCGGCACGGGCGCCGATCTCGTCTATCCGGCTGCGCACCACGCTCTCGCCCGGCAAATCGCGATGCAAGGCGCCATTCTGTCGGAATGGCCGCTCGGCACGCCCGCGCGCGCCGCCAACTTTCCGCAGCGCAACCGGCTGATCGCAGGACTCGTCAGCGGTGTGCTGATCGTGGAGGCGGCCATGCGTTCGGGCTCGCTCATCACGGCGCGCCTCGCGAACGAAATGGGCCGCGATATCTTCGCGCTGCCGGGCTCGATCCACGCGCCGCTGTCGCGCGGATGCCATCGCATGATCAAGCAGGGGGCGAAGCTCGTGGAGACGCCAGACGAGGTTCTGGAGGAATTGGGCTTCGCGATAACCACGCCCGTTCGGGCAAGCGCCCGGCGGGAAAGGGCGGCGACACAGGCAGCCTGCTCCGCTGCACCCGACAGTGCGGCAACCGCTCGTGCGCAGGGTGAAGAGTCGACGCTGACGGTGGCACCGGCGCGGGCATCGGACATGACCGCCTGTCGGGACCCGGACGCCCAGCGACTGCTCGCCGCCCTCGGCTACGCCCCAACGCCCCTTGAAATACTGGCCACGCGCACCGAAATGGATTACGCCCTACTACAAACGACGTTGCTGCAGCTGGAACTGGCCGGCGAGGTCAGCGCGCTGCCCGGCGGGCGTTACACCCGCGCAAGCCAAGGCCGGACCGCCGCGAACTGCTTTGACCCAGCTTGACCACTCTCCGGGATCGGCCATGCTACATTCGCGCCAAAGCATCCGACAAAGCACCTGAGGAACCACCATGCCCGCGCTGAATCTCGACACCGACCAAGACCGGATCGCCGAGCGCGTCAACGAGCCCGACACGCTGTTCGTTGCCTGCCTGTGTGCGCAATGGTGCGGGACCTGTCGCGAGTATCAGGAGGCGTTCGACAAGCTGGCCGAGCGGCATCCGGAAATCTGTTTCGCATGGATCGACATCGAAACGCATGCCGATCGCTTCGACGATCTGGATGTCGAGAATTTTCCCACCATCCTGATCGAAGACTCAGTAACGACACGATTCTTCGGCACCGTTTTGCCGCAGGCAGCGATCGTGGAGCGGATGTTGTTGGATTTGACCGCCTTGCCAGGCGTGAGCGGCGCGCCGAAATTGCGGCCCGCGCTGACCGTCGCCTGAGAGCGATCGGCCGCCTGTAGGCGCCGTTACGGCGTAGGCATTGCGGCCCGCGCGGAGCATGTTTGACGCTGCCTGGCCAGTTGCCAGGCGCGCAATTTTGATGGCGCGCTTTTATGGCAGTTGACACGCCGCGTTCGCGCCGTGTGCTATAAAGCGGTCGTTAATGGGTCGCAAGGTCGCAAACGAGGGTCGCGCCAGAAGGGCGCGCTCAAGGCCACCAACCCGGATATACCAACCTCACATCGAGTCATGTCCAAAGCACTGATCATCGCCGAAAAGCCTTCCGTCGCGAACGACATCGCGCGCGCTTTGGGCGGTTTTACCAAGCATGACGAATACTACGAGAGCGACGAGTACGTGCTCTCTTCGGCAGTGGGTCACCTGCTGGAAATCGCCGCGCCCGACGAGTACGAAGTCAAACGCGGCAAGTGGAGCTTCGCCAACCTGCCCGTCATTCCGCCGCATTTCGATCTGAATCCGATCGCCAAGAGCGAGTCGCGCCTGAAGGTGCTGACCAAGCTGCTCAAGCGCAAGGATATCGACCGCCTCATCAACGCATGCGACGCGGGGCGCGAGGGTGAACTGATTTTCCGCCTCATCGCGCAACATGCGAAAGCGAAACAGCCGGTTCAGCGTCTGTGGCTGCAATCCATGACGCCGGCCGCCATCCGCGACGGCTTCGCACGTCTGCGCAGCGACGAAGAAATGCAGCCGCTCGCCGACGCCGCACGCTGCCGCTCGGAAGCCGACTGGCTCGTCGGCATCAACGGCACTCGTGCGATGACCGCGTTCAACAGCAAGGGCGGCGGCTTCTTCCTGACCACGGTCGGTCGAGTACAAACGCCAACGTTGTCTATCGTCGTCGAACGCGAAGAGAAAATTCGCCGCTTCGTGCCGCGAGACTATCGGGAAGTGAAAGCGGAGTTCGTCTGCGCGGCCGGTTTCTACGAGGGCCGCTGGTTCGACCCGAAGTTCAAGCGCGACGAGTTTGATCCGGAAAAGCGCGACTCGCGTCTGTGGGCGCTGCCCGCAGCCGAGACGATCGTCGCCGCATGTCGCGGCCAGATCGGTACGGTGAGCGAGGAATCGAAGCCGTCCACGCAGTTGTCGCCGGCGCTCTTCGACCTCACCAGCTTGCAGCGCGAAGCGAACGGCCGCTTCGGCTTCTCGGCCAAGAACACGCTGGGCCTCGCGCAGGCGCTGTACGAAAAGCACAAGGTGCTGACCTATCCGCGGACCGACGCGCGCGCGCTGCCCGAAGACTATATGGATACGGTCAAGCAGACGCTCGGCATGCTCAAGGAGAGCAACAACTATCTCCCGTTTGCCAAGCAGGTGCTCGATAAGGGCTGGGTGAAGCCGAACAAGCGCATCTTCGATAACTCGAAGATCAGCGACCACTTCGCAATCATCCCCACGCTGCAGGCGCCGAAGAATCTGTCAGAGCCGGAACAGAAGCTCTACGATCTGGTGGTGAAGCGCTTCCTGTCGGTGTTCTTCCCGGCAGCGGAATTCAAAGTAACCACCCGCATTACCGAAGTGGTCGGGCATCACTTCAAAACCGAAGGCAAAGTGCTCGTCGAGCCGGGCTGGTTGCAGGTGTACGGTCGCGAAATCAGCGGTGAAGATGCCAACCTCGTGCCGGTGCAGAAGGACGAGAAGGTCAAGACCGACAAGATCGCCGCCCAGCAACTCGTGACGAAACCGCCTGCGCGCTACAACGAAGCCACGTTGCTGTCCGCAATGGAAGGCGCGGGCAAGCTCGTGGAAGACGACGAGTTGCGCGAGGCGATGGCCGCAAAGGGGCTGGGTACGCCGGCCACGCGCGCCGCCATCATCGAAGGTCTGCTTGGTGAGAAGTATCTGATTCGCGAAGGTCGCGATCTGATTCCGACCGCGAAGGCATTCCAGTTGATGACGCTGCTGCGCGGGCTCGGTGTGAAGGAATTGACCGCGCCGGAGCTCACGGGCGAGTGGGAATACAAGCTGTCGCAAATGGAACGCGGCAACCTGCCGCGCGACGCGTTCATGCAGGAAATTGCCCGCATGACGCAGACCATCGTCAAGCGCGCGAAAGAATACGATTCAGACACGATCCCCGGCGATTACGCGACGTTGCAAACGCCGTGTCCGCACTGCGGCGGTCAGGTGAAGGAGAATTACCGTCGCTTCGCGTGCTCGAAGTGCGAATTCTCGATTTCGAAAATCCCCGGCGGCCGCCAGTTCGAGATCGAGGAAGTCGAGGAACTGCTGAAGAACAAGACGATCGGTCCGCTGTCGGGTTTCCGCAGCAAGATGGGCCGTCCGTTCTCGGCGATCCTCAAGCTTTCACTCGACGACGAGATCAAGAACTACAAGCTCGAGTTCGACTTCGGTCAGGACGCGGGCGGCGAAGACGGCGAACCGCCTGACTTCTCCGACCAGGAATCGGTGGGCGCATGTCCTAAGTGCAAGGGCCGTGTGTTCGAGCACGGCATGAGCTACGTCTGCGAGAACTCGGTCGCGAGCCCGAAAACGTGCGACTTCCGCTCGGGCAAGGTGATCCTGCAGCAGGAGATCGCCCGCGAGCAGATGGCGAAGCTGCTCGAAGAAGGCCGCACCGACCTGCTGACCAATTTCAAGTCGTCGCGCACCGGCCGTAACTTCAAGGCGTTCCTCGTCAAGCAGAACGACGGCAAAATCGGCTTCGAATTCGAGAAGAAAGAGCCCTCAGCCAAGACGGCGGCGAAGACCGCCGCGGCGAAGTCAGCCGCAAAGGCTGGAGCAGAGCTCGAGTCGGACGAAGGCGACGCCACGGTCGCGGTGAAGGCAGCGCCGGCGGCGAAAAAGGCCGCGGCGAAGAAAGCGCCGGCAACCAAAACCGCTGCGGCAAAGAAGGCGCCAGCCAAAAAGACGGCGGCTCGTAAGACGGGCTCCTGATCGAGCGACAAGGCGGGCGTGCACGGCCCCTGCGCCGCTGCCTGCCCGATCTCAAGTTGACGATAAAAAAGCGCGATCACCAAAGGTGACCGCGCTTTTTTTTCGCCCTGCCCAACGCGCTTGTACTGCGCGGCCTGGACTCTCGAACGACGCCTTTACAGCGGAGTCAACGCCGAGAGCCGCGTGCGGTTCGACGTCTTCGCCAACGTCTTGGGCACCGGTGACAATTCGCTGTCCAGCAGACGCGACAGCGGCTCGGCGCCGTCAAAAGCTTCGGGCGGCATGGCCGAATCCGCCGCTTCGAATGACGTCTGCGATGCCGGCCGCCCGACGCCGTCTTTGATCCACTGTTCGCCGAGCAGGCTGTTCGGCGTCTGGCTGAAATGCTCGACCAGGTGATCGATGAACGTGCGCACCTTCGCGGGCAAGTGACGGCGGCTCGGATAAGCGATGTTAATCTCGACTTGTGGCAAACGGTAGTCGCCGAGCAAGCGCACCAGCCTGCCGCGCGTCATGTCGCGGCCGATCAGATAACTCGGCAGAATCGCGATGCCCATGCCGAGCAGCGCAAACTGACGCAGCATCTCCGTATTGTTTGCCACGATCACGTTCGACGGACGCACGCGCACTTCGCCTTCCGGGCCCGTAAATACGCGCTCGTCGCCCCAATATTCTGACGGCAGGCTCAGGCACGGATGCTCCAGCAAATGCTCGGGACGCGTGGGCGTGCCGTGCTTTTCCAGATACGCTGGCGTTGCACACACGGTCATGCAGCCCGTGGTCAGACGCCGCGTGACAATGCTCGCGCTGCGCATTTGCCGGGCAATGACGACACCCACGTCGAAGCCTTCTTCCACCAGATCGACCTGACGGTCCACCAGCGTCACGTCGGGAATCACTTTCGGATACCGCTCCGCGTACGTCTGCAGCACCGGAGCCAGATTGTGCAAGCCGAACACGACCGGCGCGACGATCCTCAAGGTGCCGACGGGCTCGTGATTTCGCGCGACCACCATCTGCTCGACGTCTTCTAGTTCATCGAGAATCTGGCGCGCGCGCTCGAGATAAACCTGACCGGACTCGGTCAGGGACAAGCTGCGAGTTGTTCTGTTGAGCAGCCGCGTGCCTAGACGCCCCTCCAGGTCGGCAACGTGACGGGTGGCAACTGCGTTGGAAATATCCATCGCGCTCGCGGCGCGGGCAAAACTGCCGAGATCCGCCACCTTGACGAAAACTCGCATCGACTGCAAATGGTCCATATGACAACTCCTGCCGTGTTACGGCTTCCTGACAATTGGTGATAACCAGTGGAAGCGAACTAGGGATTCTCCTACGACTCGCGCAATCGTGCAGAAGTTGCCCGCAAAAGCGGAAATTTCGTCAATTTTCGTGCGACTGTGCGCCCTAATGTGGGGCGCGAGTGTCGATTGTTCCGCAAACGGAAACAAACGTGCTGCGGCGCAGCTTGGGACAGGCCGTTGTGCGAATAGACACGACTTGGCTGTGGTCCGGTTTGCGCGTCGCCGCTTCGCACGCAACACGGCCAAAATGCTAAAAAGCCGCCCGAGGCGGCTTCCAGTTGGTAGTGACCACTCACATGGCTAGGCGGCCAGTTTGCTTTCCAGCTGGGTTTTGGCTTGCGTCAGTGCGGGCGGCAAGCCTTGCTGCAACGTGTCGAAGAGTTCGGCATGGAGCGCGAGTTCAGCGCGCCAGGCTGCGTCGTCGACGGAGATGACCTGCTCGAACTGCTCGCGGCTGAAGTCCAAACCGCTCCAGTCGACGTCTTCGTACCGCGGCGACGTGCCAAACGCATGCTCCTCGCCCTGCGCGGTGCC
This sequence comes from Paraburkholderia strydomiana, assembly GCF_031456815.1. NCBI lineage: Bacteria > Pseudomonadati > Pseudomonadota > Betaproteobacteria > Burkholderiales > Burkholderiaceae > Paraburkholderia > Paraburkholderia strydomiana. Next base: position 140,823 of record NZ_JAVDVL010000006.1, read on the forward strand.
CTCGATGCGGCCGACCATCCAGCCAAGCACGCGCATGTTTTCGCCGAAGCCCGGCCAGACGAACTTGCCGTCGGCACCCTTGCGGAACCAGTTGACGCAGAAGATTTTCGGCAGCTTCGCGTTGATCTGCTGCAAGCGCTCGCCTGTCTTCAGCCAATGCCCGAAATACTCGCTCATGTTGTAGCCGCAGAACGGCAGCATCGCGAATGGATCGCGCCGCACGACGCCCTGCTGCCCGGCGGCTGCGGCGGTGGTCTCAGAGCCCATGGTCGCCGCCATGTAGACGCCCTCGACCCAGTTGCGCGCCTCCGTGACGAGCGGCACTGTGGTCGACCGGCGGCCACCGAAGATGAACGCGTCGATCGGCACGCCAGCCGGGTTTTCCCAGTCCGCGTCGATAGACGGACATTGCGACGCCGGCGCCGTGAAGCGCGCATTGGGATGCGCCGCCTTGCGCCCGCTCTCCTTCGCGCTCGCCGGCGTCCAGTCTTTGCCTTGCCAGTCGATCAGGTGCGCGGGCGGTTCGTCGGTCATGCCTTCCCACCAGACGTCGCCGTCGTCGGTGAGCGCTACGTTGGTGAAAATCACGTTTTCCTTCAACGTAGCCATTGCGTTGAAGTTGGTCTTTTCACTCGTGCCGGGGGCCACGCCGAAGTAGCCTGCCTCCGGATTGATCGCGTACAGGCGGCCGTCCTTGCCCGGTTTGATCCACGCGATATCGTCGCCGATGGTGGAAATTTTCCAGCCGTTCAGCCCTTCCGGCGGAATCAGCATCGCGAAGTTGGTCTTGCCGCACGCCGACGGAAACGCCGCCGCCACGTGATGTTTGCGCCCCTCGGGTGAAGTCACGCCGAGAATCAGCATGTGCTCGGCAAGCCAGCCTTCGTCGCGGCCCATTGTCGATGCAATGCGCAGCGCAAAGCACTTCTTGCCCAGCAACGCGTTGCCGCCGTAGCCGGAGCCATAACTCCAGATTTCGCGTGTTTCGGGAAAATGGACGATGTACTTGGTCGGATTGCACGGCCAGGGCACGTCTTTCGCGCCTGCCTCGAGCGGCGCGCCCACCGAATGCACGCACGGCACGAACTCGCCGTCTTCGCCGAGCACGTCGTACACCTTGCGGCCCATGCGCGTCATGATGCGCATGTTGGTGACCACATACGGGCTGTCGCTCAATTCGACGCCGATATGCGCGATCGGCGAACCCAGCGGGCCCATGGAGAACGGAACCACGTACATGGTGCGGCCACGCATCGCGCCGTCGAACAGGCCGTCGAGCGTTTCGCGCATTTCTTGCGGCGCGACCCAGTTGTTAGTCGGTCCCGCGTCTTCCGGACGTTGCGCGCAAATGAACGTGCGATCTTCGACACGCGCGACGTCGGAGGGATCGGACCATGCGAGGTATGAGTTCGGACGTTTAGCGGGATTGAGCTTTCTGAGCGTGCCGGCTTCGACCATCTGTGCGCACAGCCGGTCATACTCTTCCTGCGATCCGTCGCACCAGACGATGTTGTCCGGCTTGGTCATAGCGGCAACGCGCTGAACCCAGTCGATCAGTTTTCGATGTTTGACCCACGCGGGCGCTTCTACTGACGCTTTGACTGTGGGTTGTCCTTCGAATGATGGATGATTCATCGACTTGTCTCCGTTTGTAGTGAATAGGAAAACGGTACAAGCCCGGCGATGCTGCATGCGAGAGGCATTTAATTGGTTGCGCCAGTTCTACGAACCGACGCGCAATTGCGCAGGTCATCACGGGCTTCAACACAGTCTGTTGGGCCGATACGCGCTGGACAGGCGATGCAACCGTCTGTAAAGCGGCTTGCCTCAACACGCAACAAACTGTTAAAAACGATGTGAATCGGCCTTGCCGTCACGCTGTCGTTCTATGCGGCAGCTTCTACGGTAAGGCAATCAGCCAGACCGCCATGTGACCTGGGTCACATGATGGGACAGTCAGCATAACATTCCGTTCCGCACCAACGTGGTGCGACGCAGACACATACCATGAAGATTGCCATCCTCGACGATTATCAGGACGCCGTTCGCAAGCTCGACTGCTTTCAATTGCTGGCCGACCATGAGGTCAAAGTTTTCAATAACACCGTCCGCGGACTCGGCCAACTGGCGAGCCGTCTCTCGGAGGTCGACGCGCTTGTCCTGATTCGGGAACGCACTCGCATCAGCTCACAACTCCTCGATAAACTGCCCCGTTTGCGCATGATCAGTCAGACGGGCAAGGTGTCCAATCACATCGATCTCGCGGCTTGTACGGAGCGCGGCATCGCCGTGCTGGAAGGCAGCGGCTCACCGATCGCGCCCGCGGAACTCACGTGGGCTCTCATCATGGCGGCGCAGCGGCGCATTCCGCAATACGTGGCGAACCTTAAGCAAGGAGCCTGGCAGCAGTCGGGGCTGAAGACGTCAGCACTGCCGCCGAATTTTGGATTGGGCCAGGTGTTGCGCGGTCAGACGCTGGGCATCTGGGGTTACGGCAAGATCGGGCGGCTCGTTGCCGGCTACGGCAAGGCGTTCGGCATGAACGTATTGATCTGGGGCCGCGAGCATTCGCGTGAAGCCGCTCGCGAGGATGGGTATGGCGTGGCCGAGAGCCGCGAAGCGCTGTTCGAGCAGAGCGACGTGCTGTCGCTGCATCTTCGTTTGCACGACGACACGCGCGGCATCGTCAAGCAGGAAGACCTGATGCGCATGAAGCCGACTGCGTTGCTCGTGAACACGAGCCGCGCCGAACTGCTCGACGAGAACGCGCTGGTCAATGCGCTTTCGCACAACCGTCCGGGCATGGTCGCAATCGACGTGTATGAAAGCGAGCCGATTCTGCAGGGCTACAGCCTGCTGCGCATGGAAAACGTGATCTGCACGCCGCACATCGGCTATGTCGAGCGCGAGAGCTATGAGCTTTACTTCAGCGCGGCGTTCAGGAACATCCTGGCTTTCGACGCCGGCGATACCGCCAGCGTGGCAAATCCCGAAGCATTGCAGGGCGGACGCCGGCGTTAAGCGGCGATTTCCAGCAGATCGGGCATGCGTTGGAGAAACATCTCGCCGTCAGCGCGGCCGAGGTTGTATGCATGCACCATCTGCGAAGGACTCGTGTAGTCCCAGCTCGAAATGGGCACTTTGCGCGAGGGCTGCACGTAAAGCCGTTGTTGCGCGCCGTGAGGCACGACGAACATCTGCGGCCGCGGATAGAGACGCGTGACCATTACGAGTACGTTGCCGGGCGCGTCGGCGTCGAGCGCGCCGACGGGCACGTTGTCGACCATGCCGCCGTCGAGCACCGGGCGGCCATTGCGCCGCAAGACCGGCGTGAAAGGCGGCGTGCTCGACGACTGGAGGATCAGGTCCGCCAGATCTTCGACAGTCGCGCAATCTTGCGCGCGCACGAATTCCGGATGAAAACCAAGCGTCTGACCGAGCGTAGGGTGCAGCGTCTTGCGTACGTACTTTTCGATGTTGTACGCGATCAGGCCGGCCGCCACCGCGCTGCGCGCGCCCAGCCAGCGCGGCAGATGCGAAACGCCGATGCGAATTTCCGGCGCTTGCGCGAGCGATGAAAACTTCTCACCGTAAATGTCGAGCAGCGCCTGACGGTAGATGCGGTAGTGCGGAAAGACCGACTCGCCGCGCAGCAGGTTGCCCCAATAGGCGTTGCGTGAATTGTGACGTAGCGCGTCTTCGTAGTAGCGCATGACCCACTGTGAGTCGCGCGTGTAGAGCATGCACGCGGTCGCGGCGCCAGCGGAAATGCCGGCGATCACGCGTGGACGGATGCGCAATTCCGGTTGCACGACGTCCCAGAAACCCGCCTGCCACCAGCAACGATTGCCGCCGCCCGCGAACACAACCTGGTCGAACATCTCGATTTCCTCTAATGCTGTCTGGCGCGCGGTTTATGCGAGCAACGCGTAGGTCGTGGTTGCGTGAACGGCCATGTTGCCGGTCTCGTCCAGCAGCTCGACTTCGCCGAACACGAGATTGCGGCCGAGACGCAGCACGCGGGCCGTGATCAGCACGTCGCCGTTGCGTACAGCACGCATGAAGCTGATGTTGAGCGACACGGTTGTCATCGGCTTGAAGCCGCCGAGCGCGGCTGAAATGGCGACGATCATCGCCGTGTCGGCCGCCGCCATGAACACCTGCCCGCAGATGACGCCGCCTGAATGGCGCAGCTCGCCTGAAAAAGGCAGGCGAAGCGTTGCGCTGTCCGCGTCGACCTTCACGGGAGTCAGCGTCAGCGAACGGACCCAAGGCGCGAGGACGCGGTCGAGCAATTCGGTGATCTCTTTGTCATCCATGGCAATTCCCCGTTGAAAGCCGCGCTGCGCAGAAGCGGCGAGTGTCCGCGACATGATACCGGGACGCCGAAGGCGGCGCGTTCTCGCGGGCGCCCGTTTTGGCGAGCGACGACTCTATTGGAACGAAGCGGTATTTTTAAGAAATCTGCTAAAGGGGGCTTGGCAATGGGTGGAACATGCTGCATAATTTCGCTTCTGTTGGGGCGTTAGCTCAGTTGGTAGAGCAGCGGACTCTTAATCCGTAGGTCGAGTGTTCGAGTCACTCACGCCCCACCAAAGAATTTGAAAGGCCGGTTAGCGAAAGCTAACCGGCCTTTTTCGTTTGCTGAGGCGCGCCGGAGAGACCGCGGCAGCGCCTCGCACTTGCTCCGCCCAAAGCTCGGAAAGCACGCCTTCTCCCGACCAGCCCTCCTCATCGCATCCGCCGCGCCCGACGCCGCAACCCCAATTCGCCCGCACAGAAATTTCCAATGCGTAACGAATTATTGCGAACTATTATCATCCGTGTAATGATACTGATTCTCATTTGAGAACAAGACGATGGGTCCATCACCTTCCGGGGCAGGCAGACCGCCTGCCGGTGCCGCACGGGCGCTGGCATCCGTCGAATCAGAAAAATAGCGACAACGACAGGGTTATCGATGTTCCGAAACACGCCTCTCGCGGCGGCCGTTCTGGTCGCGTTCGCGACGCCGCTCTACGCTCAATCGACCGCAACGCCCGCGACCGGCGCCCAACCGGGATCGCCCGCCTCTGCGCCGAGCGTAAGCGCGGAAAGCGCCACATTGCCCACCGTCAAGGTGACCGGCCAAAACAGTCGATCCGCGGACTTCGCGCCTGACGTCTCCAGCGTCGGCGCAAAAGTGCCGACCGCGCTGCGCGACATTCCGCAAGCCGCGGTCGTGGTGCCGAAGGCCGTGCTGCAATCGCAGGCCGCAAGTTCGTTCACCGACGCGCTACGCAATGTGCCAGGCATCACGATCGGTGCCGCTGAAGGCGGGCAGATCGGCAACAACATCAACCTGCGCGGCTTTTCGGCGCGCACCGACATCTACCTCGACGGCTTCCGCGATCGTGGCCAGTACTATCGCGACACGTTCAACCTCGAATCGATCGACGTGCTGTACGGCCCGTCGTCCCTGTACTTCGGGCGCGGCTCGACGGGCGGCGTCATCAATCAGGTCAGCAAGCAACCGACCCTCAAGCCCCGCGCCGATGTCTCCCTGCAGGCCGGCACGCACGACCGCTACCGCACGACGGTCGACCTGGACACGCCGATCACATCGACATCCGCATTCCGGATCAACGCGTTCGGCCAAAGCCTGGGCTCGTCGCGCGACGTGATGAAGAGCAAGGACTACGGCGTCGCACCCGAAGTGAAATTCGGCATCGGCACGCCCACGGAAATCACGCTGTCCGCGCTGATCCAGCACAACCGCGATCAGCCCGACTACGGCATTCCGGCGCTCAACGGTCATCCCGCGCCGGTGAATCGCGGCACGTTCTACGGCTTCACCGACGACCGCACGATCCAGGACGTGCAGACGCTGAACGCCCGCATCGAACACCGCTTCAACGACAACCTCAAACTGCGCAACCAGACCCAGTTCAGCCACTACAGCACGGAAGCGCGCGCGACGAACGCGGCGTCGGTGCTGACAGGTCCGCTGCCTACCTCGACGGCGTTGACCAACGGCAACTACACGACGATCGATCCGTCGCGACTGTTCGTGAAGCTGCAAGGCAAGGACCGCAACATCAACGATCACTCGGTCTACAACTCGACAGACGTCGAGGCCAAGTTCAACACCGGCTTCATCAAGCACGATGTCGTCGCGGGCGTCGATCTGAGCCACGAGACGTACAGCAATCAGAGTTTCGCCACCACTACGCCGGGCCTGCCGTCGAACACGATCGCTATCGTGCCGCTCGTCGACCCGACTTATACGACGCGCCCGTCGAACGCGAAAACCGTCGCGACGAACCTTGCGGAGTCGAGCGCGAACGGCGTCGGCATCTACGCGAACGACACGGTGTCCATCGGCGAACATTGGAAGATCGTGGGCGGCCTTCGCTGGGACCGCTACGAAGCGTCGATTCATAACTCCATCAATGCGCCTTCATACGCCACGCAAACAAACTACTTCACGAGCGTTCGCGGCGGCGTGATCTGGCAGCCGGCCGATTGGCAGTCTTACTACGTGTCGTACGGTACGTCGTTTAATCCGTCGCTCGAAGCGCTCACGCTCACGAACAACACGCAGAGCCTGCCGCCCGAGCACAACAAGTCATATGAGGTCGGCGCGAAGTGGGATCTGCTGGGCGGCGGCCTGTCCGTCACCCAATCGCTCTTCAACATCGAGAAGACAAACGCGCGCACGCTGAATGCCGACGGCAGTTACACGCTCGACGGCGACGTCCGAGTGCGTGGCTATCAGCTTGGCCTCGCGGGCCACATCACCGACAAGTGGCAAGTGTTCGGCGGCTACACGTACATGGACGCGACGATCCTGAAGGCGCTAGACGGCACGACCGGCAAGACGCCAGCGAACACGCCGCGCAACATGCTGACGCTGTGGACGACGTATGCGTTCACTCCGCATTGGGAAATCGGCGGCGGCCCGATCTACACATCGTCGCGTTATGCCGCGAACAACAACTTCGTGAAAGTCGGCGGCTACACGCGTTGGGATGCAATGGCCGCGTATCACGCGAAAAAGTACGACGTCCAGTTCAACGTGCTGAATCTCACGGACAAGAACTATTACGACGCGCTGATTCCGTCGGACGGCGGACGCGCGGTGCCAGGCAACGGCCGCACATTCCTCGCGACGTTAAACTACCGGTTCTTCTGATCGCCGGAACGAGCGACCAACGTCACTCACGCCGCGCGCTTTCCCGCTCCGTCAGGCAGCGGAAAGCGCGCGGTTTCGCAGGAAAGTCCAACCATGATTGTCTCGATACCTGACGTATTCAGCCCCGCCGACGCCGCCGCCATGCGCGCGCATCTCGAAGCGTCGACGGACGCGTGGGTGGACGGCCGCGCGACGGCCGGCTATCAGGGCGCGCCAGTCAAGCGTAACCAGCAGATCGCGGAAGGCTCGCCAATTGCGCTGGAAATGGGCGACCGGATCATCGCGGCGCTCGAGCGGCACCCTCTCTTTATCAGCGCAGTGCTGCCGAACAAGGTCTATCCGCCGCTGTTCAACCGCTATGAAGGCGGTATGCATTTCGGCAGCCACGTGGACGGCGCCATTCGTCTCGTGCCCGGCAGCGGCGCGCGCGTACGCACGGACGTATCGGTCACGCTCTTCCTCACGCCTCCCGACGAATACGACGGCGGGGAACTGCTGATCGAAGACACCTTCGGCGTCCAGGAAGTGAAGTTGCCCGCCGGTCATGCGATCGTTTATCCCGGCACCAGTCTGCACCAGGTGCGGCCCGTCACGCGCGGCGCGCGGGTGTCGAGCTTCTTCTGGGCGCAAAGCCTCGTGCGCGACGATACGCAGCGCGCGATGCTGTTCGACATGGACGGCGCAATCCAGCGTCTGAACGCGTCGAACGCGGACGATGCCGCGCGTCGCACGCTCGTCGGCTGTTATCACAACCTGCTGCGCATGTGGAGCGATACGTAAAGTCGTACTAAACGGGCGGATTTGTCCTGCAAGCTGGCTAGAGCGGCGCGCATTTTTGTCCTACGCTTTAAGCGCGACGCGTAGCGCATCGGTATTTCGGCTTCGCAGTATCCAGCGAAAAATTCTGCATTCGCTGCGTTCGCATGGTCCTCCCGCGCAAATACAGTCCAACCGGCAGGAGGCAGATGTGAGACAAGCAATTGCCTGATGGAACGGTCAGGCAGCCCGGGGACCGCCTCCTCGACGAGCGGCATCGGTGCCCGGCGCACCCTCATGGAGGAAGACGATGTCGATTCGACTTGGAGAAGAAGCCCCCGATTTCACTGCCGAAACCACCGAAGGCACGATTCATTTCCACGAATGGATCGGCGACCATTGGGTGATTCTGTTTTCGCATCCAAAGGATTTCACGCCCGTATGCACCACTGAGCTAGGCTATCTGGCCGGCCTCAAACCCGAGTTCGACAAACGCAATACGAAGATCATCGGGCTAAGTGTCGACCCCGTCAGCGATCACCAGAACTGGGTGAAGGATATCGAAGAGACGCAGGGCCACGCGGTCAACTACCCGCTGATCGGCGATGCGGACCTGAATGTCGCGAAGCTCTATGACATGATCCACCCGAACGCGAGCGGCGGCACGCGCACCGCAGTCGACAACGCAACGGTACGCTCGGTGTTCATCATCGGACCGGACAAGAAGGTCAAGGCGATGCTGGTGTATCCAATGAGCGCAGGGCGCAACTTCGACGAAGTACTGCGTCTGCTCGATTCGCTGCAGCTCAACGCGAAGCATACGGTGGCGACACCCGTGAACTGGAAGCCCGGAGAGGATGTGATCATTCCGACATCCGTCTCGAACGATGATGCAATGAAGAAGTACCCCGAAGGATTCAAGACCGTAAAGCCTTATCTGCGGTTCGTCACACAGCCGCAGTAACATTGCCGTGCAATGAACCGGGCGCATTGCATGCGCCCGGTCTTTTTCGACGACGCGGGCCACGGAGCAAAATCGTGTTGATCTTCCGGCAGCTATTCGACCAGCAATCGTCGACGTACACCTATCTTCTTGCCGACAGCGCAACGCGCGAGGCCATTCTCATCGATCCGGTTTTCGAGCAGGTGCGCCGCGATACCGCGCTTATCGAGGAACTCGGGTTGCGTCTGCTATACACGATCGACACACACGTGCACGCCGATCACGTGACGGGCGCGTGGCTACTCAAACGGCGCACAGGTAGCCAGATTGCGATATCGGCTGCGAGCGGCGCGCAAGGCGCCGACCGCTATCTGAACCATGGCGAGCAATGCGTGTTCGGCTCGCGCCATCTCGAAGTTCGCGCAACGCCCGGTCACACAAATGGCTGCATCAGCCTCGCGCTCGACGACGGCAGCATGATGTTCACCGGCGATTGCCTGTTGATAAGAGGCACGGGCCGCACCGACTTCCAGCACGGCGACGCGCACGCAATGTTCCGCTCAGTTCAGAACCAGATATTCATTCAGCCGGACACGTGCCTGCTTTACCCTGCCCACGACTATCGCGGCTTGACGGTCACGAGTGTCGGTGAAGAGCGGCGTTTCAATCCGCGCCTCGGCGGTGAGCTATGCGAAGACGATTTTGTCGGATACGTGACGAACCTGCGTCTGCCGCATCCGAAGCAGATCGACATTGCGGTGCCGGCGAACCTCAAATGCGGCGTTGCGACGAACGACCCGACGCAGACCGCCGAACCGGAGTGGGCGCCGCTCGCCTACACCTTTGCAGGTATCTGGGAAATCAGTCCGCAATGGCTCGAGGACAATCTCCGCTCTGTGCAGATCGTCGACGTGCGCGAGCCGGATGAATTCAACGGACCACTCGGCCGCATTCCCGCGGCCCAGCTTATTTCCCTTGGCGATCTTGCCGCGCGTGCGAGTGAGCTCAAGAGAGAACGTCCGATCGTTGCGGTGTGCCGTGCGGGCGGCCGCTCTGCGCAAGCCACGGTAATACTGCGGCAAGCAGGATTCAACGACGTTGCGAATCTCGCCGGCGGCATGCTGCGTTGGCGCGCCGAAGGCCGCGTCGTCGAAAACGCCGCGATGTAGCCGTCAGAAAGGCCACGAACCAGCGAATTGAGCGCCGCGCAAAAGCAATTTCCTTCAATACACCTTGCCTCGCCGCCGATACCGTGAAGCCGCGTCAATCCCGCGCATTCACGTATCGAGGCACCCGATGTCCGCTTTGCTTTCCATGGCCGCGTTCGCGCTGGCTTCGTCCATTTCGCCTGGGCCCGTCAATGTCGTCGCGTTGAGCGCCGGCGCACAGCACGGATTCGCCGCGAGCCTGCGCCACGTCAGCGGCGCGACCGTCGGCTTCACGTTGCTGCTTCTGCTCATCGGCTTGGGACTGCATGAACTGCTCGTGCATTTCCCCAATCTCATTAACGTCGTCAAATGGGCCGGGGTCGCGTTTCTGCTGTACATGGCCTGCAAACTGGCGCTCGACGACGGCCATCTCGGCGCCGACAAGCTCTCACGCGGGCCGTCGTTCGCCTATGGCGCGGCGCTGCAATGGCTCAATCCGAAAGCATGGCTCGCTTCGCTGGCGGGCATGGGCGCGTATGCAGCCGAAGGCGATGGTGCACTCGTCTGGCAGTTCACCGCGATCTATTTCGTGATCTGCTATGTATCTATTGCCAGTTGGGCTTTTGCCGGTACTTTCTTGCGCAAGTACTTGCAGGCGCCAAAGCGAGTCAGGCTATTCAATCGGGTCCTCGCCGCGTTGCTCGCCGCGAGCGCGCTTTACCTGCTTGCGACGTAACGCGCCGGACAAGCGGCCTCAACTGCGATATTGCCCCGGCGTCGCGGCGACGAGCCGCTTGAAAGTGCGCTGCAGATGCGCCTGATCGGCGAAGCCTGCATCGAGCGCGACGTCTGCGATCAGACGGCCGCGCTTCAGCTGCGAACGGCTGTATTGAATCCGGCGATTGATCAGATACGCGTGCGGCGTCATGCCGTAGCGCTGCTTGAATGCGCGGATCAGATGCGATGCCGACAAGCCCGCCGCGTTGCAGATGTCCTCCAGTTTCAGCGAACTTCTGCAGTTTTCAGCGATAAATTCCGCCGCTCGCGCAAGCTGCCGGCTCGCATCGTCGTCGGAAAGAGGTGCGGGGTTTAAGCGGTGTTGTACTTCGGAGAAAAACGCAATTGCTGCGCTTTGCTTGCGCAGCAGATCCGTCTTTGCGTCGACGAGAATCGCATGCAGCCCGTTCAGTGCATTGAACAGCGCCGCATCTGTCGTCATGATTTGCGAGAACGCACGAAACGCGTGGTTCTCACTGAAGCCCAGTTCGTGCTGCAGGCCAGTGAGCCAGGCAACGTCGACGTGAAGCATGCGATACGACCAGCACTCGTCTGCAACGGGATTGCACGCGTGAACGTCGTCGGGATTCATCAGGACAACCGCACCCGCGCCAGTCCATTCGCGCGCGTGGCGGTTCACGTACAGGCTGCGTCCGCCTGTGACCGCGCCGATGGAGAACGTTTCATGAGAGTGTCTGGCGTAGCAGATCTCGCGGCCGTCCTCGATGGAACGCGCCTCGATGTGCGGCAACGCCGCGCTACGCCAGAAACGCGGCTCGCTGGCGCGCTTCGCGTGACTGATCGCCTCTGTCGTTCCGCTCATTCGTGCGCCTCCGGCTTTTACGTGGACCTCGCAAAAGCAGCAGCCGCAGCGAGGCCACTTATCGTAGCCGTCAAACGTTCAGTCAACAAGCGGACTCAGACGCTAGCCAGCCTGGCGTGAGCCGTAAGCCGTTACTTCGCCGAGATGTCGATATCGCCCAGGTATTTCGCCGCGAGCGTTTTGACGGTGCCGTCGGCCTGCACCTTTGCAATCGCCGCGTTCAGCCGCTCGCGCAGCGCCGTATCGCCTTTTCGGATGCCGTATGCGATACCGCTGCCCAGAATCTTGTCGTCACGCACCGGCTGACCGACGAACGCGTAGTCCTTGCCGTTGGGCTTCGACAGAAAACCGGTTTGTCCTGCGGGCGCCAGCACGAGCGTTGCGTCGAGACGTCCCGCGACGAGGTCCGTGTACACCTGGTTCTGATCCTGATACGGGACGACGGTAACGCCAGCCGGTTCCCAATGCGCCTTCGCGAACGTCTCCTGAATCGACGCCTGCAACACTCCCACGCGCTTGCCTTTCAACGCTTCGGGCGTGGGCAGCAGGCTGCTGTCGCGCTTTGCGATCAATTGCGTCGGCACGCGATAGACAACCGTGGTGAAATCGATCGTCTGGCGGCGCTGGTCCGTTGCGTTCATCGCCGAATTGATCGCGTCGAATTTGCGGCCTTGCAGCGCCGGAATCAAACCGTCGAACGACGTCTCGACCCACTTGCACGTCATATGCGCAGCGACGCACACAGCATTGCCGACGTCGATATCGAGACCTTGCAATTCGCCGTTAGGACCTTTGGATTCGAACGGCGGATACTGCGCTTCGAGCCCGAAACGCAGCGTCGATGTATCGGCGGCAACGGCAGCAGACGAGGCCGCCACCGATGCGAATGCGCAGGCCAGCGCCAAAAGAGGCTTGAGCAGTTTCATAGCAGGTCCCTTCTCTTCAGTTTCGTTGTAGTGCAAGCACGCTTCGTGTGGATGTAATACGGCGCGACGATCATACTGCGTTCAAAATACACCGCCGGCGCGGCCGACGTGAAGGCAGTTTCAGATCTCGCACAAACGGCGCGCGCCTTCAATCAGCGTAGCGTCGTCTTTCGAAAAGCTCAGGCGAATCAGGCCCGAATCGGTGCCGTCGCTGTAGAACGCGGACAGCGGAATCGTCGCGACGCGCGCATCGCGAATCAGGCGCAACACGAAATCGCTGTCGCTCTCATCGGAGAATCCGCGAAAACGCGCGAGCATAAAGAAGCTGCCCTCGCTCGGCAACAACTCGAAGCGCGATTCGGAAAGCGCATGCGCGAGCAGATCGCGCTTTTGCTGATAAAACGCGGACAAGCCGAGGTAACTCTCGCGATTGGACAAGGCGTCCACAAAGGCGTACTGCATCGGTGTATCGGCGGAAAACACCATGAACTGATGCACTTTGCGGATCTCGTTCATCAGCTCGGCGGGCGCGAGGCAATAGCCTACGCGCCAGCCGGTGACGTGATACGACTTGCCAAACGACGACACGATGACGCTACGTTCCGCCAATTCACTATGGCACGCCATGCTCTGATGTTTAGCGCCGTCGAACACCACGTGTTCGTAGACCTCGTCGGCGAGAATCACAATGTCCGTGTTGCGCGTGATCGCTTTCAATCGCGCGACGTCGGCTTCGCTGAACACGGTAGCGGTCGGATTGTGCGGCGTGTTGATGATGATCATGCGAGTCTTCGGCGTGATCGCGGCGGCGACCTCGTCCCAGTTCACACGAAAATCGCTCAGCGACAATTTGATCGGCACGGGCGTCGCGCCTTGCAGCCGAACGATCGGACCATAGCTGTCAAACGAAGGCTCGAAGTAAATCACTTCGTCGCCTGGGTGCACCAACGCACTGATCGTCGAATAAAGGCCTTCGCTCGCGCTCGCGATCACCGTCACTTCGCTCGTCGGGTCGTAGCGCACGCCGTAGAGCGTTTGCACTTTGTCGGCGAGCGCTTCGCGTAACGCCGCGATGCCGGCCATCGGCGCGTATTGGTTATGGCCGTCGCGCATAGCCTGCGCGACGCCGTCTACCAGCTTCGCGTCCGGCGCGAAGTTCGGCGCGCCCTGCGACAGGTTCAGCGCATCGTGTTGTGCGGCCAGTTGACCGATTACTGTGAAGATTGTCGTGCCAACATCAGGCAATTTCGAGCGGGCTTGCGTAGCGCTCTGCATAAGGCTTCTCCCTGTCTCCATCCGGCGGCGGACTGGCGGGCGCGGATCGCGCGGCCGAACAATCCAGTCGAGTGCCGGTTGAGTGATTAGGCATCAGCCAAAGAACCGTCACAATCGAAACTTTGTCATGCGCGGCATGCGTTTATGTCATGGCATGCGCGAGGGCGCGCGAGCTCTTGGAAACGGCCGCACAGGATGTTCGACGGGAGAAAGACCCACCTGCGGCCGAAGACGAACGTCCTGGAGGTATGACCGGAGGTGATGCACTAGCAGTCGCGGGCACAGCGTAGAAAGCGGCCAGCGTGACGCAGGGCTCGGGCCGATGCGCCGCAGCAATGGTAGCGGCGAGAGCGCTCAGCAAAGGTTTGCCGACGCGCCGCCCTCGCCACTTCGCCGCCGAATCAGGCGTCGTCCATCAAGCGAACCTTGACCTTCTTGCCCTTCACCTTGCCCGCGCTCAGCTTGCGCACGGCGTCACGCGCCACGCTGCGTTCGACCGCTACATACGTCGACATCTCGGTCACGTTGATCTTGCCGATCTGCGAGCCGGCGAAGCCCGCCTCGCCGGTCAGCGCGCCGAGAACGTCGCCGGGGCGAATTTTTTCCTTGCGGCCGCCGAGAATCTGCAGCGTTTCCATCGGCGGCAATAGCGGCTCGTTGCTGGCCGCGGTCAGTTCAGACAGCTTATGCCATTCGACTTCGCGTTTTTGCGCGTGCTCGAGACTGCCGACACGCCCCATCTCGTTCATGCTCGCAAGGCTCAGCGCCCAGCCCTCCTGATCGGCGCGTCCCGTGCGGCCAATACGATGCACATGCACTTCCGGATCGGGCGTCACGTCTACGTTGATTACTGCCTCCAGTTGCGCGATGTCGAGGCCACGCGCAGCGACGTCGGTTGCGACGAGCACCGAGCAGCTGCGGTTTGCAAACTGGATCAGCACCTGATCGCGTTCGCGCTGATCGAGTTCGCCATGCAGCGCGAGCGCATGAAAACCCTGGGCGCGCAAAACGTCCAGCAGATCGCGGCATTGCTGCTTGGTGTTGCAGAACGCCAGCGTGCTCACCGGACGATAGTGGTTCAGCAACAGGCCGACGGCATGCAGACGTTCGTCTTCGGTCACTTCGTAGAAGCGTTGACGGATCTTCGTATTGTCGTGCCGTTCGGCGAGCTTCACTTCCTTCGGATTTCGCAGGAATTGCTGACTGAGCTTGACGATGCCCTCAGGGTAGGTCGCCGAGAACAGCAGCGTCTGCCGCTCTTTCGGGCATTGCTTGACGACTGTTGCGATGTCGTCGAAGAAACCCATGTCGAGCATGCGGTCCGCTTCGTCCAGCACGAGTGTATTCAGCGACTGCAAAGGCAGGCTGCCGCGCTCGAGGTGATCCATGATCCGGCCCGGCGTGCCGACGACGATATGCGCGCCGTGTTCGAGGCTCGCGGTTTGCGGACGCATTGGCGTGCCACCGCACAATGTCAGCACCTTGATGTTTTCTTCCGCGCGCGCGAGACGGCGAATCTCCTGCGTGACCTGATCGGCGAGTTCGCGCGTCGGACATAGCACCATGGCCTGTACGGCGAAGTTGCGCACATCCAGACGCGCGAGCAGCGCCAGTGAAAACGCCGCGGTCTTGCCGCTGCCGGTTTTCGCCTGCGCGATCAGATCGTGGCCGGCGAGCGCGATCGGCAAGCTCGCGGCCTGGATCGGCGTCATCTCGACGTAGCCGAGTTGCGTGAGATTCGCGAGCGCGGCGGGCGGCAGTGGCAACTCACTAAACGGAGCGCCGGCGGTGGTGGGACTATTCATAGATGGTGACTCGTTATCGGCTTGAGGCCTGGGAACTATTCGGCGACGGGGCCGGGAAAGGGACGGCCTTCCATCTGCTCGTACAGCACCGAGCCGTCGTCCCCTTCGAAGCGCTCGACATAATTGCGCGCGCCGCACATCGGGCAGCGGAATAGCAGACCCTGTCCCTCGTTCTTGATGACGACGTCTGACTGATCCCACTGTGCGCCGCAGGACTGATTTCTACATGTGAACACGTTGCTTCTCCAACTGGATTCGATTATTGACTCGACTGGACGCATTACCCGAGATGGGTGTGCCGCGCACGCGGCGCGCTCACGTCCATGTCGCTGAGACCTTGAACGATGCCGCAGTCTTCTACGGCCTGTTCGCCGTGGCATTGCTCACGCAGCGTGCGCAGTTGCGCCTTGAGTTGCTGCAGTTCGTCGATGCGCGTATCGACGTGGGCAATATGCTCGTCGATCAGATCATTGATGCCGCCGCAGCCGTGACCCGGCGCGTCGGTGAGACGCAGCAGCGCGCGGATTTCGTCGTGAGTCATGTCGAGCGCGCGGCAGTTGCGAATGAAGCGCAGCCGCTCGACATGCTTCGCGGTATAGCTGCGGTAATTGGCCTCCGTGCGCTCCGCTTCGGGCAATAGCCCTTCCTTCTCGTAGAAACGGATGGTTTCGGTCGTGCAATGGGCGATTTTCGCCAATTCGCCGATTTTCATGGACCCTCCCGAGACCGGCCTTGACCTTGTAGTGGCTTCAAGGTGTTTACTAGACCACAAATCGAACGAGGAAGCCACCATGCCGCACGCTCACGAGGCACATGCCGAAACTGCCACACAGCACGACGCCTGCGCCCATAACCACGAAAAGCATCGACATGATCATGCGAGTGGAGGCTGTTGCGGCGCCTCGGCCCATGCCCCCGCGCAGTTGGAGGCACAGTTGCGGCCGTCCGAAGCGATTGGCGACGACGTGCGCACCGCGATCCGCATCATGCAAATGGATTGCCCGACCGAAGAAGCGCTGATCCGCAAGAAATTCAGTCGCATGCCGGACGTGCGCAGCATGGAGTTCAATCTCATGCAGCGCGTACTGACCGTCGTGCACGCGCACGGCGCGCTCGACTCGATTCTCGCCGCGCTTCGTTCGCTCGACTTCACGCCGGAAATCGCGGCTCCGGATTCACCGTCTTCGCAGCAAGACGCTAAACAGCGCACTCAACCCGCCGCGCCTCCACAGCCGAAGCCTTGGTGGCCGCTTGCTTTCGCGGGCGTCGCTGCGGCAGCTTCAGAGGCCGCGGGCTGGCTCGGCGCGCCCGCCTGGATGGCAGCAAGCCTCGCGCTCATCGCGATCGCTTCCTGCGGCCTGACAACGTACCGCAAGGGCTGGCTCGCCATTCGCCACGGCAACCTGAACATCAACGCACTGATGAGCATTGCGGTGACCGGCGCATTGATCCTGCGCCAATGGCCTGAAGCGGCGATGGTGATGGTGCTCTTCACCGTCGCCGAACTGATCGAAGCGAAGTCGCTCGACCGCGCCCGTAATGCAATCCAGGGGCTGATGCAACTCACGCCCGAACAGGCGAGTGTGCAGCAACCGGACGGCACGTGGCGCCTCACCGATATCAACGCGATCGCGACGGACGCCCTGGTTCGCGTGAAGCCGGGCGAGCGGATTGCGCTCGACGGAGAGATCGTTGCAGGGCGTTCTAGCGTGGATCAGGCGCCCATCACGGGAGAAAGTCTGCCGGCGGACAAGACCGTCGGAGATGCCGTGTTCGCAGGCACCGTCAACCAGACCGGCTCGTTCGACTACCGCGTGACCGCGGGGGCCAGCAACACGACGCTTGCGCGCATCATTCACGCCGTTGAGGCAGCGCAAGGCACTAAAGCGCCCACACAACGTTTCGTCGATCAGTTCGCGCGCGTCTACACGCCATGTGTGTTCGCCGTTGCGCTACTGGTGGCGCTCGTGCCGCCGCTCTTTTTCGACGGATTGTGGCAAGCGTGGATCTACAAGGCGCTGGTAATGCTGGTGATCGCGTGTCCGTGCGCGCTCGTGATTTCCACGCCGGTAACGATTGTCAGCGGTCTGGCCGCAGCCGCGCGCAAGGGCATTCTCATCAAGGGCGGCACTTTCCTGGAGCAAGGGCGCAAGCTGACCCGCATGGCATTCGATAAAACCGGCACGATCACGCACGGCAAACCGGTGCAAACCGATTTCGCGATGCTCGCCGATGCCGATGCCGACGCCGCACGTTGCCGCACGCTTGCCGCGAGTCTTGCGGCGCGCTCGGATCATCCTGTGTCGATGGCAATTGCGGCGGCGGCAAGGAACGACGGCGTGGGTAACGTCACTGTCGATTCGTTCGAAGCGCTTCCGGGGCGCGGCGTGCGCGGCGAGATAAACCGCTTGACGTACTGGCTGGGCAATCATCGGCTCGCGGAAGAACTCGGGCGGTGCTCGCCTTCACTTGAAGCGCGGCTCGGCGCGCTCGAACGTCAAGGCAAGACGGTGGTGTTGTTGAGCGACGCCGAACGCGTCCTCGCGCTCTTTGCCGTGGCGGATACGGTAAAGGAGACAAGCTCCGCCGCTATCGCCGAGTTGCACCGCGTGGGCGTCGTCACGGCCATGCTCACCGGCGACAACCCGCATACCGCTGCCGCAATCGCAGAGCAAGTGGGTGTCGACGAAGCGCGCGGCAATCAGTTGCCGCAAGACAAACTGGATGCGATCGCGCAGTGGTCGGCCGAGGGCGCGAAAATAGGCATGGTGGGCGACGGTATAAACGACGCACCCGCGCTTGCACGCGCCGACATTGGCTTTGCGATGGGCGCGATGGGAACCGGCACGGCCATCGAAACCGCCGATGTCGCGTTGATGGACGACGACCTGCGCAAGATCCCGCTCTTCATCCGCCTCTCTAAAGCGACGCATGGCGTGCTGGTGCAGAACATCGCGCTCGCGCTCGGCATCAAGAGCGTGTTCCTGGTGTTGACCGTGATGGGTCTCGGCACCATGTGGATGGCAGTGTTCGCCGATGTCGGCGCGAGTCTGCTCGTAGTGGCCAACGGCCTGCGCTTGCTGCGCAAATAGCGACGCGCAACGCGTCACGCTGTGAGGCAACTAGTGCGCAGATGAACGGCTGCTCGCGACGGATTGAGCGCCAATCGCAGCCTTCAATGTGTCCGAGGGCCGCATGCCGAAGAGCTTGCGGTAATCGGTTGCAAACTGGCTCATATGCCAGAAGCCCCAAGCGGCCGCGACGTCCTGCACCGAGCGGCAGTCTCGCGACGCATTGCACAGATCGCGGCGCGCGCCGTTCAGGCGGATTGATCGCACATAGGTTGCCGGCGCCATGCCGAGCACATCCTGAAAGCAGTATTGCAGCGTACGCCGGCTCACATGCAGACGTTCGCAAAGCTCCGGCACACCGACCGCGCGATCGCGATTCGCGAGCACATAGTCGCGCGCGTCAGAGACGATCGACTGACGGCGCGCACGCGCCGGCATTGCCGTCGGTTTAGAAGAAGCCGGCAAAGCGCCCGCGTCGAACAATTCCGCCAGCACCGACGCCTGCAAGTTCTCCCGCGCAGCCGACGACAACGGCGCAGCGCTCGCCGCACCAGGTGCGAGAAGCTCGCGCAGCAAAGCGCACATCCGCTCCTTGCGGGCCATGCCGACCGTGACGACTTCGGTTTCCGGCATTGGCTCGACAAGACTCACGCGCTCCACGTCCGCCGCGTAGCGACGCAACATCTCTCCCTTCACGACCACACCGAAAATCTCGTAGCCTGCCGACGTCAGCAGTTCGAACTCGACGCCGCCCGGACGAAAGGCGAGCGCGTCGCCGCCGATGATTTGCGCGTCGATGCGGCCGGAGCCCGCGCGGCACGTCGGAATACCGAACCAGTACGCGTCTTTCTGCACTTCGCAGGTTTGCCTCAAGGTGTGACTCGTTGTTTCAACAAACACCTGCATGTGATCGAGGCACAACTCCGTCAAGCCGCCAACAAAGCTTCCCGCCGTCAACTGGTCGTACGTCTGGTGCCAGCCATGGAGATTGCGGGCCTGCTCGTCTGCGTCGTGGGCGACACGGGTCTGCACGCAAAAGCTTGGCTGCGGCACGAGCGTGGAGCTTGCGCACGCGACGCTCGCCGGGTTGCTGCTGAGGGTTCCGATCGTCATGGCGAATCCGCGCAATGGAGTATCGAAGAGAAAAAACAAGGCAAGTCCCATGCCGATCGCACGCGCCTGCTTACTGCAGTGACTGGCTCGGCACGCGCCGCGCCGCTGTTCAATTCGTGAACAGCAACAACCGCGTTGATCAGAAACGACGCGCCGCCCTCCGTCGACTGGAGGCCAAAACACGCGCCCCGGTGCGCCGGTGCCTGCTGCGCGTGCACGTCTCACCAGCCGGGTGCATTGGCATAGATCTGGCTCTACGGTGACGCGGCCGACTTCAACGGATTGCAACCGAGCGCAACGTCGCGCCGGCTATTGCCCATTCAGACATGTGAGGAGCACACAGATGAATCACGCGGAGATGCAGTTTCTGACGACCGAATTCCCCTTCAAGAAGCAATATGCGAACTTTATCGGCGGCGAATGGGTGAAGCCCGCAGGGGGCGAATACTTCGACAACGTATCGCCGATAACAGGCGAGCCGTTCACCTCGATCCCACGTTCGCGCGAGGCCGACGTCGAACTCGCGCTCGACGCAGCGCACCGCGCTAAAGCGGCTTGGGGCAAAACCTCGACGACCGATCGCGCGAACATTCTGAACCGCATTGCGGACCGGATGGAAGCGAATTTGCAGCGTCTCGCCGTTGCTGAAACGATCGACAACGGCAAGCCGCTGCGCGAAACAATGGCCGCCGATATTCCGCTTGCCATCGACCATTTCCGCTATTTCGCGGGCGCGGTGCGCGCCCAGGAAGGCTCGATCTCCGAGATCGACGACGACACCGTTGCATATCACTTCCACGAACCGCTCGGCGTGGTGGGTCAGATCATTCCGTGGAATTTCCCGATCCTCATGGCCGTGTGGAAACTCGCGCCCGCGCTCGCGGCCGGCAACTGTGTCGTGCTCAAGCCGGCAGAGCAAACGCCCGCGTCGATTCTCGTACTGGTGGAACTGATTCAGGACCTGCTGCCCGCCGGCGTGCTGAATGTGGTGAACGGCTTCGGTCTGGAAGCGGGCAAGCCGCTGGCTTCGAGCAAGCGCATCGCGAAGATCGCCTTTACCGGTGAGACTACGACCGGCCGCCTCATCATGCAGTACGCGAGTCAGAACATCATTCCTGTGACGCTCGAACTCGGAGGCAAGAGCCCCAACATTTTCTTCGCCGACGTGATGAATCAGGACGACAGCTACTTCGACAAGGCGCTCGAAGGCTTCGCGATGTTTGCGCTTAATCAGGGCGAAGTATGTACGTGTCCGTCGCGTGTGCTGATCGACGAAAAGATCTACGACAGTTTCATGGAGCGAGCATTGAAGCGCGTCGCGGCGATCACGCAAGGTCACCCGCTCGACACGCGGACGATGATCGGTGCGCAGGCTTCGCAGGAACAGCTGGAGAAGATTTTGTCGTATGTGGATCTCGGCAAGCAGGAGGGCGCCGAGTGCCTGATTGGCGGCGAGCGCAACACGTTGAGCGGCGAGTTGAGCAAAGGCTATTACGTAAAGCCGACCGTGTTTCGCGGTCACAACAAAATGCGCATCTTCCAGGAAGAGATCTTTGGGCCGGTTGTTTCAGTGACCACGTTCAAGACCGAAGACGAAGCACTCGAGATCGCCAACGATACGCTTTACGGTTTGGGCGCCGGTGTATGGACTCGCGACGGCACGCGCGCTTATCGCTTTGGCCGACAGATCCAGGCGGGCCGGGTGTGGACCAATTGCTATCACGCGTATCCGGCGCACGCGGCGTTTGGCGGCTACAAGCAATCGGGCATCGGCCGGGAAAATCACAAGATGATGCTCGACCACTATCAGCAAACCAAGAACCTCCTCGTCAGCTATAGCGAGAAGCCGCTCGGTTTCTTCTAAGCGTTCGCGGCGAAGTGTTGATTGCAGAGCGAGCCGCATTGTGCGGCTCGCTGTGTTTAGCGAGGGTACGATGACCGACCGAAAAGAAGTAGCGCGCGTAATTGCAACTCCTGCCGCTATCCAGTTGATCGACTCGTTGCGCGCGGAACATGGCGAGGTGCTGTTTCACCAATCCGGCGGATGCTGTGACGGCAGCGCACCTATGCTGTTTCCGCAGAGCGAATTCATGGTCGGTTCGTCCGACGTGAAACTCGGCACCCTGGCAGGCGTGCCGTTTTACATGAGCGATTCGCAGTTCGAGTACTGGCAGCACACGCAGTTGATTATCGATGTGGTGCCGGGCAACGGTGGCATGTTCTCGCTGGAACGGCCAAGCGGTCTGCGCTTTCTGACGCGCTCGCGCTTGTTCGACGACGACGAGAATGCGTGGCTCGAAGCGCATCCCGTACAGCGTGTCGATGCGTGAGTTATTCCGCAGTTGAGTTTGGGTTCGGGTTCGGGTTTGCGCTTGGTGCCGCCTCAGCGCCGATTGCGGCTGTTGCCGGCGCGCCCGGCAGCGATGCGTCGCTATCGTCTTTCAGGCCCACGCCGGTGACGCCCAGCCGCCGTGCATGTGTAAGCAGATAATGTAGTTTGTGCGCGGCGAGCGGATAGTCGAGTCCTTCAGGACGCACGTTTGAAATGCAATTGCGTTGTGCGTCGCTGCAGCCCACTTTCGGCGCGTAGGTAATGTAGACGCCGAGACTATCCGGCGAACTGAGACCCGGCCGCTCCCCGATCAGCATCACGACGATCTTTGCATTCAGCAACTCGCCGATCTCGTCGCCGAGTGCAACCCGTGCCTGCCGCGCGACGACAACAGGGCCGATCGCCCAATCCACGAGTTGCGGAGTGACGGCTTGCAACAACGGAACGGCTTGTTTCGACGCGGCAAACGCCGACAAGCCGTCGCCGATCACGAACACTACATCGGGCGACTCGTCGGGTAATTGCCCGAGCGCTGCGCGACTCTCTTCGGATAAGCGCCGACCAAGGTCGGGACGCCGCAAGTAGTGCTCGCGGTCGGGCGCGGCGCTGTGCACATCCAGCGTGCTGAAGTTCTGCGCACGTAGTTGCGCGTGCAATGCGTCTGTGTCGAGCGGATGGTGCACGGCGTCACGCGCTTGTGCATGCGAAAGATTGAACGCGAGTAAAGGCGCAGTGGGGAGGCTGTTGCCTGCTCGACCCAATGCAATACGCGCGTTGGTGAACTGGCGCAGTGCATTCCAGGGGTTCTTGTCGACAGAGTCGCTCATTCGATACCCATCCAGTCGCGCACACCTTCCAGCAACGGTTGTTGTGTCGACGCACTCAGCAATGCGCCGCGCGCGTCGGCGATCTGCATCGACTCGAGCCATTCTTCAAACTCGGGTGCGCGGCGCAAGCCGAGAACATCGCGCACATAGAGTGCATCGTGGAAAGAGGTGCTCTGATAATTGAGCATCACATCGTCTGCACCCGGAATGCCCATGATGAAGTTGATGCCTGCCACGCCGAGCAACGTGAGCAGATTGTCCATGTCGTCCTGATCGGCTTCCGCATGATTCGTGTAGCAGATGTCGCAACCCATCGGCACGCCCAGCAGCTTGCCGCAAAAATGATCTTCGAGACCCGCGCGCGTGATCTGCTTGCCGTCGTACAGATATTCCGGGCCGATAAAACCCACCACGGTATTCACGAGAAACGGATTGAACTTACGCGCGACCGCATAGGCGCGCACTTCGCAAGTCTGTTGGTCGACGCCGAAATGCGCGTCCGCCGACAACGCACTGCCCTGCCCCGTTTCGAAGTACATCAGGTTGTTGCCTACAGTACCGCGCTTGAGCGACAGCCCCGCTTCGTACGCTTCCTGAAGCAGCGAGAGTGAGATTCCGAAACCGGCGTTCGCTTTCTCGGTGCCTGCAATCGACTGAAACACGAGGTCGACGGGCGCACCTTTTTCGATGGCGGCGATCGTGTTGGTGACGTGCGTCAGCACGCACGATTGTGTCGGCACCTGATAGCGCTGCCGGAATTCGTCGACCATCACCAGCAGTCTGGTGATCGCTGCAAGATTGTCGCTGGCCGGGTTGATGCCGATCATCGCGTCGCCACAGCCGTACATGAGGCCGTCGAGCATCGAAGCCGCGATGCCCTTCACGTCATCCGTCGGATGATTTGGTTGCAAACGCACCGACATGTGTCCCGGCAAGCCGACCGTGTTGCGAAAGCGCGAAATCACCGGACGCTTGCGCGCCGCTGCGATCAGATCCTGGTTGCGCATGAGCTTTGACACGGCTGCGACCATTTCAGGCGTGAGGCCGGCGGCGATGCGCGTGAGCGCATCGGCATTCGTCGTTGTGCTCAGGAGCCAGTTGCGAAAGTCGCCTACCGTCAGATGCGAAATCTCGGCGAACGCCTGCGGCGAATGATCGTCGATGACGAGACGCGTGACTTCGTCGCTTTCATACGGAATCAGCGCTTCGTTGAGGAACGTGCGTAGCGGCACTTCGGCGAGGGCC
The DNA here is from genome assembly GCF_031456815.1 of Paraburkholderia strydomiana. Classification (NCBI taxonomy): domain Bacteria; kingdom Pseudomonadati; phylum Pseudomonadota; class Betaproteobacteria; order Burkholderiales; family Burkholderiaceae; genus Paraburkholderia; species Paraburkholderia strydomiana. The sequence goes on from NZ_JAVDVL010000006.1 coordinate 165,038, forward strand.
ATCTTCGCGGCCACGCGCTCCTCTTCGCTCGCCGCCGCGACGCCTGCGAGTTGATCGCCGGAGCGTTGCGGGCTCGCCTTCGCCATGAGTGTCTTCAGATCGGCGAAGCGATAGGTACGGCTGCCGATTGTCTCCGTGTAGCTCATTTTTACGACTCCAGCGCCGCTGCTCGCGCAGCGGCTTCATCCGTCATTCTTCGAGCAATGCGTCCGCCGGCGCGGCCTCGCGTTGATGGCGCGTCAACAGAAAATAGACGTAGCCTAGCGCGAGGAAGATTGCGAACACTACTGCCACCAGAAAGTTGAAGTACACCATGGTCGCCAGACAGATTACCGCGGCGACCAGCGCGAACGCCGGGAACAGCGGAAACAGCGGCGCGCGGAACGGACGCTCCATGTTCGGCTCAGTGCGGCGCAGCTTGAAAAGCGACAACATACTGATGATATACATCACGATAGCGCCAAACACGGACATCGTCACGATGTTCGCCGTGAGTGTCTGCCCGCCGAACTGGATCAGCTCGTCACTGTAGATCGCTGCGATGCCGATCACGCCGCCGGCCAGAATCGCGCGATGCGGCGTCTTGAAGCGCGGATGTACCTTGGAGAGCCACTCAGGCAGATAGCCCGCGCGTGCCAGCGCGAAGATCTGCCGCGAATAGCCGAGGATGATCCCGTGAAACGACGCGACCAGACCGAACAGGCCGAGCCACACGAGCATGTGCATCCAGCCGCTGTGTTCGCCGACGATAAACTTCATCGCTTGAGGCAACGGATCGTTGATGTTCGACAGCTTGGTCCAGTCGCCGGCCGCGCCTGCGAACACCATCACACCGATGGCCAGCACGACGAGCGTCAGGATGCCGGCGACGTAGGCAATCGGGATCGAGCGTTTCGGGTTTTTCGCTTCTTCCGCGGCCATAGCAACGCCTTCGATTGCGAGGAAGAACCAGATCGCGAACGGAATGGCCGCGAACATGCCGTTGAACGAGCCCATGCTGAATGTATCCGCGCCGGCCCATCCGCCTTTCGTGAAGTTAGACCACTGGAAGCCTGGCGATACGACGCCCATGAAGACGAGCAGTTCGAAAATCGCAAGCAAGGTCACACACAACTCGAAAGCCGCCGCGATCTGTACGCCAACGATATTGAGCGCCATGAAGATGAGATACGCGCCCATTGCCGCGTGTTTCGGCTCGAGGCCAGGAAACTGCACGTGCAGATAGGCGCCGATTGCGAGCGCAATGGCCGGTGGCGCGAACACGAATTCGACGAGCGTCGCCGCGCCGGCCAGATAACCGCCGGTCGGACCGAACGCGTGACGCGCGTAAGCGAACGGGCCGCCCGCGTGTGGAATCGACGTGGTGAGTTCGGTGAAACTGAAAATGAAGGTCGTGTACATCGCGGCAATAAAGATCGCCGTGACGACGAAGCCAAGCGTACCGGCGCTCGCCCATCCGTAGCTCCAGCCAAAATATTCGCCGGAGATCACGAGGCCAACCGCGATGCCCCAAAGCTGCCACGTGCCGAGCGTCTGCTTCAACTCGTGATGCGTGACTTTACCGACGTGCTGACCGCTGGACTCTGATTTCATCGGGCGCTCCGTGAGTTTGCCGCTGCTCGACGCCGCAAGGCTTTGCGGTGTGCGGGCAGGCAGGCTTTCGCCGATGGTAGTGAGCCATTATTCGAGGTGGTATCGAAATTCGGCAAAGATGGGGGGTGGTGGGAGGGGTGGGTGGTTTGCTGGGGGTTTGTGGGCGCTCCCCCTTTGGTTCTTATAATTTTTGTATGTGCAGGCGCGTTGATGCTTGTGGAGAAAATCATGGCTGCATCCGGCTGGATCCAAACAGCATCATCAACGTCTACTTGGACACGCGCACCCGACTGACATAGCTTTTAGAGGTTCAACACCTGCCACAGTACAACTCGCCGTCTTCAACATCAAAAGCGGGCAAGGAAACCATGCTTCGTGTCCGTTCGCTCGATCTTCGTCCCTGCGTCGATATACACGTCGACCCGGCTGTAGGGTGGCTTGATGTCTACACCGTCGCGACTCGCAAAAGGCAAACTCACTTCGATCCACGCATCCCGCGATGCAAACATGGGCGTATAGAATTTTTCAGTCTGCCCAGGTGCCAGTTCACCGCGAGTGATTTGATCATTTTCGTTCAGGAAATAGGCCACCGGCTTCTGGGCGTCGGCCGAGTAGTGCAGCACGATCACCGGCCGGCAGAAGAACCATGCAGCCAGCGCGATTGCGCACAGCAAGACAATCCATTTAAGTCGTCGAGAAAGCATTTGCTAGTCGGTCACTGGGAGCATTGATGCGGCCTCTTGGCCGCAGCGTCACCTGCGCCCCAAGGCATGGGAACGGCAGATATCTTGCGAAGCAGAAGGTCGGTCGTCAACTCGTTCGGCTTCGCGGACGCATAGAGATCAATGCCGAGTTGGATCGAAATATGATCAGGCACATCGTCGGCGCTGCTCGGCCATGTGCCGTTTTGCGGATGATTCTGCATGGTCGGCCAGCGTCCGTGAGACACATCGCGACTAGCGTCACTGGCAGCCTGCGCGAGACCAGCACCGCCAATCAGCTCACTCGCGCTGAAGCCGACCGCCACGCCGACATAGCCGTAGTGAATGTTCGACCAGATATCGTAAAAGTAGTCGTCCTGTCCGTATTTCTGCCAGCCGCGATTGAAATTTCCTTTTGCTTGCAGTGCATGGCGGATGATAGGTTTGTGGTCCCACGGACGATTCGGTGCGACCCGATCCGCCCACATCTGATATGCGGCAAGTTTTTGCCCTGCGGCCATGCCGTAAAAATCGGGCATCCCGCCAAGCTTTGCGTACCACGGCAGGGCGTTCCACTTTGCCGTTTCCGCGGTTGGATCAAAACGATTTGCCTCCGCAATCTTCCTCCCTTCGGCCGTGAACGGATTTTTCTTCATTTCGTTCACGATGAATTCCGCTACGGCAATGGCATCGTTCGGATCCGCACAAAGCCGGACTTCTTTTGGGTCGACGTCGGCGATCGGCGTCGTCTGAAACGCAGCGACAAAACGCATTGGTTTCCGCCCGGCAGCGTTGCGTTGCTGGCTCCTGCAACCACGTGGCAGCGCCTGGTGCACGACATAGCCGCGCCATCGAACGCAAGTTGCTGGCCGTGGCTGCTGAAAGTCGGATCACCTTCCGTGACCGTCGCTCCACATGCAGCGCGGTCGCCCTGACGAATCCAGCCGCGGATTTTCATAGCCCATTCGCTCCCGAAACCGCATCTTTTTCGATACGCCGCGCCCCTCCTGTGCTCGAGGCAAACGACGTCAATGCGAGTGAACGCACCGTTTGCATGGGCAACAAACTTATTTGGCTGTGCATGCGTTGAAGAACATTTCGACACTTCGCAGCGATAGGGGGCGCTCGTCTTTCACAAAGGTGATCGAAAGTCTGGTCAGTTGCTGCGACATTACGCACGGGCCAGTGGGCACGTCATAGTTGACTTCCTGAACGCATTCGTCTTTCGGAAAGCGCTTGGATGTGCGCAGATTGTCGACTGACGGCTTGCCACCTCTGAGCTGCCCTTTCATATAGGTGAAGTCCGGCCTCTCGAATGCAAAGCCTGAAAATAGCTCGCTGTGAGCGTTAAACGTGCGGATCAGCCAGTCGATCCTGTCGCCGGTCGGGCTCCCCCCTTGTTCCAGGCGGCGTCCCTCGGGCGCATTGGTCAGCAATTCAAAGTTCGACTTGTCCACAGATTTGGCGAACGCATTGGCATTTGGAAAATGCGCGAAGAAATCCCGTTGCAGAGACTGCAGATCGGACGGAGTAATACAACTTTCCTGAGGCTGGGCCAACGCCGAATTGCATGCCCAGAGGGCCCATATCACGAGTGCTGCCGCGAAGGATCTTTGTACTGCCTTAACGTGTTCCATGACCTTTGGGATCTTTAATGTGATGCAGTTTGTTGAGTTCTTCAGCACTTGCTTCGGGTAGCTGCGCTCCCAAACTTCACTGCGCAGAATAAACGATCATCATATTCAGGGCACAACATCTCAGGATAGCCAACGCAGTCTTTCGGCCAGCGCTTCCGAAGAACGTTGCCGGGCTTCTCAGCTTTCCCGCCAGCGAACTTGTTATGTGAAATTTGTTACCAACCCAGTTGATGAAATACCCGCTATCTGACTGGCGCCAGTACAAATTTGGCCTTGCAGCAGTTGCAAACGGATACGACTGTCAAAATAACTGTTTGACAGATTACCGATATGCGAAACACATACGCGGGTAGCGGAAATAAATACCGCTTTACACTTGTTAATATTAGTTGGCTGGCTGATTAGTCTGAAGTTTTGTAGAATTCGCGCTGAGCGCGATGGCTCAGTCAGCTAACAAAAGAGGCGGCATGGGAGCGCAGGACATAATCGGGGTTATAATTGGCGGACTCGCCCAAGGTGAGCGCCTCTTGAAACTGGACAGCCCACTCGGCGAAAATATTTTGCTGCCGCAGCGGATTGTCGGTTATTCACGCGTTGGCCGCCAATTCGAATTTACTGCCGACGTCGTTTCCGTATCTGCAAATCTCGAGCTCAAGACCTTAATTGCGCAGCCCGTCACGTTGTGGATCCAGCAAACTGACAAATCCTATCTTCCACACCATGGCTACGTGCACACGGCGCGACGTCTCGGATCGGAAAGCGGACTGACAAGCTACCAGATTGGCTTTGCGTCGTGGACGCATTTCCTGCGCTTTCGCAACGACGCGCGGATCTGGCAGGACAAGTCCGCGGACCAGATTCTGGCCGATGTCTTTACCTTGCATCCCCAGGCGCAAGGGGCATTTCGCTTCACGCTGAGCAAGCCGCTACCCTCGCGCTCGTTCTGCATGCAATATGAGGACGATTGGAACTTTGTCCACCGGTTAATGGAAAGCGAAGGCCTTTTCGGATACTTCGAACAGGCTTCCGACGGCAAGTCGCATACGCTCGTCGTCACAGATAACCTCGACTCATTTCCGCCACTTTCACCGCAAACCGTTCAGTTCTATCGGGCGGGCACCAACAGCGAAATCGACGCGCTCGTGCAGTGGTCCGGCACGCGGACACTGCAAAGCACGACGCTCACAACACGCACCTTCGATTACAAGGCACCGAGTTCCCCGGACAATCCGAAAGGCACGACTGTGCCGACCCTCACGACCCAAGGAAATCTGCCACAACAAGCAGAGGTCTACGAATACACCGGCGCCTATACCTACGGCGAACAGTCCCGCGGCGATCTTCTTTCGAAGACCCGGATGGAGGAATGGGAATCTCGGGCAAAGCGATACTTCGGTGCAGGTGGTGCGCGAAGCGCGGATGCCGGCCACTGGTTCCAACTGGACAATCACCCCGAGCACGAAACAGATAGCGTGCAGAAACGGCAATTCGCGATCATCGAGACCACCTGGTTCGCTGAGAACAACCTGCCGGCATCAACCCAGGCCGCAGACTTCCCAAATAGCCTGAAGAGCGAACTGGCGTCGGTCAGGGCCAGTCACGCGTCCGAAAACGAATTAAAGGTCATATATGCGGACGGCAGCGAAGGATTCTTCCTTGTTGTACTTGAAGCGCAACGCAAGGTCGTCCCGTATCGCAGCCCATTCGAACACAACAAGCCGAAAATGTATCTACAGTCGGCGCTCGTCGTTGGACCAGGCAACGAAGAGGTCTATACGGATTCGCTGAATCGGATCAAGGTACATTTTCATTGGGATCGGCTCAATGCCGGCGACGAGAGGTCGACTTGCTGGGTACGCGTCGCCATGTCCGATACGGGCAGCGGATACGGTGCCGTCCATGTGCCGAGAGTCGGCGAAGAGGTTCTGGTCGATTGGGTAGACGGCGATTGCGATCGACCACTGGTAACCGCGCGAGTCTATAACGGCGCGGCGCAACCGCACTGGCATTCCAATGGACTACTGTCTGGCTACAAATCCAAAGAATATCAGGGCAGCGGCTATAACCAGATGGTGATGGACGACGCAACGGGACAGAACCGCATTCAGCTTTATAGCAGCAGCACGAATGCGCATCTGCATCTGGGGTATCTCATCGATCAAAGCGGCAACATGCGGGGCAGCTACCTTGGCAGCGGGTTCGATCTGAAATCAGATGCATATGGCGCACTTAGGGCGAGCCGCGGCTTCTATGTTTCGGCACACCCCGCCGTCAGTCAGCCGCTTGATGCGCGGGAAGCCAGCAACCAGTTGGCTAACTCGGAAGGCGTGATCAGCGCCCTGTCACAGGCTAGCGAAACCGCCCAAACCGAAAGTCTGAAGGACGGTCACGCTGCTCTGCGCAATTTCGCCGATGCCACACAAAACAGTACAACCGGGGCAATGGCAACCGGCGGTAACACGGCAGGTGGCGGCACAGGCAGCGCGAACACGTTCAGGCAGCCAATGATGTTGATGGCTGCGCCCGCGGGTATCGCGTTCGCAACGCAGAAGTCGGTTCATGTTACGGCTGACCAGCACGTCAATCTGGTCAGTGGACAGAGCACGCACGTTGCGACGGGCAAGTCGCTAATTGCGAGCGTGACGGAAAAGCTCAGCCTGTTTGCACAAAGCGCGGGTATGAAATTCTTTGCGGCAAAAGGGAAGGTCCAGGTTCAGGCGCACGCAGACAATGTTGAGATGACTGCCCAGAAAACGTTGAGACTACTCTCTGCGACCGACGTGCTACAGGCCGCTGCAAAACAGGAGATTCTTATAACGTCGAGCGGTGCATATATCCGGGTCAAGGACGGCAACATTGAGATTCATGCGCCGGGAAAGATCGATATCAAGGGTGCACAACACTCATTTAGCGGCCCAACGCGGATGGATGTCACCAGCCCGTCGTTCAAAGACATGCCCACTCAGCGATTGATGATCAACACCATCGCGTCGCCCTCTGCAACGAGTGTCATTCCAGAAGGTATGCCGTACAAGCTCTTTGCGGACGGCGCGCTGGTAAAGCAAGGGGTCATTGACAGCACTGGCCAGGTTCCCATTGATCATCATGTCACCACGCAACAATATAGACTGGAGCTGGCGAACGGTGTTACTCATGAGGTTCCCGTGCCCGCCGACTATCGGGGTGATGCGGCCAATGGCACGCTGGCGAATCAAGGGTTCCAATTTCATGAAAGCATGCCGGGGAGCAAATTTGCCTCGGCAGACCGGGCCGTACATCGGCAGGCATACAACGATCTGCTTAACCCCTCTTCGGACGCATAGGTCATGGCAACACCGAATCCGACCATTACCACACCAATTGCCTTGAACTGCACGAAAAGCGCTACGGCAACTCTGCCGTGGTTCGTGCAAAAAACCGAGTACGATCCAGCGCCCTGTGCGTTCAGACCGCTGGTGAATGGAGAAGAAGCATTCGGCGCGGTATATGACGCAATCGTACTTGCAAAACATTCCGTCGATATCATTTGCTGGGGCTTTCAGCCATCGATGCTTTTCAAGCGTAACGGTAGTGGTGTGCCGATTGGGCAACTCCTCGTTCAGAAGGGAGAGGAAGGAGTCAAGGTGAGACTGCTCTGCTGGCAGGATGACATCCATCTGGCGGAGTGGAGCGAAAACAACATGCCGGGTAACAATGCGGCAACCGCAGTAAAGCCCTACCTCGGTAAATCGGTCTACGCTCACATGTCGATGCTGTCACCCGACTATCAAAATAACACCGAACGGGAGTTCGACACCGAGTGGTACAGGCGTGCCAACCTGACCAATGTGACGTCGCGTCTACCCACACCCGGTGCATTGGCTGACGCGGCAGTTCGACGGATTGATCGGAAAGAGGCATTCAAGAATTTTGAGTTCGCCACGCGAGACTTCAACCCGGTCAATCGAATAGAAATAGCGTGGCGTACCTTTTGGCACGGTGAAGACTCGGCACGGAGTACACGAACTGCAGCTCAAAATAGTGCTTCAATGGGCGCGCTCGAACCCACTCATCATCAGAAAATGGTGCTGGTCGACTATGAATACCCTGATCTGGCGCTTGGCTTCGTCATGGGCCATAACATGCTGGATCAGTATTGGGATACTGACGCGCACAGTTTCGCACGGATGCATCCCCGCTTTGGGCGCAGCGGTCCTTCTCCATGGCAGGATATCTCGAGCCGGGTCACAGGCCCTGTGCTGCAATTTCTCAACGACAACTTCTGCCAGGCATGGGACGACGCGACGGGCCAAAGTCTGGGCAAATCGCGCAAGCGCTCTCCCACGCAACTATGCGCGTATCGCAACACGTCAGGCGACACACCCCTGATGGCGCAGGTGCTGCGTACGCAATCACAGGCGGGAAGTCGTGACATCGAAAAGATGTATCTGCAGGCAGTGAACAATGTCACAAAGCACATTTTTATCGAAAACCAGTATTTCAGATGGCCCCCGCTTGCCGAAAAGATCAAACAGGCCGTCAAGCAGCAAGCCACCTGGGGGCGCGATCTCGCCAAAAATCCTATCTACCTCTTTGTCGTCACGAATTCCACCGATGCAGCGGTAGGTACGGGAACGGTCAATACGTACCGGATGCTTCATGCGCTGGGCCGCGATGATTCGATCCCTGAGGTGAGCCGCCTCGAGCAGACCGATAGCCTGGCGAAAGAGCAAAAAGATGTGGAAGCACAACTTGAGCGCGAACAGCAGGCTGAAAAGAAAGTAGAAACCACTGGAGTCGACTTTTCATCCGTTGCTGGCGCGATGCAGTACCTCCAGCAGAGCCGGATGATTCAACAGGATCTTTGGCAAAAGCTGGCTGATATCAAACAAAAGCGCCGCGACGTGGCCGACCGCAGCAAGCAAATTGTTCCAACGGAGATCACGGGACTCAAGGTTCATGTCTGCACGTTGGTCGCTCCCGATTCGCTACCGGGAAATTGGCTCCCGGTATACGTGCACGCGAAGCTGATGACCGTCGACGACGCATTCATGACGTTGGGCTCGGCGAACATCAATACGCGTAGCATGGAAGCCGACAGCGAGTTGAACATCTGCCACGATAATGGAAATGTTTCCGGGGATCTACGGCGCCGGTTGTGGAGTCTTCACACTGCTGGTTTAGGTGCGAGCGATGACCCTAAAGCAGCTTTTGGCGCGTGGCGCGACATCATTACAAACAATACGGAATTGCAAAGCGCAGGCAAAAAGCCACCGTATGCGTCTCTTGTTGGTTTTATGCGAACCTCCAACGTTCGCAGTTATTCGGACTGACCATGCTCGGAAAATGTTTGATCGCAGCGCTGTTTTTTTGCCTGTTCGGCTGTACGCATAAGGACGATCCCTTGACTTCTCTGCCTGATATGAGCGCCGTGCGCGCAAATCTTGCGTTTACCTGCACGCATGAGGCTGACCATCTGCCGACACTGGATCCGCAGGCAGACCTTCTGTTCAAGTACGCGCGTTTCCTGCAGAACGCTGATGGCCCCAAGAACTTCAATGATATCGCCCGTTACTACCGGATTGCAGCAGCCCATGGGCACTACAAAGCCAATCAAAACGCGCAACTCCTGATTTCTCAGGGAATGGCCGACTCACCTGACGCGCCAAAAGAGAGCATTTCTCTTGCTAGTCAACTGGTCGAACAGGGTATACCCGGCGGCTACTATGATATTGGCCACTACCTCGAAATCGGCTACGGCTTGAAACAGGATCCCGAGTTGTCGCTACGCTACTTCCGTAAAGCGGCTGACCTGGGAAACCCCGAGGCGCAAGGGTATGTCGGAGACCTTTTGTCGCCGCACGACAAAGCTCCAGAAATAGCTAGACAGATGCGCCAGTGCGCGGTTGATCAGGGCTATGGCAAAACTGCGGGTTCGCTTGGCGTTAACCTCAAAAATGATGACCTTCAGGCTGATGCCGTAAGAGTATTCCAGAAGGGTGTAGAGAGCGGCGATGCGCAATCAGCATCATTTTTGGGAAACGGATTCAAGGGACCGCCTCAATCAGACCGGCTGTACTATCTTGCCTTGCCAAACGACCCCGAACGTACGCACCGTTACGAGCAAATCGGCAACTTCCTCGACGATAACGAAGGTCGAAATCCCAAGGTCCCCGACATCGACAAGATTGTGCCTTTGCCACCAGCGAAACTTCCGCCGTGGGATGGCACATTCCAGTGGGAGAAAGAGCGGGCGGCGGCCGTTCCGCCGCAGAAGCCGTCCGATGAACTCATCGACCGGTTGAGCAAGGAGAAGAATCTTGATCCGGCTACGGGACTGCCGCTGGCCGGGTCCTCGAGCAAGACATCGCAGAACGAGCAGCCCGCAAATGTTGCGACAAGGGTGCCGCTTGGTACTGTCGCGCAAACAGGTGAGCAGTGTCCGGAAGAAGGCGTATGGTGCGCAAAGCTCGAAGCTGGTCAGATTGGCGACGCACAGCGGCGCTTCCTGAAGGGGGACACGCTACCCTCGATTGTTGTACATGAGCCGCGAAAGGTTGCGTTGCTGGACCGCTGGATCGGTGCCCGGCAACATCTCGCAAAGGTTGAATGGCAACTGGTTGCCTACAGCGACCAAGCCTAACAGGCAAAGAACAGGTCCACAATGAAGCGATTTCTGATTCTGAACGGGGACAAGACGACGTCGAATGGGACCGTCGTCGCCCGATCGACCACGCTCGAATTGCAGGGTCGTCAAATTGCGCACGAAGGCGACGATGTCTCATGCCCAGCCTGCCATTCGACCGGGAGGATCCAGTGCGACGGGCCGCGTCTGGCGATGACTGGACCGGATGGGCGACGGGCAGCGCTGAACGACGATCTGTGCATCTGTCACTGCAACCCACCGCCGAAACTGGTCGCTTCCCAAGGTTCGACTTCTATTGAAGTCTGACTCTATAAGCTCGCGGATCGCTTGCCACCGCCACGTTCCACGACGCGCGGCCAAAGCCTCGCGTTCCAACAAACGCGGGCCGCATCGCTTCACATAATGTGGCCCGCGCCGCTAGTCAGCGACCAACACAGGCTTGCGATGTTCCTTCTCCAGTTTTCTGGGCAGGCTGACCATCACGAGATAGAGCCGAACAATCAGGCCGGCAAACCAGAGTGACACGGGCATGCCCAACACCGCCAGGGCAAACAACACACCGTTCGTTCCGAAGTTTGACGACAGTAGCCGACCCAGTATCAGATAGAACGGCGCGATACCGAAGACGAGATAGGAATAGATTTTTGGAAGAGGCGAGCGCTCTTTATTGAGTCGCTCGAACAGTGCCATTCCTGCTTGCGTTCGATAACGAAAGTCGGATGCGTTTTCTTCGAAAGCCCGTTTGACGAAAGAGGTGTTTGTGATCGTATGCATCACCGCTTGCCGTGTCATGACTGCCCAATACAGCGTCAACACAAACCCACCAAGCAGCCCCGGCCAACGCAGAAGGGGCGCCATCGGTGCAAATACGAAGTAGTAGAAATAGGCGAATATGCCAAAGAAGAAGTACATGGCAAATGTCGCAATTGATAGTATCAGCCCGCATACCCACAGCAGGTTCGAACGGCGGTACATCATCGAGACAGCAAACGGTACGAAGAGGCAAACCAGCGTAACCAGTAGTCCGATTTTCCATGGCAATCCGGATACCGCAAGATCATCCGCATATGCCGCGTACGACACACCAGCGCCCAGTACGGGAAATATGAAGTTCACCGGCGTGGCTTTCTTCGTCATCTCCCAAACTGCGTCTTTCGGTTCGGTCTCGGGCTTCGTCATCGATTGCGATCGTTGCATCTGGGCTCGCTTTCCGGTGGATGCCATCTCACGGCATGTACATCATGGGGTACTGATCATAGTCTTTGGGCATCGACTTTTCCAGATATTCGGCTGCGTGCTTCATCGACTCCCCGATAGACCGAAACCATGACGTCACATGCTCGGTGGTGTGGGTTTTCTTGTCGATCCAGTCAAGTCCATAGCCTACCGCGACCGCCACAAGGACAGTTCCTACTACGATTACCGACACCGGTAAAGCAACGGTTCCTGCGAGTAGCGCGACGGCCGCGCCGACCGCCATAGACGCAATCGCCGCACTCAAACCCGCCTTCGCAAGATCGATCCCAATCTTGCCCAGCAGGTCGGCGATGTCCTTCTTTCTCTTTCCGTCTGGACCGATTTCCTGGTAATCATGCAGCCATTCAGCCGTATCAAGCGTGATGGTAAAAATCAAAGCGATCAAGCCAGCTTTCTTGAATGCTCCTTTGGATCCCTCCCACGCGGCAGCCGCGCCCGACTCGGCCGTACCCGCTCCCCCTGCAATCGTCAGTACTTTTTCGTTTCTCACGCCGTACCGCGCGGCCGTCACCAACTTACGCAGTCGAGGGTTGCCAGTGAAAACAACGTAAGTCTTTTCCCCGACGTTCTTGTGAACGATCTTCATTAATCTGAACTTCTCCCCCCAAAGCTCCTGAATCCACTGCTTGTTGTCGTTCAGAAATGCCGTCGCACCAGCCAGTTGTCCTATTAGCCAGTTCCGTGTCGCAATCTTGTTAGTGTCTATGGCCGTATCTTCGGCGCCACCTGCAGCCAGCGTATCCACGACTTCCTTGGGAATCGAATTCTTGTCGACTTCAAAGACGTGCGCTTCCTGCATCGGCTCGACGGTGGTGCGAGGTGCCAGCTTGATCGGCAATGGGCACGACCAGAGTTGATCCGCGTGTAGCGGATCAAACGGCGGGGCAGGGCGCAGATAGTCGGGGATGGGCGGCTGCGGGTACGTGATCAGCGGCGCTACGCTAGTCGGCTTCGGCGATGCCGAAGCGGTTGGCGGATGCGAGGCGTGATTCGTACCGATCGCGATGATGATCGGCTCAGGCTTGGCTTTCGGCGACGAGGCGGTATTCACTAAACCGAACATCTGCATCGAATAGTTCTGGTACACCTTGCCGTCCTGCTTGAGTATCAGATGCCCCTTGAAATCCCTGCTGATCCAGATGTGATAGCGCTGGCCGTCCTGGAACTGCCCCTGCTTGACGCGCTTCTTTTTGGTCACGTCATAGATCCAGTCCTCGGTTGCCTCGATAGTGTAGGTGGCGCCTTTCTTCACCTGGATATCGAATACCACATCACGGTGCTTGCGAAGCAGAACTGTGATGTCGGTCTCGGCCCAGCATTCAACCGGTTCACCCGGCAGATCAATGCAGACGGTATGTTGGATAAGGGGACGGTCGCCCATTTTTATTCTCCGCTTCGCTTGACTTGGTCTGCCACGAACTTGCCGAAATCGATGCCCTTCAATTCGCCCTTGCCCTCTCCGTCGAGAACGACGTTATGCAACGCACCATCCTCCGACGCGAGCTTGATCGGTTCACCTTCGGGCACATTGCCCTCTGCGTCCATATAGCGGATTCGCATGTCGGCTTTCTTGCCTTCCGCGTTGTAGGTTCGACTGAGGCTCGTCGGTCCACTGAACGAATGATCACTACCCTTGATGTCGATCTTGCCCGGCGCGTGGATCTCGATGTTTCCGTCCTTGAGACGGATATAGGCGCCGCCTGAAGTAAGCAGAATCTCCTGCTTTGCAGCAGCATCGATACGCTCGGTTGCAGACAGTAACTTCAAGCTCTTTTGAGCGGTGATCTCGAGGTTATCTGTCTGCGCCTGAATCTCGACCTTGCCTTTCGCCGCAAACAGCTTCATTCCAGCGTTCTGCACAAACAGGCTGACCCTTTGCGCAGCGCTCACCAGCAACGATTTGCCGGCCGCGATATGCGTGCTTTGCCCGCTGACCAGATTGATGTTCTGATCGGTCGCAACGTGAGCGGATTTTTGCGTCGACAGCGCGACACCCGCAGGCGACGCGAACAGCATGACTGGTTCCTTGAACGCGTTGGCGCTGCCAGTACCGCCTCCTGCCGTGTTGCCGCCCGTGCCTGTTGTGCCCTGCACGCTGTTCTGAGTCGCATCGACGAACGATTTAAGCGAATCGCTCCCGTCCTTCAGGTTCTCCGCCTGATGCGTCTCGCTCGCCTGCGAGAGTGCCTCGATCAGGCCTTCCGAATTGCTTAGCTGGTTGCTGGCGTTGCGCACATCGAGCGGCTGGCTCGCCGCGCCACTGGTAGGGTGGGTCGACACGTAAAGCCCCTGCCCCGCCCTGACCGCGCCATACGCATCGGATTTCAGATCAAACCCGCTTCCGAGATAGTCACCGCGAGCGTTACCGGTCTGACTGATGAGATACCCAAGATGCAACTGCGCGTTCGTGCTGCTGCTGTAGAGCTGCACGCGGTTCTGTCCGGTGGCATCGTCCATGACCATCTGGTTGTATCCGCTGCCCTGATATTCCTTCGACTTGTACCCGGAAAGAATTCCGTTCGAATGCCAGTCGGGAGCTTTCGCGCCGTTGTACACGCGTCCGGTGATGACGGGACGGTCGCAGTCGCCGTCGACAAACGACACCATCACCTCTTCACCAATCCGCGGCACGTGCACCGCGCCATAACTGCCGCCAGCGTTAGACTGCGCGACCCGCATCCAGCACGACGCCTTCTCGTCCCCGGGATTCAACCGGTCCCAGTGCATCTGTACCTTGATCCGGTTGAGTGTGTCGGTGAAGACCTCCTGGTTGGCCGGACCGACTACCGTCGCGGTTTGCAGATGCATCGCGGGTTTGTGGTGCTCGAGAGGGCTGCGGAAAGGCACTGTTCGCCGCTGCGTTTCGACATTCGCCATGAAGAAGCCTTCGCTGCCGTCGCCTGAACGGATCGTCATTCCCTGCGCGCCGTGCTGTGCGCGGGCGGCGGCAAGGTGAGCGTTCAGGCTATGGGGGAAGTCTGTCGTGCTGTTTGATGCAGGCAGATTGTTCTCGATCGCCCATTCAACACCGAGCACCGCGAACTGTCGCTCCTGTTCACCGCCGGAGCTGTGATCCGGGTGGTCGGCGAGTTCAAACCAGCGGCCCGCGTCGATACGCCGGACCGCTCCAACACCATGAAAGCGCTTCGCTCGCGATTCCCATTCCTCCATCCGTACCTTTGACAGCTGATCGCCGCGCTCCTGTTGTGCATAGGTATATGCGCCGGTGTACTCGTACACCTCAGCCTGCGACGGCAGATCACCCTGTGTGGTAAGTGTGGGGACCGTGGTGCCCTTCGGATTCGCGGCGGACGACGGCGCCTTGTAGTCGAACGTGCGCGTCGTGAGGGTCGTGCTCTGCAACGTCCGGGTCCCGCTCCACTGCACGAAGGCGTCGGTTTCGCTATTGGTACCGGATCGATAGAAGTTGACCGTTTGCGGTGACAGCGGTGGAAAGGCGTCAAGATTATCAGTGACGACCAGCGTATGCGATTTGCCGTCGGCGGCCTGCTCGAAATAGCCGAACAGACCTTCGGTCTCCATCAGCCGGTGACAGAAATTCCAGTCGTCTTCGTATTGCACGCAAAACGATCGTTGCGGCAATGGATTGCGCAATGCGAAGCGGAATGCACCTCGCGCCTGCGGATGCATATTGAAGACATCGGTGAGAATCGCATCGACTGACTTATCCTGCCAGATTCGTGCATCTTTACGGAAACGCAGAAAATGCATCCATGAGGCAAACACGATCTGATAACTGGTTAGTGCGCTATCAGAACCCAGACGACGGGCGGTATGAACGTAACCGTGATGCCCGGCGTACGACTGGTCCGCTTGCTGCATCCACAGCGTGACAGGTTGGGCGATTAGCTTTTTCAGTTCAATACTGTCATTCGTCGAGACGGCATCGAGCGTAAATTCATAGTGACGGCCAACCCGGGAATGGCCCACCAGCCGCTGCGGCAGTAAAACATTAATGCCTAACGGACTGTCCAATTTCAGGAGGCGTCCCGTCTGAGCGAGTCCGCCAGTAATCGCACCAATCAGGTCCTGTGCTCCCATACCGCCTCTTCTTATTCGGCACGCGCCCCCGCGTTATCGCGCGATTCTACATAAAATCAAATGATTATCGCAATCCCACTTTAAAAAACAAATGTTAAATCGGTAGCTCTTCCGCAGCGAAATCATGCGTTCGCAATATCGGTAAAATTAACCAGAGCCGGAATTTGATCGATTACCTACATCTTCTTACATGTGTGCGAAAAATAGCGTGGGCTTTATGTACAACGCCTAAGCTTCGTACGCCGTTTCCGTACACTGTTCATGTGCGTTTCTGTGAATCCAATCATGTCCAGTGCCTTTGCTCACTGTCGTGTCAGCACGCACGAATACCCGTAGAAAGAAATTCCGACGTGGTGAATGGTGTTTTTTACCACTGCGCTTTGAGTTCAGTTGGAAGAAGAAGGATGGTGCGCAGATTCTCGTAATCCTTGAGCGAGCGGTTTAGCCGTCCAACGAAGGGCTTTCCGTGCGCATGACGCGATTTGCAATGCATGGGGTCGATGTCGAGACGGGTCAGCCCCTCCAATCGCCGCCCCTCCGTCTCTGGGCGTTGTCGAATATGAGCAGGTGCGGCGTGCCGAAGACATCAAGGACGTAAGTCAGGCCGAGCTTCGCAAGCCTGGCTTTCTTCGAAAACAGGATGGATTCGACGTACTGCAAGTGCCTCACGCAGCCCGCCGTCGGCAGATTTCACATTTTGGTGACCTCACAACTATTAAGAAAAAAGACCCATAAGTTTCTCAACTTATGGGTCTTTTTTTCTCAGGTTATGCGTCTACCTACAACACCCTCAAACATCAATATTCCCAGCCCTAAGCGCATTAGACTCAATAAACGCCCGCCGCGGCTCCACATCATCCCCCATGAGCGTAGTGAAGATCCCATCAGCCGCAATAGCATCTTCGATCTGCACTCTCAGCAAACGACGCACTGCCGGATCCATAGTCGTCTCCCAAAGCTGCCCGGGATTCATCTCACCAAGCCCCTTATAGCGCTGCTTGGAAACGTTACGCTCAGCATCAGCCAACAACCACTTCATCGCAGACTTGAAGTCGCTAACAGCCATACTCCGCTCACCGCGCTTGATAACGGCACCAGGACCAATCAATCCCTTGAATGTATTAGCGGTATTGACCAGTTGCTGATAATCGGCGGTCAGCTGAAACTCTTCGTCCAGCACCGAAACCTTCTGATTCCCGTGATGCGTCCTCGCCACGCGCAGCGACCGCAACTCGCGCACCGGGTCATACATCGTCGTAACGGTGACTTCGGGCTTCAGCGCGTCGTCCCGCAGCTTAGCCTCGAGCGCTTTCGCAGAAGCCTCAGCGGCATTTTCGCTAGAGAGATCGATGACGACTCCATCCATCACAGCCTCGAGCGCTCCAGCGTCATACAGCCTGCTCAACCGGTTGACCACCGCCTGCGCAAGCAGGTAAGCACGCGCCAACTCGCCCAATGCATCGCCGGTAATTGCCGTGCCATTCTCAGACGGCAACAATTCCGAGCCCTGTAACGCGAGCTTCAGAATGTGAGCATTGACCTCGTTCTCGTCCTTCAAATACCGCTCGTCCTTACCCGCCTTGATTTTGTACAGCGGCGGCTGCGCGATATAGATATACCCGCGCTCGATCATCTCCGGCATTTGCCGATAGAAGAACGTCAGCAGTAGTGTCCGGATGTGCGCGCCGTCCACGTCGGCGTCCGTCATGATGATGATGCGGTGATAACGCAGCTTGTCGAGGTTGTAATCCTCTTTGCCGATACCGCAACCCAGCGCCGTAATCAGCGTCACGATCTGCTCCGAAGAAAGCAGCTTGTCATAACGCGCCTTCTCCACGTTGAGCACCTTGCCGCGCAGCGGCAAAATCGCCTGAAACTTCCGGTCGCGGCCCTGCTTAGCCGACCCGCCTGCCGAGTCACCCTCGACGATGTAAATCTCCGACTTCGCCGGATCCTTTTCCTGACAATCCGCGAGCTTGCCCGGCAAACCAACGCCATCGAGCACGCCCTTGCGACGCGTCATCTCACGCGCCTTGCGAGCGGCGTCGCGAGCACGCGCTGCATCGACGATCTTGCTGCAGATAATCTTCGCGTCGTTCGGCGTCTCGAGCAGGAATTCTTCGAGCGCCTTCGCGACCACATCTTCCACCGGCGCGCGCACTTCGGACGACACCAGCTTGTCCTTCGTCTGCGCGCTGAACTTCGGCTCCGGCACCTTCACCGACAGCACGCACGAAAGCCCTTCGCGCATGTCGTCACCCGACGTCTCGACCTTCGCTTTCTTCGCGACTTCGTGATCGGCAATGTACTTGTTCAACACGCGCGTCATCGCTGCGCGCAAGCCGGTCAAGTGCGTGCCGCCGTCGCGCTGCGGAATGTTGTTCGTGAAGCAGAGCACGTTTTCGTTGTAGCTGTCGTTCCACTGCATCGCCACTTCCACGCCCACGCCGTCCTTCTCGCCGCTCACGTGGAAAATGGTCGGATGCAGCACGCTCTTGGTTTTGTTGATGTACTCGACAAAACCCTTCACGCCGCCGACAAACGCGAAATCGTCTTCCTTGCCCGAACGCTGATCGGTCAGGCGAATCCGCACGCCGTTATTCAGGAACGACAACTCGCGAATCCGCTTGGCCAGAATGTCGTAGTGATATTCGACATTGCCGAAGATCGTCTCGTCCGCCATGAAATGCACTTCGGTGCCGCGATTTTCGGTCTCGCCCACCACCTGGATAGGCGACACCGCGATGCCGCCGATCTCTTCGATCACACGGTTTTGCGGCACGCCACGGTGGAATTCCATGAAGTGCTTCTTGCCGTCGCGACGAACCGTCAAACGCAGCCATGCGGACAATGCGTTCACGCACGACACGCCCACGCCGTGCAGGCCGCCCGACACCTTGTAGCTGTTCTGGTCGAACTTGCCGCCGGCATGCAGTTCGGTCATCACGATTTCGGCCGCGCTGCGCTTCGGCTCGTGCTTGTCGTCCATCTTCAGGCCGGTCGGCACGCCGCGGCCGTTGTCGGTGATCGAGATGGAGTTGTCAGCGTGAATGATCACCTGAATGTCGTTGCAGTATCCGGCCAACGCTTCGTCGATCGAGTTGTCGAGCACTTCGAACACGAGGTGGTGCAAACCAGTGCCATCCGATGTATCCCCGATGTACATCCCCGGCCGCTTGCGCACCGCCTCCAGACCTTCGAGGATCTGAATGGACGAGGCGCCGTAGCTGTTGTCGGGTTGCGTATTGTTCGTTTCAGTCATGGATTTTTTCCGGTTCTGCATTACTGCTGGGTTGCTGCTCGGGACTTTTCAAAATGCCATAAAAACGCCAAAGGGGCGCTGCGCCCCTTGGTGTGTTCTGGTTTTTGGACGCGTTAGATGCGCATTGGCATCACGACGTATTTGAATTCGTCGTTCTCGGGAATCGTGATCAACGCGCTGGAGCTGGCATCGCCAAGGCTCACTTGCAACATGTCGACCTTCAGGTTCGCGAGCACGTCGAGCAGATACGTGACGTTGAACCCGATATCGACGCTGTCGCCGTCGTACGCGATTTCCAGTTCTTCTTGCGCCTCTTCCTGATCGGCGTTAGTCGACATGATCTTCAACTGGCCCGGCTCGATAATGCAGCGCACGCCCTTGAATTTGTCCGACGTCAAAATCGCCGCGCGTTGCAGCGAACGCTGCAGTTCTTCACGGCCGATCACGAACTGGTTTTTATGCGACTTCGGAATCACACGCTGGAAGTCGGGGAATTTTCCTTCCACCAGTTTCGACACCAGTTCGACCTGACCGAACGTGAACTTCACCTGCGTTTGCGCGATGTCGATGTTCAGCGTGTCGTCGATGTCTTCCAGCAGACGCTGCAACTCCAGAATCGTCTTGCGCGGAATGATCACTTCCTGGCGCGCGAAGGCACCTTCGATCTTCATCGACGAAAACGCCAAGCGGTGGCCGTCGGTTGCGACCGCCATCAACTGGTCGCCGTCTACTACCAGCAGCATGCCGTTCAGGTAGTAGCGAATGTCCTGCTGGGCCATCGAAAAATGGACCATGCCGAGCAACTGGCGGAACGTCTTTTGCGGAACCACGAGGCTCGCGCCGTAGTCTTTAGCTTGCGCGACCGTTGGGAACTCGTCTGCAGCCAGCGTTTGCAGTGCAAAGCGGCTCTTGCCGGATTGCACCGTCAGACGCTTGTCATTCAGCGTAAGCGTGACCTGGCCGTCGGGCATGGCGCGCAGAATGTCGAGGAGCTTTCGTGCTGCCACCGTGGTGGCCACCGAATCGCCGCCCACGCCGAAATCGGCGCGCGTGGTGATCTGCAACTCCAGGTCGGTCGACAGGAACGACACGTCCGGGCCGTTCTTGGTAATCAGCAAATTGGCGAGGATCGGCAACGTATGGCGGCGTTCGACGATGCCGCTCACGGTTTGCAGCGGCCTGAGGAGGTTATCGCGTTCGGTCTTGACCAGTTGCATAGAGTTCCTTCGTTGATATAACGGCCCACGCGCCTTTCAGCCCTTTTGGGCATTTTTCCGGCACGCAACCGCAGCTCCCCGCCGGCGCCACGCAGCGCCCGTCACGGCGTGAAATCCGCCCGCGGCCGCCGGGCGGTTAAACCTGTATTGTGCCTGAAAAAGGAACCGCCTCACTAAAATGGGGGCGAGTTACGAAATAAACAGGTCGATTTTTCCGTCGGTACCGCTCAGCCTTTCAGCGTCTGCTCCAGCACGTGCAGCTCGTGGTTCAGTTGAGCGTCCTTGCTGCGCTCGTCGGCGATTTTTCGCACCGCGTGCAGCACCGTGGTGTGGTCGCGTCCGCCGAACAACTCGCCGATTTCCGGCAAGCTCTTCTGCGTGAGCTCTTTCGCGAGATACATGGCGATCTGCCGCGGCCGCGCGATGTTCGCCGGCCGCTTTTTCGAATACATGTCCGCGACCTTGATGCTGTAAAAGTCCGCCACGGTCTTCTGAATGTTCTCCACGGAGATCTGGCGGTTCTGCACTGTCAGCAGATCTTTCAGCGCTTCTTTCGTCAGCTCGATAGTGATTTCGCGGCCGTGGAACTTCGAGTACGCCAGAATCTTGCGCAGCGCGCCTTCGAGTTCCCGCACGTTGGAGCGCAGATGCTTGGCGACGAAAAACGCGACGTCTTCATTGAGGCTCACGAATTCCGATTGCGCCTTGCGCATCAGAATCGCGACGCGCATCTCGAGCTCGGGCGGCTCGATCGCCACCGTCAGGCCGGAGTCGAAGCGCGAAATGAGACGGTCGTCGATACCCGAAATTTCCTTCGGATACGTGTCGCTGGTGATAATCACCTGCGCCTTGTTCGCGACCAGCGCCTCGAACGCGTAGAAGAACTCCTCCTGCGTGCGCGACTTGCCCGAAAAGAACTGAATATCGTCGATCAGCAGCAGATCCAGCGAATGGTAGTAGCGCTTGAAGTCGTCGAACGCCTTGCGCTGGTACGCCTTCACGACGTCCGACACGTACTGTTCCGCATGAATGTAGCGGATCCGCGCGCCGGCCTTGTCCATCAGAAGCTGGTTGCCGATTGCGTGGATCAGGTGGGTCTTGCCGAGGCCCACCCCGCCGTACAGGAACAGCGGGTTGTACGAGATGCCGGGATTGTCCGCGACCTGAATCGCCGCTGCACGCGCCAGCTGGTTGGCCTTACCGGTCACGAAGTTGTCGAAAGTCAGGACCGGGTTCAGCTTGGAGCGCTCGTACATCGAGTCGTTGTCGCCGTTGCCATTGGAGCTCGCGCTCTGGCCCGGACGCCATGTGCGGCGCGCGGCCGCGGCTTCGTTTGCGTCGAGGCTCGGCAGGTCGAGGTCGGCGGAATCTTCGGCTGCGGCGCGAGCATTTGCATTGTGCTCAGCTGCCGCGCGGGCGTTCGCGTTGAGGTTCGCCATCGCGCTGTTGGCGCCGTTCGCGCGCGCGGCGTGCGCCGCTTGTACGGCGCCAACGGCCGCGTCCACGGCAGCGCCGTTGCCCGCGCTACCGCCCATGGAATGAGGCGCCGAAGCCGGACGCGGCGCAGCCGGCGCGGCTGCCGCAGGGGCGCGCATGCCGGCTTTGGGATCCAGTACGAATTGCACGTCGACCGGGGTTTGCCAGAAATCGCGGGCCATATCCGCGATGCGGCCGGAGAACTGGCTCTTGACCCAGTCGAGCTTGAAGCGGTTCGGCGCAGCAATGCTGAGCGTGTTCGCAGCGGCGTCGAAGGCGACCGGGGCCAACGGTTTGATCCACGTCACGTACTGCTGGGGCGTGAGTTCACGCTCCAGCAATGCGGAACAGTGTTGCCAGAATTCGTTCATCGAGTTGCTGTCGTTATGGTGTGCACGACGTTCGCCGGTGCCCCCGTCGCGCGCACGCAACAAGGCCCGAAGCAGCCAGGCGTAACAGCCCCAGGCGCCTGTGCCACAAAGGATTTGCGGGGCAAGCGAGCCGGAGCGGCGTGCATCATTTTTGGGAAGTAAGGCGAGATTCTAACGCCAAACGGGAGCCGGAAGTGAGTTATCCACAGGGACGGATCAACTCCGCAAACGCACCGCGCGCCCAGACGGGACCGGCTAAAGTATTGACGGTCAACGAAAAACGGGTTTAAATAGCGGGTTCCGCGAAAACCAATTCAGCAAACCTCCGGCCATTGCGCTTTCAGCGATGATCGCGCGGTTTTTTTTCGATCAAGTGAGAGCAACATGAAACGTACTTACCAACCTTCCGTTACCCGTCGCAAGCGTACCCACGGCTTCCGCGTTCGCATGAAGACCGCTGGCGGCCGCAAGGTCATCAACGCACGTCGCGCGAAGGGCCGCAAGCGCCTCGCCATCTAAGGCAGGCGAGCGGATTGCGCGCTCTGTCCGTACCGGGCAAGACCGGTGGCGAAGCGGGACCGGCAGAGGCGCCGCAGCAGCGCTCGGTACCGTTGCGAGCGCAAGCCGCCTTCCCCAAAGCCGCAAGGCTACTGAAAACGGATGAATTTTCATCCGTTTTTCGTTTGCGCCCGTGGCGCCGCACTGCGCACTTCGTGGTGTACGGCCGGCCTACCGGCAACGAGGCTCGCCTCGGCCTCGTGATCGGCAAGAAGTATGCGCCGCGCGCGGCCACGCGTAATCTGGTACGTCGAGTCGCGCGCGAAGCCTTTCGGGTGCGTCGCGCGGAATTCGGCGGTTGGGACGTGCTGCTGCGTTTGCACACGCGCTTCGACAAAAAGGCTTTGCCGAGCGCCGCGTCGCCGCCGTTAAAGGCGTTGTGCCGCAGTGAAATCGAGTCGTTGCTCGACAAGGCAGCACGCGAAATTGCCCGTCGTCAGGCGCCGCCCGCGGACGCGCCCAAGACGGAATGACGCTCAGGTGACCACCCGCTTTTTCGCTCAGGCTGCAGTAGCCCCGGCAGCCTTGAACGGCGGGTGTCGTCCGGTACTTCACGTTGCGCGGCGCTGTCCGGCCGCACCAGCCATGCAAACGGTACTCATCGCTTTACTGCGTTTTTACAAGCTTGCCGTGAGTCCAATGCTCGGCAATCGGTGCCGTTTTTACCCTTCCTGCTCTGATTACGCGCGCGAAGCAATCCAGTATCATGGCGCCGCGCGCGGGACTTATCTCGCCGCCAGGCGTATTTGCCGTTGCCACCCGTTTTCCGCGGGCGGCATCGATCTCGTCCCGCCTCCCACTTCTGAAAAGCGCTGACGCGCCGTTCCATCGACACTGAGACAACGCATGGATATCAAACGCACCGTCCTATGGGTCATCTTCTTCATGTCAGCGGTCATGCTGTTCGACAACTGGCAACGCGACCACGGACGCCCGTCGATGTTCTTCCCGAGCGCCACGCCGACCAAGACGGTCGGTAGCGCCGCACCGGGAACCACGACGCCGGGAACCCAGCCCGCCGATTTGCCGGCCACCAACGCAGCAGCCCCGGTCAACACGCCGGCGGCTACGCAGTCGCAACTCGTCAAGTTCAGCACCGACGTCTATAACGGCGAAATCGACACTCGCGGCGGCACGCTGTCGAAGCTGTCGCTCGTCAAGCAAGGCGACGGCAAGCAGCCGGATCTCGTCATCACGCTGTTCGACCGCACCGCGAATCACACGTATCTGGCGCGTACGGGTCTGCTCGGCGGCGATTTCCCGAATCACAACGACATCTTCACGCCGTTGCCCAACCAGCCGCACGACCTGACGGGCGACGCCAAATCGTTCCAGCTCAGCTTCGAGTCGCCGGTTAAGGGCGGCCTGAAGGTCATCAAGACCTACACGTTCACGCGCGGCAGCTATGTGATCGGCGTCGATACGAAGATCCAGAACGTCGGCACCGCGCCGGTGAGCCCGTCGGTTTATATGGAACTGGTGCGTGACGACCAGCCGGTGGAAACGCCGCGCTTCTCGCACACGTTCATCGGCCCGGCTGTCTACACCGACCAGCACCACTTCCAGAAGATGACGTTCGGCGACATCGACAAGAACAAGGAAGACTTCACGAAGCAAGCCGACAACGGCTGGATCGCGATGGTGCAGCACTACTTCGCGTCGGCGTGGATTCCGCAGCAGGGCGTGAAGCGCGACATCTACGTCGAGAAGATCGATCCGACGCTGTATCGCGTTGGCGTTAAGCAGCCGGTTGCGGCCATCGCGCCGGGCCAGACGGTCGACGTGTCCGCGCGCCTCTTCGCCGGTCCGGAAGAAGAGCGCATGCTCGAAGGCATCGCGCCGGGTCTCGAACTGGTGAAGGACTACGGCTGGGTGACGATCATCGCGAAGCCGCTTTTCTGGCTGCTCGAAAAGATCCACAGCTATGTCGGCAACTGGGGTTGGGCGATCGTGCTGCTCACGCTGTTGATCAAGGCGGTGTTCTTCCCGCTCTCGGCCGCAAGCTATAAGTCCATGGCGCGTATGAAGGCGATCACGCCGCGCATGCAGGCGCTGCGCGAACGCTTCAAGGGCGATCCGCAGAAGATGAATGCCGCGCTCATGGAACTCTACAAAACCGAGAAGGTGAACCCGTTCGGCGGCTGTCTGCCGGTCGTGGTGCAGATTCCGGTGTTCATCTCGCTGTACTGGGTGCTGCTGTCGTCGGTCGAAATGCGCGGCGCGCCCTGGATTCTGTGGATTCACGATCTGTCGCAGCAGGACCCGTTCTTCATCCTGCCGGTGCTGATGGCTGTTTCCATGTTCCTGCAGACGAAGCTCAACCCGACGCCGCCGGACCCCGTTCAGGCGAAGATGATGATGTTCATGCCGATTGCGTTCTCGGTTATGTTCTTCTTCTTCCCGGCCGGTCTGGTGCTGTACTACGTCGTGAACAACGTGCTGTCGATCGCGCAGCAGTACTACATCACGCGCATGATGGGTCAGTCGAAGGCGAAGCCGGCCTGATCGCTGCTTGAAGCGCTGAGGGCAAGTCGCCTTGCCTGCAAAAACAAAGCCGCCCGGTTCAAACGAACCGGGCGGCTTTTTTCATGCGATCTGTGTGGGCAGACGGCGCACGCGCTACTCTTCTTCGGTATCCTCACCGTAAAAGCGCCCAATCATTTCTTCGACGAGAAAACGGTCTTTCGGCGTCAACGATTCGATCTTGGACGCCAGTTCGATCGTTTCCTGAGAAGGCGGATACTTCTCGCCGCGGGCCATCGGTCTGGCGCTCGCACCGGGCGAAGGCCCGTAGTGCAGCCAGTGCTCCTTCACGTTCAACCACTCGGCAAGCGTGCGCAACTTATCGGGCTTTGGGATCGTCGTACCCGTGAGCCACTTGTGCGCGGTTTGTGGAGTAACCGGACGGTCACCGCGATAGCGAAGGTTGAACTGTTCGGCGAGCTTGGTCCCGCCGCGAATCTTCAGCGGCTCCAATGTTTCCTTCAGCCTCTTCGAGAAGGCAGCTTTTTCTTTCGGGGTTGGCATGGGCCAGATTGTGCAATTCAGCGTCCTCCCAGTTGACAACTGATCAGGCTCATGTTGAACGTATTTGAGATAATTTTAGCTTGCGTGCCGCAGCACAACAGCGATTCAGCGCAATGTCAATTTTTGCGACTTTTCCATGTAGGACGTGCGTCTGCACGGCACAGCGTTCTCGTTGAGTCTGGCTCAGTCCTATTCATCAAGTAAAAATCCTAGCTTGTTTAGGATCAATCTCAACGGCGACCTGGAAAGGACGTTCTGGTCGTCAGGTGACGCGCAGACCGGCCGGCACATAGCCCGCGTTACAATGCCCGGCGCCCCGGAAATGTCCGCGCCGCCCTGCCCCACTCTTCCGATTTCGCCGCCTCACTCATGCTGACCACCGATTCCGATCCCATCGTCGCCATTGCCACCGCGCCCGGCCGGGGAGGCATCGGCGTCGTGCGCATTTCATTTGGACGCGCGGGCGAGGCCGCGGCGCAGCCGCTGATGCAGGTGTTGACCGGGCAAGCACTCGCGCCTCGTCACGCGAGTTATGTGCCTTTTTTCGACGACGGCGGCAACGCGCTCGATCGCGGCATTGCCCTTTACTTTCCCGCGCCGCATTCGTACACCGGCGAACACGTACTCGAGTTGCAAGGCCATGGCGGGCCGGTCGTGCTGCAATTGCTGCTGCAACGTTGCATCGACGCAGGGCGCGGATTTGGCCTGCGGCTCGCCGAGCCCGGCGAGTTCACCCGCCGCGCCTTTCTGAACGACAAGCTGGATCTCGCGCAGGCTGAAGCGGTGGCCGATCTGATCGAAGCGAGCACCGAGGCCGCTGCGCGCTCGGCAGGTCGTTCGCTCGACGGCACGTTTTCGCGCGACATCCATGCTTTGGTCGAAGAAGTAATCACGCTGCGCATGCTCGTCGAGGCAACGCTGGATTTCCCTGAAGAAGAGATCGATTTCCTCGAAGCTGCCGACGCCCGCGGCAAGCTCACGCGCATTCGCGAGCGTCTCGCGCACGTGCTCGCCGAGGCACGGCAAGGTGCGCTGTTGCGCGAGGGATTGTCGGTGGTGCTGGCCGGTCAGCCGAACGTCGGCAAATCTTCGTTGCTCAATGCACTTGCCGGTGCTGAACTCGCTATCGTCACGCCGATTGCGGGCACGACGCGTGACAAGGTCGCACAGACCATCCAGATCCAAGGCATTCCGCTGCACGTGATCGACACCGCAGGCCTGCGCGATACCGAAGACGAAGTCGAGAAAATCGGCATTGCGCGGACGTGGAGCGAGATCGAGCGCGCGGACGTGGTGCTGCATCTGCTGGATGCGCGCACGGGCATGACCGTGGAAGACGAAACCATTGCCGGACGCTTCCCGGCCGGTGTTCCGGTCGTGCGCGTGTTGAACAAGACGGACCTTGTCGGCTTGCCGCCGGAGGCTCGCGCGCTCGATGCCGATTTCGACCTGAGCGAAGTGCGCCTGTCGGCGAAACAAGGCGACGGCGTGAGCTTGTTGCGCGACGAACTCCTGCGCATCGCCGGTTGGCAGGCCGGCGCGGAGAGCGTCTACCTTGCGCGCGAACGTCATCTGATTGCGTTGCGCGCCGCGCAGGACCACCTTGCGACGGCCGCCGCGCATGCCGATCAAAACTCGCAGGCGCTGGATCTTTTCGCCGAAGAACTGAGACTCGCACAGGACCAGCTCAACTCAATCACTGGCGAATTCAGCTCCGACGATCTGCTGGGAGTGATTTTCAGTAGGTTTTGTATCGGCAAGTAGAAGCGGGCATGCAAACCGCCAAAAAATGGCTAAAGGCCGGACTGTAAGCCGCTTGAACGCGTTGCG
Source organism: Paraburkholderia strydomiana (assembly GCF_031456815.1). NCBI lineage: Bacteria > Pseudomonadati > Pseudomonadota > Betaproteobacteria > Burkholderiales > Burkholderiaceae > Paraburkholderia > Paraburkholderia strydomiana. Next base: position 192,654 of record NZ_JAVDVL010000006.1, read on the forward strand.
AGCGAGACGGATCAACATGCTTTGTAGACCAATAACGCCGGCTTTATCTTGGTACACAAACGCAGACAGTTTAAACTCGCTCTGTCGCGTACCAGCCACTCCAACATGCCTCGCCTAGCCGCCCCGCTCACCGAATCCCAGATACGCGCACTTGAACCGCGCGCCGCCCGCTACAGCGTCGCCGACGGCAACGGCCTCGTGATCGAAGTGATGACCACGGGCACGAAGATCTGGCGCTTCCGGTATTCGCTGAACGGCAAGCGCCAGCCGCTTGCGACCATCGGCGATTACCGGATGATTTCGCTGCGCGTCGCCAGAGCGAAGGCGCAGAAGTACGCGGAGCTCGTCGCGCAAGGAATTTCGCCGGTCGCGACTGCACGCCGCGACCGCGGGGCCGAAGCGAAAGCCGACGTGCTGCGTGAAGCAGCCGAGCTTTATATGGCGACCGAGATGGCCGGGAAGTCAGATGAATATCGACGCACCACGCGCCGCGCGCTCGACAAAGACGTGTTGCCTGCAATCGGCGGCATGCGGGTCAAGGCGGTGACCGCGGAGCATGTCGTCGCCATCTGCGAGGCGATCAAAAGCCGCGGCTCGCCGAAGATGGCGCTGCATACCCGCAACGTCATCAAGCGACTCTACGAGTATCTGATCGCTCGCCAACTGGCAACCTCAAACCCGGCGGAAGTCGTGCCGGCGCGCTCCATCGCCACCTTCGAGAGCCGCACCCGCGTGCTTTCCGGCGAGGAGATCGGCACGATGCTGCATTCGATCGAAACGTCGAGCATCCGCCAGCCACTCAAGATAGCGCTGCATCTGTTGGTGCTGACGATGGTACGCAAATCTGATCTCGTGGAGGCGACGTGGGACGAGTTCGATCTCGACCGCGCGCTGTGGCGCATCTCCGCCGCGCGTCTGCATCAAGATACGGATCGCATCGTCTACCTGCCTCAGCAGGCGGTCGCGATGCTGCAACAGTTGCATCGCACGCGAGCAAGCCAAACCTTCGTCTTTCCGAGCGTAAGGGGCGACGACCGGCCGATTGCAAAGAGCACGCTCAACCAGGCGGTGAAGGCGCTTGGCCTGGAAGTCGAACATTTCGTTCTTCACGACTTCCGCCGGACGGCGTGGGCGCATCTGCGCGAGATGACAGAGCATGCACAACGGGACAAAACATCAGCGCAAACGCGACAAAGCGAGTCGCAAGGCGAGCCTGAATCCGGTCCGGCTGAGCAGCGGCAAATCGCGCAGCAATGGGCGGATTTCGTCGATGCAGAGCTCGACGCAGCGCGGAAAAGAGCCGTGGGCGCGGGATGATCGAAGGAGCAGGACGCACGTAAAGGCGAAATGCCCGCGACCTGCAATTTTAGGTACACAAAGACACGGCAGGCTGCTCCAAGCGCCTGCCCTGTAAAGAAAACGGGCGTAGTTCACGAGGTTATTAATACATCGCCACAAGCGCAAAAGCGCCAAGCCATGCCCTCGCATCACGCGGCGCTTCTCTCCTGCGACTGATCGCCTACACTGGAGCAACGATGCAACCTTTTCGTGGAGGCTGCCATGTCTGAATCGTTGATCGCTTACCTGCTTGGGCCGACCGTGATGCTGCTGGTCGGCGGGGCAATCTGGGCGGCCTCCCGCTATCACCACAAGGCGGGACCGCAAAAGCTCGAGCGCTGGCTGGATACGCACTACGCCGAGTGGCTGCATCACAAGCACTGAAGCCCGCGCCTTGCGGCGTCAAAACAAAAGGCCGTCGCAGTGAGCGACGGCCTTTCTGTCTGCAGCGTGCAGTTACGACCCGCCTACCATTTACCACCTGGGCGCAGGCTCGCCATATTCGTACTGCTGCTGCGGCGCTCCGCACGCCACATATCCGCGCTGGTACTGGTCGTAGCAGTAGCCCGGGGGCGGGCCCGCGTAAGCCGGTGCCTGCTGGTACACCGGCTGTGCATAGACAGGCTGCGCATAGACCGGTTGTTGATAGGCCACCGCGGGCGCAGGATTCAATATCGACGTCACGACCGCGCCCAGCACCGCGCCGCCGATCAGTGCGCCCACTACATCGCCGCCGCCACCGCCATGACCATGAGCCGACGCTTGTCCCGCGACGCTCAAGCTGCCCACCATCACTAACGCCACTGCTAACTTTTTCATTTTTCGCTCCCGCCGTTCAGGCATGGAACGAATTGTCGGCTACGCGCGCAGAAATAGATGCTGCAAGTGGTAACGACACATTACCTGTGTAACCACCACCGTCGACCGGTCGGATCAACGTTCCCACGACGCCGCTTGCACCGGCGCATCGCCGTAATACCGCTGACGCGCATCGCTCAGAACATGCCCCTCAAGCACGCCTTCGTCCTTTAGCGCTTTGAGCGCGGCCATGACGATCGCCTTGCGATCCACCTCGAAAAATTCCCGCAAGGCCTCACGTGTATCGCTGCGGCCGAAACCGTCCGTGCCGAGCGTCACGTAGCGGCGCGGCACGTATGCGCGAATCAGCTCGGGCACGGCGCGAACATAATCCGTCGCGGCGATGATCGGCCCTTCCGACTCGCCCAGCACTCGCGCGACGTAAGGCACGGGCGACGACGCATCGCCATAACGCGCAAGCCGCTCCGCCGCCATGCCGTCGCGCTGCAATTCGCTGAAGCTGGTCACGCTCCACACCGCGGCGTCGATCTGCCAGTCGTCCTTCAGCATGCGTTGCGCGGCGATGACCTCGCCAAGAATAGCTCCGGCGCCGAGTAATTGAATCTGCGCCGGCGCGCCCTTCTCCGCACCGGCGGCAAGCGGATAAATGCCCTTCAGAATACCTTCGCGGATGGCAGCCACATCGCCGTCCGGTGCACAAGGCTGCGCGTAGTTCTCGTTCATCACCGTGACGTAATAGAACACGTCGCGCTGACGTTCGACCATCTCCCGCATCCCTTCGTCGACGATTACCGCGACTTCGTAAGCGAACGCGGGATCGTACGCGCGGCAGTTCGGAATGGTCGATGCCGCCAGATGGCTCGTGCCGTCCTGATGCTGCAAGCCCTCGCCGCCGAGCGTCGTCTTGCCCGACGTCGCACCGATCAGAAACCCGCGTGCGCGCTGGTCAGCGGCTGCCCAGATGAGATCGCCGATCCGCTGAAAACCGAACATCGAGTAGTAGATGTAGAACGGCAGCATCGGCAGGTCGTGCACGCTGTACGACGTCGCGGCCGCGATCCACGACGACACCGCGCCCGCTTCCGAAATGCCCTCCTCCAGAATCTGTCCTTGCGTGTCCTCGCGGTAATACAGCATCGAGCCGAGGTCTTCCGGCTCGTAAAGCTGACCCAACGGCGAGTAGATACCGACCTGGCGGAACATGTTCGCCATGCCGAAGGTGCGCGCCTCGTCGGCGACAATCGGTACGACGCGTGGGCCGAGACCCGCGTCCTTCAGCAGCGCGGTCAGCATCCGAACGAGCGCCATCGTCGTAGACATTTCGCGGCCGTTGCAATCAAGCGCGAACTGGCTCCAGGAGGACATCGGCGGGACGATCAGCCCCTCCGACGCAACTCTCCGCCTTCTGGGCAGATAGCCTCCGAGAGCGGCCCGGCGAGCATGCAGGTATTGCATTTCCGGACTGTCTTCCGCGGGTTTGTAAAACTTCACCTGTTCGACGTCCGCGTCGGTGAGCGGCAAACGGAACCGGTCGCGAAACGCCTTGAGGTCGTCGAAATCGAGCTTTTTCTGTTGGTGCGTGGTCATGCGGCCCTGGCCAGCGGTGCCCATGCCAAAGCCTTTCATCGTCTTTGCGAGGATCACGGTCGGCTGGCCGCGATGCGCGAGCGCTTTTGCGTAAGCCGCATGCAGCTTGCGCACGTCGTGACCGCCGCGCCGCAAGCGGTCGATATCCTCGTCGCTCAGTTGTGCGGCGAGCGCGGCCAATTCCGGGTTCTGTCCGAAGAAGCGCTCGCGGTTGTACGCGCCGTCGTTCGCCGAAAAAGTCTGGAACTGGCCGTCGACCGTATTCGCGAACGCGCGCAGCAAAGCGCCGCTGTGGTCGCGCGAGAACAGCGCGTCCCAGTCCGAGCCCCAGATCACCTTGATCACGTTCCAGCCGGCGCCGACAAAATGCGCCTCCAGTTCGTCGATGATCCGGCCATTGCTGCGCACCGGACCATCCAGACGCTGCAGGTTGCAATTGATGACGAACACCAGATTGTCGAGCCCTTCGCGCGCGGCCAGCGACAATGCGCCGGTCGACTCCGGCTCATCCATTTCGCCGTCGCCGAAAAAGCCCCACACCTTGCGGCCTTCAGTGAGCGCGAGGCCGCGATTCGCGAGGTAGCGCATGAAGCGCGCTTGATAAATCGCATTGATCGGGCCAATGCCCATCGAGCCAGTGGGAAACTGCCAGAAGTCCGGCATCAGCCACGGATGCGGATACGAACAGAGCCCCGGCCCGCCGATCTCACGACGGTAATGCCGCAGATTGTCCTCGGAGAGAAAACCTTCCAGATACGCGCGCGCATACACACCCGGCGACGAATGCGGCTGGAAATACACGAGATCGCCCGTGCCCTCGCCCGCCCCCGGCATCGACGCGCGAAAGAAATGGTTGAAGCCGACTTCGAACAGATCGGCCGCCGATGCATAGCTCGCGATGTGGCCGCCGAGTTCGCCGTACGCCTTGTTCGCGCGCACCACCATTGCGAGAGCGTTCCAGCGCAGCGCCGCGGCAAGCCGCTCCTCCATTTCGAGATTGCCCGGATAGCGCGGCTGATCTTCGGGCGCGATCGTGTTGCGATATGGCGTGACGTTGGTACGCGCCGATTCGACGCCGAGCGACACCGCGTGACTCGCGAGCCGGTCGAACAGAAACTGCGCGCGCTCGCGGCCCACGTGTTCCACGACAGCGTCGAGCGCCTCGAGCCACTCCGCTGTTTCCTGCGGATCGGCGTCCGCCGCCTCCGTGCGCTGAACGCCGAGGCTCCGTACCTGCTCACTACCGCTGGACAAATCCGTCATAGCACCACTCCGCATCGACACGCCGGTTCAAGATCGAGTGAGTCAATGGTACTTACGAGTCGGCAAAATGAGCGTCTCATTTGCTTGCAATCGCGCGCTGCGATAGGCTATTTATTCCAGATTTCGCCTTGCTCACGGAATATTTCATCTATGACCACGCCACCCAGACGGCTCGATCGGATCGACATCGGCATCCTGAGCCAGTTGCAGCAAAACGCGCGCATCACTAACGCCGACTTGGCGCGCTCGGTAAATCTCTCGCCCACGCCGTGCTTCAACCGCGTGCGCGCGCTCGAAAAGCTCGGTCTCGTCAAGCAGCAGGTCACGCTGCTGAACCCTGAGCCGCTCGGGCTACGCATCAACGTGTTCATTCAGGTAAGTCTGGAAAAACAGGTGGAGGACGCGCTGCTGCGTTTCGAGCAGGCCATTTCCGAGCGACCGGAAGTGATGGAGTGCTATTTGATGACGGGCGATGCCGACTACCTGCTGCGCGTGGTGATGCCCGATATGCAGACTCTGGAGCGCTTCATCGTCGATCATTTGACGAAGATTCCGGGCATTTCCAACATCCGCTCCAGCTTTGCACTCAAGCAGGTGCGATATAAGACGGCGCTGCCGCTGCCGTCGTCTGGATTGACGCTGACCGACCCGGACGACGTGGCGACCGACTGGCGCTGACGCGTCACCGCGCCTCGCTTCGTTTCGCTTCGGCCAAAGCGGTGGGCTGCTGTAATAGTGGCGGCCGAGAATGGGCACGACGGCGTGCGTCAAACCTTACCCGCGACAAGCGTGCAACAAAAATCAGGAGAAAAAGCGATGAACTACGACGACAGCAATCCCTTCGCGAAGATTCTGCGCGGCGAGCTACCGTGCATCAAGGTCGCGGAAACCGATGCCGCGCTCGCCTTCATGGACCTGATGCCGCAAGCCGACGGCCATTTGCTCGTCGTGCCGAAAGAAGCGGCTGCGGAGATCTTCGACCTGTCGGACGCGGCGACGGTCGCATGCATGCGCATGACGCAAAAGCTTGCCGTCGCCGTGCGCGCGGCGTTGCGTCCGGACGGCGTGTTCATCGGCCAGTTCAATGGCGCGGCTGCCGGGCAGACGGTGCCGCATGTGCACTTTCACGTGATTCCGCGCTGGGAAGGTCAGCCTTTACGCATGCACGCGCGCGACGTCGCGGACGCAGACACACTCGAAGCGCTGGCCAAACGCATTCGCGCGCATTGGCGAGCGGACTGAGCTGCGAGTCTTCAGTCTTCGGTGACATGCGGCGCGCTCGTAGAGTGCGCTCACCGCAGCGCACGGGCGCCGCGTTACAGCCGATGCCGCGAGCGGCGCAGCGGATGACGCCAGTCGACGCGACGCGGTCTCGCTTGCATGGGGCGCGTGTCGTGCAGATGCCGGTGTTCCTGCCACAATTCGTCGGAGAAAAGAAACGCGACGATCAGCAGCGGCAGGACGAGAAAAACGCCCAATATGAGGTTCTCGAGCACGGCGGCCTCCGTTCTCACGTTGCATGGTTTTTATTGTAGAGCACCGCACGTACCTGCAATGTCGGCCAGTTGCCGTCCAGGTGCGGCGCATAACGCTGAGCGGTACCTGGCATCGTTTATCTTCTGCATTTACACCGTTATATCCGCCGCTTTAACAAGTCGGCGAAATGACTTTGTGTGCAACGCACCAAGCGCCCTTGCCCTTACTAATAAATCGCTTAAATCGAATATCGCGTTAACGCTAATACGGCCCGCAAAGCATTACTGGTTAAAGCCGTGCGCGGGCGGAGTCGCTTAGTTATCCCGCTTAATTTGGTGGCTTTGATGCGTCGCCGAACCATCCGTCATATGACGCGCACGGTGCGACAATCTGCCACTGTTGCGACCGCACACAAGATGTGCTTGTGGTTCTTGCGCGTTCTCCTAAAGTGCAAGGTGCGGGCTAGACGATGGAGTTAAATACATAGCTAACCTGAGCATTCGGCCCGCACCCGGAGGAACATATGAAAACTCGACTCGCCCTTGTTTTCGCCGTTGCAAGTCTGGCTGCCGCAAGTGTTCAGGCGCAAGACGTCATGATCAAGCCGCAGCAAACCATTCAGTTCAAAGCCAACTCGTACGGCTGTTTGTCGAAAGACAAGCTCGACGCCGTCAATGAGCACGCGCAAGCCGGTGAACAGCAGAAAATGCAGGAGTTCTTCTCCGGGTATCAATGCGTCTCTACGCCGGAGAATTCGAGCTTCCGCGTCGTGCGTGTCGTCGGTCACGACTTCGAGTTCGTGAATGCCAGCAATAGCGACACGCAAGGCCTGTGGGCGAACGATCGCTTCATCAAGCAATGATCTTATAGAACACTGAGTGCGCAGACTTTCGGCGAGTTGCCGTAACGACATGCGCTCCAGTGAATTCTCTGGCTTAAAAAGCCGGAGACTGTGAGCTTGTGCTTAAAAAAAATCGGTTGGACATTTTTCAATGTCCGGCCGATTTTTATTTGTGCGACATGTACGTGCGATGCGCGTAAAAAAGCCGATGCGGTTATGTGGAACCGCATCGGCAGCACGCCTTCTCGCAAAGCGCAGGAACAACCGTTTAACTCTTCAAACGACTCGCGCCGCTCAGTGCGAGTCGCGCGGCACCGGCGCGCCGCTGGACCCCACCAGGAAGTCGAGATCCGCGCCCTGATCCGCCTGCAGCACGTGCTCGACGTAGAGCTTGTAGTAACCGCGCTTCGGCGACTCGGGCGCCTGCCATGCGGCACGCCGGCGCGCGAGTTCGTCGTCGCTCACGTCGAGGTGCAGGCGCCGCGCTTCGACATCCAGCTCGATCATGTCGCCGGTCTGCACGAAAGCCAGCGGCCCGCCCGCAGCTGCTTCAGGCGACACGTGCAACACCACCGCGCCGTACGCTGTGCCGCTCATGCGTCCGTCGGAAATACGCACCATGTCGGTAATGCCTTTTTGCAGCACCTTTTTCGGCAACGGCATATTGCCCACTTCGGCGAAGCCCGGATAACCCTTCGGCCCTGCGCCTTTGAGCACCATGATGCAGTTTTCGTCGATGTCGAGCGACTCGTCGTCGATCTTCGCGTGCAACTCTTCGATGTTTTCGAACACGACCGCGCGGCCTCGGTGCTTCAGCAGTTCCGCAGTGGCCGCCGACGGCTTGATCACCGCGCCGTTCGGCGCCAGGTTGCCCTTGAGGACCGCAATGCCCGCCTTCGGCTTGAACGGCTCGGCGAACGTCGTGATGACTTTCTCGTCATGGTTCGGCGCGTTGCGCACGTTGTCCCAGATGGTCTTGCCGTTCACGGTAAGCGCCTCGCGATGCAGCAGCCCTTGCTCGGCCAGTTGCTTGAGCACCGCCGGCAAACCGCCCGCGTAGTAGAAGTCTTCCATCAGGTATTCGCCTGACGGTTGCAGATTCACGAGACACGGCACGTTGGAGCCGAGCTCCCAGTCTTCCAACGAAAGCTCTACGCCAATGCGCTTCGCGAGCGCGATCAGATGCACGACGGCGTTGGTCGAGCCGCCAATCGCCGCATTCGTGCGGATTGCGTTTTCGAAGGCCTGACGCGTGAGAATCTTGTCCATCGTCAGATCTTCGCGAACCATGTCGACGATGCGCCGCCCGGCCAGATGCGCGAGCACCTGGCGTCGCGCGTCGACTGCGGGAATGGCGGCGTTGTGCGGCAAGCCCATGCCGAGCGATTCGACCATCGAAGCCATCGTCGACGCCGTGCCCATCGTCATGCAGTGGCCGCGCGAGCGGTTCATGCACGACTCCGCCTCGGTGAATTCTTCCTGCGTCATCGAACCGGCGCGCACTTCCTCGGACATCTGCCACACGCCTGTGCCCGAGCCGATATGCTTGCCGCGGAACCGGCCGTTCAGCATGGGTCCACCCGACACCGCGAGCGCGGGCAGGTTGCACGACGCCGCGCCCATCAGCAGCGCAGGCGTGGTCTTGTCGCAGCCGACGAGCAGAATCACGCCGTCCATCGGATTGCCGCGAATCGATTCCTCGACGTCCATCGAAGCGAGGTTGCGGAACAGCATGGCCGTCGGTCGCAAATTGGTTTCGCCGAGCGACATCACCGGAAACTCCAGCGGCAAACCGCCCGCTTCATGCACGCCTTTTTTCACGTATTCCGCGAGCTCGCGAAAATGCGCGTTGCAGGGCGTGAGTTCCGACCATGTATTGCAGATGCCGATTACCGGACGTCCGTCGAATTCGTCGTGCGGAATGCCCTGGTTTTTCATCCACGAGCGATGCAGAAACCCGTCGCGGTCCTTGAGGCCAAACCACGCCTGGCTGCGCAGCGGCTTTTTTGTCTGGTTGGAATCAGCCATGAAATCTCCTGTTGGCAAACATGTAGGGCAGGGCGCGCGTCATTGCACGCTTAGTGCACGCGCTTGCTGCGGCGGAACTGGTCGAACAGCACCGCGAGCAGCAGGATCCCGCCGCGAATCAGGTATTGATAAAAAGTCGGCACGTTCATCAGGCTCATTGCGTCCTGCACGGAACCCATGATCAGCACGCCCACCAGCACGCCGGAAATCGTCGCGACGCCGCCCGTCAGCGACACGCCGCCGAGCACGCACGCGGAGATCACGCCGAGTTCGAGACCGACCGACGTCTTCGGATCGCCGAGACTCATACGCGACGCAAGCATCACGCCCGCAAAGCCGGTGACGAGCCCTTGAAGCACGAACACGGTGATCTTGATGCGCGTGACGGGCAGACCCGCAAGCAGGGCCGCCTCGCTGTTGCCGCCGACCGCCAGCACGTTCTTGCCGAACACGGTTTTCTTCAGCAGAAAACCGAACACCACGAAGCCGATGATGTTGCTCCAGATCGGATACGAAATGCCGAGGAAGGAGCCGCCGCCCAGATCGAAGAAGCGTTCTTCCGAAATCATCACCGCGTCGCCGCTCGACGTGATGAAGGCGAGGCCCCGCACGACTTCCATCATCGCGAGCGTGACGATCAGCGAATTGATCTTGTAGCGCGCGACCAGCACGCCGTTCACGAGCCCGACCGCGCCGCCGGCAAGCACGCCCGCGGCAACGCCGAGCAATACGCTATGCGTCACGGTGATCAACGTGGATGCCACGACCCCCGCAAACGCCACGATCGACGCGACCGACAGATCGACCTCGCCGAGCGCGAGCACGAACATCATGGTCACGGAGATCGAGCCGATCAGCGTGACGGAAAGCAGCAGGCCCTGAATGTTTCGTGAACTCAGGAAGTCGGGCACGGTGAACGACAGCACCGCAAACAGGATGATGAAGACCATCACGATGCCGGACTTGTTGATCAGATCCCAGGTCCGCGCGGCGCGCGCGCTCAGGCCCGCGGAAGCGACGGCTGGCGTGGAGGGGTCGGTCGATGGTGTGTGCATGATGTGTGTTCCGTTTCAATGCCGCGTGGTTCGGTTCGACGGCGCGATTCAGTTGCGTTCGGTTCAGGTGCCTTCTTCAGGGGCCTTCATTTGTCTGGCACCTGAGGCCAGCATGTGTTCTAGCGAGGCAGCGCGAGCTTGATGAGCGCATCGGGTGTCGCCTGTGCTTTCGGCAGATCGCCGACCAGGCGGCCTTCTTTCATTACGATCACGCGGTCGGTCACGCCGATTACTTCGGCAAGATCGCTCGACACCACGATCACCGTACGTCCCGCGTCCGCGAGCCCATACAGCAGACCGTAAATCTCGCTGCGCGCACCGACGTCGATGCCGCGCGTGGGTTCGTCCATCAGGAACACGTCGATGTCTTCCGCGAGCCAGCGCGACAGAATCACCTTCTGCTGATTGCCGCCCGAGAGCGTGCCGATCGGCGTCTCGCCGTTGCGCGTCTTGATCGCGAGCTTGCCGATGAACTCTTTCGCGGTCTGCGCTTCCTTGCGTCCGTTGAGCACGTTGAAGCGGCTGAAGTGGCGGCGGCAACTGATGTTGAGGTTGTCCGAAACCGAAGCGATCGAAACAATGCCTTCCTGCTTGCGATCTTCGGGACACAGCGCGACGCCCGCGCGCACTGCGTCGCGCGGCGTGGCGAAGCGCACCTGCTTGCCTTTGAGCGTGATGTCGCCGGCCGTGGGTTTGACCGCGCCGTAGATGAGCTTCATCAGTTCGGAGCGCCCGGCCCCGACGAGTCCGAAGAAGCCGACGATTTCGCCTTTGCGTGCGGAGAATGTGGCGGGCTCGCGCAGGCCCGGTCCCATCAATCCCTTGACGTCGAGTTGCACATCGCCGACATCGCGCGTGCGATAGCCGTACACGTCGGCGATCGAACGGCCCACCATGCAGCTGATCAGGCGGTCACGGTCGAGGCCTGCGCCTGCGTCGAACGTGTCGATGCGGCGGCCGTCGCGAAACACGGTGACGCGATCGCATAGTTCGTAGACTTCATCCATCCGATGCGTGACGTAGATGATCGCGCGGCCTTCGGCACGCAACGCGCGAATGATCCGGAACAGTTGCGTGGTCTCGCGCGACGACAACGAACTCGTCGGTTCGTCGAATGCAATCACGCGCGCGTCGCGCATCAGCGCCTTGCCGATTTCGATCATCTGACGCTGACCAATCGACAGATTTTTCACCTGCTGCGACGGATCGATTTTTTCGCCGAGGCGTTCGAGTTCGCGCACCGCGCGCGCGACGAGCGCCTTTTCGTCCAGCACACCGAAGCGGTTGGGCAGCGCGCCGAGCATCAGGTTTTCGGCCACCGTCAATTCCGGCACCAGGTGCAATTCCTGATAGATGATCGCGACACCCGCCGCGATTGCCGCCTTCGTCGTGGTGAACTGCTGCTCCACGCCATCGAGCGACAACGTGCCCGCCGCGGGCTGGTTCACGCCGGACAGGACCTTGAGCAGTGTCGATTTGCCGGCGCCGTTTTCGCCCATGAGGCCGTGCACTTCGCCGCGACGCACTTCGAGCGACACCTGGTCGAGCGCGAGCACGCCGGGAAAGCGCACGGTGATGCCGTCGAGTTGCAGATACGGCTCGGTCGAAGCGGGCACAGGCGAGGGCGTCTGTAGCGGCGCGTCGGCACCGCTAAGGGATGTCGCAGTGTGTGAGGACGTCATCAAAAAACCTCAATGGTGGACAAGCTGTGCGGGCCGCTCTCGCGTCAGGCAAATGCGAGGCGCGGCCCGCCGCGTGCAAAGTCGAACGCAGCTTAAATGCCGAGTTCTTTACGCACGTCCTGCCAGTTGCTGCGCACCATCAACTTGCCAGTGGTCTGCGTATCGGCGGGCGGCTGCTTGCCGTCCTTGATCCATTCCACGAGGTTCTCGGTGCTCTCCTTGCCGTGCATCGTCGAGCTGACGGCGATCGTGCCGTAGAAGCCCGTCGGCTCTTTCTTCTGGAACTCGGCGAAAGCCTCGCCTGCACCGTTGATGCCGACACCGATCACGTCCGCTGCCGGAATATGCAGCTGCTCGGTAGCACGCACGCCGCCCAGCACGCTTTCCTCGTTGAGCGCAAAGATCACCCACTTCTTGATGTTCGGATGCTTGGCCAACACCGGCGACGACGCGTTGAAGCCGCCTTCGTCGTCGGTCGTCTTTTGCGGGGCGTCGAAAATGTTTTCCTTCTTGAAGCCGCCGGCGAGCAGCGTTTCAGTCGCGCCGTCGGTACGCAATTTCGCGGTCGGCAGTTCGTAGTTCGTGATACGCAGTGCGCCGACTTCCTCGGGCTTCCAGCCGCGGCGCTTCATTTCGTCGCTGATTGCCTGGCCGACCTGGTTGCCGATCTTGAACGCGGACATGCCGAGGTGAGGCACATTGGCGAGCGGCTTGCCGCTGGAATCAACCAGTTGATCGTCGACGGTGACGAACTTCATGTTGTAGCGCTTGGCGCGCGCCTGAATGGCCGGTCCGAGACGCACGTCAGGCGCGCAGATCACGAAGCCCTTCGCGCCCTGGGCGCCGAGATTGTCGATCGCGGACAGCACTTTCTCGCCGTCCGGCGTGCCGATGTTCACGACCGAAAAGCCGTCCTTCTGACCGAGCGCGGTCGCGGCTTTCTGTTCGTTGATAAACCACGCCTGCTCCGGCATCTTCACGAGGAAGCCTACTTTGAGCGGCTGATCCGCGTGCGCGGAAAGTTGGGCGGCGAACGGCGCGGCGATTGCGGCGGCGGCGATCGCGGTTAGCGTCAAACGGCGAAGCTTGCTGGTCATTTCTGTCTCCTGAGGTTGAAAAGCTGCATTGATTTCGTTTATGTGCAGCGAGGCGATACGCGACGGCGCTAGCCGGGGCGTAAAAACGTGGCTATGGGATCGAGGCGGGCGGCCGCGCGCAAAAATGTCTTCACGATCAGCTCGCGACGTACGCCGTTTTCACGGCCGTCCAGAATGCTGCGTCGGTCGAGCCGTACGCGGACGCCTTGCGCCCGCCACCAGGCGCGTGATGCTCCACGGCCGAGGTCGGCAGATTGATCGTGACGAGACCGCTATGCACGTGACGGCGGAAATGCCGCGCGCGGCTGAGCGAGCGCGTGCAGATGCCGGCGCATAGACCGTAAGCGGTGTCGTTCGCGAGATGCAGCGCGTGATCGTAGTCGTCGGCACGGAGCACGACCGCGAGCGGACCGAAGATTTCCTCGCGCGCAATGCGATGTTCCGGTTCGCCGACGAACAGCGCGGGCTCGAAAAAGTAGCCGCGCGTCGCGCGTTCCAGTTGACGGCCGCCGTGCAGCAATTGCGCGCCTTCCTGCTTGCCGATTTCCACGTAATCGAGATCGCGTTCGAGTTGCGCGGCGTTCGCTACCGGGCCCATGTCCGCGCCGTGCTTGAGCGCGTGGTCCACGTTGAGCCTGGCGAGCTTCGTCTGCAATGCGTCGACGAACGGCTCGAATATCGAGCGTTCGACGATCAACCGCGCCGCCGCCGTGCTGCGCTGGCCGGTCGAGCCGTACGCGCCGGTCAATGCGGCATCGACCGCGCTGTCGAGATCGGCGTCGGCCAGAACGACAAAGGGATTCTTGCCGCCCATTTCCAGTTGCACGCGCGCCTGGCGCGCGGCAGCAGCTTGCAACACGCGCGTGCCGGTTTCCGCCGAACCGCTGAAGCTGATCGCCGCGACGAGCGGATGAGCGACGATTCGCGCGCCGACCTGCCGGCCGCTGCCCATCACGAGATTGAAGACACCGGCCGGCAAACCGGCGCGGCTCACGATCGACGCAAGCGCCGCCGCGCAAGCCGGTGTCGATTCAGCCGGCTTGTAGACCACGCAATTGCCGTGCGCCAGCGCCGCGCCGATCTTCGCCGCGGCGATTGCGAGCGGCGCGCTCCACGGCGCGATGATTCCGACCACGCCGAGCGGTTCGCGCGTCATGTCGATTTCGACGCCCGCGCGCGCCGACGCAAGCGGTTCGGCATACGCGCGCTGTGCATCGGCGGCGAGCAGCTTGAACGTCTGACCTGCGCGCGTGGCCTCGGCCAGCGCCTCGGGCAATGTCTTGCCGACTTCGCGCGCGAGCAGTCGGCCGAGTTCGTCGCGGCGCGCCAGCATTTCGCTGCCGATTGCGTCGAGCGCGTCGGCGCGACGCTGCGCCGAACTGAGCGCCCATTCGCGGAAGGCCGCGCTTGCCGCTTCGATCGCGCTATCGGTTTGCCGGACGTCGGCGCGGACATATTCGCCGACAGGTTCGTCCAGATCCGACGGATTGAGCGAGACGCCCGTGGTCGCACCCGTCTCCCATCCGCCATTGATGTAATGGCGCAGCGGGCTGGCAACGAGCGGGACGAGCGGATCGCGGTTCATCGACGGAAAGGCGCCACATGAGAAGCTTAAAGTCCACGAATGGTATGAGTGCGCGCAATAACTTTCCAATCCGTTTTTGAGCTACCCCGATAACAATTCCGGTATGGCATGATTGTGGCGATTCGAAAAAAATGCTTTGGAGACAGGCGATGACGCGTAGCTACTCGAACTGGTTCGTCCGTGCGCGACTCAAGACGCGGCAGTTGCTGCTGCTCGCCGCAATGGAAGAAGAGGGCAACGTGCGGCGCGCCGCCGACGTGCTCGGCATGACGCAGCCGGCGGCGTCCCGCCTGCTGAAAGAACTCGAAGACATGTTGGGCGTGAGCCTCTTCGACCGAACGCCGCACGGCATGCATGCAACGCTGTACGGCGAAGTCATGATCCGTCACGCGCGCATGGTGCTGTCGAATCTCAGCCACGCGCACGACGAAATCTCGGCGCTGCGCGCGGGTCTCGCCGGGCAGGTGCGCATCGGCGTGATCGCAGCGGCGGCTGCAACCATGGTGCCGCGTGCCATCGCGAGTGTGAAGGAGCGTTATCCGCAGTTGCAGATCTGGGCGGTAGTCGAAACGTCAGATGTGATGCTCCCGCGGCTTGCCGAAGGTGAACTCGACATCATGATCGGCCGCGTGCTCGAGCGCCAGAACCAGTTCAAAACCGAAGTTCGCTACGAACCGCTCGCCGACGAACCGCTGTGCGTGGTCGCGCGGCCAGGCCATCCGCTGGAAAACGAAGCGGGCCTTACGCTGCGCGGCATTGTCAACGCGAGCTGGGTATTGCACCCGCCGGGCAGTGTTTTGCGGCATCGTTTTGACCTGATGTTTTCGCAGATCGGCCTGAATCCGCCGCAGAACGTGGTGAACACCAACAACTTCCTGGCAATTTCCAGCTTGCTGCTTCAAAGCGACATGTTGGCGGTCTTGCCCGACGAAGTGGCGCGTCAGTACCAACAGTACGGCGTGTTGAAGCGCTTGCCAATCGATTTACCGTGCAGGATGGATACATTCGGTATCATCACGCGCCAGTCGCACCTGCTTTCTCCTGCGGCGTCAGTGGTGCTCGACGCGTTGCGCGAGGCGGCAGGCGAGGTTTATGGCGCTCCCGCAGAGCAGGCCTTGGCTCGTTAAATGCTTCTTCCCGTCTATGTGGTGGCCGGTGGACGGCACGGGAGGGAGACAAAATGTACAACAAACACGGAAGACGGCAGCGCGCCGTCGACGACTCATTTTCGGTTCGCTCCGCTGGAGCGAGCGTCTGGTTTAGCAACGGCATGGCTCTCAAATCGACGATTTACAAGGCGGAATTGCAGATCGCCAACATGGACCGGCACTATTACGCCGACCATTCGCTCACCATCGCGCGTCATCCGTCGGAAACCGACGAACGGATGATGGTCCGCGTCGCCGCGTTCGCGCTCTTTGCGCAGGAACGACTCGAGTTCTGCAAGGGATTGTCGGATGTCGACGAACCCGATCTGTGGCAGAAAGATCTGACCGGCGCGATTGAAACGTGGATCGAAGTCGGCCAGCCCGACGAGCGGCGCATCGCAAAGGCGAGCGGCCGTTCGAACGACGTGATCGTGATTGCGTACGGCGGACGCACTTCGGATATCTGGTGGCAGGGCGTGCGCAACAAGGTTGAGCGCATGCGCAATGTGACGGTCTGGTCGCTTGGCGAGAACGTCGCGGCAGAGTTGGGCGCGCTTGCCGAGCGCACGATGCGGCTTCAATGCACCGTACAGGACGGCGAAGCGTGGCTCGGCAGCGCGGAAGCCGACGCGGTGAAAATCGAGTGGACGGTGTTGAAGGCGCCCGCCAACGGCTGAAACGTCGGCGACTCGCGGCGGACGCCGGGGCTTACCTTTAAAGCGACGTGACCCGAGCCGCTTCCGGCGGCCCTTTCAGTTCGACCATGTTGCCCTCCGGGTCGAACAGATATAGCGACGGGCCGTAGCCGTCCGCGCCGTAGCGAACCGCCTGCTCACCAAGCCGTGCGCCGTGCTCGCCGAGATGCGCCTTGAGCGCGTCGACGTCGAACGGTTCCACGCGCAAACACACGTGATCCATGTTTCGCCCTGCGCCGACCGCGCCGTTTTCCGGGCGATCGAGCTTCGCGCCCACCTGCAGCAGGTCGATCAGCGAACGGCCCGCGCGCAACTGCGTGAGACCCAGCTCGCGCTGCTCCTTCTCGAGGCTGCAACCGAGCACCTCGCAGTAGAAGCGCGCCATGACCTCGACATTCGACGCCCGAATCACCACATGGTCGATCTCGCGAATATGGATTTTCATTTGGAACGTTTCCTCTGGCCGGCTTACGGAACGGATGAACCACCAGTTTATGAGAAAGCGGCGGCTCTGGAAGCCTTGCGGTGAGGGCCAGACGCGGAACGTACAGACGAAAAAAAGCCCGCTCTGCTTGGAGCGGGCTGAATCCATATCAGGAGGAGACATGGAGGAGACAGGTACTAATATACACACGGGGTTGGTGCGACGCAATAACTTTTTAAGGGAAAACCCGATATCGTGCAAATTTGTCGCACTTTGCGGCGAAACGAGTGCCTGGCGGGGATTCGACCGTCCGCCATTGGGAAACCGCAATGACACAGCAAGAACCGGAGCGTAGTGTGTCGGCATGCGGCCTACATTGGTGAGCATCGAGAGCACCTATTCGGGACCATCATGAACCGCGCTGCCAAGCCTGTTGACACTAGCCTTACCGCCGAGACCGCCACCTGGAATTCCGACGACGAGCGCTGGGAAGCCGTCACTCGCCGCGATCCGCTCGCGGACGGCGCTTTCTTCTACGGCGTGAAGACGACGGGTGTGTTCTGCCGTCCGTCCTGCGCTTCGCGCCAGCCGCGTCGTGAGAATGTCGCCTTCTTCGCAGACGCCGGCGGCGCCCGCGCCGCAGGCTTTCGCGATTGCAAGCGCTGCCAGCCGGGCGGATTGCCGCGCGAACTGGAGATCGTGAACCGGGCGTGCGCCGCGCTCGACGCCGATCCGCAGCAACGTCTCACGCTCGCGCAATTGAGCGACGCTGTGCACGTGAGCCCGTTTCATCTGCAGCGGCTGTTCAAGCGCGTGGTGGGCGTGTCGCCGCGTCAGTATCAGGCCGCGCAGCGCGGCGCCGCGTTGCGCGACGCGCTCAAGAGCGGCGCGGACGTCACGCGTGCGACGCTCGACGCCGGCTTCAATTCACCTTCGCGGATGTACGACAGCGCATCGGCGGAATTGGGCATGGCGCCGTCGGAATATCGCCGCAAGGGTGCGGGACTGACGGTCCGCTACGCGAGCGCGCCGACGTCGCTCGGCTTCGTGCTGGTGGCCGCGACCGACAAAGGCATCTGCAAAATCGGTTTCGGCGACGACGCCGCCTTCCTCGTCGACGAATTGCGCGGCGAATTTGCCAACGCGGCCCTGCTGGACGATCCCGAGCGGCTCGCGCCGTTCATCGCTCAAATCGACGCGTACCTGCGCGGCACGCGTCAGGACTTCGACCTGCCGCTCGATATCGCGGCGACCGCCTTCCGGCAGCGTGTCTGGGACGCGCTGCGGCGCATTCCGTATGGCCAGACGCGTAGTTATACGGAGATTGCGGAAGCGGTCGGCGCGCCGCGCGCCGTGCGCGCCGTGGCGAGCGCGTGCGCGACGAACCCGGTTGCGCTCGCCATTCCGTGTCATCGCGTCGTGCAAAAGGGCGGGGCGCTTGCGGGCTATCGCTGGGGCTTGCCGCGCAAGGCTGCCCTTCTCGATAACGAGGCGCAGCACGCGCGCACCGTTTCCGCCGATGAACCCAGCCACTCCAAGACGGGTCCTACTGAAACCGTCGCTACCAAACTGGACCACGCCGCGTGAGCACGCTTGACGAAGTCGCAACCCTGGAACTCCCGTACAAATCGCCGTTCGACTGGCCGCGCCTGCTGCGCTTTTTCGGCGGACGGGCGACGCCCGGCGTCGAGACGGTCGAAGACGGCGCCTATCGCCGCGCAATCGAATGGGACGGCGACAGTGGCACGCTCAGCGTGCGCCAGCATCCACGCAAGCGCTGTCTCGTCGCAAGCATCGACGGACCGGTGAGCCGTCACGCTGACGCGCTTGCAGCACCCATCGCGAGGATCTTCGATCTGCACGCGGAGCCGAAGAAGATCGGTGCCGCCCTGGCCGCCGACCCTTGGCTCGCGCCGCTGATCGAAGCGGCGCCAGGTCTGCGCGTGCCGGGCGCGTGGTCCGGTTTCGAACTCGTGGTACGTGCGATCGTCGGCCAGCAGGTCAGCGTGAAGGCCGCGACAACCATCATCGGACGACTGGTACAGCGAGCGGGCGAGCGTATCGAAGGGCATCCGCACGCAAGCACCGCGTGGCGGTTTCCGACGCCAGACGCCCTCGCAACAGTCGATCTCGCGCAAATCGGAATGCCGGGCAAACGCGTCGCGGCGTTGCAGGGTTTCGCGCGCGCCGTCGCGAGCGGCGACGTACCGCTCGACAGCGCAACCGCCGACGCGCAGAGCCTGCGCACGGAATTGCTCGCCTTGCCGGGCATCGGCCCGTGGACGGTCGAATACGTCGCGATGCGTGCGTGGCGCGATGCCGACGCGTGGCCTGCACTCGACCTCGTGTTGATGCAGTCGATCTCCGCGCGCGATCCGTCGCTCGTGCGGGCGACCCAGCAACGCGCGCGCACCGACGCATGGCGACCGTGGCGTGCTTATGCGGCGATGCATCTGTGGAATGAAGTAGCGGACCGCGCCGGCGCCGCGCGTGGCGGCTAGCTTTGCTTGCTAGCTCGCGTGGGTAGCGACACGCGCAGGTTGCTCCGTCGCGCCGCACCGACCGCGCGTGCGGCATGCACCGCCGCCCGCTAAAAACCCTACCGCCGCAATACCCGCAATAACCCGAATTCCCGTGGCTAAATTCGCGAATCCGGCGTGAAAACAGTCGGTCAGACCGGCCGGAACAGCCCGCCGAGGCGGCCTCAAGCAGGCGCCGTGGCGAGATGTTAAAGTGCCCGCTACTGAAAATTCCGCCGAACGTTGTCGACCGCACCATGCTGCCAGCGAGCAGCGAAGCGGCACATGGCGGCCGACAACGCCCGACTCGCATCAATGCCAAACACCACACAATCCCGCACGACCGACGCGTTCTCGCACCGCCTGTCCGTGCTGACTTCTGGCCCGCAACGCGACGCGCTGCTGCACGGCCTGCGCGGCATAGAAAGAGAAAGCCTGCGCGTGAAGCACAACGGAGAACTCGCGCTGACGCCGCATCCGCGCGCGCTCGGATCGGCGCTCACGCATCCTTCGCTGACCACCGATTATTCCGAAGCGCTGCTCGAACTGATCACGCCGGCCGAGCAGGACGTCGCGCTGACGCTCGATAAGCTCGACCGGCTGCATCGCTTTGTGTACGCAGAACTCGGCGACGAGATTCTGTGGAACAACTCAATGCCCGGCCTCTTGCCCGATACCGACGACGGCATTCCAATCGCGAACTACGGCACCTCCAATATCGGCAAGCTGAAGTACGTCTATCGGATCGGCCTTGCGCTGCGTTACGGTCGCACGATGCAATGCATTGCAGGCATCCACTACAACTATTCGCTGAACGAGGAAGTGTGGCGGCTGTTGCATGCGGATCAGCAATCCACCGCAAGTGCCGTCGATTTCCAGTCGGATCGTTATCTCGCGCTGATTCGCAATTTCCGCCGCACCAACTGGCTGCTGATGTATCTGTTCGGCGCGTCGCCGGCGCTCGACCGCCGCTTCTTGCGCGGGCGCAAACATACGCTCGAAACCTTCGACGCAGACACGTTGTACCGTCCGTATGCAACCAGCCTGCGCATGAGCGATCTCGGCTACTCGAACACCACCGCGCAAGCGGCGCTGCATGCCGACTACGACACGCTGCCCGGTTATCTCGACGCACTTGCGAAGGCTGTCAGCCAACCGTATCCGGCATACGAGGCAATCGGTACGCAACGAAACGGCGAGTGGGTGCAGATCAACACGAACGTGCTGCAGATCGAAAACGAGTTTTACTCGACGATCCGTCCGAAGCGCGTCACGTATCCCGGCGAGCGTCCTTTGCATGCGCTGGCCGCGCGCGGCGTGCAATACGTCGAAGTGCGCTGCATGGACATCGACCCATTCGAGCCGGTTGGTATTTCGCTGGAGACGTCACGCTTTCTCGACGCCTATTTGCTCGTGTGCGCGCTCGACGACAGCGCGCCATTGCCGCCGCAGCCCTACGCGGAGGCCAACCAGAACTTCGCGCGCGTAACGACCGAAGGGCGCAAGCCCGGCCTCGAACTGATCCGTGACGGCCATCCGGTCGCGATGATCGAGTGGGCCGAAGAGCTATTCGTCAAGATCGAAGCCGCGGCAGCCACGCTCGACGCACTGCAGGGCGGCGACGCGCACGCGCGCTCGGTTGCCATTCAACGGGCGAAACTTGCCGATCCGTCGCTTACGCCATCGGCGCGGGTGTTGCAGACGATGCGCGACAAGCAGCAGAGCTTCCTCGAATTCGGTCTGGAACAAAGCGAAGCGCACGCGGCCTATTTCCGCGCGCGTCCGCTGGAGCCCGGCGAGGCCAAGGAGTTTGCAGAACTGGCCAAACAATCGCTCGAGGAGCAGGCGAAGCTCGAACGCGAAGAAGTAGGCTCGTTCGATGCATTTGTCGCCGCTTATCGGGCGTATACATTGAATCGTTTCAGCGTCTGAACACACCGGCTCACGTGCGCGAAGCAACGTGCGAAAGCGGCTCGAGTAGCCGCTTTTTTTTATTGTGCGGTGCATGCGCGGTAACGGCTATTTAATCGACGCGGACAACAGCGGGCGCGTAAGCAGAACCTTCACGACTTGCAGGTTTCTTTGACGTAGAGGAAACGCCCTCCGCGCATAACGGTCCAAACTGTTACGACACGCTAGCGAGAGGGAGGATCAACGTGATGAAGCAAAGTCTGTTGGCCGCACTGTGCATTGCGACGGCGGCGGTTGCCCCGACCGCATGTTCAACGCAAGGACAAGTCGATCCCGACGTTATGCAGATTGCAACCACGCCCCTGACGTGTTCGAACAAAGCTCAGTGCGACCTCTGGTGGCAGCGCGCGCAGACGTGGGTCACGAACAACTCAAAATATAAAGTCGAATCCGCGACCGACACGCTGATTCAGACGGCCGGCCCCGATGGCGGCAAACGCGCGCTCGCGTATCAGATCACCCGCACCGCAAATCCCGACGGCACCGCGACGATCGGCTTCGCCGCACATTGCGATGGATCGCTTGGCTGCACGCCGAACCCGTGGGAAGCGGGCGCCGACTTCAAGCAATACGTTCGAGGCACCGCGGCGGGCACACAGAAACCCGATGTGAAGCCGTCGCAGCCCGCACCCACCGCCATGCACCCCGACGCGTTGCAGGGGCAGTCGGTGACGCCAACGACCGGCGAAGCCGTCAGTCAATGAGCGAAGCGTTGCGCCGATCAATGTCCCATTGAAGGACCGACGCCTTTGCGCGGTTTGGTGATCCACACGAGCACCGCAAGCACGAGGAACGCCGCACACGATATGCGGAAGAAGTCGTTCGTGGCGAGCATATTAGCCTGCGCAGTCACCACCTGCTCGAGCTGCGCGGTAATGCTGCCACCGGAAAAGCCGACGCCGGCGAGTGCATCGGTGTACGCATTCGTATTCGGCGTGTAGACGTTCACGTTGTCGACCAGCATCGCATGATGGCGGATCGTATCGTTTTCCCAATACGTCGTACTGATCGCAGTTCCGATCGCCCCCGACAAGGTCCGGAAAAAGTTCGATAAGCCCGACGCACTCGCAAGCCGTTCGTCGGATACGCTCGATAGCGTGATGGTTGTCATCGGCACAAAGAAGCACGCCACGCCGATACCCTGCACGATACGCGGCCAGATGACGTGGTTAAACGGCACGTCGAGCGTGAAAGTGGAGTTCCAGAACGACACGAACGCGAACACGATAAACGCGAAACTCGCCACCACGCGCAAATTCAACCGATGCATGTTCTTGCCGATCATCGGCGAAAGAAAGAGGGCGAGTAAGCCGACCGGCGCGGTGGCGAGACCGGCGAGGCCCGCGGTGTAGCCCATCACCGTCTGCAGCCATAGCGGGAAAATCACCACCGAGCCGAAGAACGCCATGAAGCCGAACGAGATGATCAGCACGCCAAGCGCGAAGTTGCGGTCCTTGAACAGCGAAAGGTCGACCACGGGTTCTTTCTCGGTCATCTCCCACACGAGCATGAACGCAATCGACACGACCGCGATCACTGCAAGCGTCACGATAAATGTCGAGTTGAACCAGTCGCGGTCCTTGCCGAGGTCGAGCACCATCTGCAGGCACGCCACGCCGATTACGAGCAACGTGAGACCGACCGCGTCGATACGCTGCTGGGTGGTCTTCGTTTCCCGGCCGCGCAGCAGCACGAACGCGCAGCCCGCGGATAAAAGGCCGATCGGCACGTTGATGTAGAAGATCCACGGCCACGTGTAGTTGTCGGTGATATAGCCGCCCATTACCGGCCCGAAGATCGGCGCGCAGATGACGGTCATCGCCCAAAGGCCGAGTGCGAGCCCGCGTTTTTCCGGCGGATACGAGCGCATCAGAATGGTCTGCGAAAGCGGCACCATCGGCCCGGACACAAGGCCTTGAACCAGGCGAAACATGATCAGCGACTCGAAATTCTGCGCGAAACCGCACAGCGCCGAGGCGATCGTGAAGAGCAGAACGGACAGCGTGAAAAGCCGCACTTCGCCGACGCGCCGTGCCAGCCATCCGGTGAGCGGCACAGCAATCGCCGAGGCCACCGAATACGAAGAGATCACCCACGTGCCCTGGCTGGTCGCCACGCCGAGGCTGCCGGAGATGGTCGGCACGGCCACGTTGGCAATCGACGTGTCCAGCACCTCCATGAAGGTGCCGAGCGCGAGGCCCACCGTCAGCAGCGCAAGCGCGCCGCCCGTAAGCGGCGCCGGTTCGGCTGCGGGCGGAGTAGCGGGTTGGGCCGCCGGTCCAGTAGCGTTGGAAGCCGTAGCGTCCATATGTTTTTCTCCTCAGCGCGGAAAAGATTGTTGTGCCACGTTTATCGTGTCGATTCAGCCATCGCGCATATATGCACCATCACACTCTGCCCAGACAGAGATATATGCGCAGTACAGCCCTGTAATTCGCGCTCCAGCTACTGCTTGCCGTTTTCCGGCGATGAATCGTGAAGCGGCTCGTCGGGCACCTCATCTGGCGAACACAAGCCACAACCGGCGCTCGAATCCGGATCGACGCCGTTCGCAATGAAACGACCGAGCAGATCGATCAGCGTGGCAAGGTCGGCGGCTGTGAAGCCACGCAACTGTTCGTTCAGCACCGCAGCGCCAATGTCCGGCAACTGGCGCGCCGCGTCGTGGCCTCGCGGCGTCAGTTCCAGCTTGATCATGCGTCGATCCGCGTCACTGCGCGTGCGCGACACAAAGCCCTTGTTTTCAAGGCGATCCAGAAGACGCGTCATCGAACCGCTGTCGTACGACATAACGCGAGACAACTCGAACGGCGTATTCGCCCGGCCGGCGGCCAGCATCAGAATGACGCCGATCTGCTGGGCGGTCAGCCCAAGCGGCTTCACCGCGCGGTCGGTGCGCTCAACCAGCACGTTGCGAGCCTTCGACAGGTAATAGCCGAGACTGGACTCAAGCCGGATTTCATCTGCTTTGTAGGGGCCGTCTGTCATCTTGTATCCGGAACATCGCTGGGCAAGCGAAGTTTAGCTGCCTAAGCAGGAAGATCAATGGCGATTTTCGCAGACCGCCCCGAAGGAACCGCCGAAAAACAACAGCGCACCCACATATCGCGCATCAGTATCTTGAAATTTACTTGCATAGTCAATATTATACGAAGCAACGAGTTACGCGTTGCGCGCCACCCGAGACTATGTTCTGACCGCTTTTTTGTCCGTCGCCGATGCGGCGTGACCCAAGGATGTTCCTCCCATGCTGTACCTCAAAAATACCCTCGGCGGCCTCGGCCGCTCATTGACCGATTCAGCTTTGCACAGCTTCCAGGGCCCGCATCGCTGGTGGAAGCTCGCGCTATTTGCAGTGTTGTTTGTACTGCCCGGCGGATCGGTAGGGGTTGCGATTCTGGCGTGGGTCGAGCATCGGCGTGGGCGCAAGAGTTCGAGCAGCACATCTGTCGAAATTGCAGCAGAGCCGGTGCGCCTGGCCGGCACTGCCGCCGCCCCCGCGCACAATCCGGCGAGCGCCTGCCAATCGCGCGGCGACGCCCCATGCCGGGCAGCCGCGGGCAAGCTCGCGCGCAAGCCGGCATCGGCGGAATCGCGGGTCGACTCGCGGGCGTGATGGGTGGCGTCGCTCGCCGGTAACAGCGCGTAACCTTCGCGACACCGTCGGTAACACACCTACATCGCTCGCCGCATTAACCTTTCTGTTTCCCGCGCCCAGCGGGCTCTTACGCTAACATGCCGGCAAACCATACCGGCCGGCGCCGTCATCGGCGGCATCGCGGCGTCCAGAAGGAAATCATGCATGCAGTCTGACCGAATCTCGTCCGCGCGGACCTTTGCCCCGCGCGTCCTGACCCTCGCGGTAGCTGTGTCCGTCGCGGGCCTCGTGGCCGCATGCGCGGTCGGTCCAGATTACAAGCGTCCAGACGCCGAGATTCCCGCCTCGTACAAGGAAGCCGCACCCGGCTGGAAAGTCGCACAACCGTCGGATCAGCAGGATCGCGGCGCATGGTGGACCGTCTATCAGGATCCGCAACTCGATGCGCTCGAAGACAAGCTGAACGCCGCGAATCAGACCGTCGCCCAATTTGCCGCCGCTTACCGTCAGGCCCGCGCACTGGTCGGTGAGGCGCGCGCGGCGTATTTCCCGACCGTCGGCTTGTCCGCGGGCGCTACGCGCTCCGGCAGCGGTGTTTCATCGAATGCGGTTGCAGCGAGCGGGAGCAACCGCTCGGGCGTCATCAACAGCTACAACCTGCAACTCGACGCCAGCTGGGAACCCGATCTATGGGGCTCGGTGGGTCGTTCCGTGAACGCGCAGAAGGCGGGCCAACAAAGCGCGGCCGCCGATCTGGCCAACGCTCGTCTATCCGCACAGGCCACGCTCGCGCAGACGTACTTCGCGCTGCGCTCGCTCGATTCGAACCAGAAGCTGCTCGACGAAACCGTCGCCGCCTATCAACGCTCGCTGCAACTCACGCAGAACCAGTACGCCGCGGGCGTGGCCGCGCGCTCGGACGTCATCCAGGCGCAAACGCAGCTGCAATCGGCGCAGGCCTCCGCGATCGACAACGGCGTTCAGCGCGCGCAGGACGAACACGCGATCGCAGTGCTCGTGGGCGAACCGGCTTCCACGTTTTCAATTCCGCTGATGCCGCTCACCGCGACGCCGCCCGCCGTGCCCGCGCAGATGCCGTCCGCGCTGCTGGAGCGGCGGCCCGACATCGCGTCTGCGGAGCGCAAGGCTGCGGCAGCCAACGAGCAGATCGGCATCGCAATTGCCGCCTTCTTCCCATCGCTCACGTTGTCGGCCAGCGGCGGCTTCCAGAGTTCGTTGTTCTCGCAACTGCTGACCGCGCCGTCGCGCTTCTGGACCGTCGGTCCGCAACTCGCGGCAACCCTGTTCGACGCCGGGCTGCGCCGCGCGCAAACCGAAGCCGCCCGGGCCGCCTACGACCAGAACGTCGCGACCTATCGCCAAACGGTGCTGACCGCGTTCCAGGACGTTGAGGACAACCTCGCGTCGCAGCGCATCCTCGAGCAGGAAATCGTGGTGCAGCAGCAGGCCGTGGAATCGGCGCGCCAGGCGCTTGCCATCGTGACGAACGAATACAAGGCCGGCACCGTGGGCTTCGTGAACGTCCTTACCGCGCAAACCACGGCGTTCACGGCCGAACAGAAGCTGCAGACCATCGCAGGTCAGCGGATGGTGTCGTCGGTCGGTCTGGTCAAGGCGCTGGGCGGTGGCTGGGACGTCACGCAGATGAACCGCGAAACCGGCGATGTGGCCGCACCAGCACCATTGCCAGCGTCATCCACGTCACCGGCGACGCCGGTTGCGGGAAGCGATGCCCCGCAAACGTCAATGCCCGCTCAGGCGCAGATACAAGCGCAAAGCAAATAGAACTCGCGGGCGTGAGCAAGCGCCGCACGGCGCTGAAATACGAAAGAGGCATGAGCGGCTAACGGAGCCGGACATGCCTCTTTTTTATTCTGTCTGAGAACTCGCGCAGCGTGACGTAAGTGCGACCTTCCGCGTTGCCGCGCCACACCTCGCTCAATGAGCGAAAGACAACGTGACGGTGTCCGGTCCGCTCGGCCGTCCCAGCAAATTCAGCAGTCCCGCGAGATTGTCGCGAGCCTCGGGCGCGGACGTCGCCGTTCCGTGAAATGACGTGGAAGCCGGCGACACGACCCCGCGGCCGTTCAGCATCAGCGGGCCTTTGATTGTGCGCAACTCGATTGTCGACGAGACACCCTCCGCCTGGAACACAAGCTGGTACGAGCCGAGCGGCTTTACCGGCGATACGCGCGAACTCACGTCGCTCAGCGCGACCGTCAGCTGGCCGAACGCCTCGCGGTTGAAGCTGCGCCAGTCGGACCACGAAAGCCGCACGTCGCCCTGCAGATCCAGTGTGTTGAACGGCGCGCCCAGACCGCTTAGCAGCGAAGCAGGGACGCCTATCGTGCCGGGGGTGACGTTGGCGCTGCGCGGCGTCGCGTCGATGGTAATCGGATCGGGCATTGCCTCGCTATGGCGCATGGTCATGCGCACACGGCCGGTGAAGAGCGGCCAGAACGCCGTGCGCCATTCGATCCGTCCCGGCAGCAGCGTCGCGGCGCTCATGTCGGAGCCGGCCGCCAGCATCAGCGTAGCCGAGCCGTGCCAGAGCGAACCGCTCGGGTCGACGAGGTTCACATGGCCGCCGCTCTGGCGGGCAAATTGCGGCGTGATCCACGCAGCGGGTAACAGCGCGAGCATCACGGCGGCGTTCGAGAGGACCGCAACCAGCACCCAGGGCAGCACGGCGCGCAGGCGCCGCATCCAGTAAGTCATGCGAGATCCCGTGACAGCGCGGTCATTTCGCCGTGGATGGCTGCAACGACGCAGTGACATCCACCTGGCCGTCTTCTTTTAGCGCGGTCACGTGCGCCTCGGAGACCTGCACCTTGAACTGACGGCGCACGTCGTCGACCCAGGCCGTCCACGCGGGAAACGACGCGTTCTTCATCTGCACCTGCACCGCGTTGCCGATCACCTGCACTTGCGTGGCCGCAAGGCCATGATCGCTCAGCGACGCGGTGAGCGCGTCCTTCAGTGCACCGCCGGTCGGCGCAACACCCTGTGCCGCCGCGGAAAGCTGGCGCGCTTCGTTGGCCTGCGCGGTCATTTGCGCGAGCTGCCGCTGCAAGGTGGGCAGCGATTCACGCAGACGCGCGCGGCCCTCCTGCGCCGGCGCCCACAGCACCGACCACGCGATCACCACTGCGAGCACGCCGCCGCCCCACGTCAGCAACGCTTTTTCGCGGTCGGTTCGCTGGTACCAGAAGCCTGCCCAGGTTTGCGCGAGTTCAGCTTTCATTGTCCGTTCCTGATGGTCCACTTGCCGGTGTTGCTGTCGATCGCGCCGCTCAGTCCGTTGCGCGCAAGGCGTTTGGCGAAGTCGGGGTCCAGCTTCACTTCGGGTTTGAAGGTAACGTCGAGACGCCGGTCGTGATAATCCAGCGCGGCGATGCCGTTGACCGGCACAGGCGGGAGCGACCTTGCGAGGCCATCGGCGAGCGACAGAAAATCGCCCGGCGAAAGCTCACCGGCGGCCACGCGCAGCTGCTGCAACTGACGCGACATCTGATCGGGCGCATCGAGAACGACCGTCGTCTTCGGAAAGGTGGTCAGCAGAAGCTCGGTCATCTGCGTGCTGATCGCGTCGCGCTGACGTGAAAGCATCAACCACTGCACATTTGCACCGACGATGGCGACGACCAGCGCGCCGAGCGCCAGCAGCACCGGCAGGCGCAGACGGCGCAGCGTCGCGCGGTCGAGCCGCCACGGCTGCGACGCAAATTCGAACTGGCAGAGATCGAAGCGGCATGTGAGCGCGCGGCGCGCAAGCTGCTCGAAGGGCAGCGGACTCGCGCCGTGCACGAGTGCGCCGAGACGTGCCGGACTGCTCGCACCAAGACTCGGCTCGTTGCCCGGAACCTCGGTCAACATGTAGAGCGAAACCGGCGTTGCGCCAGCGAGCGCGGCAAGTGTCGCGTTCACCGCATTTGCAGGCACGGCAAGGCCTTCGCCTTGCGCGCCGCGGGCAATCGCCAGCTCCACGCGCGGCATGCCGCTTTCGACGGCGCCTTCCAGCAGCATTGCGGGCGCAGTCTGAACCACGGTGCCGAGCACCGCCGCCACCATCGGCACGACTTGGGGCGCAGTGTCGGCCGCAACGGGCACCGGCGCAGCGTCGGCGAGCGACGCGCCCGCCATGGCCGGCTCGGTCGCGCTCACGGTTTCGGCGACTTCGGCCGGCACGGCAGGCAACGTTGCTTCCGGCAGACAACGCGTGACCGGCACGGCGCGCAGACTCCGGTGGCCAGCTGCGGAGAAAGCCTCGTAGATGAAGCGGAACCATCCACGGTCGATGATCGCCAGCATTTGACGACCGCCCGCGGCCGATTGCGAATCGACGGCAATATGGCAGGTTTGCGGGTCCTGGATCAGCTGATCCTCGACGATATTGGGCAATGCCTGGCGCAGCTTCGGGCCGCGCAGCGGCGGCAGCGTGGCGGGCATCATCAGCAGGTCGCGCGCGGCAACCATCAGCACCGTCGACGTGGCGCGCGGCAGCAGCGCAAGCGCCGAGCGGCCGGCGCGTTGCGTGCGTCCCGACTTGTCGAGCAGCACGAATGGCAAGTCCGGCAGTTGCCATTCCTGCGACGGCACCGCCGGATCACGCGGCGGCAATAAGACGATCAGCGTGCTCAAAGGCCACTCTCTTTGGGAAAGGCGTTATTCATAGTTGGTCTTGCACCCGCACGATACGCGTAGTGTGAGTCAAAGCATCGCGATAGACGAGCGTCGTGCGATCCACCTCGGCGCGCTCGTGCTGCACGCGCCCGTGAATCAGGAAGTAGTTCGTATTGACGTCGTACTGATTCGGATCGACCGAGACGGTCTGCGCACCCGCGCCGCGCAAAGCAAGCTGCACGTCGCCGGCATTATGGAAAAACACTGTCTGCCGGCGCGCGACAAATGCCTGCGCGGACGACAGACTCATGCCCGGCACAATCGCGGCGATGACCTCCGCGGAGGCCGTGTTCATGTTGACCGCGGACACCGTAGGCAGCACGGTGACGAACGGCCGCAAGCGCGCGACCATCTCCGGCGTATAGCCGGGAATGTCGAGCAGCGAGTCGACGCTGGTCATTTGCAACGGCGCGTGCGCCGCGCTGTCGTCGCCGTCTTCGATACCGGGCTTGTCGGTAAAGCCGCCGCTCGTTGCGCCGCCTTGAATGGGCGCCGTCGCTGTCGTGCCGGACGTCGACGTGACAGTCTGAAAACGCGTTGCCGACTGCGCGAGGCTCGCACGCACCTGCACGGCGGTGTTCTTGGCGAGCTGGCCGCTCAAGCCGAGCGACACGAGCAGACGCTGGTATGCGCCGATCTGCTCCGTGTCCAGTTGCATGACCCCGGGCGCGGGGCTCGCAACCAGGTTGCGAAGATTGAACTTGGCCTGAGCGTCTTCAATGGATCCCGACAGGTAGGTGGCGGCGCCCTGCTGAGCGCGGACCTCGCCGATCTGGCCGAGGAAATCGGAAAGTCTCGTCTTTGCGATCGGCACGCCCCACACGCCGCCCAGATACGTAATGCCTGCGGAGGTATCGCCTTCAGAGCGAAGAATCAGACGCGTCCAGTCGAGCGCACCGCGCGAAACCCATTGGGCCTGCGCGAGCAGGCGCTGATTCTCGATTCGGCGAACCTGAACCTGCTGGCGCCACAGCATGCCGGAGACCAGAATCGCCGACAACGCCACTACCAGCAACGCGCTGATAATGGCCGCGCCGCGCTGCTGTGCACGTTGTTGTCCACGTCCGCGGCCGACCTCTCCGCCTCGCGTCGCCCGACATTGCGCCAAGCCACGCGAGCCATCGATCGAGGCTGAACAAACGGCAGA
The DNA here is from genome assembly GCF_031456815.1 of Paraburkholderia strydomiana. Lineage (NCBI taxonomy): Bacteria > Pseudomonadati > Pseudomonadota > Betaproteobacteria > Burkholderiales > Burkholderiaceae > Paraburkholderia > Paraburkholderia strydomiana. Next base: position 223,631 of record NZ_JAVDVL010000006.1, read on the forward strand.
ACGTCGCGTATGAAGCGAGGAGAATCTCATGTCATTCTCCAATCAGAAAAACGCGAGTGATGGGCCGCGCGAGCGACTTCGCGCCCACGCTCACTTCAAGTCCGGTCACCGAACGCGGCAACGGCGCATTGCCGAGCTGCGGCACCTTCAGGTTATTGTCGGCCTCCGTGATCGCGCCCTGCACGTCTTTCATCTGGGTAGTCCAGCCGACTCTCGGCACGTAGAGGCGCGCGGAAATCGCGCCGACGCCGCCCATCAAAGGCAAGCCGGTCCAACCTTCGCTTTCGCCGCCGCGCAGCGCCGAGCGTAGATCGCCGACGCTCGCAAGCGGCGGCGACGCATAGCGAATCACGCGTCCTTCGGTGACGCGGTAACGCACGACCTGCAAACGCGGCGCGGAACCGGGCAAGGTTAATTGCCGCACGATCTGCAAGCCGCCGCCCGCGAGCGAGACCGCGGGTTGGCCGGATTCGTCGTCCGAGGCGGCCTGACGTGCGTCGATACGCATCTGGTCGAACAGCTGCGCGAAGACCCGCTCGTCTTCCATTGCATTCGTGATGGTCTGCCGGCCGCGAATGATCTGATCGAGTCCACGCCACGACAACACCGCGATCACCGCCATGATCGCGATCGCGACCAGCAGCTCGATCAGCGTGAAGCCACGCGCGTCCGCACGGCGGCGGCGCTCAGAGCGAACGGTTGTTTTCATTCGCGACCACCGTGACCATCTGAGCGAGGTTGCCGGAACGCCCAGGCATCGTCACCATGACTTCCACGCGACGAAACACCGGGTTCGGCGTCGACGTCACATGCTCGGTACAGATCAACTGCAGATTGCCTTGCGAACAATCGAAGCTCGTCGAGCCGACGTTCGGCCATGCATGCGTAAGACGCAATTGCGCGAGCGTGTTGTCCGCGCTCCAGCCAGCCAGCAGGCGCCGGTGAAGATCGGCTTCGCCGCTCGCGAGACTGCCTACTGCACGCAACGATGCGGCGAGAGCCACCGCGATGATCGCGAGCGCGACGAGCACCTCGATCATCGTGAAACCGCGCTGGCGGTTAGCGGCCTTGCGCGCCGCCGTGCTGCTGCAACGACGCATGTCAGTGAACCTCGTAACGGCCGTTGCCGGTGCCGACGATCGTCGCGCGCCCCGCAGCGGAGAAGAGCGTGATGCGCACCGGCACGTCGATCGCCTCGGTGCCGAATACAACACGGCTCGCTTGCGAACTCGAACCCGGATAGTCGATCGTCACGCCGGTCACGCCGCCTTCCCACTGACGGGGCTTCAGCAGATCGTCGCGCAGCGGACGCCAGCCGTCTTCAGTACGCATGTCGAAACGAAAGCCACCGTCCAGTGGTTGCCATGCGATGGGACGCGCGCGCACCTGCGCTTCGTCGCCGGCCGACTCGAACAGCAACGCGAGACGTTGCGCTTCTTCGTTCAGATCGGTGCGCGGATTGCGCGTCATCGTCAATGCGGTCAAGGACACCAGCAAGCCTGCGATCACCAGCACCACCATCATTTCCAGCAGTGTGAAACCCGCCGCGCGCCGACGGCCGGCTCTCGCACTCATTGCGCTCATTGCGGCCGAACGGCGGCAGTCACGCGCGTGCGTAGCCGTGCCGGCCGCGGCGAGCGGCGGCTTGATCGTCACGCGTGCTTTGCTGTCGTCTATTGCCACGAGCCCACATCGGCGTCATTGCCTTCGCCGCCCGCCTTGCCGTCCGCGCCGTAGCTGAACACGTCGATCTCGCCGTGCACGCCCGGATTCAGATACTGGTAGCCGTTGCCCCACGGATCGTTCGGCAGACGTTCGAGGTAGCCGCCGTCTTTCCAGTTGTTCGGCACCGGATCGGTGGCCGGCTTTTCGATCAATGCGCGCAGGCCCTGCTCCTGAGTCGGATAACGGCCGTTGTCCAGACGATAAAGCTTGAGCGCCTGCATCACGGTGCCGATGTCCTGCTTCGCGGCAACGCGCCGCGCTTCGTCCGGACGGCTCATGATTTTGGGCACGATCAACGCGGCCAGAATGCCGAGAATCGCGATCACGACCATGATTTCGATCAGCGTAAAGCCGCGTTGACGACGGCTGCGCGGACCCGCGATTGCTGTGCGGCGAGTGGTCGACAGTTGCATAGCTTGCTACCTCTTTTCAGGTGAATTTTCGACTGGGCGGGATTCGCGTCCAGCACTTTCGGTGCCATTGAACACGCCCGGCCGGTCATTTTAATGTCATGCAATCGCGGGGTTTCAACCCAACGCAATTTTCACAATAGTCCGTACAATGATGCGCATGAACGCCATCCAAATCCGCCTTCTGTCGCTTGCGCTGTTCGCCGTGTTCTGCGCGACGCTGACCTACTGGATCATCACGCTCACCACGACGTCGGGCGCACCGTTGCCCGCAGCCGCCGCGCACGCGCAGGTCTCGACCGACCAGGCCGCCACGCTTTTCGGCGGCCAGCTCACGCGCACCGCGAACCAGGACGTGCATCTGTTCGGCATTCTTGCTTTGCGTGAAGGCGCCGCGGCCATTGTCAGCGTGGGCGGCGAACCTCCGCGTGCGGTATCGCTCGGCAGCACACTGATGCAAGGCGCCAAACTCTCCGAAGTCCGCGCCCGTTCGATCGTTATCGACCGCAATGGCGCGCATTCCGAAGTATTCCTGCCGGCCAACGCGGCCGGTCCCACGATCTACGTTCGCTAAAACGGAGCAGAGCGGGGCGACACGCACGCCGCTTCGCATCGGCCCGCAGCACGGCCGCCGCACAAAGGCGCCGCCACGCCACCCTCACGCCGCCCTCACTGCACCAGATTGTTCAACTCGATGATCGGCAGCATCACCGCCAGCACGATCACCAGCACCACGCCGCCCATCGCCAGAATAAGCAGCGGCTCCAGCAAACTCGTCAGAAACATCGTGCGACGCTCGAGCTCGCGCGCTTCGCCGTCGGCCGCTCGGTCGAGCATGGTCGTGACGTCGCCGGTCGCTTCGCCCGAACGGATCAGGTGAACCAGCACCGGCGGAAACGTCTTCGTATTGCCGAGCGCGCGGGAGAGCGACGTGCCTTCACGAACACGCACGATGGCGTCGTCGATGTTGCCGCGCATGGCCGTATTGCTGAGCGTTTCAGCCGCGGCCTGCAGCGCGCGCAGAATCGGCACGCCGGCCGCCGTCAGAATGCCGAGCGTGCTCGCAAAACGCACCGTGTTGTAGCCGCGCACGAGTTTGCCGAGTAGCGGGGCGGTGAGCAGCCACCGGTCGAACGCGAGGCGCGGGCCGGCTTGTCTGAGCGTCGAACGCACTGCATAAAAGAGAATCGCCACCGCGATCAGCACGGCCCACCACCAGTTCCGCACGAAACCGGACAGCGCCATCATCATGATCGTGAGGAAGGGCAGTTGCTGCTTGGTGCTTGCGAACACGTTGACCACTTGCGGCACCACGTAACTCAACAGAAACGTGACGATGCCGAACGCGATGATTGTGACGATGGTCGGGTACGTGAACGCGAGCACGATCTTCTGCTTGAGCGCGTTGCGTTGCTCGATGTAGTCGGCCAGCCGCGACAGCACGAGTCCGAGCTTGCCGGTATGTTCGCCGGCAGCAACCAGCGCGCGATAAATCTCTGGAAAGTCTTTCGGATGCTGCGTCAGCGCATTCGCGAGCGAGTGGCCGCCGAGCACTTCCGCGCGAATTGCGGCCATCAGTTCGCGAATGTAGTCGCGCTCCGATTGTTCGGTGAGCACTGAGAGCGCTTCGTCGAGCGGCAGGCCGGCAATCAGCAGACTGGCCAACTGACGCGTGAGAATCGCCTGCTCGCGCTGCGACAACCGCCGTCCCAACGACAGACGTTGATTGCGCTCGCCGCGCGTGCGTGTGGCCGCCGGTTCGACCACAAGCGGCGTGAGTCCCTGCGAACGGAGGTTGGTGCGGGCACCGCGCGCGCTGTCGGCGTCGAGCACGCCTTTTTGCGCCTTGCCCGCCGCGTCGATCGCTTCAAAACGAAATGCCGGCATGCGCTTATGCTCCGCCCGTCACGCGGATCACTTCTTCAAGCGACGTCAGCCCCGAAGCGAGCCAGCGCTCCGCGTCCTCGCGCAGCGTGAGCATGCCTTGCGCGCGGCCTGCCGCGAGGATGTCCGCGTCGGATGCATTGCGGTGAATCAGCGTGCGAATTTCGTCGTCGATCAGCAGAAGTTCATACACGCCGCGGCGGCCTGCGTAACCGGACTGGCCGCATTTGTCGCAACCGACCGGATGCCAATGCACGCGACCGTCTTCGTCGACGCGCTTTTCGCGGCACACCGGGCACAAACGCCGCACGAGCCGCTGCGCCAGCACACCTAGCAGCGACGACGCGAGCAGATACGGCTCGACACCCATGTCGGTCAAACGCGTGACGGCGGACGCGGCGTCGTTGGTATGCAGCGTAGCCAGCACGAGGTGGCCGGTGAGCGAAGCCTGCACCGCGATCTGCGCAGTTTCGAGGTCGCGGATTTCCCCGATCATGATGATGTCCGGATCCTGACGCAGAATCGAGCGCAGCGCGCGCGCGAAGTTCATGCCGATCCGCTCGTTCACCTGGGTCTGGCCGATGCCCGCCAGGTCGTATTCGATTGGGTCCTCCACCGTCATGATGTTGGTGGTCGCCGTTTCGAGCCGCGACATCGACGCGTATAGCGTGGTCGTCTTGCCCGAGCCGGTCGGGCCCGTTACCAGCACGATGCCGTGCGGCCTGCCGATCAGCTTGTCGAACTTGCCGAGCGTGTCGGCTCCCATGCCAAGCGCTTCGAGGTTCAGGCGCGTCGCGTCCTTTTCGAGCAAACGCAGCACCGCGCGTTCGCCGTGGCCAGTCGGCAGAGTCGACACGCGCACGTCGACCGGACGCCCGCCCACGCGCAGCGTGATACGGCCGTCTTGTGGCAGACGTTTCTCGGCGATATCGAGCTGCGCCATGATCTTGATCCGCGAGATCAGCGCGCCGTGCAGCGCTTTCTTCGGACGCACGACGTCGCGCAACGTACCGTCGACGCGAAAACGCACCACCGACGACGTTTCGAACGGCTCGATGTGAATGTCCGACGCCTGTTCGCGCGCCGCCTGCGTGAGCAGCGCGTTGATCATGCGGATGATCGGTGCGTCGTCTTCGGATTCCAGCAGGTCTTCCACCTCGGGAATGTCCTGCATGAGGCGAGACAGATCCACTTCGCCTTCCACTTCGCCGACCACCTGCGCCGCGCTGCCGTCCTGGCGCGCATAGGCCTGGTTGATCGCCTGCGCGAGTTCGTCGGCGGGAATACGCACCACGGACACCGCGCCGAAATTGCGCGCCACTTCGGCGAGCGCGGCTTCGCTCGTACGCTCGCTGATCCACACTTCGAGGCTGTCGGCGTGCTGATGCGCGACCAGAATCTGGCCGCTGCGCGCGAAACCATAGGGCACGAGCCTCGCGGCGATCGCCGACGGCGCCGCGCGCTCCGCATGGTCGGCGTGCTCTGTCATTGCCGCCGATGCAACTCCGGCGGCCCGCGACGATGCCGGCGACGTTGAGGCTGACGGCGGCATGGACGGCGTATTCACGGCTGAACTCCTGGCGATGCGGTGGACGGCGCAACCGGCACTGGGTTGCTCTGCACGGCGCCGTTCACCGCGGGGGCGGCGGGCGCTGTGTAGGGCGTGCCGTTATTCGGCTGCGGCGCGGACGAACGTGGCTGAGGCGGCTGCATCTGCTGACGGCGCATCTGGTCGAGATCGAACAGATTCAACGGCGATCCGCCCTGACTCGGGCCGACGGGCATCGGCGGAACCACCGGGTCGTCCTTGTCCTTCATCAGGTTGTTGTCCTGCCGGTAGGCGCCCTGCACACCTTGAATATAGTCGTAACGGTTCGACGTGACAGCCTGCGCGGTGTCGCGATCGCTGATGATCACGGGGCGCAGAAACACCATCAGGTTCGTCTTGTTGCGGTTCTTCTGCTCCGAGCGGAACAGCTGGCCGATCCACGGAATATCGCCAAGCAGCGGTACCTTGCTGTTGCTGACCTGGTAGTTATCCTGCATGAGACCGCCGAGCACGATGATTTCACCGTTGTCCGCGAGCACCGTCGACTGGATCGAACGCTTGGTGAACTGCGGGCCGGCCGGGTTCGTCGTCGCGTTGGTCGTGCCGTTCACGATCGCCGAGTCTTCCGTGTAGAGCTGCAGCTTGAGGATGCCGCCGTCGGTGATCTGCGGTTTGACGTGCAGCGTCAGGCCCACGTCGACGCGGTCGTACGTGTTAAAAGCCGAGCTTGCACTTCCGCTCGTCAGGTTCGAATACGAACCTGTCTGGATAGGTATGTTCGTGCCGACGACGATCTTCGCTTCTTCGTTGTCGAGCGTGATCAGGTTAGGTGTGGACAGCACGTTCGCGTCGGCGGTCTGCGAGAGCGCCTGCAGCAATGCGCCGAGACCCTGCACGCCGAAAATGTTGTGAAGCCAGCCGATGTTCAAACCCTGCTGCACGCCTTGCGTGGCCAGCGCCGTGGCGAGACCGCCTGTGGCTCCGGCCGCCGCGGCGCCCGCCGTCAGGTTAATGATGCTGTTGCTGGAACCGGTTGCGAGGTTGGTGCCGGCGAAAAGCGAATTGTTCGCGACCTGCCACTGAATGCCGAGATTGCCGCTCGTGTTCGAATTCAGTTCCACGATCAGCGCTTCGATATAGACCTGCGCGCGGCGCGCGTCGAGCTGATCGATCACCGTGCGCAGATTGCGGTACACAGGTTCCGACGCGGTGATGATCAGCGAGTTGGTCGCGGCGTCCGCCTGGATCATGCCGCCCGGCTGATTGTCGTCGTTCTTGTCCTTGTCGCCACCGAGCAGCCCGCCCGCAGCATTGCCGCTGTTCGAGCCATAGCCGCCCGCACCGGAGCCGCCCATCGGCGAGGACATGGAACTGCTGTTGAGCCCACCCGACGGCAGCGGCGGAGTGCCGGAGGTGCCCGTCGAATTGTTGCCGCCGAGCCCACCGCCGGTGTTCTGATTGAACGCGTTCGCCTCGTTCGTTCCTCCCGACGAGCCGCTTTCGCCGCCTTTGCCCAGCATGCCGCGCAAGGTCTTCGCGAGCTTGGTTGCCTCGGCGTTGCGCAACGGCACGACGTGCATGTTGCCTGGCATGCTGGTGGGCGCGTCGAGTTCGCGCGCAAGCGTTCTCGCGGCGGCAAGACGCGCGCCGTTCGACGCGCGGATCAGCAGCGAGTTAGTGCGCGGGTCGGCGGTAATCGACACTTTGAGCGTAGCGTCCGTGCTGCCGATCGCGCCCGGGTCGAGCATCTTGTTCAGTTGCGCGGCAATGTCGAGCGCGTTGGCGTTTTTCAGTTGCACGACCGAGACCGACTGACCGGCCGCCGTATCGACGCCGGCAATGATCTGCGCGATGCGCCGCACGTTGTCCGCGTAGTCCGTCACGACAATCGTGTTGTTGGCGGGATAAGCGGCCACCGTGTTGTTCGGCGAAATCAGCGGGCGCAGCACCGGCAACAGATTGTTGGCCGACTCGTTTTTCAGCACGAATACCTGCGTGACGACCTGGTCGCCTCGCGCAGTCGGCGCGTTGCCGACGTAGGTCGGCACGCCCTGCAATTTGGCATCGGCTTCGGGTACGACTTTCAGTACGCCGTGGTCTTGTACCAGCGCGAAGCCTTGCATGCGCAGCGCGGATTGCAGCGTCTTCAGCGCCTGGTCCTCGGGCACCGCGTTTTCCGACACGAGATTCAACTGACCTTTGACACGCGGGTCGACGATGATCGTCTTGCCGGTCGCAGCGCCTATCGCCTTGGCCACCTGGTCGATGTCGGCGTTGACGAAGTTGAGGGTCACCTGTGCGTCCGCCGTCTGCGCAGTGATCAGTCCAGCCACCAGCAACGCCGTTGCGACGCGACGCAAAGCCATACGATTTCTTCTCATGGAATGTAATGTCGATGCCGGCAGCTCCAGCCGCCGGCGGTCATGCAGCGCGGACATGGGAGCAGAGCGCCGGTCTGTCGGTCTGCTGGCGGGCCAGGTGGGCGGAATCCCGCCCTAAAATGCTGGCCATCCAATGTCCGAAAAAAGTGAACAGTAACAGTTTTTCATGTCGGATTTGTCACAAATGGAAAGGCGCCGAGAGTTTCCTCCAGCATCCGCCTGCTTCGTCGGGACATTGAAAGGCAACCGATACGCACTGAAAACCGCGCCGGAACTTCGTGTTCCGCGCTCTTATGTCTGTTAGCCAACTTGACGGGTATCGGCCTGCCGGTATCATACGAGCCGTTCGAGCCGCCGGTTCGCTGTTGCCAACGCGGGTTTTCCCCGATGTTGCGTCAACGCCCGACCACAGTGCGCTTTCCGGCTTCTCGCGTCTGAACAATGGCCGACGCAATGCATTACGAAGCCTTACCCTTGCGGTTTTGCCAAGTCAGCTTGACCGATGAATCGATCCCTCGTTACCGCCCTGGCAGGAATTACCTTGTTGGCATTAGCCGGGCCGGCGCGCGCCGATTGTTTCGACGAGGCAGCGAAATATCAGAAGGTCAATCCGCTGATTCTGCGCGCGATCGCGTGGCAAGAGTCGCACAATCGGCCGGACGCGCAGCACAAGAATGCGAATGGTTCGACCGACTACGGCGTCATGCAGATCAACTCGATTCACTTGCCCACGCTTGCTCAATACGGCATCTCGCAGGGCACGCTGATGGAGCCGTGCAAGAACGTCTATATCGCGGCCTGGCATCTGCGCCGTCAGATGAACAAGTACGGCAATACGTGGCAAGCAATCGGCGCGTATCACTCGGAGACGCCCTCGTTGCGCGACAAGTACGCGCAACAGATCGCCGCGATTCTGCGCAAGTGGAACCTGATGCCGGCTGCGCGCTGAGCAACACGTTGATTGGGTTGTGACTCGCCCTCGTAGCGGCACGCTGATTAGTCCTTTCACTGCCCGTTGATCCGCCCGCAGAGCGACCCGGTCCATAGCCGGCTGCCGGCTACCGTCTGCTTGCCTTCCCGGATTTGATGCACAATGCGGCTTCGTGCTGCCGCCGGCGCTCGAGCGTCGATCCTGTTTCGACGCTCACGCAGCAATGCTGCGCCCGGCAAGCCCTCCAATTTCCAGCTTTCCCGTACTGCGATGAACCAGCCGCCATTGCCCGTCACCGTGCTCTCCGGTTTTCTGGGCGCCGGCAAGACCACGCTCCTGAAACACATCCTCGCGAATCGCGCCGGCTTGCGGGTCGCCGTGATCGTCAACGATCTGGCCGCCGTCAATATCGACGCGACGCTGGTACGAGACGCCGCCGCGCTTTCGCATAGCGAAGAGAAGCTGGTCGAATTGTCGAACGGCTGCATCTGCTGCACGCTGCGCGACGATCTGCTGGTCGAGATCAAACGCCTCGCCGCGGAAGAACGCTTCGACGCGATTCTGATCGAGTCGACCGGCGTGGCCGAGCCCATGCCGATCGCTGAAACATTCACGTTCGTCGACGACGACGGCGCGTCGCTATCCGACGTCGCGCGGCTCGATACGATGGTGACGGTGGTCGACGCGTTCAACTTCCTGCGCGATTACGGCTCGGCAGATGCGCTTGCCGAACGGGGCATTGCCGCCACCGAAGAGGACGACCGCACGCTGGTCGAGTTGCTGGTCGAGCAAATTGAATTCTGCGACGTGCTCGTGGTGAACAAGGCCGATCTGGTCAGCGCCGACGAACTCACGCGTCTGCAACGCATTCTCGCGCGAATCAACCCGCGGGCGGTGCAGGTGGTGAGCCGCTTCGGCGCCGTGCCGCTCGATCAGGTGCTGAACACGGGCCGCTTTGATTTCGACGAGGCGTCGAGCACGCCTGGCTGGCTTGCCGTGCTCAACAGCGATGAACACGAGCACGCGCACGGGCATAGCCATCACAGTGAAGCCGACGAGTTCGGCATCGGCAATTTCGTTTATCGCGCGCGTCGTCCGTTTCATCCGGAACGCCTGTGGGCGCTGCTGCATGAGGAGTGGAAGGGCGTGTTGCGCAGCAAAGGCTTTTTCTGGCTCGCGACGCGTAACGACATCGCCGGTTCGCTGTCTCAGGCGGGCGGCGCCTGCCGGCACGGTCCTGCGGGCATGTGGTGGGCGGCTCAGGACCGCACCGAATGGCCCGAAGCCGACGACGAACTGGCCGCTGAAATTGCCGCCGACTGGTATGGCGCGCCGGACGACCTAAGCATCGGCGACCGTCGGCAGGAACTGGTGATGATCGGCGTGGGCATCGACCCGGCGCTGTGGTCCGCGAAATTCGACGCGTGCCTTCTTACCGACGCCGAGTACGCCCTGGGACCGCAAGGCTGGCAGCAGTTCGCCGACCCGTTCCCAGCGTGGGATTTCGACGAAGACGATCACGATCATGACCACCACGGCCATGACCATGACCATGACCATGACCATGACCACGACCACGGTCACGGCGAGATCACGCATCGCCACGACTGAGCGGCCTTTCGTATCAGCCTGAAAGCCGCGATCCGGATCGCGGCACAGCACCGCGCCCGTCTCGCGCCACCTTCACGGGCGGAGCGCAGACGAAAAAAAACCCGCCGTTGGCGGGTGTCAACTGCCTGGCAGTAATCTGCTTAGCGCTTGTTGACTGCGTCTTTGAACGCCTTGCCAGCCGTGAACTTGACGGTCTTTGCGGCCGGAATCTTGATGGTTTCGCCCGTCTTCGGATTGCGACCCGTACGCGCTGCGCGCTTGCCCGAACCAAAGCTGCCGAAGCCGATCAACTGGACCGCGTCACCCTTCGACACAGACTTCTTGATCACTTCAAGCAACGTGTCCAGCGTTTCACCGGTTTGAGCCTTGCTGGCGCCCGTCTGTCCTGCGACGGCGTCGATCAGTTCCTGTTTGTTCATTAAGGTTCCTTTCTGAGTTTAGGTTGACACGAACAGCGCGAACGCGCCGATTATACGTGCGCGCGCCACGCCGTTAAGCAGCTACGGCTCCGGAGCCCCTCCGGATCGAAAGCGCCGGACAGCAAGTGTCCGTCGGCCGTGCTGCCGCTCCTCTCGCGGCGCTTGCTATGATAGCGCAGCGCAAACCCAATCAGGACAAGGGTTTCGAAGAATTACGCGGTTTTAGAACAGATACAGCAAGGAAACGGTACTTTTTGCGTATCTGAGCACGCCGCGAGCGCCGAAACCCAGCACGGACGGGGCTTTGACGTTGGTTTTTGCCAACGCTCAGCGCGTCTTCTTCGCCGCCCGGCGAGCCGCGCGCCGGCGGTAACGTTCGACCCGCTCGTCGCGGGCGTCACTTTGCGTCACGCATGACCGATCCGCTAATCCCCGCCGTCCTCTCGTTCCGGGACAACGGCACACCGTTTTCGCCCCTCTACGACGATATCTATCACAGCGCCGTCGGCGGTCTGGAGCAGGCTGACCATGTATTTCTGCGCGGAAATCTGCTGCCCGAACGCTGGCAAGGGCGGCGCATTTTCACCGTGCTGGAAACGGGCTTTGGCATGGGCATCAACTTCCTGGTGACATGGGCCGCGTGGCGAGCAGATCCGTCGCGTTGCGAGCGACTCCATTTCGTATCCACCGAAAAACATCCGTTCACGCTCGCCGATCTGCGTCGGGCTTACGCCGCGACCATCGGCGATCCGGCGATAGCGGCGCTCGCGCAATCGCTCGCTGACGAATGGCCGATGCTCGTGCCAGGCACGCATCGAATCGAGTTCGAAGACGGACGCGTGGTCCTTACGCTAGTCTTCGGCGATGCTCAGCAAAGCTTGCAGACCCTGCGCTTGCGCGCCGACGCGTTCTACCTGGACGGCTTCGCGCCGGCGAAAAACCCCGAACTGTGGACGCCCGCCGTCTTCAAGTCGCTGGCGCGGGTCGCGGGCGAAGGCGCGACTTTCTCCACGTATAGCAGCGCCGGCGACATCAAGCGCGCGCTAACCCAGTGCGGCTTCGAGTATCGCAAGGTCGAAGGGTTCGGCTGGAAGCGGGCAATGCTAGTCGGCCACTTCGCGCCGCGATGGCGCGTTCGCCGTCATGAACCGCCGTCGCCGGTCGGACCACTCGCGCCCGGCGAGCGGCATGCGGTCGTGATCGGTGCCGGTCTGGCGGGATGCTCGGTGATCGAGCGGCTCGCCGCTCGCGGCTGGCGCGTGACGTCGCTGGAACGGCACGCGTCGGTTGCGCAAGACGCGTCGGGCAACCCGGCCGGCGTGTTCCATCCAATGATTTCGCGCGACGACAGCGTCGCTTCGCGCGTCACACGCGCCGGCTTTCTGTATGCGCTCAGGCGCTGGGCAGCGCTCGAACGGCTCGGTTACGCGCCGTCACGCGGCGCGCCGGGCCTGCTGCAGATCGCCGAAAACGACGACGAAGCACGCTCCATGAGCGATGCCATCGCGGCGTTGCGCTACCCGCCGGAGTTCGTCTCGCCGGTTTCCGCCGCGGATGCGCAAAAGCTCGCCGGCGTGCCGCTTGCGCGGGGCGGCTGGCTGTTTCCGCAAGGCGGCTGGATCGACCCGGCATCGCTTTGTGCCGCGCAGTGTGGCGCGGCGGGCGATCTGCTCGAACGGCGCTTTGGAGTAGATGTCGGACGCGTCGAGCGTTTGGGTAGCCAGTGGAGCGTGTTCGATACCAGCGGTAAAGAGCTGGTGCGCGCGCCGGTTGTCATCGTCGCCGGCGCACACGATGCGGCTCGCATCGCCGGGTTGCAGCATGCGCCGACTCGCAGCATACGCGGGCAACTCACTTTGCTGCCCGCGGGCTCGGCGCCCTCGCTCGGATTGCCGGTGATCGGCGACGGCTACGCGATACCGCTGCCCAACGGCGTCACGCTCACGGGCGCCACATATGAACTCGACGACACCGATACGTCGCTTCGGCCCGGCGGTCATCTGGAAAATATCGAGCGTGTTGCGCAGATGTTGCCCGCGTTCGCAGATGTTGCCGAGAAAGCCGATCCCGCAGCGCTCGCCGGCCGAGTCGCATTTCGCTGCGTGACGAGCGATCGCATGCCGATGATCAGTAACGTCGCCGATGAAGCGCTCGCCACGCGCGACGCCGAGCGTTTGCGCGGCGCATGGCCGCTCGATTTGCCACGCATGGAAGGCCTGTATAGCGCGTTCGCTTATGGCTCGCGTGGTCTCGTGTGGGCGGCACTTGGCGCGGAACTGATCGCCTCGCAGATAGAAGGCGAGCCTTGGCCACTGGAGCGCGATCTCGCTGAAGACATCGACCCCGCGCGCTTTCTGTTGCGGGCGTTGCGGCAGGGAAGCATCGCCAGTTAATGGTTGTGTCTGAGTGCGGCCGGTTATCCACCGCAAATTGTGGATAACCGCATTGTTTACCTGCGCAACTCGTGTGGAACCGTTGTGGATGTAAACGGGGTAACTCGACCGCCGTCGAAATCCGCGAAAAGTTACCCTCGTATACGCGCTGCCATCGCACACGCTGTGCTTGCCGTTATGAACTTTGCAAGACGCTGATTTACTTCGGTAAACACCGGTTATCCACAGAATTGGGCGCAGCTTGTTAACTGTTACTACGTATACATACAGTAAACACGTAAACAGCAAGGCCCGAGCTGATTCACGCGTTGACGCCCGCATCAAACCCTCCCGGCGCGGTGTGCGACTCTGTCTAATCACTGTCCTGAAAAACACATGCCGACGGCGCAAACTTCGTCGGCAAGCGTCGCAACACCGCCGGCGATGAGTCCAAAGTGAGCAGGAAAAACGGTCGCTTTTTCCACACGTCGGCAAGATAAAGTATGTTTTTACCGTTTTGCCTGCATGTTGGCGTCTTTTCGGTTAAAGCTGAAAAAGCTATGGCACAATCGCCGTTCTTTTCCGCGTGGTGCCTGCTCTCGCAGTACCCGCAGCAACGGAACGGTGCCGTTCAATCAGACTCTGATTCAACGTCGACGGCGTTCTTTCACCGTGCCGTGCTGGTTGCTACGGCCGCACCCCTGAATGCGCCGGCTCCCTGCGACCGCGGCGCGTTCGAATCATCTGCTCGTTGAAAAACTCGCAACGCGGATCACGCGAATCGTTTGCGAAAGTGAGCGCCTTGTGCGCGCACCCGCTTGCCGGTGTTCGCGCCGGTTTGCGCCGGTTCGTGTCATCTGCCGTTGCTGCAAAGGAGAACCCATAACGATGAATTCGGCGTTTTCATTTTTCCCCGCCTGGCCGCTCGCACCCGACGCCATTTTCTGGGCGGGGCTCGCATTGCTTGCCGCGGGTTTATGCGGCGAACTCTGTTATCGCGCGTGGCGTTTGCCGCGTATTTCCGGCTATGCGGTCATCGGTCTGATTGCCGGCGCGGCGGGATCCGGTGTGATCGACGCAGAATCGGCCAAGGCCGCGCGACCGTTGCTCGATGTCGCGCTCGGCTTGCTGCTGTTCGAACTGGGGAGCCGGCTCGATTTGCGCTGGATTCGCCGTAACCCGTGGCTCGTCATGTCGAGCGTCGCCGAAGCGACACTGACTTTCGCACTGGTTTTGCCGGTGCTGCTCTTCCTGAATGTGCCGTTAATGGTCGCGACCGTGCTCGCTGCGATCGCCATGGCGACGTCGCCTGCAATGGTGATTCAGCTCAAGACCGAGCTGCGCGCGGAAGGTCAGGTCACGCAGCGTTTGCTGACGCTCACTGCGTTGAACAGCATGTATGCGGTGGTAATCGAAAAACTGGTGTCGAGCTGGTTGCATCAGGAAGCCTACGGCAACGTCTTTGCGACAATCCTTCAGCCGCTTTATCTGCTTGCCGGCTCGCTGGTGCTCGCCTATCTGCTCGCGCGCACCTGTACGTTCTTTTATCGCCGGATGAACATGCAGGACGAGCATTCGTTCGTCGCGCTGTTCGGACTCGTGCTGCTCGCGATTGCGGTCGCGCATCTGTTCAAGCTGTCGACGATTCTCGCGCTGCTTGCCGCCGGGATTATTGTGAAAAATCTGGAGGCGCGGCCGCAATTGTGGCCTCAGCATTTCGGCACAGCAGGGTGGCTTCTCACCGTGATTCTGTTCGTGCTGACGCTCACGTCGTTCGAGTGGAAAGACATTGCGCTCGGCGGCGTCGCCGCGCTGGGCCTGATTGTTGCGCGTCTTGTCGCGAAACTTGTCGGCGTGCTCGCCTTTGCAAAGCCGAGCGGTCTGAACTGGAAGCAGGGCATGGCGCTCGGTCTGTCATTGTCGCCGATGTCGGCACTGGCCTATTTGCTGGTCGACGACACGTACAACCTTTATCCGAACTTCGATCCGCAACTCCGGGCGATTGTCATGTGTTCGATCGTCGTGCTGCAAATTCTCGGGCCATGGCTCGTGTATCGCAGCCTCGCGCTGGTCGCCGAACGGCGCGAAGAATAAGCGTTTCGCGCTTTCGGCCGCGCATTAATCCACATATTCGCTCAAATAAACGGCTGGGCGCCTGACAACTGCCCGGCCGACCTCACTCAGGGGACGCTATGTCACTCGAACCCTTCATCGATTCGAAGCCGTTTACTTTCGGTGTCGAACTCGAGATGCAGATCGTCAATACGCATGACTATGATCTGACCAAAGCCGGCTCGGATCTGCTGCGCCTCGTCAAGGATCAGAAGATCCCCGGCAACATCACGCCGGAAATCACCGAGAGCATGATCGAGCTGTCCACCGGCATTTGCACGACGCACGAACAGGCGCTTGCCGATCTGCGCAAGATCCGCGACACGCTCGTTTCGGCAGCCGATCATCTGAACGTCGGCCTATGCGGCGGCGGCACGCACGCTTTCCAGCAATGGAGCGAGCGGCAGATCGTGGATACGCCGCGTTTTCAATATCTTTCGGAGCTGTACGGCTATCTGGCCAAGCAGTTCACGGTGTTCGGCCAGCACGTGCACATTGGCTGCCCCGATCCGGACAGCGCGCTGTTCCTTCTGCATTCCATGTCACGCTTCATCCCGCACTTCATTGCGTTGTCGGCATCGTCGCCGTTCGTGCAGGGCGTGGACACCGGCTTTCATTCGGCACGCCTGAATTCCGTGTTCGCTTTTCCGCTCTCGGGCCGCGCGCCGTTCGTGCTGACATGGGACAGTTTCGAGGAATACTTCTCGAAGATGGTCCATACTGGCGTCGTCAACAGCATGAAAGATTTTTACTGGGACATCCGGCCGAAGCCCGGCTTCGGCACCATCGAAGTACGTGTGATGGATACGCCGCTGTCGGTGGATCGCGCGGCGGCAATTGCGTGCTACATACAGACGCTCGCGCGCCATCTGTTGCTCGACAAGCCGATCACTCCGCACGAAGACGATTACCTCGTCTACACGTTCAACCGTTTCGAGGCATGCCGCTTCGGACTTGCGGGCACTTGCATCAATCCGCAAACCGGAGAACGCAAGACGATTGCCGAGGACATTCTCGAAACGCTCGATCTGATCGCACCGCACGGCGAGGCGTTGGCCTCGGGCCACGCACTGGCCGAGATTGGCACGATTGCACGCGGCCAGATCAACGACGCAACGTGGCTCAGAGGCGTGGTCGAAGAGGAAAAGTCGCTGCATGAGGCGGTTCGCCAGCAGTGTCTGAAGTGGCGAGCATAACGAGGCGCGGGGCGCGCTTCGTATTCAAACGTAAGAAACCCGCCGTTGGCGGGTTTTTTTTCGTAATTAAATTTTCCAGTTCGGGGCCCTTAAGGTTTTTCGAATTTGTACGTATACATACGTAGTAGTAGTTAACAAGCATTGCCACGGGCTGTGGACAACTGAATAATTCCCTGCAAAGTCAAGGCGCTGCGTAAACCATAAGTAGGCCGTTGAGCAGTGCGCGGGCGGCGGTAAACGAGGACAACTTAAGACCGGTAAACTTGCAGCAGATGCTTATCAAGAATCGGCGCACATGTATTCCCCCATGTTGTCCCATGGTTATCCACAACTTGCATGGGATAACTTAGCTGTACGATTCGCCGCTCTCGCATAGAATGTCGTCTTAACTGCTTTGGCTTGCAAGGCGGTGAATTTTTGAGATAGTCGAATCCGTCTCGTCCTGTTTTGGGCGGGGCTACCCCACACAGGCTACGGGCGTTCCCGGCGAATAAGGCCGGCACCGCACAAAAGCTGTAAATAAACGAATCGAAGATTATGAGCGAAGGCGTATACGGAGAACAGGCAACCGGGCGAGTCACCCACAGTCTCTTGCGACTGAGCACGGCCATGCGAAGCCAGGCTTGGGAGTGGGCGGAGGGCGCGGGTCTCACACCCACGCAGGGCGAAATCCTGGTTCTGTTGATGCAGCGGAAGGGCCCGATGCGGCTCGGAGAAATCGCGCGTGAAACGGCGCTGACCGCCGCTACCACGAGCGACGCCGTCAGCACGCTTGAAACCAAGGGGCTTGTCGAAAAGCGCCGCGCGCTCGACGACGGCCGCGCGCTCGCCGTCCGCCTGACCGCTCGTGGCCGCACAGCCGCCAAGCGCGCTGCTCAATGGCCGGACTTCCTGGCCAAAGCAGTCGGCACCTTGCGCGACGACGAGCAAGCCATGTTCTACCGCACGCTGCTCAAGACGGTTCATCAACTGGAAGCGCAGGGCCACATTCCGCCCCACCGCATGTGCCTGAGCTGCACGCATTTCGAGCCCAGCAAGAATCCGAAGAAGACGCCGCATCACTGCGCGCTTCTCGATCTGAACATGGCGGACACGGACCTGCGTCTCGATTGCGCGGTGCATGAAACCGCTGACGCCGCTACGCAGAAGAAGACCTGGAAGATCTTCGCCCAATAAGGCGGCTGCTTTCCTGACAATCCGCTACACTGCAAAGCCGGTTCCGGCAGGCGGCCTTCGCCGCCCGCCCAGCCGTTCGGCGCCGCGTAGCGGCAGGTCTCCAGTCAACCGCGAAGTGAGAGGCTGATGAATCAGGAAGTTCTGGCCATTCGCCACGTGTACTTCGAAGATCTGGGCAGTCTCGAACTGGTGCTCGGCGAGCGTGGACGTCCGGTCCGTTATCTCGACGTCGGCTTTGCGCGCATTGAAGCGCCGAATCCCGTCTCGCCATCGTTGATGGTGGTGCTCGGTGGCCCGATCAGCGCCACCGACGACGCGCTTTATCCCACCCTCGTGCCGCTGCTCTCAATGATCGAAAAACGCATCGAGGCGGGGCTGCCTACACTCGGCATCTGTCTCGGCGCGCAATTGATCGCGCGTGCGCTTGGGGCGCGGGTCTATCCCGCGGGTCATGTCGAACTGGGCTGGGAGCCGCTTACGCTGACCGACGCCGGGCGCGCGTCGCCGGTGCGTCACCTCGATGGCGCGCAGACATCCATGCTGCATTGGCATGGCGATACCTTCGATCTGCCCGCCAACGCCACGCGTCTTGCATCCACGAGCGCGTGCGAGAACCAGGCGTTCGCATGGGGCGACCATGTGCTCGCGTTGCAATGCCATCCCGAGATTCGCGCTGACCGCTTCGAGCCCTGGCTGATCGGCAACGCCGGTGAGCTCGTCGGCCATGGAATCGACGCACGCCGGTTGCGCGCGGAGACTGCGCAATTCGGTCCGGCTCTGGAAGCCGCCGCTTGCCGCATGTTCGGCGAATGGCTGGATCGGGTGGAACGTAAGCCCTGAGCCGGAGCGGATCTCGGGATTGAAGCTGGCGCCGCGTTGCCATGTCCGAGCGGTGGCTCGAGCGTCCCGTTTGTCTGAGCGCCTGAACACGATCGGCAGTATCAACGCCGACTGTTATCGACACCTCGCTGCCTGCAGCAAACGATCTGCGGTGCTATGCTCGTTCGCTCTCGGGTTTTAACTGGGCGGTGATCCATGAGCGCGCTATTTTCTCCACTCACGCTGCGTAGCGTGACGCTTCCGAATCGCATCGTCGTGTCGCCGATGTGCCAGTATTCCGCCGAACGCGGCGAGGCTACCGCGTGGCACATGATCCACCTTGGCAGTCTTGCGTTATCCGGTGCCGGCATGTTGTGCATCGAAGCGACGGCCGTCGAGCCGGACGGCCGCATTACGCCGGCGGATCTCGGTTTATGGGACGACGCCACTGAAGCTGCGCTCAAGCCGGTGCTCGCCGCGATTCGCAAGCATTCGCATATCAACGTGACGATGCAGCTCTCGCATGCGGGGCGCAAGGCTTCGAGCCAGGCGCCGTGGGAAGGCGGTCAGTTGATTCCCGTATCGCAAGGCGGCTGGTTGCCGCACGCACCTTCGGCATTGCCGCACAAGGCTGGCGAGGAGCCGCCGCTGGCGCTCGACACGCCGGGGCTTAACCGCATTCGTGAAGCCTTCGCGGCATCGGCCCGCCGCGCGGCGCGCCTCGGTATCGACGCACTGGAAGTGCATGCCGCTCACGGCTACCTGTTGCATCAGTTTCTGTCGCCGCTCGCGAACCAACGCGACGACGACTACGGCGGTTCGCTCGAAAACCGCATGCGCTTTCCGCTTGAAATCTTCGACATCGTGCGCGCATCGTTTCCCGCCGACAAACCAGTCGGCGTGCGCGTGTCCGCGACGGATTGGGTCGAAGGCGGCTGGTCGCTCGAAGACACGATCGCGTTTGCGCAGGAGTTGAAAAAGCGCGGCTGCGACTGGATCGACGTGTCGTCCGGAGGCGTGTCGCCATTGCAGAAGATCCCGCTTGAACCCGGCTATCAGATTCCGTTCGCGAAGGCCGTCAAAAAAGCGACGGGCCTCACGACCATCGGCGTCGGACTCATCACAGATCCGCTTCATGCCGAGCAACTGATCGAAGAGGGCGACGCCGATCTGATCGCGCTGGCCCGTGCGCTGCTGTATAACCCGCGCTGGCCGTGGCACGCCGCGGCACAACTTGGTGCGACGGTTGAAGCGCCTCCGCAGTACTGGCGCTCACAACCGCGCGAGCAAAAGGCGCTGTTTGGCGAGATTTCGTTCGGACAAAGATGAAGCCGCACATCGCCATGACGTGGGCACAACGCGGGCGATACGAGGGCATAACGAGCGGATAACGAGGGCATGACGCGGCCACACGTTTTTGACGGTTGAACGAAGCCGTCTTCAGCGTGTAGGATGCCGGATGTGGCGCATGAGCGTCGCAAGTCGACGCGGCGCTCGCAGGGCGCCGCGTTTGCTATCAGCGCCAGAAAAAATCAGCGCGTCAGACGCGGGCGTTTTCCGACGGCTGCCGGACTTCATCCCCAGTTCTTCACAAGGATTCATTCAATGAGTTCACGCAGGATCGCCGTGCGTCGTTCAGGTGTGCACGGCAAAGGCGTGTTTGCGCTCGAACCGATTGCGGCCGGTGAGCGGCTAATCGAATACAAGGGCGAGCGGATTTCCTGGAAAGAAGCGTTGCGCCGTCATCCGCATAATCCTGACGAACCGAACCACACGTTCTACTTCGCGCTCGACAGCGGCAAGGTGATCGACGGCAAGGTGAACGGCAACAGCGCGCGCTGGATCAACCACTCGTGCGCGCCGAACTGCGAAGCCGAAGAGATCGACGGTCACGTGTATGTGCACGCACTGCGCGACATCGCCGAGGGCGAGGAGATTTTCTACGATTACGGCCTCGTGATCGACGCGCGTCAGACCAAGAAGCTCAAGAAGGAATACGAATGCCGTTGCGGCTCGCGCAAATGCCGCGGCACGATGCTCGCACCGCCCGAGAAAGAGAAGGGCGCGGCCAAAACGGCCAAGTCTGCTAAATCGGCTAAATCAACGAAGGTGGCGAAGAAGGCCAAAAAGAAGTAGCGCCCGAGTTGCCCCGTTCGTCATGCGAATGACGGCGAGGCAACCCGTTCAGCAGACACACAGCTACATATCGACCGGCGCTGAATGCGCCGGTTTTTTTTCGTGGCGCTGCACGTCGTCTTTCTGGCCAGCCGGAACGGCGGCATGCACGAGCGGGATACGCACGATGAAACGCGCTCCGCCTTCCGATGCGTCTTCGTAATGCACGCTGCCGTGATGTAACGCCATGATGTCGTGAACGATCGCGAGGCCGAGACCGGCGCCGCCGTCCACACCGTTATCGCTCTGGCCGTCGCCGCGGAAGAACCGCTTGAAGAGATCCGCTTGCTGCGTATGAGGCACGCCCGCGCCGTTGTCTTCGACGACGATTTCGGCCATGCGGACGTCGTCGATCACAGTCTGCGAGACAGTGACCGTGATGCGCCCGCCATCGAAGCGCGACGGCGGCACATACTTCAGTGCGTTATCCAGCAGGTTCGCGATTACTTCGTGAAGCAGAACCGGATTGCCGCGCGCGATCAACGGATGGTCGTTGGTGGGGTCGTCGAGCCGTTGAAAACCGAGGTCGATGTGCGAGGTCAGAGCGCGAGGCACCCATTCCGCGCCGGTATCGAACGCGAGCGCGGCCATATCGACATTCACAAAACGTGCAGCCTGCTCGGCCGGTTCGGCGCGTGCAAGAGACAGCAGCTGATTCGACAGACGCACCGCGCGGTCGGCCGCCGCGCGCAGTTCGCGCACCGCTGCGAGCGTTTGCCGAGGATCTCGGGCGGTGGCCGCCTGCTCCGCATGCAACTTGACGGCGGTGAGCGGCGTGCGCAACTGATGCGCGGCATCGGCGATAAATTTGCGTTGGCCGTCGAGCGCGGTTTTCAGCCGGTCAAGCAGCGCATTCACAGCGCCAGTCAGCGGCCGGATTTCGACGGGCACATAGGTTTCGTCCACCGGTTCTAGCGACGTATGAGTTTGCCGGTTCAGCGAGTCTGCGAGATCGGTTAGCGGATTGAGCTGCTGATTGACCACTCGCCAGACGATCACCCAGCCGGCGAGCAACAGCAACAGCAGCGGCATCATGATGGCGACGAGGAATTCGGCTGCGATACGAAAACGATGGTGCACCGGCTGCCCGACTTCGACGACAATCGGATTGCCGACCGGCTGATCGACCCGTACTTGCGCGACGCGCACGGTGACGCCCTGGTGCTGGGTTTCGAACACATACGCGTAATGCATGCGCCGAACGCTCGTGCCTTGCAGCGGAAGGCTCTTATCGCCCGCGATTTCGGTTTCGCCATTGCTGATCCGGTAGACGAGATGCTCGACCGGATCCGAGAACATCGCCTGCGCGAGCGGCGGCACGGTGATCGGCGCTTCGGGGCCCGCAATCTGGATCTGCTTGGAGATCGCGGTCGCGAGGTCGGCGAGCGAGCGGTCGACCACGTGCTGCGTGTACTGCCACGCGAGCCAGTAGGCGATCAGGCCGCTCATGAGCGCAAGCAGCGAAAGAGGAGCAGCTAGGCGCCGCAGCAGCGTGCGGCGCAGACTATTGGCGGCCGGCTGGGGCATGATCGAACGCGCGGGAAGAGTGCAGGCGCAACGCGCCGTGAAGTTTCGCCGGATGCCGGCGAATCGCGCAAGCAGTGCGCTGCGCCGGCCCGGCGCCGTCGGGCCGCAATCGGATTGCGGCCTTCACGACGATTATGCGGCCTGGCGGATTTCCTGCAACAGATAACCGAAGCCGCGCACCGTGACGATTTCGACACGGCAGTTCTCGAGCTTTTTGCGCACACGGTGCACATAGACCTCGATTGCGGTGTCGCCGAGATCGCCGCCGAAATGCGTGAGGTGGTCTTGCAGTTGCGCCTTGCTGACCACGCGGCCGTGGCGCAGCAGCAGCATTTCGAGCACGGCGAATTCGCGCGGCGACAGTTCGAGCGGCTTGTCGTCGTTGAAAATGCGGCGATCGACGCCCGACAAACGCACGCCGCCCAGCGACACTTCCGGACGCGGCATGTCGCCGTGCGGGCCGCTACGGCGCATTACCGCGCGAATACGCGCTTCGAGTTCGGTGGGCTCGAACGGCTTCAGCATGTAGTCGTCGGCACCGGAATTCAGGCCTTGCACACGGTCGTTCAGTTCGTCACGCGCGGTGAGGATGATCACCGGAGTGTGGCGATTGCTCTGACGGAAGCGCGAAAGCAGCGTCATACCGTCGATGCCCGGCAAGCCGAGGTCGAGAATCACCAGTTCGTGCCGGTTTTGCGTGAGGGCCTGTTCGGCGAAAATGCCGTCGTGGACCATGTCGACGGTGAAGCCGGCTTGTTCGAGACTGCTTTGGATGCCGCGCGCGATGGGACGGTCATCTTCGATCAGAAGGAGTCGCATGGATTTCGCTCA
Source organism: Paraburkholderia strydomiana (assembly GCF_031456815.1). Lineage (NCBI taxonomy): Bacteria > Pseudomonadati > Pseudomonadota > Betaproteobacteria > Burkholderiales > Burkholderiaceae > Paraburkholderia > Paraburkholderia strydomiana. The sequence continues at coordinate 246,749 of NZ_JAVDVL010000006.1, forward strand.
AGTACAATGGGTTTAGGCGTTTGGGCAAGCGGTTCGCCGGGGCGCCTGCTGCACAGATCTGCTACACGGACCGCGTGTGGTGTGGCTGTGCCTAACTGGCGTAACCGGCCACGAAGCAGTCGTCGAGCAGCCTGCCGGCGCACCCCGGTAATCGAAGCCATGTCCGAGATAAGCATTCACGAACTGGAAGCCGCGATCAACTTCTGGCGCGCCCGCTCACCTTCGAGCGGAGACGAACTCGTTCTGTGCAAGGAGGCAAGCGCGCTCTCCAAGCCGTATGCGCTCCTGATTGTACAGCGTCAGAACACGCTCACGCGTGATGGTTTGGACGCGTTTGCGCAGCAGGCGTGGGATTCTTACGTGCGCCTTAAGAATAGCCTGTAGAACTGAAGGTTTGAGCCCCGCGTCGCCTGCAAAGCCCTTTCAATACGACGAATTCTTTAACACGCGGTAATACAGTCGATGAAATTCCCTACATGCTAGAACTCGATCACTTCGATCTTGCACTCCTCGACGTACTGCAGCGCTTCGGGCGCGCAACGCATCAGCAACTGGCAGAACAGGTGCCGCTGTCGCCGTCGCAAATCGGACGGCGATTGCAGCGGCTGGAACAGATCGGTGTGGTGGACGGTTATCGGGTGGTGTTGCGGCCCGAGAAACTGGGCCTTGGCGTGACGGCTTTTACGAGCCTGAAGCTCAAGCATCATGGCGATTCGATCATCGAGCAATTCCAGCAGCAGATCGACACCTTGCCCGAAGTGCTCGAATGCCATGCGGTGGTAGGCGACGCCGACTATCTGCTGCGCATCGTCGCGCCCGACCTGAACTACCTGTCCACCTTCGTGATGAAGAAGCTGATGCGCGTGCCGGGCGTAGACAGCGTGCGCTCGAACATCGTACTCACCACCTTCAAGCGCAACGGGCCATTGCCGCTTGGCCACCTGTCGCCGGGAACGGCCGCCGCCTGACGCACGCACGGTGGCCGCGCGTGGTTTATGCGACTTGCTTCGGCGCGCTGTCCGGACTCAGCAAATCGACGTAGGCGACCGCAACCAGATCCGATTCCGGAACGCCGAGGCTCGCGAACATTGCGTGCGCTTCGGCCTGACCGTCTTCCTCATTGTCGTCTTGCGCGAGCACCACTTCGAGTTCCACGAAATCGCCGAGACCGTCGACGCGATCCAGATGAATGCGCGTGCGCCCCGCCAGATACACATGCCGCTCCTTCGTCACGATGCCGCGCGTCGTCAGCGCAGTGGCAAGCAGCGCGTGCATGGCTTCGGGGTTCGTCACAGGACTGCGCGTGTAATACGACGCCTTGGGCCCGTCGCGGTCGTCACGCTGATAGAAGATCAGTTCGGCGGGCGTGCCGTCGTCGAACTGGCGCAGCTTAAGGCGCCCGCGCGGCACGTCGTAGAAAAAATCCTGCTGGCGGAAGATCAAAGGCGTGTCCGGCGCGAGCTGCGCCGCGCGTTCGCGCAGTTGCTCGAAATGCTGCGCGCGGGCTTTTATTTCGATGTTGCGTGCCATGTCAGGCTCCTGTCGAAGAATTGAGTGGTCGGCGGGTTGTGCAGTGACCGGCGCCAAGCTGCCGGGAAGGACAGAGTCGGTTGGAAGGAAAGGGGTGAGGGCGGGTGCCAATGGCGTGCGCGCGTGAGAGAACCGTCAATCTAACAAAAACTGCGTGACGCCGCGGTTTAAGCCCGCCATGATCCGGTGGAATTCACGCGAACGCTGTCATGAGGACCGCTCATATCGCAGCCGCAAAGCGTTCAGCCGGTCCATTGCTGTTCGATGAGCTTGAGCGCGGCGGCTATCGCCGGCTCGTCCTTGCGTTCGTCGAGCGTGATGAAGCTCAGTTGTGTCGGCACGGTAATGCCTTCGACGATGGTCAACGCGTGCGCGTGAGCCTCGGCGATCGCAATCGCATCGCGCGCGAGCGTCAGGCCCACGCCGGATTTGACGAGATCCAGCATCGACGGCTCCTGATCCACTTCCGCGACCTTCACCGGTTTCACGCCGGCCTCCCCAAAAGCGCGGGACAGCAAGCGGTTGTGTGCGGAAGCGGGCGGCGTCCAGATCCACGGAAAGGCGGCGAGCGAGCGCCAGTCGCGCGCGCCTTTCACGCGGTCTCTCCAGCCGGCGGGCGCCAGCACGCGGTACTGGAACCGTGTGAGCGTCAATGTGTGGAAGGCGGGCCCATCGCGCGCATCGTCTTCGGAAGGCACGCCAATGTAGTAGCCGACATCCAGTTCGCCTGCGCGGACCTGATCGAGCACCCAGCCCGACATGCCGTGCCGCAAAGCAGTTTCGATATGCGGCCACGTCTCCACCAGTTGCTTGAGGAAACCCCCGAGGCGCAAAAATTCGGGATCGAGAATCGTGCCGATGCGCAAGCGTCCGCGCACTTCCTGGCGCAGCGATTGCGCCGCTCGTTGCACGTCGCCCGCCGCGGCCAGCGCACGCTCGGCGTGCGGCAGAAGCGCCTGGCCGTCGCGGGTCAACGAGAGTCCATGCGAGGTCCGCGTGAACAGCGTCACGCCCAGCGTCTCCTGCAAATGCTTGATTTGCAGGCTAACGGCGGGCTGGGTCAAATGCAGTTGCACCGCAGCACGCGTGAGATTGCCCTCGCGTGCAACCGTGACGAACGCGCGTAGCAGAGTCAGATCCATCCACTGATATTAACGCCGCTTATGGTGCAGTTGAGCATTACTCATTGGATTTCGCGGGGCGAAGCGCCTTACGCTGGCGTTTGAGCACGCCAGCGTCTTGGCGGAAGAGTCTCAGCAGCCATCTATGAATGGCCTACCACCGAGAGGACAGAACATGAGCGAGACATATCAGGAAGAAGGCGTCCGCGCGGATGCCGGCACACGCGCGCTAACCCATTTCATCAACGGCAAGGCGATTGACGGAACGAGCGGCCGTTTCGGCGACGTCTTCAATCCCGCACTGGGCGACGTCGCCGCGCGTGTGCCGCTCGCAAGCGTCGCCGAAGTGGATGCCGCTGTGGCCGCCGCTTACGCCGCGTTTCCCGCCTGGAGCGAGACCGCGCCGATCAAGCGGGCGCGGGTACTGTTCAAGTTCAAGGAATTGCTGGACCGCCATCACGACGAACTCGCGGAACTGATCACGCGCGAACACGGCAAGGTGTTCTCAGACGCGAAGGGCGAGGTGATGCGCGGCATTGAAGTGGTCGAGTTCGCATGCGGCATTCCGAATCTGTTGAAGACGGACTTCACGGACCAGATCGGCGGTGGCATTGACAACTGGAACCTGCGTCAACCGCTCGGTGTAGTCGCCGGCATTACGCCATTCAATTTCCCGATGATGGTGCCGTGCTGGATGTTCCCGGTCGCGATAGCTTGCGGCAACACGTTCGTGCTGAAGCCTTCGGAGCGCGATCCGTCGGCGTCGAACCGTCTCGCGGAACTATTGAAGGAGGCCGGCTTGCCGGACGGCGTGTTCAACGTCGTGCACGGCGACAAGGTCGCGGTCGATGCGCTGCTCGTGCATCCCGACGTAAGCGCTGTTTCGTTTGTCGGCTCCACGCCGATCGCCGAGTACATCCACACGGAAGGCACGAAGCACGGCAAGCGCGTGCAGGCATTGGGCGGCGCCAAGAATCACCTCGTCGTCATGCCGGATGCCGATCTCGACCAGGCCGTCGACGCTCTGATCGGTGCCGCATACGGATCGGCGGGTGAGCGCTGCATGGCGATTTCCGTCGCCGTTGCGGTGGGACATATCACCGATGAACTGATCGAGCGGCTCACGCCTCGCGTAGAAAGCCTGAAGATCATGAACGGCATGGAATCGGCCGCCGAAATGGGACCGTTGGTGACCGCCGTGCATCGTGAGAAAGTGGTCGGCTATATCGAAGCGGGCATCGCGGAGGGCGCGAAGCTCGTGGTCGATGGCCGCGGTCATCGAGTGGACGGTCACGAGAAAGGCTTCTTTCTCGGCGGTACGCTGTTCGACGATGTATCGACTGATATGAAGATCTATCGCGAGGAGATTTTCGGACCAGTGTTATGCGTGGTACGCGTGCCGGACTTTGCGTCTGCCGTGGAATTGATCAACGCCAACGACTTTGCCAACGGCGTGTCGCTCTTCACGTCGGATGGCGGCATTGCGCGCGCCTTCTCACGGCAGATTCAGATCGGCATGGTCGGCATCAATGTGCCGATTCCCGTGCCGATGGCGTGGCATTCGTTCGGCGGATGGAAGAAGTCATTATTCGGCGATCACCACGCATACGGCGAGGAAGGCGTGCGGTTCTACACACGCTATAAGAGCATCATGCAGCGCTGGCCTGACAGTATCGCGAAGGGTGCTGAGTTCACCATGCCGGTTGCAAAGTAGTTGGAGATGTTGGCCTTCGGCGGCGGCGAGCCTGTCGCGCCGAAGGCATCGATAAAAACCGGTTCCACATAGGCCGGGAAAAATGATTAGGAGACGGAACAATGAGCAACGCGCAAGCCGCGTCTTCCGGGCGGCGTCTTGAAGGCGAATTCGACTACATCATCGTCGGCGCTGGGACAGCGGGCTGCGTGCTCGCCAATCGCCTGACTGAAGATCCGGATGTGCAGGTGTTGTTGCTCGAAGCGGGCGGCAAAGACGACTATCACTGGATTCACGTGCCGGTCGGCTATCTGTACTGCATCGGCAATCCGCGTACTGACTGGCTCTACAAAACTCAGGCGGAACCAGGCCTGAACGGCCGCGCGCTTTCGTATCCGCGCGGCCGCGTCCTGGGCGGCAGTTCGTCGATCAACGGAATGATCTATATGCGCGGCCAGCGCGAAGATTATGACGAGTGGGCGCGCGTCACGAACGACGCGTCATGGTCGTGGAATTCCGTGCTGCCGGTTTTCAAACGCAGCGAAGATCACTACTCGGGCGAGAGCGAATCGCATGGCGCCGGGGGACCGTGGCGCGTTGAGAAGCAACGCCTCAAATGGAAGATTCTCGAAGAGTTTTCGAAGGCCGCGCAAGAGACCGGCATTCCTGCCACGGACGACTTCAATCGCGGCGACAACACGGGCGTCGGTTACTTCGACGTCAATCAGAAGCGGGGTATTCGCTGGAACGCTTCTAAAGCGTTTTTGCGCCCCGCGATGAAGCGCCACAATCTCACCATCATCACCGGCGCGCACACACAGCGCGTGGTATTCGATGGACGCCGCTGCACGGGCGTCGAATATCGCGGCAACGAAACAGAGTACTTTGCCAAAGCCCGCTGCGAAGTGATCCTGAGTTCGGGCGCCGTCAACTCGCCACAATTGCTGGAACTCTCCGGCATTGGTAACGGTGCGCGTTTGCAGAACCTTGGTATCGACGTAGTCAACGACCTGCGCGGCGTAGGCGAAAATCTGCAGGACCATTTGCAATTGCGCATGGCTTATCAGGTCGACGGTGTCCGCACACTCAATACCGCATCCGCGCATTGGTGGGGCAAGCTCATGATCGGCGTGCAGTACGCGCTTTTTCAAAGCGGCCCGATGTCGATGTCGCCGTCGCAGCTCGGTGCATTCGCAAAGTCGGACCCCGACGATCGCTCGCTCACGCGCCCGGACCTCGAATATCACGTACAACCTCTTTCGCTGGATCGCTTCGGCGAACCGCTGCATCGGTTCAATGCATTTACGGCGTCGGTGTGCCAGTTGCGGCCCACTTCGCGCGGGAGCATTCATATTGAATCGACAGACGCCGCCGCGCCGCCGCTGATCGCGCCGAACTATCTATCCACCGACTACGACCGCCATGTCGCGTCAAACGCGTTGCGTCTCACGCGGCGCATTGCCGCGGCACCGGCATTGGCCCGTTATCAGCCGCGGGAAATATTGCCGGGCATCGAATATCAGACCGAGGAAGAACTGCAGCGTGCAGCAGGACTGGTCGGCACGACGATCTTCCATCCGGTCGGCACATGCAGGATGGGCACGACCGACGATCCCGGCGCGGTCGTCGACAACAGGCTACGAGTTATCGGTGTAGACGGACTGCGCGTGGTCGACGCATCGGTCATGCCTACCATCACATCGGGCAATACAAACTCGCCCACCTTGATGATCGCCGAGCGCGCGAGCGACATGATCCGCGAGGATCGGCGTGCGCGCGTGGCCGGCAGCCTTGCTGCGCATGCGGGTCAGGCCGTGTCGATGTCCGCTGTGTGACACGCATGGTGACGAGGGCGGCACGCGTTGCGTGTCTCCAGTCGGAGACTACGGTGCGCAATCGCTCACACGCGTCATCCACTAAGTGCAAATCCCAATGAATGCGCTGCATCATTGGCGCGACAATGGCAGCCATGCTGCGTGTGGCCCCAAGGATTACCGTCCGGATTGGTGCACCACGCCAACGAGCGAGCACGGGGTGCCGCCGTCCAAAAAGTCGCGCAGGGTTTCGCGCGTAAGATCGTAGTGCTTCGCCTTACTCCGTATGGAAGGGAACATGATTCTCGGCGATACGATTCTCGAAACGCGCGGCCTCACTCGTGAGTTCAAAGGCTTCATTGCCGTGAACGGCGTGAACCTGCGCGTGCGCCGTGGCTCGATCCATGCGCTGATTGGTCCAAACGGAGCGGGCAAGACCACGTGCTTCAATCTGCTCACCAAGTTCCTCGAGCCGACGGCGGGCCAGATTGTCTTCAACGGCGAGGACATCACGAATGAGCGGCCGGCGCAGATCGCGCGGCGCGGCATCATCCGCTCCTTTCAGATTTCCGCTGTATTCCCGCATCTGACGGCATTGCAGAATGTGCGCATCGGTTTGCAGCGGTCGCTCGGCACCGCGTTCCATTTCTGGAAGAGCGAGCGCACGCTGCGCCAACTCGACGACCGCGCAATGGATCTGCTTACGCAGGTCGGTCTGACTGATTTCGCCGACGTGTTGACCGTTGAACTCTCATACGGTCGCAAGCGCGCGCTGGAAATTGCCACGACGCTCGCGATGGAGCCTGAGCTGATGCTGCTCGACGAGCCGACGCAAGGCATGGGTCACGAAGACGTCGACCGCGTCACGGCGTTGATCAAGAAAGTGTCGAGCGGTCGCACGATCCTGATGGTCGAACACAACATGAATGTGATCGCAGGCATCTCCGACACCATCACTGTTCTGCAACGCGGTGAAGTGCTCGCCGAAGGCAGCTATGCAGAAGTGTCGAAGAATCCGCTCGTGATGCAAGCCTATATGGGCAGTGCCGACGCGGCGCTCGCCGGAGCCCACGCATGAATACAATTGCCGAGCGCGAAAGCCTCGAAGTCAGCGGCACCGCGGCGGGTGCGCCCGCGCTGGAGATCGCGGGTCTGCAGGCGTGGTACGGAGAGTCCCATATTCTGCACGGCGTCGATCTGACGGTGGACCGCGGCGAGGTTGTCACGCTGCTTGGCCGCAACGGCGCGGGGCGCACCACGACATTGCGCGCGATCATGGGCCTGACCGGACGGCGCACGGGTTCGATCCGCATCGGCGGACGTGAAACGATCAACCTGCCCACGCATCGCATCGCGCATTGCGGCATCGGCTATTGCCCCGAAGAGCGCGGGATTTTTTCGAGCCTCTCGTGCGAAGAGAATCTGCTGCTGCCGCCGCCCGTTGGCGACAAGGCGCACATGATGTCGCTCGAAGAAATCTATTCGATGTTCCCGAACTTGCAGGAGCGTCGCATGAGCCAGGGCACGCGGCTCTCCGGCGGCGAACAGCAGATGCTCGCGGTCGCGCGTATCTTGCGCACCGGCGCGAGTCTGCTTCTGCTCGACGAAATCTCGGAAGGACTGGCGCCTGTCATCGTGCAGGCGCTTGCGCGCATGATCGTGACGCTCAAGGCGCGGGGCTACACGATCGTCATGGTCGAACAGAATTTCCGCTTTGCCGCGCCGCTTGCCGACCGCTTCTATGTGATGGAGCACGGTGCGATCGTCGAGCACTTCGGGGCAAGTGAACTCGAAAGCAAGATGCCGACACTGCACGATCTACTGGGCGTATAGATAGCGCGCGCCCAATTGCCTCTGATAACCACAAGCGATGAACCAGGAGACAGGAATGAAAAAGAACCCACTCGCGCGGCTTGCTTCAGTTTGCTTCGCGGTCGCCGCCGGCGCCGCTATCACGATGAGCAGCGCGCAAGCGGCTGACGATGCGGTAAAGATCGGCTTCATCACGGATATGTCGGGGTTGTATGCGGATATCGACGGTCAGGGCGGCCTTGAAGCCATTCGCATGGCCGTAGCGGACTTCGGCGGCAAGGTGAACGGCAAGCCGATCACGGTGCTGTACGCGGATCACCAGAACAAGGCCGATATCGCCGCTTCGCGTGCACGCGAATGGTTCGATCGCGAGGGCCTCGATCTGCTGGTCGGCGGCACGAACTCGGCAACGGGTCTTTCGATGAACACCGTCGCCGGTGAGAAGCACAAGGTCTACATCAGCATCGGGGCGGGCGCCGACACGCTGACCAACGAGCAATGCACGCCGTACACGATTCACTATGCGTACGACACCACGGCGCTCGCGAAGGGCACGGGCTCCGCGGTGGTGAAGCAGGGCGGCAAGACGTGGTACTTCCTGACCGCCGACTACGCATTCGGCAAGGCGCTCGAAAAGAACACATCGGACGTCGTGAAGGCGAGCGGCGGCCAGGTGCTGGGCACGGTGCGCCACCCGCTGTCGGCGTCGGACTTCTCGTCGTTCCTGCTGCAGGCGCAGTCGTCGAAGGCGCAGGTTCTCGGTCTCGCCAATGCGGGCGGCGACACGATCAACTCCATCAAGGCCGCGAAAGAATTCGGCATCACGAAGAGCATGAAGCTCGCTGCGTTGCTGATGTTCATCAACGACGTGCATAGCCTCGGTCTCGAAACCACGCAAGGCCTCGTGCTGACGGATAGCTGGTACTGGAACAAGGACGCGAACACGCGCAAGTGGGCACAGCGCTACTTCGACAAAATGCGCAAGATGCCGTCCAGTCTGCAAGCCGCTGACTACTCGGCGACGATGAATTATCTGAAGGCCGTGCAGGCAGTCGGTTCGACGGACGCCGACAAGGTCATGGCGCAACTGAAAAAGACCAAGATCGACGACTTCTACGCGAAGGGCTACATCCGTCAGGACGGCAGCATGATCCACGACATGTACCTGATGCAGGTGAAGACGCCGGGAGAATCGAAAGAGCCGTGGGACTACTACAAGATCACCGCGACGATTCCCGGCGAGCAGGCGTTCACGACGAAGTCGGAAACCCGCTGCGCGCTGTGGAAATAAGCGCGGGTTGAAGAGCTGACTGACGGCTGGCTGTCCGCGCGCGGGCGGGCAGCCGTCCGTTTCGGTTCTTTTCGTATGCCGCGTGCGGCCGGCGTCATGAGCGCTTGTCGCGTGCCGGCCGGATCGTGCACAACCGATCTCACCCTGACGATGGGTTAAGGCTTCAATGGACATCTTTGGCATTCCGCTTCCCGCGATGTTGAGCCAGTTGCTGCTCGGGCTCGTGAACGGCTCGTTCTACGCAATTCTGAGTCTTGGTCTTGCGGTGATCTTCGGCTTGCTGAACGTGATCAACTTCGCGCACGGCGCGTTGTTCATGCTCGGCGCGATGCTCGCGTGGATGGGCTTCTCATACTTCGGCGTGCCGTATTGGGCGATGCTCGTGCTCGCACCGCTGATCGTCGGCCTGTTCGGCGTCGCGATAGAACGCTCGATGCTGCGTTGGCTTTACAAGCTCGACCATCTGTATGGCCTGTTGCTCACGTTCGGGCTCACGCTCGTCGTCGAGGGCGTGTTCCGTTCTATCTATGGTTCGTCGGGCCAGCCGTACGACGTGCCTTCCGCGCTGTCGGGCGCGACCAACCTCGGCTTCATGTTCCTGCCGAACTATCGCGCGTGGGTGGTGGTGGCGTCGCTGATCGTTTGCTTTGCGACGTGGTTCGTGATCGAGAAGACCCGGCTGGGCGCCTATCTGCGCGCCGGGACCGAGAACCCCAAGCTGGTCGAGGCGTTCGGCATCAACGTCCCGCTGATGATCACGCTCACTTACGGCTTCGGCGTGGCGCTCGCCGCGTTCGCCGGCGTGCTGGCCGCGCCGGTTATCCAGGTTTCGCCGCTGATGGGCCAACCGATGATCATTACCGTGTTCGCGGTAGTGGTGATCGGCGGAATGGGCTCGATCATGGGTTCGATTCTCACCGGACTGATGCTCGGCGTAATCGAAGGACTGACTCGCGTGTTCTATCCGGAAGCGTCGGCGACCGTTGTGTTCGTCATCATGGCGCTCGTGTTGCTCGTGCGTCCGGCGGGTCTCTTCGGCAAGGAAAAATGATGCAGAGAAAAGTACTCTACGGTTTGCTGCTGGTGGTGCTGCTCGCGGTGCCCGTGCTCGGCATCTATCCGCTCTTTGTCATGAAGGTGATGTGCTTTGCGCTGTTCGCGGCCGCGTTCAATCTGTTGATTGGCTACACCGGCTTGCTCTCGTTCGGGCACGCCATGTTTCTAGCCTCGGCCGGCTACATCACCGGTTATGCGATGCAGACGCTCGGCTTCTCGCCCGAGCTCGGAGTGCTTGCAGGCACGGCGTCGGCGACGCTCCTCGGCTTCATCGTCGGCATTTTCGCGATCCGGCGTCAGGGCATCTATTTCGCGATGGTGACGCTCGCACTCGCGCAGATGGTGTACTTCGTGTTCCTGCAAGCGCCGTTCACGCATGGCGAAGACGGCCTGCAAGGCGTGCCGCGCGGCAAGCTCTTCGGCGTGCTGGATCTTTCGTCGGATGTGGCCTTGTACTTTGTTGTGCTGGCCGTGATCGTGCTCGCCTTTCTGCTGATCGTGCGCATCGTGCATTCGCCGTTCGGTCAGGTGCTGGTCGCGATCAAGGAGAACGAGCCGCGCGCGGTGTCGCTTGGCTACGATACGGATCGCTTCAAGCTGCTAGCGTTCATTCTGTCGGCCGGACTTGCAGGACTCGCGGGCTCGCTAAAGGTGGTGGTGCAAGGCTTCGAGACTTTGAGCGACGCTTACTGGACCATGTCCGGCCTGGTGGTGCTGATGACGCTTGTCGGCGGCATGGGCACGCTGTTCGGACCGTTGCTCGGCGCGGCACTGATCGTCGCACTCGAGGATCGGCTCGGCGATATCGGTGGCGCGCTCGCGTCGACAACAGGCATCGAGTGGTTCCGTTCGCTGGGTGAGTCGGTAACGATCGTGACGGGCGTGATCTTTATTGCGTGCGTGCTCGCGTTCAGGCGCGGGATTGTCGGCGAGATCATCGCGCGCGTGCGGCCGCTGCGCGCGTGAGAAAGCGGTCACACGAATCGTTGCTTCGGCGTCCGATCTAATTTCGCTGCTATGCAGTATGACGTCGGCAAACCACTTGAGCCCTTATTTTTATGTATCGCGCCGCATCGCCGGTTAAACTTGCCCCAATTCAGTGCCGCAGTGCACCACTAGGGTAATTGCTAGTTGTGGCACGCTGGGTGCTCGTTTAACCTTCATGCAGTTCTGATGAACCACGAATTTGCAGGTGGAGAACGAGGAGACATGAGGCACTAAGTGCCCACACGAAAGCGCTGTTGGATTGATATCCAACAGCGCTTTTTATTTTGCTTTTTTGAATTACCTCGTTCAATTCCTTCGCTAAATCGGTGACCTATTTTATGTCTCCGATAATTGCTCGATTTCCCACGCTGGCGCCCTGCAAAGTGCTTGCCGCGTGCGGCTCACGTCCGCTACACTCCTTATTCACCGACCGCTGGGTCGGGATTTAAATTGCGAATTTAATCTGAATTGTTTTAACGGGGCATAGAGGAGCGGGATGAAGTCGGCATTGCGTTGGATCAGTGCGGCATTGGTCGCCACGGGCATTTCGGCTGCATGGAGCAGCCATGCATTTGCAGATGTGAAAATCGGCGTCACCGTTTCGGCAACCGGCCCGGCCGCATCGCTAGGCATTCCGGAGAAGAACACCGTCGCGCTGCTTCCAAAGGAAGTGGCCGGCCAAAAAATCGAATACATCGTGCTGGACGACGCGACTGATTCGACTCAGGCCGTCAAAAACGCCCGCAAGCTCACGAGCGAAGACCATGTAGACGCGCTGATCGGGTCGACCGTCGTGCCGAATTCGCTTGCCATGATAGACGTCGCCGCTGAGAGCACCACGCCGGTGATCTCGCTTGCGGCAGCGGCCAGCATTGTCGAGCCGATGGATGCCAAGCGCGCATGGGTGTTCAAGACGCCGCAAAACGACATTCTCATGGCTACCGCCATCGCGCAGCACATGTCCAATCATGGCGTGAAGACGGTGGCGTTCATCGGCTTCTCCGACGGTTATGGCGAAAGCTGGTTCAAGGAATTCAGCAAGGCCGCCGATCTGGCAAAGATCAAGGTCGTTGCGAACGAGCGCTTTGCACGTAACGACGCTTCCGTCACCGGTCAGGTGTTGAAGATCGTGTCGCAGAACCCGGACGCAGTGTTGATCGCAGGCGCCGGTACGCCTGCCGCGTTGCCGCAGAAGACGCTCCGCGAGCGCGGCTACAAGGGCAAGTACTATCAGACGCACGGCGTCGCGAATAACGATTTCCTGCGCGTGTGCGGCAAGGATTGCGAGGGCACCTTTCTGCCCGCCGGCCCTCTGCTCGTTGCCGAGCAACTGCCCGATTCGAATCCGGTGAAGAAGAGCGCGCTCGCCTATAAGCGGGCGTATGAAGCCGCCTATGGCGCCGGCTCCGTGTCCACCTTCGGCGGTCACGCATGGGACGCTGGCCTGCTGCTGCAACGCGCTATTCCGCTCGCACTGAAGAAAGGTCAGCCCGGCACGCCGGCGTTCCGCGAGGCGTTGCGCGCAGCGCTTGAAGGAACCAAAGAGCTGCCGGCGTCGCACGGTATCTTCAACATGAGCGCGAACGACCATGCCGGTCTCGATCAGCGGGCGCGCGTCATGGTGGAGATTGTCGGCGGCAAGTGGAAGTTGTCCGGCGACTGAGCGAAGGCAAAGCGATAGGGGACCTCATAACAAAAGACGCGTGCAGTCCGACGCGTCTTTTTTATTGCCCGCTTCGCACGAGACTTGTGGCTATGCGGCTTCAGGACAAACCCGCATTTGCGTTGCAGTCTATTGACCGTCAACGATGCACAACGCAATACTACTAACATGTTAGTGTTTTGTGTCCGCCGGCTCGGCGAGGCACCCAGGAATCGCAGCAGCAGGCAGTGACGGCAGGCAGCAGGGAGTGACATAAAAGACGGAGAAGGCATGCGTGTTCGGCAGGGAAAACCATGCTTGGCACGCCCGGATCCGATAACTAGATTCAGACACCCGGCCCACGAGCCGGATAACAGATACGCGCTTCGCAGCGTTTGGAGACTTGCAATGACAAAGACAAAACAATGGGTACGCACCGGCATCGCGATGGCGTTGATGTGCGGCGCGGGCGCCGCCATCGCTCAGGTGAAGATCGGCGTAACGCTATCCACCACGGGGCCGGCTGCATCGCTCGGGATTCCTGAAAAGAATACGATCGCGTTGCTGCCGAAGGAGATCGGCGGCAAGACGGTGCAGTACATCATCCTCGACGATGCATCGGACACCGGCAAGGCCGTGCAGAACACGCGCAAGCTGATCGACGAAGACCACGTCGACGCAATTATCGGCTCGACCGTCACACCGAATTCTCTCGCCATGCTCGATCCCGCTTCCGAAGGCAAGACGCCGGTGATCTCGCTCGCCGCGTCTGCCGCGATCATTTCGCCAATGGACGCGAAGCGTGCGTGGGCCTTCAAACCGCCGCAGAACGACAGTCTGATGGCCGACGCAATTGCTGATTACATGGAGCATCACGGCGTGAAGACGGTGGGTTTCATCGGCTTCGCGGATGCATACGGCGACAGCTGGAACAACGTATTCACCGCCGCGGCGAACGCACACAATCTGAAGATCGTTTCCAACGAGCGATTCAATCGCACGGACGCGTCGGTGACCGGCCAGGTGCTGAAGACAATGGGCGCCAATCCCGACGCAGTGTTGATCGCGGGCTCCGGTACACCGTCGGCGCTGCCGGCGAAGACGCTCAAGGAGCGCGGCTACAAGGGCAAGGTTTATCAGACGCACGGCGTGGCCAACAATGACTTCCTGCGCGTTTGCGCCAAGGACTGCGAAGGCGAGATTCTGCCGGCTGGTCCGATCCTCGTCGCCGATCAATTGCCCGAATCGAATCCGGTGAAGAAGTCCTCGCTGGCTTATAAGGCTGCGTACGAGAAAGCGTATGGCGCGGGTTCGGTCGCGACGTTCGGCGGTCACGCATGGGACGCCGGCCAGATGCTGCAGCGTGCGATTCCCGAAGCGCTGAAGACCGCACAGCCGGGCACCGAGGCATTTCGCGTGGCACTGCGCAGCGCGCTCGAAAGCATCAAGGAACTGCCGGTCTCGCACGGCATCATGAACACGACGACAACCGACCACAACGGCCTCGACAAGCGCGCACGCGTGATCGTGCAGATCGTCGACGGCAAGTGGAAGCTGCAGAACGACTAATACAAAAGCGGTACGCGCCTCTCGCAAAGTGCGGCATGTGACGCCGCATTGCCATTGTGTTCAACGACAATGGCACCGACCGCCGCGCCGTGCTCCTGCGCGGCGGTCGTCTTTCAGGCATTGCGGTTCGATGGACGGCTGCGGGTTGCGCCGCCACGACTGTTTCCAGTTTCGATTTCGACGCTTCAGGACGAGGAAGTATGGATCTATCAATTGCGGCGATCCTCGCGCAGGACGGCATCACCACGGGCGCTATCTATGCGTTGCTTGCGCTCGCGCTGGTGCTGGTGTTCTCCGTGACGCGGGTGATCTTTATCCCGCAGGGCGAGTTTGTTTCGTATGGCGCGCTCACGCTCGCCGCGTTGCAAACACAGAAATTTCCGGCCACCTGCTGGCTGCTGATGGCAATGGGGGCTGCGTGCTTCGTGGTCGAAGTGGCGGGGCTCGTACGGCACGCGGAGCGGCGCCGGCATGCGGCTCGCACGCTGGCTCTGATGGTCGGCAAGTATCTGCTGTTCCCGGTTGCGGTGTACGCGCTCACCCAAGGCGTCTTCCTGCATCCACTGCCGATGATCGCGCAAATTGCGCTGACGCTGCTGATCGTGATTCCGATGGGCCCGTTCGTTTACCGGCTCGCGTATGAGCCGATCGCCGAAGCGACCACGTTGTTGCTTCTCATCGTCGCGGTGGCGGTGCACTTTGCGATGGTCGGTCTTGGCCTCGTGATGTTCGGCGCGGAAGGCTCGCGCACGACGGCGTTTTCGGACGCGACGTTCAATGTCGGCAACCTGTCGATTTCGGGGCAAAGCCTGTGGGTCGTCGGGACAGCGGTTGTACTGATCGGCGCGCTGTATCTGTACTTCGACCGCTCGATTTCAGGTAAGGCGTTGCGTGCGACATCGGTGAATCGACTCGGTGCGCGCCTCGTCGGTATCGGCACGACGCAAGCGGGGCGCCTCGCGTTCACGCTCGCAGCGGGCCTCGGCGCGCTGTGCGGCATCCTGGTGGCACCGTTGACTACCATCTACTACGACTCGGGCTTCCTGATCGGTTTGAAGGGCTTCGTCGGGGCGATTATCGGCGGGCTCGTGAGCTATCCGCTGGCGGCGGCCGGTTCGATCCTCGTCGGCCTGCTGGAGTCGTATTCGTCGTTCTGGGCGAGCGCCTATAAGGAAGTGATCGTGTTCACGCTGATTATCCCGGTGCTGCTCTGGCGCAGTCTTGCCAGCCCGCACGCTGAAGAGGACGAGGAGTGACGCGATGAAACGGATCATGAAAAACAAGTTCTTCTGGCTCTTCCTCGTCGTTCTGTTCGCGTTGCCGGTGTTGCCGCAGCCGATCCACGTGCCCGAGTACTGGGTCACGCTGCTGAACTACATCGGCCTCTATTCGATCGTGGCAATCGGGCTGGTGCTGCTCACCGGCATTGGCGGGATGACGAGTTTCGGGCAGGCCGCGTTTGTCGGCATCGGCGCGTATGCAACTGCGTATCTGACGACGCGCTTCGGTGTCTCGCCTTGGCTTGCGCTGATCGCCGGGGTGCTGGTGACGGCGCTGATCGCCCTGATTCTCGGCCTAGTGACGATGCGCCTCTCCGGCCACTTTTTGCCGCTTGGCACGATCGCCTGGGGGCTGTCGCTGTTCTATCTATTCGGTAACCTGGAGATGCTGGGCAAGTACGACGGCATCAACGGAATTCCAGTGCTGAATGTTTTCGGTATCGATCTCGAGTCCGGCCGTCACATCTATTACCTGATCTGGCTGGTCGTGCTCGGCGCGGTCGTGTCGGTCCAGAATCTGTTGAATAGCCGGCCGGGGCGGGCCATTCGCGCTTTACGCGGCGGCGGCATGATGGCTGAAGCAATGGGTGTGAATACGGCGTGGATGCGCGTGGTCATTTTCGTCTACGCCGCGGTGCTGGCGTCGGTTTCCGGCTTTCTGTATGCGCACTTGCAGCGCGCGGTGAACCCGACGCCTTTCGGTCTGAATCACGGCATCGAATTCCTGTTCATGGCCGTGGTGGGCGGAGTGTCACACGTTTGGGGCGCGGTGCTCGGGGCGGCAATCCTCACCGTGTTGCAGGACTATCTGCAAACGCTGCTGCCCAAACTGTTGGGCGAGAACGGCAACTTCGAAGTGATCGTGTTCGGCATCTTGATGGTGTTGTTGCTGCAATATGCGCGGCAGGGCGTGTGGCCGTTCGTCGCGCGCTTTTTCCCGCGCGGCCCTCGTGCGCATCTGCCGGATCAGGCGGAAGCTTTGCCGCAGCGCAGCAAGCCGACGGCCGGGGAAAACCTGTTGACGGTCAACAAGGCTCGCAAGCAGTTCGGCGGCTTGGTCGCGGTGAACGACGTTAGTTTTGAAGTCAAAGCAGGGCAGATCATTGGCCTGATCGGACCAAACGGCGCCGGCAAATCAACCACGTTCAATCTCGTGACCGGCGTGCTCCAGGCGACGAGTGGCGAGATCACGTTCCGCGGCGAGCGCATCGACGCGCTGAGTTCACGTGAAATCGTCAAGCGAGGAATCGGCCGCACCTTCCAGCACGTCAAGCTGCTGCCCGGCATGACGGTGCTGGAGAACGTCGCGATTGGCGCGCACTTGCGCGGGCATGCGGGCGTCTGGCGAAGCATCGTGCGTTTGAACAGCGTGGAAGAAGCGCGCTTGATGGCGGAGGCCGCCCGCCAGATTCGCCGCGTCGGCCTTGAACAGCACATGTACGACGAAGCCGGAAGCCTGGCGTTGGGTCAGCAGCGGATTCTGGAAATCGCTCGTGCGCTGTGCTGCGATCCCACCTTGCTGCTGCTGGACGAACCGGCAGCCGGCCTGCGCTATCAGGAAAAGCTGCAACTGGCCGATTTGCTCCGTCGGTTGAAGGCGGAAGGCATGAGCGTGCTGCTCGTCGAGCACGATATGGATTTCGTGATGAATCTGACTGATCGACTCGTCGTGATGGAGTTCGGCACGCGTATCGCCGAAGGCTTGCCGCAGGAAGTGCAGCAGGATCCGGCGGTGCTCGAAGCGTACCTTGGCGGAGTGGAGTAATGGAGAACCTCATGAATGTAGCTGCACCCATTCTCGACGTGAACGGGTTATCCGTCCGATACGGCAAGGTCGAGGCACTCCACGGCGCTGCCATCAAGGTGCGAGCCGGGCAAATTGTGTCGGTAATCGGCCCGAACGGGGCGGGCAAGTCCACGCTGCTGAACGCGATCATGGGCGCTTTGCCGACCACTGGTCATGCCAAGGGCGCGGTCGTGTATCAGGGCGAGGACGTCAGTGCTGTGCCGGTGGAGAAGCGCGTGGCTCGCGGCATGTGCCTGGTGCCCGAGAAGCGTGAGCTTTTCGCGTCGATGAGTGTCGAGGACAACCTGGTTCTCGGCGCCTATCGGCGCAAGCGAGCGGGTGAGCGCAACTTTCTCGACCAGATGGAGCCGGTGTTCCAGCTGTTTCCGCGTCTGAAGGAGCGCCGTAAGCAGGCAGCCGGAACGTTGTCCGGTGGCGAGCGGCAGATGCTCGCGGTCGGGCGTGCTTTGATGGGCAAGCCGGATCTGCTGATGCTGGACGAGCCTAGCTTGGGGCTCGCGCCGCTGATCGTCAAAGAAATTTTCCACATCATCAGCGCTCTGCGTCAGACTGGGGTGGCGACGCTTCTGATCGAACAGAACGCTCGCGCGGCTCTGCAGATTTCGGACTATGGTTACGTCTTAGAGACGGGAGAGCTAGCGCTGGAGGGCGCGGCGTCGGATTTGGCGCAGAATCCTCGAGTTATCGAGACCTATTTGGGGCTGGCCAAAAAGGCGGCTTAGTCACTCTCACCTGCAGTTCCCAGCGGCGTGTTTCACGTGAAACACGCCGCTTTTTATTGTCTGGCGATTCGGCCTAATTCGGGCCGAAACCGAACCCGTTATAATTCGCCCATACTTTTTTCCTTTGAAGGCTCACGCGACGATCTGGCGTGAGATCCGCGATGCTTTTTCCCACAGAATTTGACGTAATCGTCGTCGGCGGCGGCCACGCCGGCACCGAGGCCGCTTTGGCCTCGGCGCGCATGGGCAATAAGACGCTCCTGCTGACTCACAACATCGAAACGCTCGGTCAGATGAGCTGCAATCCGTCTATCGGCGGCATTGGCAAGGGTCATCTGGTCAAGGAAGTCGACGCGCTCGGCGGTGCTATGGCCGCGGCCACGGACGAGGGCGGCATCCAGTTCCGCATCCTTAATTCCTCGAAGGGCCCGGCTGTGCGCGCGACTCGCGCGCAAGCTGACCGGCTGCTCTACAAGCAAGCGATCCGTCACCGGCTCGAAAACCAGCCGAATTTGTGGCTCTTTCAGCAAGCCGTAGACGATCTGATGGTTGAGGGCGACCGCGTGATCGGCGCGGTTACACAGGTGGGAATCCGCTTTCGCTCGCGGGCCGTGGTGCTGACGGCGGGCACCTTCCTCGACGGAAAGATCCACGTGGGACTGAACAACTACACCGGCGGTCGTGCTGGCGATCCTGCGGCTGTGTCGTTGTCGGCGCGTCTGAAGGAATTGAAACTGCCGCAAGGGCGCTTGAAGACCGGCACGCCGCCGCGAATTGACGGTCGGACCATCGACTTTTCGCAACTCGAGGAACAGCCTGGCGATCTCGACCCAGTGCCGGTCTTCTCGTTTCTCGGCCGCGCCGAACAGCATCCGCGCCAAGTGCCGTGCTGGGTCACGCATACCAACGAGCGCACGCACGACATTATCCGGGGCGGGCTGGATCGCTCGCCCATGTACACGGGCGTGATCGAAGGGGTAGGGCCACGGTATTGCCCTTCCATCGAGGACAAGATTCACCGCTTCGCGTCAAAGGAATCGCACCAGATCTTTCTGGAACCGGAAGGGCTGACCACGAACGAGTTCTATCCGAACGGGATCTCGACCAGCCTGCCGTTCGATGTGCAGCTCGAACTCGTGCGGTCCATGCGCGGCTTGGAGCACGCGCACATCCTCCGTCCTGGCTATGCAATTGAATATGATTACTTCGATCCGCGGGGGCTTAAGGCGTCGCTGGAAACCAAAGTGATCAACGGCTTGTTCTTTGCGGGGCAGATCAACGGCACCACCGGCTATGAAGAGGCGGCGGCGCAAGGCCTCTTGGCCGGCATCAACGCTGGCCTGTTCGTTCAGGGCAAGGAAGCATGGTGCCCGCGTCGGGATCAGGCCTACTTGGGCGTGCTGGTTGACGATCTAGTGACTCGTGGCGTTTCGGAGCCTTACCGCATGTTCACGAGCCGGGCTGAGTACAGGCTGAGTCTCCGGGAAGACAACGCCGATATGCGGTTGACGGAGATTGGCCGCGAGCTTGGCGTCGTTGACGATGTGCGTTGGGATGCATTCAGCCGCAAGCGCGATGCTGTTTCACGTGAAACAGAGCGGCTCCGCACGACTTGGGTGAACCCAAAAACGCTGTCGGCGGATGAAGCGACGGCGTTGCTGGGCAAGCCAATCGACCACGAATATAGCCTCGCGGACTTGCTGCGCAGACCCGGCGTGACTTACGACGGCGTATCTGCATTGCGAAACGGCGCATGCGCTGCACCGGAAATACTGGCCGACGATGACGTACTGCTGGCTCAGATCAAGGAACAGATCGAGATCGGTATCAAGTATCAGGGCTACATCGACCGGCAGGCGGACGAAATAGAGCGGAACGAAGCGCACGAGAGCACGCGTCTCCCGGAAGGTTTGGACTATGCCGAAGTGAGGGGTCTGTCGTTCGAGGCCCGGCAGAAACTGATGCAATTCCGTCCCGAAACCATCGGTCAGGCGTCGCGCATCTCGGGGATCACTCCTGCGGCCATCTCTCTGCTGATGGTTCATCTCAAGCGTGGCTTGGGTCGTCGTCCTGCAAAGGCGACCGCGCCGGACCCGGATAACAAGCCGGTGGTGCAATGACGGTGAAGAGGAGCGGAGCTGACCGGGAAGCGCTGTGCCAACTTCTCGCCGATGGCGTAGGCGAGCTCGGACTCGAGTTGAGCGATGTGCAACTCGGCAAGCTGCTCGACTACGTGACGCTGCTGGCGAAGTGGAATGCCGTCTACAACCTGACGGCCATTCGCGATCCCCGGCAGATGTTGATTCAACACATACTCGACTCCCTTTCGATCGTGCCGCACCTCGTGCAGCGCAACCCGGGGACGGTGCTGGACGTCGGCTCGGGCGGCGGTTTGCCTGGCATCGTCTTGGCGATCGTCCGTCCTGATTGGGGCGTGACCGTGAACGACATCGTTCACAAGAAAACGGCCTTCCAGGCGCAGGCGAAGGCTGAACTTGGTCTGACGAACCTCTCGGTCGTGACCGGGCGTGTAGAAACGCTGCGGCCGGGCGCCGAAGTGTCGGCAAAGTTCGACGTAATCGTCTCTAGAGCATTCGCAGAACTCGCCGATTTCGTTACACTGGCCCGTCATCTGGTGGCAGAGCAGGGCGCCATTCTCGCGATGAAGGGTGTGCGTCCCGACGACGAAATCGAGCGGTTACCTGCGGGCGCCCACGTGGAGCAGATCATCCGCCTCGACGTGCCGTTCCTCGATGCCGAGCGCCACCTCGTCACGGTTCTTATGAATGAAGGCGACTAGCCGCCCTCACTCGCGCACGACGCCATTCCAAATAGACGACGTAATCACTTCTTCAAGCAGCAAAGGGACACTCCAACGATGGCAAAAATTTTCTGCGTTGCGAACCAGAAAGGCGGAGTCGGTAAGACGACGACGGCAGTCAATCTGGCGGCCAGCCTGGCAGCGCAGGGACAGCGAGTCCTTCTTATCGACCTGGACCCGCAGGGCAACGCCACAATGGGCAGCGGCATCGACAAGGCAGCGTGCGCCAACACCGTCTATGAAGTGCTGGTTGACGGGGTCTCGGTGGCTGATTCCAGGATGCGTCCCGAAGCCGTCGGCTATGACGTACTGCCTGCCAACCGCGAACTTGCGGGAGCGGAAGTCGAGTTGGTCAGCGTGCAGAACCGCGAGCGGCAGTTGAAGGTCGCGCTTGCGACAGTGGAAAGCGAATACGACTTCGTGTTGATCGACTGTCCGCCCGCATTGTCGCTGCTGACGCTCAATGGCCTCTGCGCTGCGCATGGCGTCGTGATTCCCATGCAGTGCGAGTACTTTGCGCTCGAAGGGCTGTCCGATCTGGTCAACACCATCAAGCAGGTGCATGCGAATCTGAATCGCGACCTCAAAGTGATCGGCTTGTTGCGCGTCATGTTCGACCCGCGGATCACGCTGCAGCAGCAGGTCTCCGATCAATTGAAGGAGCACTTTGGCGACAAGGTGTTCGACGCGGTGATTCCGCGCAACGTGCGCCTCGCCGAGGCGCCCAGCTATGGGCTGCCGGGCGTGGTGTTCGACAGGGCGTCGCGCGGCGCGCAAGCCTACGTGCAGTTCGGCGCGGAAATGATTGAGCGGGTGCGCGCACTGAATGACGCGCCCCAAGCATCCTAAGTGGATCGAGGAAGCACGATGAACGCAGTAGCAAGAAAGAAGGGATTGGGCCGCGGCCTGGAAGCGTTGCTCGGCGGCAGCGCCGACATCACCGAGGCGGTGGTGATTGACGGCGCGCCGAACGTGTTGCCGCTCAGCAAAATGCAGGCGGGCAAATATCAGCCGCGCACGCGGATGGACGAAGGCGCGTTGCAGGAGTTGGCCGCCAGCATACGTGCACAAGGCTTGATGCAACCGATCCTCGTGCGGCCGGTGTCGGCGGACAAATACGAGATCATCGCGGGCGAGCGGCGTTTCCGCGCGGCTCGACTTGCTGGTCTGGAAGAAGTCCCGGTACTCGTGAAGGACGTGCCCGACCAGGCCGCCGCCGCGATGGCGTTGATCGAGAACATCCAGCGCGAAGATCTGAATCCGCTGGAAGAGGCGCAAGGTATTCAGCGGTTGCTCGACGAATTCAACTTTACACACGAGCAGGCCGCCGAGTCGGTCGGCCGCTCGCGTAGCGCCGTGTCGAACCTGCTGCGCCTGCTCAACCTCGCGACACCAGTTCAAACCATGTTACTTGCCGGCGACCTCGACATGGGCCATGCGCGCGCGCTGCTGGCGGTCGACGCAGCGACGCAGATCACGCTGGCGAATCAAGTCGTCAACAAGCGGATGTCCGTGCGGGAAACCGAGAAACTGGTGACGGCGACCACGAAGGCGGCTCCGGCGGTCAAGGCGCGCGCCAACCCGGACGGCGGCCGCGATACGAGACGGCTGGAAGAAGAACTGTCCGATCTGCTGGCCGCAACCGTCAAAATCAAGCTTGGCCGACGCGGTCGCGGTCAGGTGCTGGTCGATTTCGGCGATCTGGACGCGCTCGAGGGTATTCTTGTGCGGTTGCGCGGAAACGCCACGGCTTGAGCGTCTGACGACCGGAGATCCTTCGGTGAGCGGCGCCGAAAAAGATGGTCGCGCGCCGCTCAATTGCACTCCCGGGCGTTGAGCTCGTGGGCGCGGCCGAACGCCGTTTGCGACGGTCGAGCAGGGGTTGAATATCAGGGAATCCTAACTAATTTTGGTTCTGCAATAGGCACCTGGACGGCTGTGACGAACAGTCTACAGAGGAGGTGCCGCGCCGGCTTGGCAAACTCATTGTGCTCTGTTGCGTTTTCGACACGGCTGTTGCAACAGTTGCGAGTCAGCTTGTCGACCCGAAAAACGGCTCGATGAACACGCACATTTTACATTTGCAAGACCGCCTTACAGTTGACAGGCTGACCATTCGTCGGAAGCCTTTTCCGCATCGCGAGGAGTCGTTTCGTACTGTTTATTGAACGGCCTAAAGTCTTGAATTGCCTGCAACTATCGCTTACAATCGCCCGGATTTAATTGCACGGCAACCCCGTAAGCGCAGCGAAAGCTCGCTGACCGGAACGAGACTTCGGAACACTGCGATGGCGGTCAAAACGTCGAATCAAGCGCCGAAAAATGGGCGAGACGGGCACCGCGAAAAACGCAGCGTTTCAGAGGCGTCTACCGCTCAGCAAGTCACGCATGAAGAACCGTGGGACGCCGAGCAGGAAAATATCGTTCCGCTCACGCGGGCCGAGGCTGAAAAGCTGTTTGGTCCCAGTGTGAACCGTCCATCGCGCGTCACCCCCTTAAGGGTTGTGGCAGCGCAAATGGTCTTGTCCCTAGGCGCAACGCTGGTATGGTGGCTGTTCTATGAGCCGCCGGGCGCTGCTGCGCTGTCTGCGTTCCTGGGAGGGGCGATATGCTGGGTGCCGGCCGCATTGTTCGCGGCGCGGCTGAGAACGCTGAGCGGCGCCGAAACAGCAATGAGCTGGATGATCGGCGAAGCGCTCAAGATGGGGACAACGATCGCGATGTTTGTAGCCATCGCCTTCTGGTATCACGACGTACGCTGGGTTCCGCTGCTCGTGACTTATCTCATCGCGCTCAAGACGTATTGGATCGCTTTGGCGTGGCGCTGAAGAGGCAACAGGTAACAGCAAGATTCAAAAGCCGGCGCGCGGCGCCGGCGAGAGCGTGCGGATAAGACAGGATCCGCACCCGGCGCGTTCCCGCAATACAGCATTGCGGCGGGGCGGCCTCAGACGATTTTCGACAATTTGGGTGGCTTTAACGATATGGCAGCTAGCGAAGGCACGCGCGCAATGGATCCGTCCGAGTACATCGCGCACCACTTGCAGAACTTTTCCACCGGACACCAGACGTCGATTTTCGACATTCACGTGTGGAATCTGGACACCCTCTTCTGGTCGATCGTTTGCGGTCTGGCCACCATCTTCATCCTGCACATGGCTGCACGCAAGGCAACGTCCGGCGTGCCCGGCCGTTTCCAATGTGCAATCGAAATGCTGGTCGAGATGGTCGAGGATCAATCGAAGTCGATGATCCACGGCACGCGTACTTTCATCGCGCCGCTGGCACTGACGGTGTTCGTCTGGGTCGCGCTGATGAACGCGCTCGACTTTATTCCTGTTGACCTGCCGGGCCACGTCATCGGCTGGCTTGGTCTGTCTGAAGTCATCCCGCACCACCGCATCGTGCCGACCGCCGACCTGAACGGCACACTCGGCATCGCCCTCGGTGTGTTCGCGCTGATGATTTACTACAACTTCAAGATCAAGGGCGCCGGCGGCTTCGTGCACGAACTGCTGTCCGCTCCGTTCGGCGCGCATCCGCTGCTGTGGATCCCGAACCTTGCACTGAACATCATCGAGTTCGTCGCGAAGACGGTCTCGCTCGGCATGCGGCTGTTCGGCAACATGTACGCGGGCGAACTGTTGTTCCTGCTGATTGCCCTGCTCGGCAGCATCTGGAGCTTCGGCGCGGACACGACGGTGCTTGGCTTCATCGGCCACGTGATCGCCGGCAGCGTGTGGGCAATCTTCCACATCCTGATCGTTCTGCTGCAGGCGTTCATTTTCATGATGCTGACGCTGGTGTACATCGGCCAGGCACACGACACGCACTAAACCGCGCAGTCGTTAAAGAATCGTAGTTTTTCAAATCCCAGTTCCAACCAGTTCTAAAAGACTTTTCACAAAGGAGTGATCATGCAAGCTTTCATCGCCAACATCCAGGGTCTGACCGCCATCGGTATCGGCATCATCATCGGCCTGGGTGCAATCGGCGCCTGTATCGGTATCGGCCTGATGGGTGGCAAGTACATCGAAGCATGTGCTCGTCAGCCGGAACTGATGAACCCGCTGCAAACCAAGATGTTCCTGCTGGCTGGTCTGATCGATGCGGCGTTCCTGATTGGCGTTGGTGTGGCAATGCTGTTTGCGTTCGCGAACCCGCTGCTGTCGAAGCTGGCAGGCTGAGGTTCCTCGGAAGTTTGCGCCTGAGCTATAACTGGTAAAGGCGCAGGGCGGAACGGGCACTTAGGCGCTGATCGAACACAGAATCGATGAGCGCCTTGCCGTTTCACTTTCCGAACTAGCAACGTTTAAGGAAACACCGTGAATCTCAACGCAACCCTGTTTGCGCAAATGGTCGTGTTCCTGATCCTCGCGTGGTTCACGATGAAGTTCGTGTGGCCGCCGCTGATCAACGCCCTCGACGAGCGCGCGAAGAAGATCGCCGACGGTTTGTCGGCTGCAGAAAAGGGCAAGGCAGAACTGGCAGCCGCTCACAAGCGCGTCGACCAGGAACTTGCTCAGGCACGCAACGACGGTCAGCAGCGTATCGCTGACGCCGAAAAACGCGCCGTGGCAGTCGCTGACGAAATCAAGGCTCAAGCACAGGCTGAAGCCGCTCGCATCATCGCGCAAGCGAAGGCCGACGCTGAGCAGCAAGTCGTGAAGGCGCGCGAAACGCTGCGTGGTGAAGTCGCCGCGCTCGCCGTGAAGGGCGCTGAACAGATCCTGAAGCGCGAAGTCGACCAGGCAGCGCATGCTGACCTGCTGAATCAACTGAAAGCCGAGCTCTGATCATGGCCGAACTTGCAACCATCGCCCGTCCGTACGCAGAAGCGCTGTTTGGCGTGGCCGAAGCTGGTGACATCGCCGCCTGGTCCACGCTCGTGCAGGAGCTGGCACAGGTTGCGCGTCTGCCCGAAGTGCTGTCGATCGCCTCGAGCCCGAAAGTAAGCCGCGCCCAGGTCAGCGAACTGCTGCTGGCTGCGGTCAAGTCGCCGCTCAAGGACAACGCGCAAGCGAAGAATCTGGTGCAAATGCTGGTGGACAACCATCGCCTGCAATTGATGCCGGAAATCGCCGTGCAGTTCGAAGAGTTGAAGAACGCCCGCGAAGGGGCGGCCGATGTGCTGATTGTCAGCGCATTCTCGCTCGAGGGCGCGCAGTTGAACGACCTCGTCGCAAGTCTCGAACGCAAGTTCAAACGCAAGCTAAAGCCGACGGTCGAGATCGACCCGTCGTTGATCGGCGGCGTGCGCGTGACGGTCGGCGACGAAGTGCTCGATACCTCGGTCCGCGCGCGGCTTGCCAGCATGCAAACGGCTCTGACGGCCTGAAGCGCCTCGCGCTGAAGCGGCTGGCACGCAACAGAATTGACTATCAGGAGCGAATAATGCAACTCAATCCCTCTGAGATCAGCGAGCTGATCAAGAGCCGGATCCAGGGCCTTGAAGCGAGCGCAGACGTTCGCAACCAGGGCACCGTGATCTCCGTGACCGACGGTATCGTGCGTATTCACGGCCTGTCGGAAGTGATGCAGGGCGAAATGCTCGAATTCCCGGGCAACACCTTCGGTCTCGCGCTGAACCTCGAGCGCGACTCGGTCGGCGCCGTGATTCTGGGTGAGTACGAGCACATTTCGGAAGGCGACATCGTCAAGACGACGGGCCGCATTCTGGAAGTGCCGGTTGGCCCGGAACTGCTCGGCCGCGTGGTCGATGCACTGGGTAACCCGATCGACGGCAAGGGTCCGATCAACGCGAAGAAGACCGACGCGATCGAAAAGATCGCTCCGGGCGTGATCTGGCGTAAGTCGGTTTCGGAACCGGTCCAAACCGGTCTGAAGTCGATCGACGCAATGGTGCCGGTTGGCCGCGGCCAGCGCGAGCTGATCATTGGCGACCGCCAGTGCGGCAAGACCGCAGTCGCAGTCGACGCGATCATCAACCAGAAGGGCAAGAACCTCTTCTGTATCTACGTCGCGATCGGCCAGAAGGCTTCGTCGATCATGAACGTGGTCCGCAAGCTGGAAGAAACCGGCGCGCTGGAATACACGATCGTCGTCGCCGCTTCGGCGTCGGAATCGGCCGCCATGCAGTACCTGGCACCGTACGCCGGCTGCACGATGGGCGAATATTTCCGTGACCGCGGTCAAGACGCGCTGATCGTTTATGACGACTTGACCAAGCAGGCTTGGGCATACCGTCAGATCTCGCTGCTGCTGCGCCGTCCGCCGGGCCGTGAAGCATATCCGGGCGACGTGTTCTATCTGCACTCGCGTCTGTTGGAACGTGCTGCTCGTGTCTCGGAAGAGTACGTCGAGAAGTTCACCAATGGCGAAGTCAAGGGCAAGAGCGGTTCGCTGACGGCACTGCCGGTCATTGAAACGCAAGCCGGCGACGTGACCGCATTCGTTCCGACGAACGTGATCTCGATTACCGACGGTCAGATCTTCCTTGAAACCGACCTCTTCAACGCAGGTATCCGCCCGGCAATTAACGCTGGTGTGTCGGTGTCGCGCGTCGGTGGTGCGGCTCAAACCAAGGTCGTGAAGAAGCTGTCGGGCGGTATTCGTACCGACCTCGCGCAGTATCGTGAACTGGCAGCGTTCGCGCAGTTCGCATCGGACCTCGACGAAGCAACCCGCAAGCAGCTGGAGCGCGGCCGCCGCGTGACGGAACTGCTGAAGCAGCCGCAATACCAGCCGCTGCAAGTGTGGGAACTCGCTATCTCGCTGTTCGCCGCGAACAACGGCTACCTCGACGATCTGGAAGTGTCGCAAGTTCTGCCGTTCGAAAAGGGCCTGCGCGAATATCTGAAGTCGAGCCACGCTGACCTGGTCAAGCGCGTCGAAGACAACAAGGAACTCTCGAAGGACGACGAAGGCCTGCTGCACACGGCCGTCAAAGACTTCAAGAAGTCCGGCGCTTATTGATCTGCGAGTGATCCGCAAGGCATAAACGGACCTTGAAGCGGCGCGGGCCGCATGCGAATGCTCCCGCGCTGCTTCGATCGCTTTGCATGGGACCCGGGTAAGCGTTGAAGCACTAACTCGGGCCGACAAGGAGCAAGCAATGGCTGGAATGAAGGAAATTCGCGGCAAGATCAAGAGCGTGCAAAACACGCGCAAGATCACGAAAGCGATGGAGATGGTGGCCGCATCGAAGATGCGCCGCGCTCAGGAGCGCATGCGCGCTGCTCGCCCGTATGCCGACAAGGTCCGCGACATCGCTGCGCACATGAGCCGTGCGAACCCCGAGTATCGTCACCCGTTCATGGTGTCGAACGAAGGCGCGAAGACGGCGGGCATCATCCTCGTCACGACCGACAAAGGTCTGTGCGGGGGCATGAATACCAACGTGCTGCGTGCAGCGCTGCAGAAGTTCAAGGAACTGGAAGGCCAGGGCAAGACGATCGAAGCAACTGCGATCGGCACCAAGGGCTTGGGTTTCCTGAACCGCTTGCGCGCCAAGGTGGTATCGAATGTCGTGCATCTGGGCGATACGCCGCATCTGGAAAAACTGATCGGCGCGGTGAAAGTTCAGCTCGACCTGTACTCGGAAGGCAAGGTTTCGGCGGTGTATCTCGCATACACGCGCTTCGTCAACACGATGAAGCAGGAGCCGGTGATCGAGCAACTGCTGCCGCTGGCGGCAGATCAGTTCGAGCGCAAGGACGAGCAGAGCGCGACGCCGACCACCCAGTGGGACTACATCTACGAGCCGGATGCACAGGCAGTGGTGGACGAACTGCTGGTGCGTTATGTCGAGGCGCTGGTCTATCAGGCCGTCGCGGAAAACATGGCGTCGGAGCAGTCGGCCCGTATGGTCGCAATGAAGGCCGCTTCGGACAATGCGAAGACGGTCATCAACGAACTGCAGCTTGTGTATAACAAGAGCCGTCAGGCCGCGATCACGAAAGAACTGTCGGAAATCGTCGGTGGCGCGGCGGCCGTCTGACCTTCTTGGTCAGCATGTCGCCTTGCGTGCGCCCCTGAGGCGCACCGTCCAGGCAACCGGTCTGGGCGATTCCATCGAAACAGCGCCTTTGCGCGAGTGAAGAATTGAGTATCTAAAGGAAAAGCGATGAGTACTACTGCTTTGGTAGAAGGCAAGATCGTACAGTGCATCGGCGCGGTGATCGACGTGGAATTCCCGCGTTCGGACATGCCGAAGATTTACGACGCGCTCATTCTGGAAGGTTCGGAACTGACCCTCGAAGTCCAGCAACAGCTGGGCGACGGCGTTGTCCGTACCATCTGTCTGGGTGCATCGGACGGTCTGCGTCGTGGCACGGTCGTCAAGAACACTGGCAATCCGATCAGCGTGCCGGTCGGCAAGCCGACGCTCGGCCGTATCATGGACGTTCTCGGTCGTCCGATCGACGAAGCCGGTCCGATCAACTCGGACGTGGTTCGCGGCATTCACCAGAAGGCTCCGGCGTTCGACGAACTGTCGCCGTCGACCGAACTGCTCGAAACCGGCATCAAGGTTATCGACCTGATCTGCCCGTTTGCCAAGGGCGGTAAGGTGGGTCTGTTCGGTGGCGCCGGCGTCGGCAAGACCGTGAACATGATGGAACTGATCAACAACATCGCTAAGGAACACGGTGGTTACTCCGTGTTCGCCGGTGTTGGCGAGCGTACCCGCGAAGGGAACGACTTCTATCACGAAATGAAGGACTCGAACGTTCTGGACAAGGTCGCGCTGGTGTACGGCCAGATGAACGAGCCGCCGGGCAACCGTCTGCGCGTCGCGCTGACCGGCCTGACGATGGCTGAGCACTTCCGTGACGAAGGCCTCGACGTGCTGTTCTTCGTCGACAACATCTACCGTTTCACGCTGGCCGGTACTGAAGTGTCGGCACTGCTCGGCCGTATGCCGTCGGCAGTGGGCTATCAGCCGACGCTGGCTGAAGAAATGGGCAAGCTGCAAGAGCGCATTACGTCGACCAAGACCGGCTCGATCACGTCGGTTCAGGCCGTGTACGTCCCTGCGGATGACTTGACCGACCCGTCGCCGGCTACCACTTTCGGCCACCTGGACGCTACCGTCGTGTTGTCGCGTGACATCGCTTCGCTGGGTATCTACCCGGCAGTGGACCCGCTCGATTCGACCTCGCGTCAGATCGACCCGAACGTGATCGGCGAAGAGCACTACTCGATCACGCGCGGCGTGCAACAAACGCTGCAGCGCTACAAGGAACTGCGCGACATTATCGCGATTCTGGGCATGGACGAACTCGCGCCGGAAGACAAGCTCGCCGTGGCGCGCGCTCGTAAGATCCAGCGTTTCCTGTCGCAGCCGTTCCACGTTGCTGAAGTGTTCACGGGTTCGCCCGGCAAGTACGTTCCGCTGAAGGAAACGATCCGCGGCTTCAAGATGATCGTTGAAGGCGAGTGCGACCACCTGCCGGAACAAGCCTTCTACATGGTCGGCACGATCGACGAAGCCTTCGAAAAGGCCAAGAAGATCCAGTAAAGGTCGGGTGTAACGAAGCGGGCGCCGGCCTCGCGCGCGATGACTTCCGCACGGTAGTCGTCCGCAAAGCCGGTGCCTCTCACTACGCTTAACCCAGCCTTGCACGGGGCCAGAGCGAGCGCCAAAGCGCTAACCCTGGTCGCCACAGGAGTCGACACTTATGGCAACCATTAAAGTAGACGTCGTCAGCGCGGAAGAGCAGATCTTCTCGGGCCAGGCGAAGTTCGTCGCGCTGCCGGGCGAAGCAGGTGAACTCGGCATTCTGCCGGGCCACACGCCGCTCATCACCCGGATCCGTCCGGGTGCAGTGCGCATCGAAGCTGAAAACGGCGAAGAAGAGTTTGTGTTCGTCGCCGGCGGCATCCTCGAAATCCAGCCGGGTGCTGTGACGGTTCTCGCCGACACGGCAATTCGCGGCAAGGATCTCGACGAAGCCAAGGCCGAAGACGCGCGCAAACGTGCGGAAGAAGCGCTGCAAAACACGGGCTCGAACCTCGAATACGCGACCGCCCAGGCGGAACTGGCGTACGCGACGGCTCAGCTTGCTGCGATCCAGCGTCTGCGCAAACTGCGCGGTCAGAGCTAAGCAACACGTATCAGAGAAAAGGCAGCCCGCGTGGCTGCCTTTTTTTATCCTTCACTTGACGTTTACGGAAAGGTAAGTGAGATTGTGAGGCCGTCCGGACCGGCGCAGCAATGGCAGCCATCCAATACGCCGGGCCGCTGCGGGTAAGACTTGATGCCGCGCAAGCAACCGCCGGTGGCACAATCGGTTTCAAATTCATTTCAATAGGGCGATTTGCTCACGGAGACAGCACCATGGCGACGCAAGTGTCAGGCGAAGGCGCAATCATAGAACCGAAAGACGGACTCTCGTATGTCCGTGGATCGACAGAGATTCCGTTGAGCGAAGCGACAATCGGCGAGTTTTTGCGCAGCACCGCCGAGCGCTTTCCCGACCGGCCTGCGGTGGTTTTTCGTGAGCAGCAAATCCGGTGGACCTGGAAAGAGTTCGCCGAAGAAGTCGACATATTGGCCGCCGGCTTCGTGGCGCTCGGCAACGTGAAGGGCGACCGCGTCGGCATCTGGTCGCCGAACCGGGTTGAGTGGCTGCTAACGCAGTTCGCGACGGCGCGCATCGGTGCGGTGCTGGTCAACATCAACCCGGCTTACCGCCTTGCGGAACTGGAATACGCACTGAATAAAGTGGGCTGCAAGGCGATTGTCGCGGCGGAGCGCTTCAAGACGTCGATGTACCTCGAAATGCTGCAGCAACTCGCGCCCGAGCTTGCTACGCACGCGCCCGGCGATCTGCACGCGGCACGACTGCCTGATCTGCGCTACGTGATCCGCATGTGCGACACGGAAACGCCCGGAATGCTCACGTTCTCGGACGTGATCGAGCAGGGGCGCGCCACGCTCGACGTCGCGAAGCTCGACGAGATCGGCGCGACGCTTTCGTGCCACGAGGCGATCAACATTCAGTTCACCAGCGGTACGACGGGCAATCCGAAAGGGGCGACGCTCACGCATAGCAACGTAGTCAACAACGCGCGCTATATCGCGATGGCCATGAACCTGAGCGAGCAGGACGCGCTGTGCATTCCCGTCCCGCTATATCACTGTTTTGGCATGGTCCTCGCGGTTCTCGCGTGCGTCTCGGTGGGCGCGAACATGGTGTTTCCGGGCGAGGCTTTCGACCCCGCCGCGACACTCGCGGCCGTCGCGCAAGAGCAGTGCACGGCGCTGCATGGCGTGCCGACCATGTTTATAGCTGAACTGGATCACCCGGACTTTGCCTCCTTCGACCTCTCACGCCTGCGCACTGGCATCATGGCGGGTTCGCCGTGCCCGATCGAGACGATGAAAAAAGTCGTGTCGAGGATGCACCTCAACGAAATCACGATTGCGTACGGGATGACAGAGACTAGCCCGGTCTCGTTCCAGAGTTCGACCACCGACCCGCTCGACAAACGCACGACCACCGTCGGCCGCATTCAGCCGCATCTCGAAGTAAAGATAGTCGATCCGGTAGGCAACATCGTGCCGGTGGGCGAGACCGGTGAGCTATGCACGCGCGGATATTCGGTGATGCAAGGCTATTGGGACGACGAGGCGAAAACGCGTGAAAGTATCGTCGACGGCTGGATGCACACCGGCGACCTCGCTACGCTCGACGCCGAGGGTTATTGCAACATTGTCGGTCGCCTCAAGGACATGCTGATCCGTGGCGGCGAGAACATCTATCCGCGCGAGATCGAGGAGTTTCTTTTCCGCCACCCGAAGATCCAGAGCGTGCAGGTTTTCGGCGTGCCAGACAGCCGATACGGCGAAGAGGTGTGCGCTTGGGTGGTCCTACGTCCAGGTGAACAGGCCACAGCTGAAGAGATCCAGCAGTTCTGCAATGGCCAGATAGCGCACTACAAGGTGCCGAAGTACATCCGGTTCGTCGACGAACTGCCAATGACGGTAACAGGCAAAGTGCAGAAGTTCGTCATGCGTGAGCGCATGATCAGCGAACTGAAGTTGCAGGAAGGGAAGACGGCCTGACGAGTGCGCGATACGCGGTGACCTGCTTGGGAGCGGGCCCGCGCAGCGAGGTGCTGCCGACGCCAACCGCCGCATACGCCGCCAAACAGCAAATTGCGCCTAAAAGCATGTAAAACATGCCATCTTGCACTGCGCAAACGTTTGGCTAGACGAAAAAAAAGCGGGCCTGGAGCCCGCTAAAAACCACACGCTACGGGGTTAGCGCGAGGAGACCAATGTAGGAACCGACTGAGACGACGACCCGGCGTCGACTACGGTCCCAGCAGGGATGCCCCTTTACAGGGCTTCGGCATACGCCGACCGGCAAGTGCATCGTATCCGCTCACACCATGCACGCAGCCACATCCGTGTTGAAACCGTTGAGGGCATTGTGGGCGAATTAACAAAGGAGCGCCGTAACAAAGTGTTTCAGGTTGTAACGCCCGCCAGATAAGGCGCTGAGGGATTTATTGCGGAATTCAAGGGCTAAAAAAGTAATATATACCGATGACTGCACGGCAATTTAATACGACCGTTTAATGATATTCGCGAAGCATAGCGCCGCATAAAGCGTTAAGTCGATTCCGCATGAAATAGTTGCGCGTTCATCTTTCCGACAATAAACCGTTGTTGTTACAACTGGTTCCCGGTGCAGAGAAAATCGGGCGCAGCGACCGGCGCAGTTGAGTGCGGCGCAATAAACGCCGCGCGACCTTCAAAAATGTAAGGGACGGTTCACGAATTCACGTGGCGCTCACCTTTGTTTACCTCTAGCCGGCCTTTTCCGTGCCGCCGTTACATGATGCGACCGGCAAACCGTCCCTATATAGCGGCGCGGCCGCCGACCGTCCGCAATCACCCCGGGAAAGAACGCGGCCGAGCGGAATACCTCACTTCAACCACTTATCCAGCACGGCTTGATATTCACCCGTCGCCCGCGCGAAATGCAGCCACTGGTCAACGTACTGTTGAAAGGCGACATCGCCGCGGGGCAGCAGCCACGCTTTCTCCCCATACTGGAACGGCTTCTGTGGATGCACGGCACACAGGCCAGGATTCAGCTTTTGCTGCAGCAGGGTTTCGGACGCATCGGTCACCATCACGTCGGCCTTGCCGGCGAGGATCTCCTTGAAGATCGTCACGTTGTCCGGATAAACAGTCATCGAGGCGTGCGACAGGAACTGCTTTGCGAAACGTTCGTTCGTGCCGCCTGGATTAACGATTACACGCGTTCCCGGCTGGTCGATCTGTGCGACGGTCTGGTATTTGTCGACGTCGTCGCATCGGACAATCGGCGTCTTGCCGTCCACCATAAACGCCTGGGTGAAGAAGGCCCGCTTTTGCCGCTCCAGCGTCGGCGAAACGCCGCCCACGCCGATGTCGCATTTGGCCACGAAGTCGTTCATCAGGTTCGACCAGGAAGTCTTCACGAATTCCGCTTTGACGCCGAGCGACTTGGCCAGCGATTCGGTCATATCGATGTCGATCCCCTCGAACTGACCGTCTGCCCTATAAAACGAGTGCGGTTTGTAGTCGCCCGTCGTGCATGCGCGCAAGATGCCACGGGCGGGGATTTCATCGAGCCGGGAAGGTGTCGCGGTGGTGGCCGATGCTTGCGCCTGCGCCGCGCCGGTGTAAATGAGAGCGCCCGTCAGGACGCCGAGCAATGCGACTGCTGCCTTATTCATTGAGTCTCCTTAATTGTGCTTTGTTATGGTCAGGCCGCTGGATAATCGCCAGGAGAGTTCCGCTTGAACGTTGGCCGTTTGACCAGGTTGAGTCGCTTCCCGCCGACCGGGAAAATGGGCTTCAAACCGTTCGCAAATCACAGTTATTGGCCGCATCAAGCAGGATGGGGTGCGCGCTGTCCGGTAAAATGCCCCTTTGCTCCTAGTCGCACGCAACGTGGCCCATAAACTTCTGAACGACACCTTCCTGCGCGCGCTGCTGCGCCAGCCCACTGACTACACGCCTGTCTGGCTGATGCGGCAGGCGGGTCGTTACCTGCCGGAATACAACGCCACTCGGGCTCGCGCTGGCAGCTTCCTCGGGCTGGCCAAAAACCCCGCGTATGCAACGGAAGTCACGTTGCAGCCCCTTGAGCGCTACCCGCTCGACGCCGCGATTCTGTTCTCCGACATTCTTACCGTGCCGGACGCAATGGGCTTGGGTCTGGAGTTCGTCACGGGCGAGGGCCCGACGTTTGCACGCCCTGTGCGCACAGAAGACGATGTGGCGCGACTCGCGGTGCCCGACATCGACGCCACGTTGCGCTATGTAACCGACGCGGTTCGCGAGATCCGCACCGCGCTGACCGACGCTCAAGGCCGTCAACGCGTGCCGCTGATCGGATTCTCGGGCAGCCCGTGGACGCTGGCGTGCTACATGGTCGAAGGCGGCGGCTCGGCGGACTTCCGCACGGTCAAGTCCATGCTGTACGCACGTCCAGATCTGATGCATCGCATTCTCGAGATCAACGCGAATTCGGTTGCCGCTTATCTGAACGCACAGATCGAAGCGGGCGCACAAGCCGTTATGATTTTCGACACGTGGGGCGGTGCGCTCGCGGACGGCGCCTATCAGCGCTTTTCCCTGCACTATATTCAGCAGGTCGTCAGTCAACTGAAGCGCGAGCACGACGGCGAAAAAGTGCCCGTGATCACCTTCACGAAGGGCGGCGGACTGTGGCTCGATGAGATTGCGGACATTGGCGTGGACGCAGTTGGTCTCGACTGGACCGTCAACCTGCGTAAGGCGCGCGAACAGGTAGGCGCAAAGGTGGCTTTGCAAGGCAACATCGACCCGTCGGTGTTGTTCGCGCCGCCAGCGGCGATCCGAATGGAAGCGCGCGCCGTGCTGGACAGCTTCGGAAATCATCCGGGCCACGTCTTCAACCTGGGTCATGGCATCTCGCAATTCACGCCGCCGGAAAACGTTGCAGAGCTCGTCGACGAAGTCCATCGCCATAGCCGCGCCATTCGCAGCGGCGCGCACACACCGGCTTGACCGCTGTAATAATTGCCGTTTTATGTTGCGATGCAGCGCGCTGGGCTCTGCCACTCAGGAAAAATTCGCACCGTGCGGGCCGTCAGATGGCGGTCTCGCAGTTGTCAAGACTTGACTTATACACATTTATCACGCTGCGGCGCGGTAGAACCTTTAGTCCTGTCCTGACCCTTGCAGAACGCGTATTTATTTGATCTCGGCCTTACGTGGCAAGGGTTTGGCGGCTTCCCGAAGAAGTGTGCGGAACCCCACAGAACGCCGCTGCGGCGCGGTTTCCGGGCTTTCGGAGCGAAGTTCTCAACAAAGTTATCCACAGGCAGCCGGGGTCGAGAGCAATTGTTCAGCGGAATCCAAAACTTAGCGGCGAAATTGAAGCTTTACTTTAACTTCGGCGGCTCGCCCCAGAGTGGGGCAATCTCGACTGCCACCTGCGGCGCAATGACGCGATTCGCCCTTGCCAGCATCCGCGCAGCCGAATGAGTGAAGCGTTCGTCCGCGTCGCACTGGACCATCCACTGCCGACCCTGTTTGATTACCGCTGCGATTCGGCGCAGTTGCCTGTACCGGGAACGCTCGTTAGCGTGCCGTTCGGCAAACGCGACGTGGTAGGCCTCGTGTGCGAAGTGACTGGTCACAGTGACGTTCCCGCCGATCGTCTTAGGTCGGTGAACGGCGTTTGCACCGGATGCCCGCCGCTGTCGGCTGAATGGCTCGCGCTAGCTGCGTTTGCTGCCGATTACTATCAACGTGGACTTGGCGAAGTGGCGTTACCGGCGCTGCCGCAAGCGCTGCGTGACGCCTCGCGCTGGTCACGGCTGCTCGCGCCGGAAGAGCGCTACAGGCTCACGCCGGAAGGCCGCACGACCTTGCCCGACGCTCTGCCCGCGCGCGCGACTGCGCTGCGAAACCTGGCGCAAGCGCTTGCCGCCGGCGAGTTTTTAAGCGCCGCCGACGCCCGCGGGCTGCACCCTAAAGCTATCTCCACGCTCGCCGCATGGCAAGCCGAGGGCTGGGTCGCGCTCGACGTGGTCGATGCCGCCACGGCGCCCCCTGCCGCCGCGGCCACCCCGACGCCGCCGCAGACGCTTCCTACCCTCACAGACGAACAAGCCGCCGCCGTCGAAGCGATTCGCGACGCGCACGGCTTCGCGCCGTTCCTGTTGCATGGCGTCACGGGGAGCGGCAAGACGGAAGTCTATCTACGCGCGCTCGCCGAGATTCTTGCCGCCAATGCAGACGCGCAAGCGCTGGTGCTGGTGCCCGAAATCAACCTGACGCCGCAGTTCGAAGCGGCTTTCCGCGCCCGCTTCGCGGCGCTTGCGGACACAGCGATCGTCACGTTGCACAGCGGTCTTGCCGAGGGAGAGCGCGCGCGCAACTGGTTCGCGGCGCATGTGGGCCATGCGCGCATCGTGTTGGGCACGCGCCTCGCGGTGCTCGCGTCGCTGCCCCGGCTCGCCATCATCGTCGTGGATGAAGAGCACGATCCGGCTTATAAACAGCAGGAAGGGCTGCGCTACTCGGCGCGCGACCTCGCCATCTATCGTGCAAAGCAGCTTGGCCTGCCGGTCGTCCTGGGATCGGCCACACCGTCGCTCGAAAGCTGGTGGCAGGCGGATCAGGGGCGCTACAAGCGGCTTACCTTGTCGCGCCGCGCGGTCGCCGATGCAGTGCTGCCCACGGTGCGCCTGATCGATCTCGAGGACGAGCGGCGGCGCGGACGCGCTTCAGTGGAAGGATTGTCCGGCCCGTTGATTGCCGCGCTGAAGACGCGGCTAGAGCGCGGTGAACAGAGTCTCGTGTTCCTGAACCGCCGTGGCTACGCGCCACAGCTTGCTTGCGATGCCTGCGGATGGGTCGCCGGTTGTCCGCGTTGCAGCGCGTATGTCGTTTTACATAAGCCGGAGCGCGCGCTGCGCTGTCACCATTGCGGTTGGGAGTCGCGAATTCCGCGCTCATGTCCCGAGTGCGGCAATGTCGACATTGCACCCATGGGTCGCGGCACCCAGCGCGTCGAAGAAACGCTCGCGAGCGCGGTGCCCGGCGCTCGCGTGCTGCGCATCGACGCCGACAGCACCCGCCGCAAAGGCAGCGCGCAGGCGCTCTTTTCCGACGTGCATGCGGGCGAAGTCGACATTCTGGTCGGCACGCAGATGATCGCAAAGGGACACGACTTCCAGCGCGTTTCGCTAGTCGGCGTGCTGAATGCCGACACCGCACTGTTTTCCCACGACTTTCGGGCGAGCGAACGCCTCTTCGCGCAACTGATGCAAGTCAGCGGCCGCGCCGGCCGCGCGGGTTTGCCAGGTGAGGTGCTGGTGCAGACGCGTTATCCACGCCATGCGCTTTATCACGCGCTTGGGCGCCACGATTACGTCGGCTTCGCCAACTCGACGCTGGCCGAGCGGCGCGACGCGCATTTGCCGCCGTTCGTATATCAAGCGTTGCTGCGTGCGGAAGGCCGCACGCTCGAGGCTGCGCTCGCTTTTCTGCAGCAGGCCGCAGCCGAATTGACGGGCATTGCGGCTGCCGAACGCGTGACCGTCTACGACGCGGTGCCGCTCACCATCGTCAAGGTGATGCACGTCCACCGCGCGCAGTTGCTGATAGAAAGTGCGTCGCGCGCGGCGCTGCAGGCCACGTTGCGCGCGTGGCAGCCGTTATTGCGCGGGTTGAAGGGCGTGCTTCGCTGGAACCTCGAAGTCGACCCGCTCGATATTTGAGCCGGCGCCTCTGCTGCCGGTTTGCGTCGGCGCGACTCGGATCAGCAAACAATCACTATCGACAGCGGCTGCGCGCGCTCCGGGCGCGCGCTCGGACCGTGTTCGAATAGCTTGCGGCGGAAGTCGCGGCGCGCGTGCGTGTCCGCGTACCCAACACCGCCGATGCCCGCGACGAAACGTGCGCGCCGCGCGCCGCGTGCCGCGAGTTGTCGATAGCGTGCGGAAGATCTGTAGTCGCTGGAACAAAGCATGGTGGATCTCACCGTGTTCACTTCTCACTTCCCGGCAGCAACGGCCGGCAGACCTCACAAACGCGCCGCCAACCCGCCCCCGGCAAGCCAGCCAGGCCAGGCATCCGTTAACACCGCGCAGGTAATCGCGCCGCCGCTGCGCTCAGTCGTTCAACGCCGCCTGCGCGTCACCGGATGATGCAGCCGACGTCGCACGTCCCCGGCCTTCGGACGCATCACGTTTGTCTGAGCCGCCCGTCGCGCCGCGGATAAACAGCACAGCGCAGGTTGCGCACATCGCCCAGATGCCCAATACGACCAGCCACTTTTCCATTTCGCTTGTCCTCACCCCGTACCGTTTTTGTGCGAGCGTGACCCCGCGCCCGCTATGTCCTCTATAACGGCGCGCCCGCCGGTTTGATAAGGGTTCGAAGAAAAGAAATCTGGCCAGGGAAAATACCGATCCTTACCGGCCTCCGCGCTTTCACGAAGACTGGCCGGAAAGCCGCGCTGGGCAAGGGATTCGACAAGGTGCAACCGTTTCGCTATGCCGGTTGCACCTTTTTATTGGGAGGCGTACGATTCGGCCAACTTTTGTCTTTCGCCAGCATTTCGTCTGGTATCCGAAGAAGGAAACATGGCTAGCACCACCCTTGGCGTCAAGGTCGACGACCTCCTGCGTTCCCGGCTGCGAGATGCCGCCACCCGCCTCGAACGCACTCCGCACTGGCTGATCAAGCAGGCGATTTTTGCGTACCTCGAAAAGATCGAGCAGGGACAACTGCCGCCGGAACTGTCGGGCGTGGCAGGTTCCGCCGACATGGCTGACGGCGCGTCGGTCGAACCGGACGAGGACGGTGCGGCTCATCCGTTCCTCGACTTTGCGCAGAACGTGCAACCGCAATCGGTGTTGCGCGCGGCAATCACCGCGGCATATCGCCGGCCGGAGCCGGAATGCGTGCCGTTCCTGCTGGGTCAGGCCCGCTTGCCGGCCAATCTCGCGGGCGACGTGCAAGCGCTCGCCGCGAAGCTCGTCGAAACGCTGCGCGGCAAGAGTAAGGGCGGCGGCGTCGAAGGGCTGATTCACGAATTTTCGCTGTCGAGCCAGGAAGGTGTCGCACTGATGTGCCTCGCCGAAGCCTTGCTGCGTATTCCCGATCGCGCGACGCGCGACGCGCTGATCCGCGACAAGATCAGCAAGGGCGACTGGAAATCGCACGTCGGCCAGGCGCCGTCGCTGTTCGTCAACGCCGCAACCTGGGGCTTGATGATCACCGGCAAGCTGGTCACGACCAACAGCGAGACGAACCTTTCGTCGGCGCTTACGCGGCTGATCGGCAAGGGCGGCGAGCCGCTGATCCGCAAGGGCGTGGACATGGCGATGCGCCTGATGGGCGAGCAGTTCGTCACCGGCGAGAACATTTCGGAAGCGCTGGCGAACAGCCGCAAATACGAAGCACGCGGTTTCCGCTACTCGTACGACATGCTCGGCGAAGCGGCGACGACCGAAGCGGACGCGCAGCGTTACTACGCCTCGTATGAGCAGGCGATCCACGCGATCGGCAAGGCGGCTGGCGGCCGCGGCATCTACGAAGGTCCGGGCATCTCGATCAAGCTCTCCGCACTGCATCCGCGTTACTCGCGCTCGCAGCAGGAGCGCACGATGAGCGAGTTGCTGCCGCGCGTGCGTTCGCTTGCGATCCTCGCGCGCCGTTACGACATCGGCCTGAATATCGACGCCGAAGAAGCTGACCGCCTCGAAATCTCGCTCGATCTGCTGGAAGCGCTGTGCTTCGATCCGGAGCTCGCCGGTTGGAACGGTATCGGTTTTGTGGTGCAGGCTTATCAGAAGCGCTGCCCGTTCGTGATCGAATACATTGTCGACCTCGCGCGCCGCAGCCGTCACCGCATCATGGTGCGCCTCGTGAAGGGAGCGTACTGGGACACCGAAATCAAGCGTGCGCAAGTGGATGGCCTCGAAGGCTATCCGGTCTACACGCGCAAGATCTATACGGACGTGTCGTATCTGGCGTGCGCGAAGAAGCTGCTCGGCGCGCCCGACGCGGTGTACCCGCAATTTGCCACGCACAATGCGCACACGCTGTCGGCGATCTATCACCTCGCGGGCAACAACTACTATCCCGGTCAGTACGAGTTCCAGTGCCTGCACGGCATGGGCGAGCCGCTCTACGAAGAAGTGACGGGCCCGCTGTCCGCAGGCAAGCTGAACCGTCCGTGCCGCGTGTATGCACCGGTCGGCACGCACGAAACGCTGCTCGCGTATCTCGTGCGACGTCTGCTGGAAAACGGCGCGAACACGTCGTTCGTCAACCGCATCGCAGATGAAAACGTCGCGATCCAGGATCTGATCGCCGATCCGGTCGAAGAAGCGTCGAAGATCGTTCCGCTCGGTGCGCCGCACGCAAAGATTCCGCTGCCGCGCAATCTGTACGGCGCGGAGCGTCTCAATTCGATGGGTCTCGATCTGTCGAACGAGCATCGTCT
The DNA here is from genome assembly GCF_031456815.1 of Paraburkholderia strydomiana. NCBI lineage: Bacteria > Pseudomonadati > Pseudomonadota > Betaproteobacteria > Burkholderiales > Burkholderiaceae > Paraburkholderia > Paraburkholderia strydomiana. The sequence goes on from NZ_JAVDVL010000006.1 coordinate 288,368, forward strand.
GGCGTCGTTGTCGTCGGCGTTGCTGGCGAGCGCGAATCATCCGTGGCGCGCCGCGCCGATGCTGGCCGACGATCAGATCGTGCTGGGCAATGCGCGCGACGTGCGCAATCCGGCGGACCATCGCGACCTCGTCGGCACGGTGGTCGAAGCGAGTGCTGAACATGTGAGCGCCGCATTGGCGCACGCGGTTGCCGCAGCGCCGATCTGGCAAGCAACTCCCGTAGAAGCGCGTGCCGATTGCCTCGCGCGTGCCGCCGATCTGCTCGAAGCGCAGATGCATACGCTGATGGGCCTCGTGGTGCGCGAAGCGGGCAAATCGCTCGCGAACGCGGTGTCGGAAATTCGCGAAGCGATCGACTTCCTGCGCTACTACTCGACTCAGATTCGCAGCGAATTTTCGAACGACACGCATCGTCCGCTTGGACCTGTCGTGTGTATCAGCCCGTGGAATTTCCCGCTCGCGATTTTCATGGGCCAGGTGGCCGCCGCGCTCGCAGCCGGCAACACCGTGCTCGCGAAGCCGGCTGAGCAAACGCCGCTGATCGCCGCCCAGGCCGTGCGCATTCTGCGCGAAGCCGGCGTCCCTGCCGGTGCCGTGCAATTGCTGCCGGGCGATGGCGAAACCGTCGGTGCTGCGCTCGTCGCCGACCCGCGCACGCGTGCGGTGATGTTCACCGGTTCGACCGAAGTCGCGCGTCTCATCAACAAGACGCTGTCGGGCCGTCTCGACCCGGAAGGCAAACCGATTCCGCTGATCGCCGAAACAGGTGGTCAGAACGCGATGATCGTCGATTCGTCGGCGCTCGCAGAACAGGTGGTGGCGGACGTGATGCAGTCGTCGTTCGATTCGGCCGGTCAACGTTGTTCGGCGCTGCGCGTTCTCTGTTTGCAGGACGACGTTGCGGACCGCACGCTCGAAATGCTGACGGGGGCGATGCGCGAACTGACGGTGGGCAATCCGGATCGCCTGTCGACCGACGTCGGCCCGGTGATCGACGTTGACGCGAAGCGCGGCATCGACGCGCATATCGCGGCAATGCGTGAGAAGGGCCGCAAGGTCGAGCAACTGCCGATGCCGGAGGGTTGCGCGCAAGGCACGTTCGTGCCGCCGACGCTGATCGAACTCGAAAGCATCGACGAATTGAAGCGCGAAGTGTTCGGGCCCGTGCTGCATGTGGTGCGTTACCGCCGCAGCCAGCTCGACACGCTGCTCGAGCAGATCCGCACGACGGGTTATGGCCTGACGCTCGGTATCCATACGCGCATCGACGAAACCATTGCTCACGTGATCAGCCGCGCGCATGTCGGAAACATCTACGTGAATCGCAACGTGATCGGCGCGGTGGTCGGCGTGCAGCCGTTCGGCGGCGAAGGTTTGTCGGGTACGGGGCCGAAGGCCGGCGGCGCGTTGTATCTGCAGCGTTTGCTCGCGACGCGTCCGGCGGGCTTGCCGAAGTCGCTGGCGCAGGCGCTGATCGTAGATGTACCGCAAGCAGCCGAAAAAGGCGACAATCCGTCCGCCGCGTTGACGGCGTTGCGCGACTGGCTGATTGCCGAGCGCGAGCCGCAACTTGCTGCGCGTTGCGACGGTTATCTGTCGCAGATGCCGGCTGGCGCGACCGCGGTGTTGTCGGGGCCGACTGGCGAGCGCAACACTTACACGCTGGGTGCGCGCGGCACGGTGTTGTGTATCGCATCGACCGCGAGCGGTGCGCGCGCGCAGTTTGCCGCCGTGCTGGCTACGGGAAATCGAGCGTTGTTCGAAGGCGCGGCTGGGGAACAACTGGTGACGCAGTTGCCCGCATCGCTGAAGTCTTATGCGAGCGTGCGCAAGAACGCGGAGACGCCGTTCGACGCCGTTTTGTTCGAAGGCGACAGCGACGAATTGCTGACGCTCGTGAAGGAAGTCGCGAAGCGTCCCGGACCGATTGTGTCGGTGCAAGGTGTCGCGTCGCGCGCGCTGGAGAGCGGCGACGAAGACTACGCGCTCGAGCGTCTGTTGACGGAGCGCTCGGTCAGCGTGAATACGGCAGCCGCCGGTGGTAATGCGAATTTGATGACGATCGGTTGAGCGAACCTCATCGATTACTGGCAAGAAAACGCCGGGCCGCCCCAAGTTTTCTTGCGCCCCCTCGGGGGGCCTGGCGCGATGCGCCAGGATTTGGGGGCGGTCATTAGAACGGAAGCGGTAACGGCGATCCCGAAAGCCGCTCCATCCACACCTGGTACCAAGGAGAAGATATGCAACACAAGATGACACAGCTGGCAGGCGCAGCACTGGTTGCGGCGATGTCGCTGGCGGGGACGGCCAACGCTCAATCTACGGACGACGTGAAGATCGGTTTCGCCGGTCCGATGACGGGCGCGCAGGCGCACTACGGCAAAGATTTCCAGAACGGCATCACGCTGGCTGTGGAAGACATCAACGCAACGAAGCCGGTGATCGGCGGCAAGCCGGTTCGCTTCGTGCTCGACTCGGCAGACGACCAGGCTGACCCGCGCACCGGCACCACCGTCGCGCAGAAGCTGGTGGACGACGGCATCAAGGGCATGCTCGGCCACTTCAACTCGGGCACCACGATCCCGGCTTCGCGCATCTACGCGAACGCTGGCATTCCCGAAATCGCAATGGCAACGGCGCCTGAATACACGCAACAAGGTTTCAAGACCACGTTCCGCATGATGACGTCCGACACGCAGCAAGGTTCGGTCGCGGGCACGTTCGCGGTCAAGACGCTTGGCGTGAAGAAGATCGTGATCGTCGACGACCGCACGGCTTATGGCCAGGGTCTCGCGGATCAGTTCGAGAAGGCGGCGAAGGCAGCGGGCGGCACGATCGTCGATCGTGAATACACGAACGACAAGGCCGTGGACTTCAAGTCGATCCTGACCAAGCTGAAGGCGGCCAATCCGGACCTGATCTATTACGGCGGCGCGGATTCGCAAGCAGCACCCATGGTCAAGCAGATGAAGGCGCTCGGCATCAAGGCGCCGCTGATGGGCGGCGAAATGGTTCACACGCCGACGTTCATCCAGATCGCGGGTGACGCAGCGAACGGCACGGTGGCATCGCTCGCCGGCCTGCCGCTGGAAGAAATGCCGGGCGGCAAGGACTACGTCGCCAAGTACAAGAAGCGCTTCAACGAAGACGTGCAAACGTACTCGCCGTACGCTTACGACGGCGCAATGGCCATGTTCGCAGCAATGAAGAAGGCGAACTCGACGGACCCGGCCAAGTACCTGCCGGTGCTCGCCAAGACGTCGATGCCGGCTGTGACGTCGTCGAACCTCTCGTACGACGCCAAGGGCGATCTGAAGAACGGCGGCATCACGCTGTACAAGGTTGTCGACGGCAAGTGGACGACCCTGCAAAGCGTTGGCGGCAAGTAAGCCTTTCTTTGCAGATCGATCCGATCTTGAAGACCCCGCTTCGGCGGGGTTTTTTTATGGATTGTCGTGGAAGGTGCTTTTCCCCCGCACCGTTGCGCTTACTCCCCGCGCAACTTCCTTCCCTGCTCCCGAATCTGCTCCAAAGTCGCGCCGGGCGTGCTCGCCTCCTGCGGCATACGGATCTCTATCACCGCCGCGCATTTCGCCTCCAATGAACGCTGTAACGCCGGCAGAAAATCTTCGGTGCGTTCGACGGTTTCGCCGTGCGCGCCGAACGATCGCGCGAATGCCGCGAAGTCCGGATTCGTGAGCCCGGTGCCGTGTACGCGATTCGGATAGTGCCGCTCCTGATGCATGCGGATCGTGCCGAAGTGCCCGTTGTTCACGACGATGAACAGCACATGCAGGTCGTATTGCATCGCCGTCGCGAGTTCCTGCGCGGCCATCATGAAGCAGCCGTCGCCCGCCAGCGCGACCACCGCGCGTTGCGGATAGAGCGACTTCGCCGCGATCGCGGCCGGCACGCCGTAGCCCATCGCGCCACTCGTGGGCGCAAGTTGAGAGCGGTATTGACGATACGAAAAGTGCCGATGCAACCACGTCGCGTAATTGCCGGCGCCGTTGGTCAGTATTGCGTCATCGGGAAGATGCGCGCGAAGTTGCTGGATCACTTCGCCCATTTGTACGTCGCCTGGAATGGGCCGAGGTTTGCGCCACTCGAGATACGCGCGATGCGCTTCTTCCGCCGCGCCCGCCCACGTCAGCGTGCGGGTGGAGGGTTCCAACGCCGCGAGCGCGGCCGCAAGTTCAGGCATGCCGGACACGATGGGCAGATCGGCGGCATAAACCCGCCCCAGCTCTTCCGCGCCTTGGTGCACGTGAACCAGTGTCTGCTTCGTCTTGGGAATGTCGAGCAACGTATAACCGTTCGTCGTGGCTTCGCCGAGGCGAGGACCCAGCGCGAGCAGCAGGTCGGCATCGCGGATCCGCTGGGCCAGCGCCGGATTGATGCCGAGTCCCACATCGCCGGCATAGTTCGGATGCTCGTTGTCGAGCGTGTCCTGGAAGCGGAACGCAAGGCCGACAGGCAATTGCCAGTTCTCGACGAAGCGTTGCAGGTCCGCGCAGGCCGCGGGCGTCCAACCGCTTCCGCCTGCGATCACCATTGGCCGTTGCGCGCTCTCCAGCAATTCGCGCAGCTTGTCGATCTGCGCGGTTGAGGGCGACGCAGCCACGCGCTGATATCGCGGCGCGCCTGGTACGGCGTCGCATGCATCGCTCAACACGTCTTCGGGCAAAGACAGCACCACGGGTCCCGGCCGCCCCGAAGTCGCCGTGTAGAACGCATGACTCAGATATTCGGGAATGCGCTTCGGATCGTCGATCTGCGCGACCCACTTCGCCATCTGACCGAACATGCGCCGATAGTCGATCTCCTGGAAAGCCTCGCGATCGAGATGCTCGCGCGCGCACTGACCAATCAGCAGGATCATCGGCGTGGAGTCCTGAAACGCGGTGTGCACGCCAATCGATGCGTGCGTCGCGCCCGGTCCTCGCGTGACGAGCGCGACGCCCGGGCGCCCGGTCAGCTTTCCGATCGCTTCCGCCATGTTCGCGGCCGCCGCTTCGTGACGGCAGACAATGGTCTGGATGCGCTCCGTTTCGTCGTGCAATGAATCGAGCACCGCGAGAAAACTCTCACCGGGCACGCAGAAGACACGTTCGACACCGTGGGTGAGCAAAGCGTCGACAACAAGGCGCGCGCCAGTGGTTCGAGCGGCGGCAGTATCGGAAACGGGAGCATTCGGCTGCGACATTGCGATGAGGCCTCCAGACAGTGCATGAGTGCGGTTGCGTCGGCATCGACTGCATGATCGGCCGACCGGCGCCCCGACAGCTTACGCTGGGAGCGCACCCGGTGTCACGGCGCAGCGCAACGTGCGCTCACACAGCGGGCGCGGCTAGCAAACATGCAAACGTGCAAACAAAAAACGCGGACCCTGGGGCCCGCGTCTCGTTCACTTCGCAACACGCCGCGTTGCCGACCAACGATCAGCAACGGACATCCTGCAGTCAAGCATCAACATTCGACGATATTCACCGCCAGACCGCCGCGCGACGTTTCCTTGTACTTCGTCTTCATATCCGCGCCGGTTTCGCGCATGGTCTTGATGACCGAATCGAGCGACACGTAATGACTGCCGTCGCCGCGCAGTGCCATGCGCGCTGCGTTGACGGCTTTCACCGACGCCATTGCATTGCGCTCGATGCACGGAATCTGCACCATGCCGCCGACCGGATCGCACGTCAGCCCGAGGTTGTGCTCCATGCCGATTTCCGCCGCGTTTTCGACCTGCTTCGGCGTGCCGCCCATCACGGCGGCGAGTGCGCCGGCAGCCATCGAGCAGGCGACGCCGACCTCGCCCTGGCAGCCGACTTCGGCGCCGGAAATCGACGCGTTCAACTTGTACAGAATGCCGATCGCAGCCGCCGTCATCAGGAAGTCGATCACGCCTTGCTGGTTCGAGCCGGGCATGAACCGCGTGTAGTAATGCAGCACCGCGGGAATGATGCCGGCCGCGCCGTTGGTGGGCGCGGTGACGACGCGGCCGCCGGCGGCGTTTTCTTCGTTGACCGCGATTGCGTAGAGATTGATCCAGTCGATCATCGACAGCGGATCGCGCAGCGCAAGCTCAGGGTTGCCCGATAGCGCTCGATACAACTGCGGCGCGCGGCGTTTCACCTGAAACGGGCCGGGCAGGTTGCCGTCCGCGTCCGGATTGTTGATGCCGCAGCCTCGCGACACGCATGACTGCATCACGTCCCAGATCTTCAGAAGGCCTGCGCGGGTCTCTTCTTCGGTGTGCCAGACCCGCTCGTTTTCCCACATCAATTGCGCGATGCTTTTGCCGGTCGATCCGCACAGCGCGAGCAATTCGTTGCCGGTGCGAAACGAGTGCGGCAATTGGTCGACGGCGGCAAGGACCTTGGTATTCGGTGCGCCGGCCGTCACCACGAAGCCGCCGCCCACCGACAGATACGTCGATTCGCGCAGCGTCTCGCCTTGCACGTCGAACGCGCGCAGCTTGAGCCCGTTCGGATGTTCGGGCAGCGCTTGCCGGTAGAACGAGATGTGATCCTTCTGCACGAACGGCACTTCATGCGTGCCGAGCAATGCGAGCTTGCGCGTGGTGCGCACGGCTTCTAGCCGTTGCGCGATCGTGTCGGGGTCCACTGTGTCGGGTGCGTCGCCCATCAGACCGAGCATTACGCCGCGATCCGTGCCGTGCCCTTTGCCTGTTGCGCCGAGCGACCCGTAAAGATCCGCTTTCACCGACGCGGTGTTCGGCAGCAGCCCATCGCGTTCGAGCCCTTGGGCGAACATCAGCGCCGCGCGCATCGGCCCGACCGTATGCGAACTTGACGGACCAATGCCGATTTTGAAGAGATCGAACACGCTGACTGCCATTACTGCTCCCTGCTGATGAAAGTTGGTTTAGCGCGCCGGCATCGGCAAACACACGGCGAGCCACGCGGGTGGCGTCGGCGCGAGCCGCAGCGCAATCGGCGTATAGCGTCCGTCGAGACGCGCCGCCAGATGAAACAGCTCCGTCGCGTTCTTCGGATCCCACTGACCCGAGTAGCCGGGCAAGCCGGCTTCGCGACGTTTTGCGTCGAATGCGACGCTCGAATGCACGAATTCCTCATGCGTCTTGCTGCCCTCCGCGTACGGCGAGAGCCAGTTCAGCGCGGCTTGCAGCGACGCGCCGTTCGCGCCCTTCTCCGGCAGCCAGTTGCGGTTGTGGCGGCGGGCGGCGAGCGCGGCGGTGACGAGCGGCTGCAGATCGTAAGTGACATAGTGCAGCGCGTCACGTTCGCTGAAATCGATCGTGGAGCCGTCCGGCTCGATGTTGTCGCCAATATGCTCGGCAAAGAGACGCTGCGCCGCATTGATCATTTTGCGGTTGTCGAGCGTGAAAGCCGCCATGGCTATCAGTTTGATCCGGTGACTTTGCCAGTTGTTCCGGTAAGTGCCTTTCAAAGGACGCGGCTGGTCGTCGATGTCAGCGATGTAGCCGTTCGCGAGCTTCGTCAGAAACGCCATCGACGCGTTACGCGTTTTCACAGGCAGCGCACTCGCGGTCATGTCATACGCGAGGATCAGCCCTTCGAAGTGCGTTTCGTCGATTGGATTGAAGCTCGGCTGATAAGTCGTGACCCACGCGTACAGCAAACGGTCGACCAGCTTCAGATACCGGTCGTCGCTGGTGGCGCGCCATGCGAGCGCCGCGTCCCGCAACAGGTCGAGATCCTTCTCAGCTTCGACGCTCTGATCGTAGATGCCCTCGTGCGGCAGCGTGCCTTCCGTGTGCAGTTTGGCTTGCGCGTGAGGCTTGTCGTTCAGATGCGCGAGCACATTGCTCACCAATGCCTTGACGCCGGGATCGGCATTCGTGCGCTCGCTGGTTTGCCAGGCGGGCGCTGCGCAGAAATTCATTGCCGCCTGCGCATGGCGAAGCGGCAGCAACACGGCTGCGCCGGCAAGCAGGCATGCGCATGCGTGCCGCCACGTTGGGACTCGCGTTGCCCCGGCCGGGCTTTGCATCAATCGCACCTTTCGCACCATGCGAAACTCCTCGTTGGGCTGATTCGGTGTGTGATGTTAGCCGTTTGCGGCCTCCAGCGACAGAACCGCGCACCGCACGCTACAGGCTGCGGGCGGCGCGCGGCGACGGCCGGGTGTTACTCGTAATCCGCAACCGGCACGCACGAGCAGAACAGGTTGCGATCGCCATAGACGTTGTCCGCGCGGCCGACCGGCGGCCAGTACTTCTTCGCGATCAGCGTGGGCAGCGGATAGGCGGCGGTTTCGCGCGCATACGCATGCTTCCACTCGTCCGCGATGACGACTGCAGCCGTGTGTGGGGCGTGCTTCAGCGGATTGTCTTCCCGGTCCGAGCGGCCTTCTTCCACAGCGCGAATTTCGTTACGGATCGCGATCATCGCTTCGATGAACCGGTCGAGTTCTTCCTTCGATTCCGATTCGGTCGGCTCGACCATCAGCGTGCCCGGCACCGGAAAGCTCATGGTGGGCGCATGGAAGCCGTAGTCGGCGAGGCGCTTCGCGACGTCGTCCACAGTGATGCCGCTGGTTTCCTTGATCGGACGCAGATCCAGAATGCACTCATGCGCGACGAGTCCGCCCGGGCCCGAGTACAGCACCGGATAGTGCGGCGCGAGTTTCTTCGCGACGTAGTTCGCATTGAGGATCGCGGTCTCGGTCGCGGCGGTGAGGTTTTTCGCGCCCATCATCGCGATGTACATCCACGAGATCGGCAGGATCGACGCCGAGCCGTACGGTGCGCCCGACACTGCGCCAATACCGTTGAGCGCGCGTTCGTAGCCCGACGAAATCTGGTTCGGCAGGAACGGCGCGAGATGCGCGCCGACCGCAACCGGACCGACGCCCGGTCCGCCGCCGCCGTGCGGAATGCAGAAGGTCTTGTGCAGATTCAGGTGCGAGACGTCGCCGCCGAACTGGCCCGGCGCGGTCAAGCCGACCATCGCGTTCATGTTCGCGCCGTCCACATAGACCTGACCGCCGCGCGCATGCACGATCTCGCAAATTTCGCGGACGTTCTGTTCGAACACGCCATGCGTGGATGGATACGTGATCATGATCGCCGCGAGCTTGTCGGCGTGCTGGTCGGCCTTCTTCTTCAGATCTTCGACGTCGACATTGCCTTGCGCGTCGCACGCGACGACCACGACCTGCATGCCGGCCATTTGCGCCGACGCCGGGTTGGTGCCGTGCGCCGAAGCGGGAATCAGGCAGACGTTGCGATGCGCTTCGCCGCGCGACGCGTGATATGCGTGGATGATCAACAGGCCGGCGTATTCACCTTGCGAGCCCGCGTTCGGTTGCAGTGAAACCGCTGCGTAGCCGGTTGCGGCGACCAGCATTTCTTCGAGCTGATCGATCATTTCGCGGTAGCCGACGGTTTGCTCAGCCGGTGCGAACGGATGAATCTGGCCGAATTCGGGCCACGTGACCGGCAGCATTTCCGACGTCGCGTTCAGCTTCATCGTGCACGAACCGAGCGGGATCATCGACCGGTCGAGCGCGAGATCCTTATCCGACAAGCTGCGCAGATAGCGCAGCATTTCCGTTTCCGAATGATGACGGTTGAATACGTGATGCGTGAGATACGCGCTCGTGCGTTCGAGCGCGGCCGGCACCGAGGCCGTGCTGGATGCCGTGATTGCGGCGTCGAGCGTGTCGACTTGCGGCGCGTCTTTCGCACCCGCGGCTTGGGCGAACACAGCCAGCAGATCGCCAAGATCGCGGCGCGATGTCGTTTCGTCGATCGACACACCGACTTGCGTGTCGCTCACGCGGCGCAGATTGATGCGCTTCGCTTTGGCCGCGTCGTGCAACGCTTGCGTGCGTGCGCCGGTGTCGAACGTGAGCGTATCGAAGAACGTTTCGTTGACGAGCGTGTAGCCAAGCTGCTTCGCGCCTTCCGCGAGCAACGAGGCGATGCGGTTCACGCGCAACGCGATTGTCTTGAGACCGCGCGGGCCGTGGTACACCGCATACATGCTGGCCATGATCGCGAGCAGCGCTTGCGCCGTACATACGTTCGACGTCGCTTTCTCGCGGCGAATGTGCTGTTCGCGCGTTTGCAGCGCGAGACGCAGCGCGGGATTGCCTTGCGCGTCGACGGTCACACCGACGAGACGGCCCGGCATCTGGCGCTTGAATTCGTCGCGCACGGCGAGGTAGGCCGCATGCGGGCCGCCGAAGCCGACCGGAACGCCGAAGCGCTGCGTGTTGCCGACGGCCACGTCCGCGCCCCACTCGCCCGGCGGCGTAAGCACGGTCAGCGCGAGCAGGTCGGCGGCGACCACCACGTGGCCGCCCGCTGCGTGGATCGCCTCGGTCAGCGCGCGATAGTCCCGCACGTCGCCGTTTACGCCCGGGTATTGCAGCAGCACGCCAAATGCATTTGCGTTCGCGGCTTCCGCTGCGGGGCCCACTTTCACTTCGATGCCGACCGGCGTGGCGCGCGTTTTCACCACTTCAATGGTTTGCGGCAGCACGTCGTCGGCGACGAAGAATACGTTCGACTTCGGCTTGCCCACGCGTTGCAGCAGCGTCATTGCTTCAGCTGCGGCGGTGGCTTCGTCGAGCAGCGACGCGTTCGAGATCGCGAGACCTGTCAGATCGACGATCATTTGCTGGAAGTTCAACAGCGCTTCGAGGCGGCCCTGCGAGATTTCCGGCTGATACGGCGTGTACGCCGTGTACCACGCGGGATTCTCGAGCACGTTACGCAGGATCACCGTCGGCGTGTGGGCGTTGTAGTAACCCTGCCCGATGTACGAGCGGAACACCTGGTTCTTGTCCGCGAGTTCGCGCAGCGCGGCGAGCGCTTCTGCTTCGCTCTTAGGCTGTGCGAAGGGGCCGAGCGGCAGCGGTTCGGTGCGGCGGATCGTCTTTGGAATGACGGCGTCGATCAGCGCGGCGCGCGACGCGAAGCCCAAGGCTTCGAGCATCGCTTCCTGGTCGGCCGCATCCGGGCCGATATGCCGTTCAGCGAAGGCGTCATGCACTTCGAGCGCGGCGAGCGAGAGAGGAGTGCGGTTCATCAGACGATCCGGGTGTTCGAGCTTCATGGTGTTCCTGGCGGTGCGGCTGTCCGTGCTGGACCGTTCCAAACCTGGCGCTGTGCGCAAGGTCTTCTGAAGGAGCATCCCAAAAGGGATTTTCTTCAGGGCGCGGTCCCGTGTGTTTCGCGAGGGACGCGCCGCACCTGTCGGGTTATATAAAAGTGAATCAGGCGCCGATCGACTTCGAGTACGCGTCCGCGTCGATCAAACGATCCTGCGCTGCGTCCGAGGCCGGCTTGATCTTGAAGAGCCAGCTTTCATACGGGGCGCTGTTGACCGAATCGGGCGTGTCGGCAACGGCGGTGTTCGCTTCGATAATTTCGCCGGAAACCGGCGCGTAAATATCCGAAGCGGCTTTGACCGATTCGATCACGGCGACGGTATCGCCGGCCGTGACGGTCTTGCCCAGTTCCTGTACTTCGAAGAAGACGATGTCGCCGAGCGCTTCCTGCGCGTGGTCGGTGATGCCGACCGTCAGCGTGCCGTCCGCCTCGGTGCGGACCCACTCGTGCGATTCGGTGTATTTCAGATCGGCCGGGATGCTCATCGGATGCTCCTATGCGGTGTGATTCGATATGGACTAAAAACTGGGAAAAGGACGCACGCGCCGACTGCTAACAATGGTTCAACTCACTGCGAGTACTTTGCCGTTGCGCACGAACGGCAGTTTTACCACGCTTGCGGGCACGGATTTGTCACGAATCTGAACATGAACCGTGTCGCCCGGTTGCACGCCTTTCGGCACCCGTGCGAAGGCGATGGATTCCTGCATGGTCGGGGAGAAGGTGCCGCTGGTGATTTCGCCTTCGCCGTGCGGCGTGACGACCTTCTGATGCGCGCGCAGCACGCCTGCGGCCTTGCCGTTCTCCTTCAGCAGGATCAGACCGACGAACGCCGCGCACGAGCCGTCCGCTTCCAGCCGGCTCCTGCCGACGAAGTCGCGCGCGGAGGTCAGGTCGACGGTCCAGGCGAGACCGGCGTCGAGCGGCGAGATGTTGTCGTCCATATCCTGGCCGTACAGGTTCATGCCGGCTTCGAGACGCAGCGTGTCGCGCGCGCCGAGACCCGCCGGGCGCACGCCCTGTGCTTGGAGCGCGTTCCACAACGCGACGACGTGATCGGCCGGGACGATGATCTCGAAGCCGTCTTCGCCGGTGTACCCGGTGCGTGCAACGGTCAATTCGCCGAACGGTGTCGATTCGACGCGCGCGGCGTTAAAGGGCTTGAGTGTTTCGGTGGCAGAGCGGATGGCCGGGACGGTTTGCCAAACCTTCTCACGCGCGTTCGGACCTTGCACGGCGACGATCGCGAGATCGCGGCGCGGCGTGATGGTCAGACCAAAGCCGCCTTCGTTGAGCTGCTTGAACCACGCGATGTCTTTGTCGGCGGTGCCCGCGTTGACCACCACGCGGAAATGATCTTCGCCGAAGTAATAGACGATCAGGTCGTCGATTACGCCGCCGTCCGCGTTCAGCAGGCACGAGTACAGCGCGCGCCCAGGCGTTTGCAGCTTCGCGACGTTGTTGGCGAGCGCATGCTCGAAGAACCCGCGCACGCGTTCCCCGGTGAAGTCGATGACGCACATGTGCGAGACGTCGAACATGCCGGCGTCGGTACGCACGGCGCGGTGTTCGTCGATCTGCGAGCCGTAGTTGACGGGCATGTCCCAGCCGCCGAAATCGACCATGCGAGCGTTGAGCGCGCGATGGGTGGCGTTGAGCGGAGTGTGTTTGAGTTCGGTCATGGGGCCTCGGGCGTCTCGCGAAACAAAAAAGGCCATGCAGAGCCGCGCCTCGCGGCCTGCTGGCTGCGAGCGTGGTTCTGCATGGCCCCTCTGTCCTCGATACCTGAGAGATTGCGCTGCCGCGGCGACGTTGATTCGTCACGGCGGAACGCGCGCCCCTTCGGTGGGCAGCTTGCCGGATCTGCACGACATTGCGATGCAGACGGCTACTGCCGCTCTCCAGAGTGCGAAAAACGGCGCCTTGATGTTGCGTGTGTTACGTGGCGGCCGGTCTTTCGACGCGTTCGGTCCTTTTGCCTGAGAGTTTGCGGGTGTGCCCCTTCGGCGGCGCGGCCTGCGAAAATCAGCGGCCCGCGCGCTCTCCCGACGCGTGCGGCGAATGTACGCGAGGGCCGGAGGCTTGTCAAATGGACGGTTTATTCGCCGTCATTCGTCCTCGTTCGCCCTGATTCGTCCTTATTCGCCCTTACTCTCCGATCGCATGCGCCGCGCCGTCCAGTTCCTGGTTCAGCACGCGCTGTTCGTCGGGGGATAAGCCGCCGCCATGTTGCCCGGCCATTTCGTGCGCCTCGCGCCGGATCACATCCAGCCGATGATGCAATGCATCGCCTTGCGGCGGCGGGTAGTAGCCTTGATTGACGCGATTGTCGATACGGCGGCTCAGATTGTCGATGCGGCCGTCGACCTGATGCAGGCGTTTATCGGCGATCTGTTGCGGGCTTGGGCGCGGCGCCGGCTCGGTGTGCGGTGCTACCACACAGGCGGCGAGCGAACTCAGTAATGCGCATGCGGCGAGGGCGCGGATGGGACGTGACATGAACTCTCCGTGAAGTCGTTGTGGTTTTGCGTTGCTACAGGCGTAGCAACGGATCACGGCAGACGAGCGCTGACCCGGACGGCCCGCTCTTTTGTAACGTTATATTGCTTTCCGCTTTGTCAGCATTGCCGGCGCGGCACTTTGCGCCGCGCCGGCAACACCTGAATAGCCTGTAACGCCGGTCAACGAACCCGCTGGAATGGCAGGCGGACGCCTTCGTCGGAACTGCGCGCCGCCAGTTCGATGATGGTCATCACGTCGACGGCATCTTGCGAGCTCACCGGAAATTTCACGCCGTGCTGGATCGCCTCGGCGAGCGCGATGTAGAAGCCCGCATAATCGCCATTGCGCGTCGGCAATTCGCGCTCCACTTCGCGGTCGCCCTCCAGCACGCGCAACGTGCCGGCGGCATTGCCGGCCGCGAAGCCCTCGTCGCCCGGACGCAAGCCGGCTTTCAACTGGTCTTCCTGCGTGTCGAGACCGTACTTCACGTAACTGCCGCGCGTGCCGTGAATGGCGAACCGCGGCGCGACGATCGCCGTCAGCGCGCTGGCGTGCAACACGACTTCGAACCCGCCGTAGCCCAACTGGATATGCACGTAGTCAGGCGCGCTCGCGTCATCGCGATGTGTGCGAACGGTCGCGGACACGGTCTGCGGCGCGCCGAACACTGCCAGCGCCTGGTCGATCAGGTGCGGTCCGAGATCGAACAGCAGCCCGCCGCCGCGCGACGCTTCCTCGCGCCAACGCTGACGCACTTCGGGCCGGAACCGGTCGAAATGCGATTCATAGTGCGTGAGGCGTCCCAACTCGCCGCTTGCGAGCAGATCGCGGACGGTCATGAAATCGCCGTCCCAGCGACGGTTGTGAAACGGCACGAACAGCTTGCCCCGCGCGAGTGCAATGTTGGCGAGCGTGCGAGCGTCGGCGGCGCTCAGCGTAACCGGCTTGTCGACCACCACATGCTTGCCTGCTTCGAGCGTACGGCGCGCGAGATCGAAGTGCGTGTCGTTCGGCGTGGCGATAACCACGCAGTCGATCTCCGGGAGCGCGAGCAACGCGTCGAGATCGGCCACCACTTTCGCGTGCGGATAGTCGGCGAGCGCGGTCTCGGGTCTGCCGGTCGCGATGGCGGCGACGCTGGCGCGGCCGCAGTGCTCGATCACCGGTGCATGAAACGTCGCGCCTGCGAATCCGTAACCCATCAATCCAATTTTCAGCGATGCGGACATGCGTGTCTTCCTGCAAAAACGGCGCGCCGCTTTGCCACCGCGGCGGCGGCGCGCAACGCCGTCATTGTGGCATGGCCGGGACCGGGATTGCGCCGGCAGGCCAGGCGCCGAAGCTCTGACATTTTTCCCAAAGCGGTGGGCGCCGGTTCATCCGCAGGATTCGTCGAGCGAATCTATCCGCCGATTTCATCCGTGTTAACATCGCTCCTCTCGCGCCAACCGAGGCGCGCCGGGCGAGCCTCGCAACGCGTGGCATGCATTCCCTGAGCGCGCGCCGCGCGGCATGCGCCGGCTTCGCGACCGGCAATACTGCGCTGCGGCGCCTCAAGCGCCGCTATCAAACGGCGCGTCCGAGTGCTCCGTCTGAACAGCCGCTTTTCAACCCGCACTACCCCATCCACAGACGATGTCCGCAGGCCTGAATCCCGCTCAAAATGAAGCGGTCCGTTACCTTGACGGGCCGTGTCTCGTACTCGCCGGCGCAGGGAGCGGCAAGACGCGCGTGATCACGCAGAAAATCGCGCACCTGATCGAGGCAAAGGGCTTCGAGCCGCGCCACATCGCAGCGGTCACGTTCACGAATAAAGCCGCGGCGGAAATGCGCGAGCGCGTGGGGAAACTGCTCGAAGGCAAGACGCTGACCACGCCCGGCAAGGAAGGCCGCAAAGTGCCCGTCAATCAGTTGACGGTGTGCACGTTTCACTCGCTCGGCGTGCAGATTCTGCGGCAGGAAGCGGAACACGTCGGCCTAAAGCCGCAATTCTCGATCATGGATTCCGACGACTGCTTCGGCATGATCCAGGAGCAGGTCGGCTCGACGGACAAGGGCTTTATCCGCAAGATCCAATCGATCATTTCGCTGTGGAAGAACGGGCTCATCATGCCCGAACAGGCGATCGCGATCGCCGCGAATGAAGACGAGCACCAGGCGGCGATCGTCTATCGCAACTATGTGGCGACGCTGCACGCGTACCAGGCGGTCGATTTCGACGATCTGATCCGCCTGCCCGCCGAACTCTTCGCGAGCAACGAGCAGGTGCGCGACCGCTGGCAAAACAAGCTGCGTTATCTGCTGATCGACGAATATCAGGACACCAACGCCTGCCAGTATGAATTGCTCAAGCAACTGGCCGGCCCGCGCGCGGCATTCACGGCGGTGGGCGACGACGATCAGGCCATTTACGGCTGGCGCGGCGCGACGCTCGAGAACCTTGCGCAGCTCGGCAAGGATTTCCCGAAGCTGCATGTGATCAAGCTCGAGCAGAACTATCGTTCGACGGTGCGCATTCTGACCGCCGCCAACAACGTGATCGCGAATAACCCGAAGCTCTTCGAAAAGAAACTGTGGTCCGAGCACGGCATGGGGGATTCGATCACCGTCACGCCGTGCAACGACGAAGAGCACGAAGCCGAGTCCGTAGTGTTTCGTCTGTCCGCGCACAAGTTCGAGCGCCGTGCGAATTTTCGCGACTACGCAATTCTCTATCGCGGCAACTTTCAGGCGCGCATTTTCGAACAGGTGCTGCGCCGCGAGCGGATTCCGTATGTGCTGTCCGGCGGCCAGTCATTCTTCGATAAAGCCGAAATCAAGGACATTTGCGCGTATCTGCGGCTGATTGCGAACGCTAACGACGACCCCGCGTTCATCCGCGCGATCACCACGCCGCGTCGCGGGGTCGGTAACACGACGCTCGAAGCACTCGGCTCGTTCGCGGGTCAAGCGAAGGTGTCGCTGTTCGAGGCGGTGTATATGGGCGGCATTGAAGCGCGCTTGTCGCCGCGTCAGATCGAACCGATGCGCGTGTTCTGCGACTTCATGCAGCGCCTCACCGACCGCGCCGAAAAGGACGCGGCCGGCACGCTGCTCGACGAGTTGATGGACGCGATCCACTACGAAGCGTATCTGTACGACGCATTCGATGAACGTCAGGCGCAATCCAAGTGGCAAAACGTTCTGGAGTTCATCGAATGGTTGAAGCGCAAGGGCACGAAGGCGGAGCCCCAAGGCTCGGATGAATCCGCTGGCTCGGGCAACCAGGAGGCAACCGGCTACGACACGGCGGACGGCTTTGGCGACACGGGCAAGAACCTGCTCGGCCTCATCCAGACGGTCGCGCTGATGTCGATGCTCGAAGGCCGCGAGGAAGACCCGGACGCGGTGCGGCTCTCAACCGTGCACGCGTCGAAGGGGCTCGAGTATCCGCACGTGTTTCTGGTGGGCGTCGAAGAAGGAATCATGCCGCATAGAGGCGGCGCGGACGACGAGCCGATCGACGACGCGCGCATCGAGGAAGAGCGCCGTCTGATGTATGTCGCGATCACGCGCGCGCAACGCAGTCTGCATCTGAACTGGTGCAAAAAGCGCAAGCGCGCACGGGAGACGGTGGTTTGCGAGCCGTCGCGATTCATTCCCGAGATGCTGCTCGACGACGCGCCGCCGCCGACGCCCGAAGAGGCGCCGATGTCGCCGAAAGACCGGCTCGCGAGTCTCAAGGCGCTGCTGCAGAAGCCTTGAATGCCGTGGTTAGCGCGTGCGTGGCAAGACCCCGCTAACCTCAGGTGCTTCACCGGTTTTTGTGGAAAGCCGCGCTACAGTGGCGCGGCTGCTCGGTCGCATGGTCATGTACCTTCGCGTACCTTTGCGCACCTTCGAGCCTGTCAACTGGAGACCGCCGCATGACCTCGCCGACGCTCGCGCCATACACTCGCGCCCTCGAAGCCTACATCGACGCGAAAGACAACACGCGCGCGCAACGCATGCCGGATGCTTTTGCTCCCGACGCCGAGCTCACCATTTCTCTTGCGACGTCGACAATCACCTTCCCCGCGCGCACGGTCGGCATAGACGCGATCACGAAGACGCTCGTCACCGATTTCGGCGCGACCTACACGCGGTGCCGCACGTATTACTTGTGCGACTCGCTGAACGTGCGCGACGGTGTGATCGATGCGCTGCCGTGGCTCGTGCTGATGCGTGAACCGGCCGCCGGCGCATTGCGCGTGGGCCACGGCGTCTATTGCTGGACTTTCGATAAGACGCCCGCTGTCAGCCGCTTTCATATTCACATCGCACGCATGGACGTCGTGCCCGATGCAGATGGCGCGTTGCTCGACGCGTTGCAGGAAGGCTTGAGTTATCCGTGGCTTCCGCCGGCGGAATTGCACGCGCGTTTCACCGAGCTTGCGCGCAGGACGCCGGCGCTCTCGTTTGTCGATGCCTTCGCTCGTCCCGTCGGCGAGCAATAAGGCGGCACGCGCGCGCGAGAATCCGTCGAGCATAAAAAATCCCTGCCCGCGTGGTTGCGGTGCAGGGATCGAGTTGTCGGGCAAGCGGCGCGCAATTGTCTTTGCGCGCGATTAATGCGCGACTAATGCGCGCTACTTCGTGTTACTTCCCGTCACTTCGCGGCACTGACCATGTAGTCGACGGCGGCCTTTACGTCGGCGTCCGAGGCGTTCGAGCCGCCTTTGGGCGGCATCGCGCCCTTGCCGTGCAGCGCATAGTTGTAGACGGTGTCCATCGGCTCTTTCAGGCGCGCCGCCCACGCTTCCTTGTCCCCGAACTTCGGCGCGTTGAGCACGCCGGCAGCATGACATGCCTGGCACACCTGCTGGTACAGGGCCTTGCCCGCTTGCGATGCATCCGCGCTTTGCGTGGCGCCGGATGCCGGAGCCGCAGCTTGCGGGACGCTCGCCATTGCCGCCACTGCGGCGGCGGCTTGTGCCGCGCCCGCGTCGGAAGCGCCGGCGGCAGCTGTTGCACCGGAAGCGCCGGCCGCGACAGAAGCGGCCGCCGCGCCGGACGCGGCCGCCGCGCCCGATGCCGGTTGCGCCGGTTCAGCGAAGCTTGCGCCCGAATTGTTCGCCATGTAGGTCACCGCGCGGGCGATTTCGAAGTCGCTGTAATCGTCCGGGCTCGTGCCGCCGCGTGGCGGCATCGCGCCTTTACCGGCGAGCGCCGTATGCAGCAGCGTGTCGAAGCCTTGCGAGATGCGTGGTGCCCAGTCGGCAGTATTGGTGAACTTGGGTGCGCCTGCCGCGCCGGACGCGTGACAGGTCGAGCAGACCGCCTTGTAGACTTCTTCGCCGGTCTTATAGACGCGCGGCGCGTTGGCGTCGCGAATGTCGACCTGAGCGATAGGCTTGATGCGGGCACTGACCTCGGCTTGGGAGAGACTGTCGGTGCCAGCGCCCGTGCGCGTCGAATTGTCGACGTAATAGGCCAGCAGAACGATGATGATGATCGGCACAGCAAACCCGGCGATGACCGCGGCGATGAGCTGTCCTGGGGTTTTGATCGGGGCTCCGTGTGGTGCTTCGCTCATGCTTGTCTCGTCTCCGTGGGTATGTGAGCGGTACAGCGCGACGGCAACTTCTTGTTCTTGATCGGCCACGGACGATTATAGACGCAAGCTTTCTGCGGCGGCGAGGGCCGCGGCGTGCTGTTCAGCAGGCGTTTACCCGCATCGCGCGAAGTCCTGCAAAGGTGCGCGAAACCACGGGAAACGGGCCCGAAGGCCGTCCGGTGGACGGTATGGCGGAAACCGGGTATCCTTTCGGTCTTGCTTTGGCGCCGCATCCGCTCAGTTTGCCGCGCTTTCGCGTTTCTTGTGTCAAAGCGCCCGTAGCTCAATGGATAGAGTACTGCCCTCCGAAGGCAGGGGTTGCTGGTTCGATCCCAGCCGGGCGCGCCAATAACATTGGCTCGGAATCAAGGGTTTAGGCAAACAACGCCTAAGCCCTTTTTTATTTCCCGCGCCCTCAATGCCGCGCCATTCGGCGCCCCATACCCAGGCTTGTCCGTTGTGCTCACTCCCGCTAGAATCCCCCGGTCACTGGGGAGTAGCCTTCCTTCACGCATCGCATGAAGGAGAGCGCGTCAACATACTTGACCTGACTGGTCATGGCGCGTTCGACCGGGTCGGTTTGGCGAGACCATTGGCGCACTGCTTCGTTCTGGTCGGACGGGTGGCGGTGCGTCATTGGTTCGTCTAACGTCCGACCGCGGAGCCGCTGTGAAATCACGTTGTCCCCTACCCAATTTCCTCCTGCACCATGCGCCGTGCCGCGCGCTTCCCGTCGACGGGAGCCGTGCATGACCGGTCTTATCATCGAACTGGCTGTCATGCTGGTCGTCATTCTGGTGGCGGCCGAGCTTTTCACCAACGCGCTCGAACATCTCGGCGAGCGCCTCAAAATCTCGGAAGGCGTCACCGGCTCGCTGTTTGCGGCGGTCGGCACTGCGTTGCCGGAGACCTTGGTGCCGCTGATCGCAATCATCGGCGGCACGGCTGATCATGCCGTCAATGAGGAAATCGGTGTCGGCGCGATCCTCGGCGCGCCGCTGATGCTTTCCACGCTGTCCACCTTCCTTATGACGCTCGCGGTTCTGCGTTCACGCGGCATCGGCGGACGCGTCGCACCGGAACGCTCGGGCTTCACGCGTGACCTCAACTATTTTCTTTTCGCGTTCCTGCTGGCGGCTGCGGCCATGTATGTGCCGCACGAACAAAGAATCGTCCGCGCGCTGTTCAGCATTGCGCTCGTGGGCGTCTACGTCGCCTATGTGGTGGCGACTTTCCGTGCGTCGAACAGTCTCGTGGATGCCGGTCACGGCACGGAGGCGCCGGGCAAGATGATGCTCGCGCGCCTCGGCGTCTCGACGAACCTGGCGACGATCGCTGTTCAGCTCGTGCTCGCGGTCGCCTTGCTGGTTTGGGGCGCCGAAGGTTTCATCCACGGCGTTCGGGGCGTGTCCGAGGCGTTCGGCGTCTCGCCGCTGCTGCTCTCCCTGCTGATCATCCCGATCGCTACCGAACTGCCGGAGAAGGTGAACAGCATCCTGTGGATTCGCCGCGGCAAGGACACGCTGGCGTTCGGCAACATCACCGGTGCAATGGTGTTTCAGGGCACGTTGCTGCCGGCGATCGGCATCCTTCTGACGCCGTGGACGCCGCGAATCGAGGTTGTCACGGGCATCGTCATCACGCTAGCCGCGGCGGCTTGGCTGCGGATCAACGCGCGCGAGCGCGGCGCGCCGGTGTGGGCGCTGCTCGTGTGCGGTGCGCTTTATGTGGCTTATCTGGCGATTACGCTGAGCCGCTAGGCGTTGCGCAGGCGCATGTCTCACGTAGCCCGGCAGATTCCCGCGGCGCTGCAGGCGTTTCGGGCACCTCGCCGGTGTTTTGCACAATGCGGTAGCGTTCGCGCAGTTTGCGCCGCAGCGTGCGACCAGGAGGGCCACTGCAGCTGTCGGCTGTCTCACACAGCCCGGGCGGGCCGCTGCGCGCAGCCCGCCAAGCCCACGCAGCCCTAAGCTCACGCAACCCTCGGCGCGCCCACGCCGAGCCGCCGAGCACCCCCCGCCCAACCCTCCTGCCCCCCCGCCTCACGCGTCCCGCAATGCATCGATTTAAAGGCTTTTCCAGTGCTAACTCTTGGAATCGCGAACGAGGGTGCAACGGCATAATTTCGACCATGTTCCATTGGCCTCGGTGCCCATCTGTCTGGTCTTGAGCGGCTCGCCGCATCAACCGCCATACGGGCCGAGACGCCGGCATTCATGTTCGGGTGATTCAAAATCGTGACTCTGAGACTTTTCGTGTACGGCGCCGGCGGCTTCGGCAAAGAAGTGATGGACGTCGCGCGCCGCCAGAACGCGGTGAGCCGGCGCTGGGACCAGATCTGCTTCGTCGACGACATCCGCGAAGAGCGCACGTTCTACGGCACCCAGGTATTGCGCTTCAACGATGCGGAAGTCGCCGGACATCTCGACCAGGCCGAGTTCGTGATCGCCGTGGGCGAGCCGGCAGGCCGCGAGAAGCTCGGCAATAAGCTGCGCGAAGCCGGCGCCCGCCTGGGCCAGGTGATCGACGTCAGCTCGCTCGTCGCCGACACCGCGTCGCTCGGCGAAGGCCTCGTGGTCACGCCGCTGTGCTCCATTTCCAGCGACGCGCAACTTGGCCGCAATGTTTGCGTGAACACCATGTCGATCGTCGGCCATGATGTACAGGTCGGCGAAAACACCGTCGTCTCGTCGATGGTCAACATCGGCGGCGCGTGCGTGATCGGCGCGAACAGCTACCTCGGCATGGGCGCGTTGATCAAGGAGGGCGTGCGCATCGGCTCGAATTCAATCGTCGGCATGGGATCGGTCGTGTACTCCGACATTCCCGACGACGTGATCGCCCTGGGCAACCCCGCGCGCGTTGCCCGTCCTAATACCGACCGCAAGGTCTTCAAGTGAGATTGGCAATAAATGACGAACAGAGATAAATACGATCAGGTGTTCATGGACAGCTTCGCCGTTCCGCGCGACGCGCTGAACGAAGCTTTCGTCTATCAATGCGTGCCGGCGTGGGACTCGGTCGGCCACATGGGCATGATCGCGGCGCTCGAGGACACCTTCGGCATCATGATGGAGACCGACGACATCATCGAATTCGGCTCGTACACCATCGGCGTCGACAAGCTCAAGAAGTACGGCGTAGAGCTATG
Organism: Paraburkholderia strydomiana; assembly: GCF_031456815.1. Classification (NCBI taxonomy): domain Bacteria; kingdom Pseudomonadati; phylum Pseudomonadota; class Betaproteobacteria; order Burkholderiales; family Burkholderiaceae; genus Paraburkholderia; species Paraburkholderia strydomiana. Next base: position 310,722 of record NZ_JAVDVL010000006.1, read on the forward strand.
AACTCCGGGTTCGTTAGCCGGCAATATCCTGAACGCGCAGCGCTCATTACGGAGAGCGGTGTCACGCTCACGTATGCCGAACTGCATCAGGCCGTTGACCGGCTCGCGACCGCGTTGCCTGCAAGGCAACTGCTTTTTATCGTCGGCGGCAACGATCTGCCGACGGTGCTGTGCTATCTCGCGTCGCTCGCGAGCGGCACTGTGCCGCTCCTGTTGAGCAGCGGGCTCGATCAGGTGCAGTTGAATCGCCTGATCGACACATACGATCCGGCGTACATTTTCTCTTCGACCGGTGCGGAATACGGCACGCTGGTTCATCAGGAAGGCGCCTACGGTTTGTATCGCCGCGCCGATTCGGCACGCGTCGACCTTCACCCCGACCTCGCGTTGCTGATGACGACGTCGGGCTCCACCGGCTCGCCCAAGCTCGTGCGTCTGAGCGCCGCAAATTTACGCGCGAATGCGACGTCGATTGCCGAGTATCTGCACATCACGCACGAAGAGCGGGCGATCACGTCGTTGCCGTTCAACTACTCGTATGGTCTGTCGGTCATCAACAGCCATTTGCTGGCGGGCGCGTCGCTCGTCGTATCGGACCGCTCGCTGATGGACGCCGCGTTCTGGCGGCAGATCAACGACCACGGGGTGACGAGTTTCGCGGGCGTACCCTATAGCTACGACATTTTGCTGAAGCTGCGTCTGGCGCGAATCAACATGCCGTCGGTACGAACATTGACGCAGGCGGGCGGTCGCATGGACCCGGCGAAGCTTCGCCAGGTCAGCGAAATCTGCCGCGCAAAGGGCATTCGCTTCTTTTCGATGTACGGTCAAACGGAAGCGACCGCGCGCATCGCCTATCTGAACCCGGAAGAAATCGAGCACAAGGCGGGCAGTATCGGCCGCGCGATTCCGGATGGCCGCCTGTGGCTCGAGAGCGACGACGGACGCACGATCGCTGAGCCCGGCGAAGTGGGCGAACTCGTCTACGCGGGCGGTAATGTGTCGATGGGCTATGCGCAAAAGGCCGCCGATCTCGCGTTAGGCGATCTGAACGGCGGCACGCTGCGCACCGGCGATCTCGCGCGGATCGACGAAGACGGCTGTTTCTTCATCGAAGGGCGCCGTCATCGCTTCCTGAAAATATTGGGCCTGCGAATCTCGCTCGATGCGGTCGAGCAGATCGCCGCCGACAAAGGCTTCGCCTGCGCCGCAAAGGGTACCGACGAGCAACTGGTCATTCACGTAGTGGACAAGCCTGATTTCGTCGCAGACGAATTCAGGACCGCCATGGCGAAGTCGCTTGGACTTCATCCTTCAGTCGTCGCCGTGAGCCGCTTGCCGGAATTGCCGCGCCTACCCACAGGAAAGGTTGACTATCAATGTCTGACCCAATTGTCCTGAGCGACGTCCCGCAATGGCCGGTGTTCGCGCTTCCCAAGGCGGACAAGGAGCCTGCGCTGCGGGACGAACTGCAGCGCCTCACGCGCCTGCACTACGAAGGTTGCCCGCAATACCGTGCGATTGTCGACAAGCTCGGTGCGAAGCGCCAAGCGGCCACGTTGGAAGAACTTCCGTTTCTGCCCGTGCGGCTCTTCAAGCACGAGCAATTGCTTAGCGTGCCCAGAAGCGAAGTCATCAAGACGATGACATCGTCGGGCACGAGCGGCCAGAACGTGTCGCAGATCTTTCTCGACAAGCAGACGTCGGCGCTTCAGGTCAAAGTGCTGTCGCGCATTGTCGGCGACTTCATTGGGCCGAAGCGTCTGCCGATGCTCGTGATCGACTGCCGCGCGACGGTCGCCGACCGCTATCGTTTTTCCGCGCGCACTGCCGGCATTCTCGGCTTTTCGATTTTCGGTCGCGACGTCGAATATGCGTTGAACGACGACATGTCGCTCAATCTCGAAGCGACGCGACGCTTCCTCGACAAGCACCGGGATCAGCCCGTGTTGTTGTTCGGCTTCACGTTCATCGTCTGGCAGCATCTCGTTGAGGCGCTCGAAGCCTGCGGCGAGACGCTGCCTCTCGAACGCGGCATTCTAATTCATGGCGGCGGCTGGAAGCAGCTTCAATCGAAGGCAGTCAGTGCCGATGAATTCAAGCGCCGCCTGCAAAACGTTGCCGGTGTTGCGCGTGTGCACAACTACTACGGTATGGTCGAGCAAACCGGTTCGATCTTCGTCGAATGCGAGCGCGGGCATTTGCATGCGTCGTCGTGGTCGGACGTGATCATTCGCGATCCGCTCGATTTCAGCGCGCTGCCGCCGGGCAAGCCAGGCTTGATCCAGTTGTTGTCGGTTATTCCGCACAGCTATCCAGGTCACTCGTTGCTAAGTGAGGATCAAGGAGAGATTGTCGGTGTCGACGATTGCGCATGCGGTCGCCACGGCACCTATTTCAAGGTGCACGGCCGGATTCAGAACGCCGAGACGAGAGGTTGCAGTGATACGTATTCCCGATGAGATTCAGGGCAAGACCACGATTCTGGTCGGCCGTCGGGACGAGATCTCGAATGCGCCCGCGCCGGTGTTCGACGCGGCACGCGTGGAGTTTCTCGCCGATCTGTCGCGCGCGTTGCTGGCCCGTGCCGAGACGCGGTCGATGCCAGACGTCGTCAGCTTCGCCTATTGGTGCCGTCGTGCGAATCTGACGCAGCTTGCCACGAAGTTTGGTTCGCGCGACGAAGTTCGCATGGGCCTCGGCTTGTCATTTCATGTGTGCCCGTCGAATGTGCCCGTGAACTTCGCCTTTTCGCTCGCGTTCGGCTTGCTGTCGGGCAACACTTGCGTGCTGCGTTTGCCGTCGCGAGCGTCCGCCACCGCAGAAGTTCTCGTCGAAGCAATCGGAGATCTGTTGAAGGACGAGCGGCACGCTGCGCTGTCCGATTGCATCCTGCTGACTCGCTTTGAGCGCGACGATCTGCTGAACCGCTTCTGGCTCTCCGTCGCCGATGCGCGGCTCGTGTGGGGCGGCGACCAGACCGTCGAGCACATGCGTGCACTGCCAAGCCGCCCGCGCTCGCGCGAGGTCGCGTTTTCCGACCGCTATTCGTTGTGTGTGATGGAACCGCAAGCCGTGTTGTCTCTCGACGACGAAGGTTTGCGCACGCTTTGCCATCAGATGTTCAACGACTTGTATCTGATGGATCAGGCCGCGTGTTCGTCCCCGCAACTCGTCGCATGGATAGGATCGCAAGACGCCGTTGAAGCCGCGAAAGAGCGGCTCTGGCCCGCGCTCGTCAAACACGTTGCCCAGCGCTATACGCCGGAGCCCGTCCAGGTGATGGACAAATACGTGCAGGCATGCCGCCATGCATTCGACAACGAGCAGGTCGTTGCGATCCGTCAGCATGGCAATCTGTTGTATCGCGTCGAGTTGTCGGCGGTCGCGGCCGATCAGGACGAATGCCGCGGTTACTTCGGCACCGTTCACGAAGTCACGCTCGCGTCGCTCGACAAGCTCGCGCCGATCGTGAACGAACGCTATCAGACGCTCACCTACTTTGGCGTCGACAAGACGCAGTTGCAGGATTTCGTCGTCTCGCGGCGGCTGCGTGGCATCGACCGCGTCGTGCCGATTGGGCGCGCGCTGGATATGAATATCGTATGGGATGGCTACGACGTTGTCGCGAGCCTCTCGCGCGTCGTAGACATTCAATGACGCATCGGACACCAGAGGAACAGATGGACAAGTTCAGTCTCAATTGCATCGAGCTGCAGGAATACCAGCCGAATCGCTATCCCTTCCTGATGATCGACCACGTCGATGAAGTCATGCCCGGGAAATACGCGCGCGGCTATAAAAACCTGACAATGAACGAGTGGTACTTCCCGGTTCATTTTCCCGGTGGCCCGAATATGCCCGGCGCGCTTCAGTTGGAAGCGCTCGCGCAGATGCTCACCGTGGCGATCACCACGCTGCCCGGCCTTAAGGGCAAGGTGACGCACGCGTTGCAGCACACCGTGCGTTATCGTAAGGAAGTTCTGCCGGGCAAAAAGTTCGAAATCGACACCGAAGTGTTGTCGTGGAATCGCGGCATCTGCAAGGGTCGCGGCGTGGCGAAGGTCGACGGCGAAATCGCCTGCGAAGCGGACATGCTCATCACGATTCCGGAAATCCTCGAACAATATCTGCCGAAAAAGAAATCGCCGGTATGAAAGAAGTTGCGGACATCGTGATCATCGGCTCCGGAGCGAGCGGCGCCGCCGCTGCCTGGAGTTTGAGCCGCGATCGCTCGTTGCGCATCGTGTGCCTCGAGCAGGGCTCCGTCACGAAGCCATCCGATTACCCGTCGGCGTCCGTCGACTGGGAATTGAGCCGTTCGGGCGCGTATAGCTCGAATCCGTCGGTGCGCCGCAGCGCGGCCGACTATCCGATTGACGATTCCGCATCTCCTATATCCATTGCCAACTTCAACGGCTTTGGCGGCAGCACCATTCTGTATTCGGCGCACTTTCCGCGCTTTCATCCGTCGGATTTTCGTACGCGCACACTCGACGGCGTCGGCGACGACTGGCCGCTCAGCTTCGAGGAACTGAAGCCGTTCTTCACCGAAAACGAGCGGATGATGGGCGTGGCCGGACTCGTCGGCGATCCCGCGAATCCGGACTACGAGTCGCTGCTGCCGCCCATCCCGCTCGGCCCGATGGGTCGAACAATGGCCGCCGCATTCAATGAACTCGGCTGGCACTGGTGGCCGTCGTACAGCGCGATCAATACGCACCGGCACGGCAATCGCGGCGCGTGCGTGAATCTCGGTCCTTGCAATACCGGTTGCGCACAGGGCGCGAAAGCCAGCGTGGATGTCACGTATTGGCCGGTTGCGCGCCAGCAGGGTGTCGAAGTGAGGACACAATGCCGCGTCCGCGAAATCACGCTCGATGCGCGCGGACAAGCAGACGGTGTGCTTTATATGGACGCCGATGGCGTCGAGCATCGGCTGAACGCGCGTGTGGTCGTGGTGGCCTGCAGCGGCGTCGGCACGCCGCGCCTGTTGCTCAACTCCAGGTCGAGCGCATTTCCGGATGGGCTGCTGAACGATAACGGTCTGGTCGGCCGGAATCTTATGCTGCATCCGCTGGCTTACACCGAAGCCGTGTTCGACCACGACGTGCAATCGAGTATTGGACCGCACGGCTGCTGCATTCTGAGCCAGCAGTTCTACGAGAGCGCAGCAGAGCGCGACTTCGTGCGCGGCTACACGATGCAAGTGTTGCGCGGCGCGCCGCCGGTCGAGACCGCGGTGTCCGGCTATTTCATGCGGCAAGTGCCGCTCGGCGCAGAGCATCATGCGAAGTTCAACCGGCTCTTTAACCGGACCGCCGGTATCGCAATCATTACCGAAGATCTGCCGGAGCCGGAGAATCGCGTGGAACTCGATCCGGACCATTGCGATTCGAGCGGCATGCCGGGCGTGAAAGTGTTTTACAAGCTGGGTGACAACACGAGCCGCATGCTCAAGCACGGCATTGAAATGAGCAAGCAGGTGTTCTCGGCAGCGGGCGCGAAAGTCACGTCTTCTTTTGCGCCGGTGAAGAATACCGGCTGGCATTTGATGGGCACCGCTCGAATGGGCGACGATCCGGCCACCTCGGTCGTGAACAAATTCGGCCAGGCGCATGCGGTGAAGAACCTGTTCATCGTCGACAGCAGTATCTTCGTAACGGCGGGCGCGGTGAATCCCGTAGCGACGGCCCAGGCGTTGACGCTGATGGCCTGCGATCATCTGCAGCGCAATCTGCACACACTGGTGGCATGAACATGATCGAACTTGTTCTCGACACCATGCTTCCGGGCGACGCCGCGTTGGGCATGCCTCGCGCTTCCACGCTCGATTTCGAAGGCTATCAACTGCGTCATCGCGTGACAGATCAGGTAGACGCGTTTCTGAAAATGCTTGCGAACGTCGCGCACGAAAAGTTCGGTCAGCCGTTCGACGCGCTCGACGCAGGTCAGCGGCTCACGGCGATCAACGGCTGCAAGCTCGTCGATGTACGTCTCTTTTCCGCCTTCGTGACTCATGTGATGCGCGCCTATTACACCGAGCGCCGCGTGCTCGCGCAACTGTCGGTCGGCGCGGTGCCGCCGTTTCCCGCAGGCAATGAAATAGCCGCCGACGACTGGACGATTCTCGAACCCGTCTATCTGCGCGGGCAGATCTGGCGTAGCGCCGAATGAACAGGCAGGAACCTTCGATGTTGCTAAAAGACAAGCTCGCGGTGATTACCGGCGCCAATCGGGGCATCGGCCGCGCGATTACCGAAACCTTCGCCGCGCAAGGCGCAAGCGTGATCGCTTGCATGCGCGAAGCGAGCGACGAGAAACAGCAATGGCTTGCGTCACTCGCCCAGCAGCATGGCGTGACGGCGCACGCAGTCGGTGTCGACCTCGCCGATGAAGCGTCGGTGAAAGCCGCCGTCCGCCAGATCGCGAGCCTCGCGCCTCGCATCGACGTACTGGTGAACAATGCCGGCGTAGCGAGCGGCGCGATCTTCCAGATGACGTCGATGACAGAATTGCGCCGTCTCTTCGAGATCAACTTCTTCAGCCAGATTCTGCTGACGCAAGGACTCGCGCGCCCGATGGCGCGGCACAAGGCCGGCTCGATCATCAACATCGCATCCACGGCCGCGATGGTCGCCGATCCGGGCACGCTCGCCTATGGATCGAGCAAGGCTGCGTTCGCACGCGCGACGCAAAGCATGGCCACGGAACTCGGCGCGGCGGGCATTCGCGTGAATGCGATTGCGCCCGGCGTGACGCGCACCGACATGTACGACCAGATGTCCGAAGCTGCCCGTGAAATGTTGATTGCTTCGTCGGCGCTCAAGCGCGCGATCGAACCCCAGGACGTTGCCAACATGGCGCTGTTCCTCGCATCAGATCTGTCCGCCAGTGTGACCGGGCAGATCATGCGGGTGGACGGCGGCATGGTATGAATTCAGGACGAGACACTATGAACTACTCCGACATCGAGCGCATGGCTTTGCTGATGCGTCAGAAAATCCTCGAGGTGAGCCACCACTGCAATCTGAGCGCCCACCTGGGCGGCGGGTTGTCGATGGTGGAGATCATGGCCACGCTGTATGCAAGGCAGTTGCGCTACGACCGTGCGAACCCGCGCTGGCCGGAACGCGACCGCTTTATTCTCAGCAAGGGTCACGGCGTACTCGGTTATTTTTCGGCGCTGCGAGCGGCCGACATTATCGACGACGCGGTGTTCAACACTTTTCAGACCAACGACAGTCATCTGATTGCTCATCCGGTCATGAACATGGATCTCGGTATCGAGTCTTCGAATGGTAGCCTCGGGCAGGGTCTTTCGATGGCGATCGGCATCGCGCTCGCGGCCAAAAAGAAGAAGCAGCCGTTCAAAACATACGTGCTGCTCGGCGACGGCGAATGCAACGAAGGTTCGGTGTGGGAAGCGATCATGTCGGCCGCACAATTGCGACTCGACAACCTGGTGGCGATGGTCGACTACAACAAACTGCAAAGCGACGGCGAAGCGGGCCAGATCATGGACCTGGGCGACCTCGCGGATAAGTTCCGCAGCTTCCGCTGGGACGTGCATGAAGTAGACGGACACGACATCGCGCAACTGGTAGCCGCTTTCGAGGCGCCCAAGGTTGCCGACCGGCCGCGCGTGCTGGTCGCGCATACGGTCAAGGGAAAGGGCATCTCCTTCATGGAGAACAACAATGAATGGCACCATAACCGGCTGACCAAGACAAACTACGATCTTGCGCTCGCCGAGTTGAGCGTCATGGCGGACTGAACGGAGACCGAATCAAATGTTGGAAATCAACGCAAGCAATGCGCGTCAATGGTCGCGGCTCGGTTCGCGCGGCGTGTTCGGTCTCGCGGCTTTGTCGATTGGCGAGACGCATGACGATCTGATGCTGATGTCCGCCGACCTCGGTAATTCGTCGGGTCTGGATCGCTTCAAGAAAGCGTATCCCGAGAAGTTTCTGAACATTGGCATTGCCGAGCAGAACTTGGTGGGCGTTGCCGCCGGCCTCGCGAAGGAAGGCTACAACGTCTTCGCCACGTCGTTCGCACCGTTCATTTCGATGCGCGCGGCCGAACAGATTCGCATGAATCTCGGCTACATGGAGATGAACGTGAAAGCCGTGGCGATTGGCAGCGGCGTATCAATGGCATTTCTCGGCAATTCGCACTACGGCATCGAAGACGCGGCTGTGATGCGCTCGATTCCGAATATGACGGTGGTTTGCCCGGCCGATTGCGCGGAGATCATCAAGACCGTGCAAGCGGCGGCCGATTTCAAAGGGCCGATGTATATCCGGCTGACGGGCGCAGTCAACAATCCGCCCGTCTATACCGAGGACTACGATTTCCGCATTGGTCGCGCGATCACGCTGCGCCGCGGCTCGGACGTGACGATCATCGCGAACGGCACGATGGTGCACGAATCGCTCGAAGCCGCGAAGCTGCTCGAAGCGCAAGGCATGTCGGTCGGAGTGGTCAACATGCATACGTTAAAGCCATTGGACACCGCGGCTATCGACGCAGCAATGGCAAGTTCAAAAGTGCTCGTCACCGTCGAAGAGCATTCGGTGATCGGCGGTCTTGGCAGCGCGGTCGCCGAATACAAGGCGTCGCAAAGAGCGGCGCCGCCGCAACTGATTCTCGGCTTGCCGGACCGCTTCGAGAAGGCAGGCGAGTATCGCTACATGCTCGAAAAAACCGGGCTGGTCGCGGAGAAAATCGCCGCGCGTATCTCGGCGTTTGCAGCTGAGTCCGGCGACTGATTGACACGAAGCCCGGCATATATGCCGGGCTTTTTTTCTATCCGGCACTTCAACCCGAAGACAAAACATATGAACGTCGTGACATCGGACGACAGCATCGGCATCCTGCCGAACCATCCTCTCTCGAAGCAGTTCGTTGTAATCGGCTACAGAGACGGCGCTTTCTCGACCATTCCCAATAACTGTTTCCGTAACTGGCTGGACGAAGAAGCCGCGGTCGGCACCTTCCATATCGGCCGATGCTCGGGGCTGGGTGTCGGCTCGATCGTCAAATACGACGGCGACGCTCAAAAGCTCGTGATCGGCAAGAATGTGGCCGGCGGCCAGCGGCTCAAGTTCTTGTTGAATGGCCAGCATGAGATCAAAGGCATCTCGATGACCCTGTTCTCGCTGTACGGAAACGGTCTGACCAATTGCGAAATGCCCCAATACGGCGACACGATCGTTCACAACGATGTGTGGATCGGAGACGAAGCGATGATCCTTGGCGGCAGCGTGATTGAGAGCGGATGCGTGATCGGCGCACGCGCGGTCGTGCCGCCGAACTTTCGTAGCGAGCCCTATGGAATATATGTCGGATCGCCGGCGCGGCTGGTGCGCTTCCGCTTCCCGGAAAAGATCCGTGAGCGCCTGCTCGAACTCGCGTGGTGGGACATGCCGCTCGACTGGATCAAGGCGAACAACGGCGCGTTTCTCGAAGATCTCACGAAGGACGAGGGTCGCGCGCTGGAGTTGCTCGCCGGGCTGCAGATCTCGAAGAACAACGCGCTCGAAGCAACGCGCGCGGCGGCAGTGCAAGGCTAACGGCCGATTCGATTATTCGTGGAAGGTATAGCCAGGCGCACGGTACGGCGCCTGGCGCCGCCGTGCATTTGAAACGTCCGCCCAGACTTCTTAGCAGGACGTGATGATGTCGACAATCCGGTCCATTTGCGCGTCGGACAGAGTCGGGAAGATCGGCAGACAGAGCACTCGTTGCGCGGCGTCGGACGCGATCGGCAGATTCGCTCGATGCGCCGTCGGCAAGCCACGGTACATCGGAAAATCCGAAATCAGCGGATAGAAGTAACGACGCACGATGACGTTGTGTTCGCGGAATCGCTCGTACAACGCGTCGCGGCTCAACGGATACTTGTCGCCGACGAGAATCGGGAAGTACGCGTGATTCGAGACCGTGTCTTCGCACGCGGGCAGGCAGTGAATGCCCTGTACATTGGCGAGCAGTTCACAGTAGCGCGCGGAGATATCGCGGCGGCGTGCAAGCGCTTCGTCAATATGTTCAAGTTGCAGCAAGCCGAACGCCGCGTTGATCTCGCTCATCTTGCCGTTGATGCCGGGCGCCACCACGGTGGTTTCGTCCACGATGCCGAAGTTTTTCAGGTGATCGACACGCTGCTTAGTCTTGGCGTCGGGACAGATGATCGCGCCGCCTTCGAAGGTGTTGAACACCTTCGTTGCGTGGAAGCTGAGCACTGAAAGATCGCCGTGTCGCAGAACGCTCTTGCCGCCGGTTTTAACACCGAACGCGTGAGCGGCGTCGTAGATGACCTTCAGGTTGTAGTTGTCGGCAATCTTCTGGATGGCGTCGGTGTCGCACGGATAGCCATAGCAATGCACCGGCAAAATCGCGGTTGTTTGCGGCGTGATCGCGGCCTCGATCTTCGCGGGGTCCATGTTGAGCGTCACAGGGTCCACGTCGACGAAAACCGGCTTGATGCCGTTCCACAGTAGCGAGTGACCGGTCGCGACAAACGAATACGGGGTCGTGATGACTTCGCCGGTAATGCGCAAAGCCTGCAACGCGGTGACGAGAGCGAGCGTGCCGTTGGACAGCAGCGCGAGGTGGTCGACGCCCAGATATTCTTCGAGTGCCTTCTCGAGGCGCTGGTGAAATGGGCCACCGTTAGTCAGGATCTTGCGGTCCCAGATTTCCCGCAGATACGGGACGAAATCGTCGAGCGGCGGCAGGTGCGGCTGCGTGACGTAGATCGTTTCCTGGGTCAGCGCCGAGAGCGCTTCGGCTGGTAGGCTCGCATTCATATTCGCGTGTTCACTTTTATTGAGGACAATGCCCGGACGAATCCGTCACGCCGCTGTTTTGACTTCAGGCTCTGTTTCCGGCTTGGCGTCGGTCTTGGCGTCGGTCTTGGCGTCGGCCTTGGAATTCGACTTCAGGTCGGGCTTGTCCTCGGGCGCAGGCGGCGGGCACCAGTCCGCAGGCAAGGTCGCTTCGAATGCGCTCGGCGTTTCTTCGGCGCACCAGCGTTTCCACATCGTGCGCAGCGCGATCGACAGACCGCCGGCCACCTTCTCCGGCTGGAACGGCACAGAACCCTGGCAGCGATCGCGCATGCCGATGCGAAGACGGCTCAACGCATCCAGATCGCGCGTCAAATCGATACTCTTCTGCACGAACTCTTCCTTGTCGCGCGCGACGAATTCGTGAAGTCCAACCTGTTCGAGCCAGCCCGCACCGCATCGGCTCGGCATCGAGATGCCTGGCATCGTCACAGTCGGCACGCCCATCCATAGCGCGTTAAGCGTGGTTGTCGAACCCACGTAAGGGAACGTGTCGAGACACAGGTCCACGTGATGATGCTGCTGCATATAAACGGGCAACGTCGTGCGAGGGCAGAACGTGAGCCGCGACGTGTCGATGCCTTCGGCCCTGAACCAGTCCAGATACGTCTCTTCGTCGAGCTTGCTGCCGATCGCGCCGATCACCATGCGCGAGGTCGGCTGCGCACGCAGAATCGTGCTCCACAGCGCAATGACCTCGGGGCTCAGCTTGTTCAGCCGGTTGAAGCTGCCGTACGTGATGTAGCCCTTGTGAAGAGCAGGCAGGCCATTGACCGGCGGGCAGTTCGGCGGCGGCATATATGCGGTCGACGACGGCAACAGTGCGAGCTTTTCGGTGAACTGTTCCGTGAACTCGTCGATAGGCGCGACGAAGCGGTCCGCGATGTAGTAATCGAACGCGGCCATGCCGGTGGTTCCCGGATAGCCGATCCACGATGCCTGCACCGGCGCCGGTTTCTGCGCGAGCGCGACGATTCGCGTATGCGCGGTATGTCCCGACAGATCGACCACGATGTCGATGTTGTCGTCGCGGATCTTCTTCACTAGCGCGGCGTCGCTCATGTCGGCGACCGCATTCCAGGCGTGGGCGTGCGCGCGCAGTTGCTCCGTCATGTGATCCTGGAGCCCGAACGTGTAATAGAAGTGCAGCGACAGGTTCGGGTCGCGGCTCAGATGCCGCACGATCGGCAGGAAGTAGTAAGCCACCGCGTGGTTGCAGAAGTCGCCGGAAACAAACCCGATCCGCAGCTTGCGGTCCGGATTGCGCTTGTTCGGATAGCGGCGGTTGCTGGCTGAGGGCACGTCGTGAATCTGGCCGAACACGCAGTGCTCCTTGTAGAGCGCCGCTTTGTCGATCGTGCTGTTGTGCGTCAGGCAGAACAGCAGGTTGCTACGCGCGTTGCTGTTGGCCGGTTCGAGTTCCAGCGAGAGACGCAGTGCCTTCTCCGCAAGATCCATCGCGCCGATGCCGAGGTAAAGCGTGCCGAGCGAGCTGTGCACGGCGGCGGATCGCGGCGCGAGATCGGCGGCGCGCTGACACGATGCAATGGCCTCAGCACGTTTGCCGAGCGCAATCAGCGTCACGCCGAGAATACGGTGCGCTTCCGCGTGATCGGGAACGAGCGCGAGCAGTTCGCGCACCTGGGTTTCCGCCTCGGCCAATGCGCCAGTGTGGCGCAGCGTGTCCGACAGAAGCAGGCGGCAGATCACATCGTTCGGGTCGAGTTCGACGGCCTTGCGCGCGGCCGGAATCACTTCGCGGAACTGGCTGTTCTTGTGCAGCGAAATAGACAGCGCGCGCCAGCATTCGCTGTCTTTCGGGTAGCGAGCCACCAGCTTGCGCGCCACGGCGACCGACTCGGCGATCTGGCCTTTGTGCACCAGCGTGTTGTGCTTATGCAGGTCGCCCTTTTCGGCCTGACGGTGCTTGGTCGTTTTTATCGACACTGGCGCCGCTTCGCGCTGCTCTTCCTGAGGCGCGGGTTCCTGCTGTTGCGCTTCGGCCGCCGTTTCGCCGACGATCAGCGTGATGTTGTTCGCCGTCGTTGGGCGCGCGTTGGGGACCGTCTCGAGCTTGCGGTCCGGATAGGCCAGCTGCGTAATCAGGCCGTTCAGCGCGGGACCGTTGACGCCCTGTTGCTGCGCCATTTCTACCGCGAGCCAGCCCGCCGCCGTCTGGTCGCTCTGGAACAGCGCGTTGATGTAGGCCACCCAGTACTGCCCGTTGGACGGCCGCACGCCCAGCGCGACCTCGAAGTGCGCGACGGCCTCAGCGGCACGGTCGGTCTGCACCTTGATCACGCCGAGGTTGTAGTTCGCATCGGGATGATTTGGCACCGCTTCGACGATCGCTTCGAAAAGCGCCCGCGCGTCGTCGACCTCACCCGCGTGATATTGCTCGATGGCGCTCTGCATGACGAGAGCGATGTCCTGAGCGCGCTGCTGTTCAGGAGAGAGAGGCTGGGGAGCCGAGAAGTCGAATTGGATGGACATGATGCTCGCACGAGGAAGCTGTACGTTGGATTATCAAGTCGGAATTCGCAGCCTGAAGGGTGGAAGTGACGGCAAAATGGCCACCAATTCACCTGATTACGGCTCCCCGGCGACGCCGCCATGAAACGCCGCTCGCAGGCCTTTAGGCAATGTGTCGACATGGGTTGCGCGAGGCTTTCGCACGGGGCTTCCAGGGGCGTCGGCCGTCCTCGTGTGTCTCGCTGGAAGCACAAAAAGAAACGCCCGCGCAAGGCGGGCGAGGGTGAAGCGTGCGCACCTTTATGCTGGCGCGCGTGTTGTTGTTCTTCTGTTCTGTCGTTCTGTCTTTCTGCGGTTCGTTCAACCGGCGGGCCGTTCGTAAAGCTTAAAGCTGCGCCGCCTTCTGATACTGATTCGCGGCGCTCACGCGGCGCATGGCAGCCGTGTATTCCGCCTGCAATTCGACCTGCGTGGTTTGTGCGTCGGCGACGATCGCGTCGTTGCGCGCGACGATCGAGCGGATCACATCGAGCGAGCCCTGAACCTGCTGGGCGTCGAGCGACATGATGAGCGGCGAGCGCAGTTCGGCAAGTCGCGCGGCTTCGGGCCAGTCGGCCAGCGCGGCCGCATGCTCGATTTCGCCGGTCAGTGCCAGCACTTTCTCGATCAGGGCAGATTGCTCCATTTGCGGTTCTCCGTGCTGTTACTTGTTGGTCGCGAGCGCGCCGGCGCTGTTCGTGCCGCCGAAGAGCTGCGTCAGGTACGCCGAGTTGTTGCTCGTCGTGGCCATCAGCGTGTTGAGCGCGGTGAACTGCGCCGAATACTGGCTCGTCAGTTGCGCGATGTAATCGTTCAGGCTCGTCTGCTGCGTCGTGAGACTTTTCAGGTCGGAGTTCAGCGCGCTGGTTCGCGCGTCGATCATGCCGCCCGTCTGAGTGAAGTTCGTGATGCTGGTGCTGAGCTTCGCGCCGATACCGTTGGTCGAGTTGAATATCGACGCTACGGTTGTCGAATTGTTCGTCAACGCGTTGTTGAGCGCCGTGCTGTCGACCTGCAGCGTGCCGTCGGCCTGCAGCGAGATGCCGATCGAACCGAGGCTGTTGGTCGTGCTGCCGTCTTTCACACCGCCTGCAATGATCGAAGCCAGCGTGTTCTTGATGGTGTTGAGCGTGGAGTCGCCGAGCAACGGGCCTTGCGTGGTCGCGCCAGACGTGTACTGCGCGAGGGTGCCCATCGTCGTGACAACGGTGTTGTAGAGCGACACGAAGTTGTTGATCGTGCTGGCCTGCGTCGCGGTGTCGGTTGCCACGGTCAGCGTCTGCGTGGTCGCCGGACTCGTAACCGCTGCGGAAGTCAGGTTCAGTGTCACACCTGCGATCGCGCTGGTCACTGCATTCGTCGAACTGGATGCCGCGACGTTGTTGATGGTGAATTCGGCGTCCTGCGCGGCAGAGCTTTGCGTCCACGCGTTCGAGCTGTTCGCCGACACAAAAGTCGACTGGCCGCCCGTCGTGCTGGCAGTGGACGTCACGCCGAGGCTCGACAGGCCGTTATCGCCGGTCACATTATTGACTGCGACGCTGATCGTATTCGCCGCACCGGTCCCGGAAGAGGCGAGCACGAGGTGGGCGCCGTCGGTGCCGTTGACGACCGTCGCGGTAACGCCAGGATTGCCGGTCGCGCTATTGATCGCTGCGGCGATGCCGGCCACGGTGTTATTGCTGCTGTCGATCGATACATTGAACGACTTGCTGCCCAGCGAAACGGCGAGCGTTCCGGAGCCAAGTGTCTGGTTCGCGGTGAATTTGGAAGACGTCAGCGCCTGCGCCGTTGCGATTTGCGAGACGGCGACGCTATAGCTGCCCGCCACCGCGCCCGTTTTGGCCGTCGCGGTGATGCCGGTGCCGCCCGTCATGGTGGCGGTGAAAGTGGATGCAAGCCCGCCGTTGGACAGCGAGCTGAGGCCGCTCTCCAACGCGCCGAGCGCGGCCGAGAGCGTGCCGAATGCGGAAATCTGGGTGTTGTCGCTGCTTTGCTTGGCTGCCATTGCTGCAACCTGGCCAGCAGTTTTGGAATTCACGAGCGCCGTGACGAGCGAGTTGACATCCAGCGAGGTGTTGCCGGTCGCGCCGCTGATGACCGATTGCATGGCCTGCTGCAGGGCTGCGTTGTCGGCTGCGACTGTCGCCGAGGCTGCGCTTGCCGCCGATGAACTCGTAATCGTTGACATGGAAATGCTCCGTGCGTCCGTTTTGATGCGTGATTGACGTGACAGAAATGCAGGATGGAAGGCGAACCTTCCATCGAATAGCTAAAAACCGGACAACGCGCTTTACGCGCGAAGCCCGGTCAAACTTCAGAAGCTATTACTGGAGCAGCTTCAGAACTTGCTGCGGCTGCGAGTTGGCTTGCGCCAGAACCGAGATACCAGCTTGTTGCAGCACTTGAGCCTTCGAGAGGTTAGCAGTTTCCTGCGCGAAGTTCGCGTCGGTGATCTGCGATTGTGCCGACGACAGGTCGGTTGCTTCTGCTTGCTGCGACGTTGCAATCGCGCTGAAGCGGTTCTGTGCTGCACCGAGACTTGCTTGCAGGTTGCTGACTGCGGTCAGTGCGTTGTCGATTGCGACCATCGCCACGTTCGCGCCGCTGACCGTGCTGATGTCGAGGCTCGAAACGGTGGTGTTGGATGCGTTGACCGCACCGATCTGCGCCGTCGCGTTGGTGATCGACGTGCCCAGTGCTGCGTTGGTCGTGTCGTATGCACCCGTCGACATCGTCAGCGTGGTGATCGGCGAAGTCGTCGTCGCGCCCGTCGAAGTACCGGTCGAGAAGATCGAGCCAGCAACCGTTGCGCCGATCGAGCCACCATTCTGATCGGTGAACGTGAAGCCGCCGTGACCGTCGGACAGAACGTTGATCGAGGTGATCGCGCTGCCGGTGTAGCCAGCCGTTGCTGCTGCGCCGGTCGATGCGTCGATGTCCAGACCGCTGATCGTGCCAGCCAGTTGGCCGGTTGCCAGGGAACCGCTACCCAGGCTAGCTGCCGACATGCTCTTCGACAGGTCGAGGTTGATCGTCTGACCGACGTTCGCGCCAACCTGGAAGCCCACGATACCAGCCGAGCCGTCCAGAATGTTCGTGCCGTTGTACGTCGTTTGCGACGCGATACGGTTCACTTCCTGGATTTGCTGCGCAACTTCTTTCTGCAGAGCTGCCTGGTCCGACGAGGACATCGTGCCCGTCGAAGCTTGCACAGCCAGCGTACGGATACGCTGCAGGCTGGACGTCAGCGAGGACAGCGCGCTCGACGCCGTCTGGATCAGCGAAACGCCGTCGTTCGCGTTCGACACGCCTTGGCCCAGACCGTTGATCTGGGTTTGCATACGCGTCGAGATCGCCAGACCTGCTGCATCGTCAGCCGCGCTGTTGATGCGCTTGCCCGACGACAGGCGGGTGATAGCTTGCGACAGGGCGCTTTGCGAGCCGTTGAGGTTTTGCTGTGCAACCAGCGAGTTGATATTGCTATTGATTCCGAGCATGGAAAATCTCCTAAATAAGCCTGAGCCCAATACGCCACGTTGGCATCGGCGGAAGCACTCGTTCATTGCTGGCCGCCTCAGTGAAGGTTGACGGCCCCCCTAAAAAAAACTTGAGGGACTTTCTTTTATCGCGCTCCAATTGCTATCGCGGACGAGGCGTGCGCGCCCCGCCCGACAAGGGTTTGCGGTGCGATGCATGGGTGCGCTGCACGATTTGAAAAGGCGGCGTATTCTCTTTTTCTCTTGTGAATAAACGCGGAAGAAATCATGCAAAGACGCCGCATTGGACGCTCGGAATTGCAAGTCGCACCGCTTATGTTCGGTGGCAATGTATTCGGCTGGACCGCCGATGAAGCGACGTCGTTTTCGATTCTGGATGCCTTCGTCGACGCCGGACTGGACTTCATCGATACGGCCGACGTCTATTCCGCGTGGGCGCCCGGCAATCAGGGCGGCGAGTCCGAAACCGTCATCGGAAAGTGGTTCCGGCGGAGCGGCAAGCGCGACAAAATCGTGCTGGCGACGAAAGTGGCGAAGTATCCGCAGCGAAAGGGACTTTCGGCGGCGAACATTCAGGCGGCGGTGGAAGACTCGCTGCGCCGCTTGCAGACCGATTACATCGACGTGTACTTTTCCCACGAAGACGATACCGAAACGCCGCTTGCCGAGACACTCGGCGCGTACCAGCGGCTGATCGAAGCTGGCAAGGTGCGAGTGATTGGAGCGTCTAACTATAGCGGTGCGCGCGTCGAGGAGGCGCTTGCCGTGTCCCGCCAGCACGGGCTGCCCGAGTATCAGGTGTTGCAACCAGAATACAATCTGTACGACCGGGCCGAATATGAGACCGACATTGAGCCGGTTGCGGTTGCCCATCAGTTGGGTGTGGTCGTGTATTGGAGTCTTGCGAGCGGATTCCTCTCGGGAAAATACCGTTCGCAGGAGGATCTCGCCAATAAGGCGCGAGGTAGCCGCGTGGAAAAGTATCTGAACCCACGTGGTTTGCAGATTCTCACGGCGCTCGACCGCGTCGCAGCGCGGCATGGCAGCACGCCGGCCAGCGTCGCGCTGGCATGGCTGATTGCGCGCCCGAGCGTGACCGCGCCAATTGCGAGCGCGACGTCGCTGCAGCAGCTGGACAGCCTTGTCGCCGCGGTTCATCTGACGCTCACGAGTACCGACATCCGCGAACTGGACGATGCGAGCGCATGAATCGCCCGGATGGCCTGGCGTAATCCCTAAACCCCTGGTAGCATGGAGAGTTTCCTGATATCATCGGGAGTGAATTGAGATCTTTGCCTGTTTCGTCATCGGTTTTCCGTTGGTGAAAGGTTGGCGAAACGGCAGCAGACGCGGCTTTGCAGTACGTCTGTCCGCGTTCCGCGGTGAGCTCCGCACCTCTCTTTTCCGGCCTCCGTGGCCGCTTTGCCTCTCGTTTCATTCATGGTTTGGCCGGGTTCTTCCCGCGTTTGCCTGTTACTGGCCATGAATCGAAACGACCGGAGGGCCGGCGCGTGAGCGGTCTCCGCCACGCAATCAACCCATATCAAGTGATTGAGTTAGGAATTACATGACGACGATTCTTCTGAAGGAAAACGAGCCGTTCGAAGTGGCGATTCGCCGCTTTCGTCGCGCAATCGAAAAGAACGGCCTGATCGCAGAACTGCGTGAGCGCCAATCGTACGAAAAGCCGACTACGGCACGTAAGCGCAAGAAGGCTGCTGCTGTGAAGCGCCTGCACAAGCGCCTGCGCAGCCAGATGCTGCCGAAGAAGCTGCACTAAGCAAGCTTCTCAGCACGTCAGAACGGCGGTGTGAGCTTCGAAAGAAGCCACACCGCCGTTTTGCTTTGTGGTCGCAGTTGACGCGGCTTTACCGCGTTGGAGCAGGCCAGCGCCGCGCCGTGCTCAGGCGTCGCCAGACGACGCCTCGCGCGTGGTTACGCTGCGCTCTTCAACTTGTGCACGGAGAGCCCGAATTGACGCGCGATCGAGTTCAGGCGCTCGTCCCACTCCCACGTGCCGAACACGTCGTGCACGTTTTGCAGGCAGCTGAGCAGATCGACGGTGGCCTGATCGTACACATTGATGCGCGAACGCAGCAGCGCTTTCCTCAGCGCTGCTACGCCGACGTCCATATACGCGGGCGCCGGGACGGGCGTCTTGCCGATATAGCGCACGGGCACGCCTTCCATAGCCGTCATATAGTCGCGCAGCTTGATGAAGTTGCCGACAGGGCAGCCGCCACAATAGCCGCGATACGCGCCGCCTCCGCGTGGCAGCAGTGCTGCGCGCTTCTGGTCGAAGAGGTGGCTCACGGCCCGGTCGTAAATGTCCTGATGGGTGAGGAAGGTAACGGTTTTCATGGTTGGTCTCGCGATGCTGCGCGGTGGTTACTCGTTGATGAGCGTCTGATACCAGTATCCAGCCTGCGTGCGTTGGCCAAGCCCCGACTAGCATGGCGAAAAGCCTTCAATTCCGGCCTTTGCCCGTGGATTCGCCGCGTGACTCAGGCGGGCGCCCAAGCACAGCGCAAGCAGGCGCAAGCAGGCCCAGCAGGCTCCAATCGCCACTGGCTTCCGCAAACGAAGCGACGCTCATAACGGTATAACGACCGGCATCCGTGATAAGCGCAGCAGGGCTTTACCGGATAGCGGTTTCGACCGGTGCGCAAGGACCGTGTAGGCAGGCGAGCGCTGCCTCCCACGCGCCCGGCACCGTCACCGTGTAGTCCCCGCGGCTAACCGGCCTTGCGAGCCCGTCCCTTCTTGCCGAGGGCGGCGCAGCGCGCGCGGCACATGCAGGTCACCTCGTGATCGTTCACCATGCCGACCGCCTGCATGAACGCATAACAGATGGTCGATCCGACGAACTTGCAGCCGTAGCGCTTCAGCGCTTTGCTGAGTGCATCGGAAACTTCCGTCGATGCCGGCGCGTGCTTGTACGACGCCCACTCGTTCTGAATCGGCGTGTTGTCGACGAAAGACCAGACGAAGTCGGCGAGCGATCCGTGTTCCGCCCGGATCTGCTGCACGGCGCGCGCATTGGTAATGGCGGACTCGATCTTGCCGCGATGGCGCACGATGCCTTCGTCCGCCACGAGCGTGTCGACGTGCTGCGGCGTGAAGCGCGCGACCTTGTCGATATCGAAGTCGGCAAACGCGCGCCGGTAGCCCGCTCGCTTGTTGAGAATCGTCGACCACGATAGTCCGGCTTGCGCGCCTTCCAGCACGAGCATTTCGAAAAGATGCTGGTCCTCGCGCGACGGCACGCCCCATTCGGTGTCGTGATACTGTGCGAGCGCTTCGCTCGATACCCAATTGCATCGTTGTGTCATGTGGCGCTCCCGGTAGTCATGTCGCTCGCCAGCATAGCGGAACGCCTGGGCGTCGCAAGCTAGCCGTTCGGCCAATTGCCGGATCGAAACAGACCTGCCACGCTATGCACATTTCCCACGAAACGCACCTCTCTCAATGAACGAAGACCTATTTCTGATCGGCGTTGACGGCGGCGGCACCGGCACACGCATTGTGCTGGCCGACGCGCACGGGCGCGAGTTGGCGCAGGCGGCAAGTGGGCCGTCGGGTCTTGGCTTGGGCGTCGAGCGTGCGTGGCAAGCAATCGCGGCTGGCTGTGCCGATGCATTCGCGCGGGCGGGCGCCGCGCTCGACTGGTCACGCTGCGTATTGGGTTGCGGTCTCGCGGGCGTGAACAATCGCGACTGGCTGGCGGCATTTCTCGCGCAGGCGCCAGCTTTGGCCGGGCTCGCCGTGGAAAGTGACGCGTACACAACATTGCTTGGCGCGCATGGCAGCGCGTATGGCGTGATTGTCGCGCTCGGCACGGGCAGCGTTGCGGCGGCGGCCGACCGCGACGACGGCGAATTCCGGACGGTCAGCGGGTATGGTTTTCCGTCGGGTGACGAAGCGAGCGGCGCCTGGCTCGGAGTGCGAGCCATTGTTCACGCACAGCACGCGCTCGATGGACGGGGGCCGAACGACGATCTCGCGCAGGCGCTCCTGGCCCATGTCGGCGCACACGATCGCGACGAGCTCGTCGTGTGGCTTTGCGAAGCCAATCAGACCGCGTATGCGAGCCTCGCGCGGATCGTGATTGCGCACCGCGCGCATCCATTCGCCGCGCGGCTGCTCGGCGAAGCGGGTGTCCAGATCGGCAAAATGATTGCCGCGCTCGATCCATCTGGGGCGTTGCCCATAGCCTTGTGCGGCGGCCTCGGAGCGCCGTTGCGCGAGTATGTGCCGCAAATCTATCAGGCACGGCTGCGCGAACCGTCGTCCGACTCCGCGCATGGTGGTTTGCAGCTGGCGCAGCGTCAAGCCGCGCGGCTTGTGGGCGACGCGTGAGCCAGTGTCTGACCGGCGTCCGATATGGGCGCGGGCGCCGCGCGTTGAATGCCGACGGGAAGCGTTCGGGGCCCATCTCGTCATCGACGGTAAAATAGCGCCTTCCACGCTGCTCGCCTGCTCACTATGTATAAAGTCATCGCCACGGATCTCGACGGCACGCTGCTCAATGCCGACCATCAGGTCGACCCGTTCACGGTCGCCACCGTGCGCAGGCTGGAAAGCGACGGCGTGCAATTCGTGATCGCAACGGGCCGCCATTTCTGCGACGTCGCGGGTATTCGCGACATTCTCGGCATCAAGCCGTATCTGATTACGTCGAACGGCGCCCGTATCCATGCGCCCGACAATACTGTGATCCACGCCGACGACCTGCAGCCCGCCATCGTGCAACGTCTCGTGCAGCCCGGAATTGTCGGCGAGCACGGTCGCGTCATCGTCAACCTGTTCGCCGACCAGGCGTGGCTGATCGACCGCGACGCGCCGGAGCTGCTGAAGTTTCATCAGGATTCCGGCTTCACCTATGAAGTCGCCGAACTGCTCGCGCACGACGGCGTCGATATCGCCAAGGTTCTTTACATCGGCGATCCGGCGGATCTGGCCACGGTCGCGGACAATCTCGCACGCGAGTTCGGCGACGCGCTCTACGTGACATATTCGCTGCCGGACTGCCTGGAGGTAATGACGGCGAATGTCTCGAAGGGACGCGCGTTGCAAATCGTGCTCGAGCGCGTGGGCGTGGATGCTGCGCATTGCGTGGCTTTCGGCGACAACATGAACGATATCGACCTGCTCGAAACGGCCGGCCATCCGTTCATGATGAACAACGCGAATCCCGATCTGATCACACGGCTGCCGAACGTGCCGCGGATAGGCAACAATTTCGAAGCGGGCGTCGCGCATCACTTGCGCAAGCTGTTTTCACTCGACGACGAACTGACGGCCTGACGACCGGAGTCTTGAATGCGACCGGCCCGCATCGCACGATGGCAGATGCGGGCCGGTTGACTAGATGCCGGAGTCTCTCCGGCTCTCGTTGCCGACTTAACTACTAGTCCGAATCACTAGTCGTAACCATTAGTCACGCCATCCGCCACGGCGGTCGCCGTGATCGCGCCGGTCGTCGTGGCCCCAACGGCGGTCGTCCCGATTCCAGCCGTGCTCGTAACGGCGGTCGCCGCGATAATAGTCGCCCCGATCGTAGCGATGGCCCCAGCCGCTATTGCCGTAGTACACGGGCTGCGGTGCTGCGTAGACCGGCGCTGGGCGGGTGTAGACCGGCGCGCCGAGCGACAGCCCGATGTTCAGATCCGTGTGTGCTTGCGCTACACCGCATGCGCCTGCTGCGAGACCTGCGGCAACCAGCAATTGAGTGACGATGCGTTTCATGTTGTTCTCCATCCAAGAGCCTGCTGTGAAGCGACGAGTGTTTGTCGCACAGATTCAATCTACGCATTGCGCCTCACGAGTACTGCGACCAGATGTTACGGACTGCAAGCATCGTCGCAGTGCTTGAAAGCATCCATTTGGGCCTGCTCCGCGTCGGATCGGCGCCACTTATTGATTGGAAAGCCTGTCGCAGCGGGGCGTTGGGGCAGGCAAGCGACGCGCGCATCGAATTGATGGCAACTAACGCAGGCGTTTGCCGGCATGGCGCGTAATCCCGGCTTACATCTGTATAACGGATTAATCTGGTCCTTTCGACGAATTCGCTGAGATGGCCGGACGTGAAACGCCGCGAAGACCCAGACTATAAATAGTACTGAAGCGGCTGCTAGACCTCTCCGGCACGCGGCCTTCATAAAAAAACGGGCGCCGTAGCGCCCGTTCGAACCCGCAGCCAACCGGTTCCGGTTAGTCCAGTGCCAGCTTCCGCGCGTTAGCGTCGCGGCTTTCCGCGACCAGCGGATACAGCACGCCGGCAATAACGGCGCCGATGATCGGCGCGATCCAGAAGAGCCACAACTGATCCACCGCAGCCCCGCCGACGAAAAGCGCCGGGCCGGTCGAGCGTGCCGGGTTGACCGAGGTGTTCGTCACCGGAATCGAGACAAGGTGAATCAGCGTCAGACACAAGCCGATGGCAATAGGCGCAAAACCGGCCGGCGCGCGTTTGTCAGTCGCTCCGAGGATGACGAAGAGGAAGAAGCCCGTCATTACCGCCTCGCAGACGAATGCCGCGGCGAGCGAGTAGTGGCCCGGCGAGCGCTCGCCATAACCGTTGCTCGCGAAACCGCTCGCGACGAGTTCGAAGCCGGGCTTGCCCGAGGCGATCAATGCCAGCACCGCCGCGCCCAGCACGGCGCCGACCACCTGGGCGACGATGTACGGAACCAGGTCGCGAGCCGGGAAGCGGCCGGCCACTGTCAGGCCGACGCTGACTGCCGGGTTCAGATGGCAGCCGGAAATGTGGCCGATTGCATACGCCATGGTCAGCACCGTCAGCCCGAAAGCGAGCGATACGCCGACGAAGCCGATGCCGAGGCCATGCACCGGACCGGCGAAGTTGGCGGCGAGAACAGCGCTGCCGCAGCCTCCCAGCACGAGCAAGAAGGTGCCGAACAACTCGGCAGCAAGGCGCTTTGACAACTGCATGATTGGTAATCCTAAAATAGTTGATGCTCTGAAAGCACGGAGTCTGGGCGCACGCTCCGGGCGGGCGCGTGCCTTTGAGCGCCCAATTCTAGGGAAAGACTCGCCAATCGGGTGTCAAGAATTGTCAATGCCGGGCGGCATTACCGATTATTCCGGGATAAAGCCGTTTTGCAATTCATCAACCTTAATAATTATCAGAAGATACCGTCCTAAATCAGTAATGTTATCCATTGCGAATTTTTATAATTACAGTTAGTCTGCGAAGCGAATGAGATCTAAAAGGGGAGAACCGGAATGTCTCAATATGCAGACCTCAAGGCGCAGATCGCCAAATTGCAGGCACAAGCAGAAGAAGCCCGCCGTACGGAAATCGACAATGTGATAGCCGACATCCGCCAAAAAATCGCCGAATACGGCCTGACTGCACAGGACCTCGGCTTTGCAGTAGCCGCCAAGCGCGGACGCCCGCCCAAGAGGGCGCCGCTGCCGGCTAAATATCAAGACCCGAAAACAGGTAATACCTGGAGCGGCCGGGGAAAACCGCCCAAGTGGATCGTCGGCAAGAACCGTGAACGCTTTTTGATTGGTGCAAGCTGAGTCGTTCGCGAGTGAGCGAAAGCGAATTGAAGGATCGGCGCGAGTCCGGGTTTAGTGGACTGTTCTAATCGGACATGGAAGCGCATCCAGTTCGCCATTAAAAAAGCCGCCTTTGAGAGGCGGCTTTTCTGTAAATGAAGCGGGATAAGTCCGAGTTACCGTTTGCGCAAACGATTCACGTGGAAAAAATACCTGCATTCCGTGCGTCAATCGAAAAGCGCTTCAGGCATGTGAGGCTGGATGGCGACAGAGTACTGGCCCGTTTAAAACACCAGTATCCTGGTTGCGCCGCCATCTTCAGGCTCACCACGCTTTAGCCCACCGCAACCTGGCGCAGCATCGGCCGACGCGAGGCCTCGATCAGCGCCGAGTACGCGTCGACGTAGTTGCGTGCCATCGTCTTCGAACTGAAACGGCGTTCGAACTGCGCGCGGATCTCGCTGCGCGACAACTCGTCGAGACGTTGAAGCGCTGCCACCGCGCCCTGCACGTCTTCTACGATATAGCCGGTCACGCCATGGTCAATCACTTCCGGCACCGAACCGCGGTTAAACGCGATCACCGGCGTGCCGCATGCCATCGACTCG
This sequence comes from Paraburkholderia strydomiana, assembly GCF_031456815.1. Lineage (NCBI taxonomy): Bacteria > Pseudomonadati > Pseudomonadota > Betaproteobacteria > Burkholderiales > Burkholderiaceae > Paraburkholderia > Paraburkholderia strydomiana. Next base: position 335,724 of record NZ_JAVDVL010000006.1, read on the forward strand.
ATCATGACGAGCCCGAACGGCTCGGACCAGTCGATCGGGAACAGCAGCGCCTTGGCACCCGACAGGAACTCGGGCTTTTGCGCCTCGTTGATCTCGCCGACGAACTCCACATGCGCCTGCGACAACAGCGGCTCGATCTCGCGCTTGAAGTAATCCTGGTCGGCCTTGTCGACCTTGGCCGCGATCTTCAGCGGCAAACCGCTTTGCGCCGCGATCTTGATGGCGGTGTCGACACGCTTTTCCGGACAAATCCGGCCCAGGAACGCGAGATATTCCGGCTTCTTCTGCGCCTGCGGCGTGAGCAGCTGCTCGGGCAGGCCGTGGTAGATCGTGCTCAGCCAGTTTGCTTGCGGCAACGGCAGGCGCTGCGAATCGGAAATCGAAACGACCGGCGCGCCCGAGAACGCATCGAACACCGGCTGCAATTCAGGTAGATCGAGGCGGCCGTGCAGCGTGGTCACGAACGGCGTGTCCATCGTCGAAAACAGCGGGAACGGCATGTAGTCGAGGTGGAAATGCAGCACGTCGAACTCGTGTGCGACCCGGCGCACCTTTTCCATCATCAGGATATGGGGGGCCAGCGCGTCGCGAATCGTCGGATCGAGGCGCAGCGCACGAGGCCAGCACGCGTCGAGCTTCGCGGAAGTCGCCGAGTCGCCGCTCGCAAACAGCGTGACGTCGTGACCGTCGCCCACCAGTGCCTCGGTGAGGTAGGACACGACACGTTCGGTGCCACCGTACAATTTCGGCGGGACTGCTTCATACAGCGGCGCAATTTGTGCGATTCGCATGCGTTTCTCCTGTTGAGTACGGCTTCGCACAGCGGCGCTCGGGTAGAGCGAAGAGCGAATGCCTGACGGACGGTTGGGCGCGGTAGCCGCCGCCCGGGGGTGCTCCGAAACTGCATCGGGTTATCCCTTAGGGTCATTATCGGGATCGGCCGCGCCAATTCGAGTTATTTTTCAAACGCTTAACCTTGTTACAGCGCGAAACACGAGACGTTACACACGCTCAGGCACGCTTTCGGCGCTTTTAAACTGGTTCTGGCGGGGAATGACGAACGTTCTTCTAACCGCCGCGCTCCCTTACAGCAAGCGCCGAGCCCGCGATCGCAAAGTCGGAAATATTACGGGGCGGTGAAAACGTTTTATAATCCGGCTCACCGTTGAACGGTGCGGCCCGACTGCCTAACCTGCTCACCGCTTGGCACATCGCCGGGAAGTTAAGATTCACCGCGCATAACGGCCCTGATCTCCGCGCCCGTTAATCTGCTTAACCCAACCCAAAAATACAGCGTTGTAGGAAAAACTCCTACATGAATGACGGATTAATCCGTCAAACAAGCTGGGTGTCTGTCCGATTTCGTTTCGCCCCCCCTTTCGAGACAATGCTCGCAAGACTACAAACGAGCCGACCGGCGCGGTTTGACTGCGCGCGTTCGAGCAAACGTTTCCGTAACGGCCTGACCAGCCAGATACACCCCGGGGGAATCATGAGCGCGACAAGCGAAATGCTCAATGAGATCAGAGAAGTCAACCTGTCTTATCTCCTGCTCGCGCAGCGCCTGCTCCGCGAAGACAAGCCGATGGGCATGTTCCGCATGGGGATTTCGGACCAGTTGGCCGACGTGCTCGCCAACCTTTCGTTGGCGCAGACCGTGAAGCTGGCGGCGTCCAATCAGGTGCTGTGCCGCTTCCGTTTCGACGACCACGCCGTGCTGTCCGCGCTCGCGGACAAGGGCAAATCCAGCGCCGTTGCGCAGGCGCACTCCGCGATCCTGATGGCAAGCCAGCCTGTCGAGCAACTCGGCTGATGGCGGTCCGCACAAGGCAAGCAATCGGGACGGGAACGTAAGCGGATGGCCTATAAAAGCGTGGTGCTCGAAGTCAGGGAAATCACCCTGGCCATCGAACTGATCGAACTCGGCGCGCGTCTGCAACTGCTCGAGGCGGAAACCAGCCTGTCGCGCGACCGGCTCATCAAGCTGTACAAGGAACTGAAAGGGGTCTCGCCGCCCAAGGGCATGCTGCCGTTCTCGACCGACTGGTTCATGACGTGGCAGCCGAACTTTCACTCCTCGCTGTTCTACAACATCTACCGCTTCATGGCCGACCATGGCGGCTGCGCGACGATCCAGTCGATCGTGAAGAGTTACCGGCTTTATCTCGAGCACGTGCAGTTGCACGAAGACGAACCCGTGCTCAGCCTCACGCGCGCATGGACGCTCGTGCGTTTCTTCGATTCGGGGATGCTGCAGATCACGCCCTGCTGCCGCTGCGGCGGGCATTTCGTCGCACACGCTCACGACCCGAAACACGGCTTTATCTGCGGGCTGTGCCAGCCGCCTTCGCGCGCCGGTAAGACAAAGAAAGTTGCCGACGCCCGCGCCCGCGAGAGCCTCGCTGCGCTCGCCGCCTGATCCTCAAGCGGGCCGCCGCCGTGCGGCCCACGTCCATCTCCCCGCCCACTGGGCGCTGCCGCCCGGCTGACTACCGCGCCGGGCCGCGCATCCACTCTCCGGCCAGCCGCGCCCGCCTCTGGTTTACACCGGCGCGGCTAGCCGCTTTTCCGTCAAAGTTTTCTGGTGCGTTGCCGTAAACCAGTTTAACGACGGTCACCGTCGCTTCTTTGTGAGGGCTCCGCAGTGCTGATTTTCGTGGGAACACTCGTGACGCTTTTGTCCGTCTTCGGCGGTTACGCGCTGGAAGGCGGCCATCTCGGCGCGCTGTTGCAGCCCGTTGAAGTGCTGATGATCGTCGGCGCCGGCGTAGGCGCGTTCATCCTCGGAAACGGGATGAAGACGATCAAGGCAACGCTGCGCGTCATTCCGACCCTGTTCAAGGGCGCGAAGTACAACAAGGACGTCTATATGGAGCTGATGGCGCTCCTTTACGTCCTGCTCGCCAAAGCGCGCAAGGAAGGCACGCTGACACTGGAAGCGGACATCGACGATCCGTCGAAGAGTCCGATCTTCACGCAGTACCCGAAGATTCTCGCTGACCATCACATCATCGAGTTTCTGACCGACTACCTGCGCCTGATGGTGGGCGGCAACATGAATGCGTTCGAAATCGAAAGCCTCATGGACGAGGAGATCGAGACGCATCACCAGGAAGGCGAAGCGCCCGCTCATGCGCTGAACAAGGTGGGCGACGCAATGCCGGCGTTCGGTATCGTGGCCGCGGTGATGGGCGTGGTGCACACCATGGCGTCCGCCGACAAACCGCCGGCAGTACTCGGCGAAATGATTGCGCAGGCGCTGGTTGGTACGTTCCTCGGCATTCTGCTTTCGTACGGGTTGATCGGGCCGCTTGCGAGCGTCGCCGAACAGCGCGTGACCGAGTCGACCAAGATGTTCCAGTGCATCAAGGTGACGATTCTCGCGAGCCTGAATGGCTACGCACCGGCGATCGCCGTCGAGTTCGGCCGCAAGGTGCTCTTCTCGACCGAGCGTCCGTCGTTCGCCGAGCTCGAAGAGCACGTGCGCCGCGTGAAGGCCAAGTAAGGGCGCCGGGAACGAACCGATGAGCAAGGACAAAGACCGCGCCATTGTCGTCAAGCGCGCTGCGCCGAAGAAGGCCGGCCACCATGGCGGCGCCTGGAAGCTCGCGTATGCGGACTTCATGACCGCGATGATGGCGTTCTTCCTGCTGATGTGGCTGCTGAGCTCGGCATCCACGGTGCAGTTGAAAGGCATCGCGGAATACTTCAACCAGCCGTTGAAGATCACGCTGTGGGGCGGCGACCGCAGCGCGGAAGACTCGAGCATTCTGAAGGGCGGCGGCCGCGATATCTCGACCGACGCGCAAGGCGTGACGCGCGCAACGGACGGTACGAACAATCGCGCCGAGCGCACGGTCTCGCACAGCAGCGAAGACTCGATGAAGCAGTTGCAAGGTGAACTGGAGCGACGCGAGCAGGTCCGGCTGCACGATCTGCAAGTGAAGCTGATGGCCGCGATCGAAGCGAATCCCGTGCTGCGCCAGTTCAAGCAGCAGATACGAATCGATTCGACGCTGACCGGCTTGCGCATCGAAATTGTCGACTCGCAGAAGCGGCCGATGTTCGCGACCGCGAGAGATCAGGTCGAGCCGTACATGCGCGACATTCTGCGCGAGATCGGCCACACGCTGAACGATGTGCCGAACCGCATCATCGTGCAAGGACACACCGACGCCGCGCAGTACGCGGGCGGCGAGAAGGGCTACAGCAACTGGGAATTGTCCGCGGACCGCGCGAATGCGTCGCGCCGCGAGCTGATCGCCGGGGGCATGGACGAAGCAAAGGTAATGCGTGTACTCGGCCTCGCGTCGACGCAGAACCTGAACAAGGCGGACGCGATGGATCCGGAAAACCGCCGCATCAGCATCATCGTTCTGAACAGGAAGTCAGAGGAGGCGCTCGACCACGACGACTCCACTACGACGACCTTGTCGGACGATGCAGCCGGCTCGAAGCCGCTGCTGCAAAAACTGGCGCAGCCGGCGACGGCCGCGCCCAAGGTACCGGCGGTAGCGCCGGCGGCTCAGTAACAGAAGGCGGTCGTCCCGCTGCTCCATGCGCCTCACTGGCGCGGACAGCGAGGCGACACATAGCGTAAGTGCAGCGAGGTTTTCATGATCAGGCATATCCTGGCAATCGACGATTCGGCATCGATGCGGCAGATTCTTTCCGCGACGCTGACGGCGGCCGGCTATGAGGTGACGCTCGCCGCGGACGGCGCGGAAGGGCTCGAAAACGCGCTCGCCGTGCGGTTCGACCTGGTGTTGACCGATCAGCACATGCCGGGCAAGACCGGCCTCGATCTGATCTCCGAACTGCGCGGCAATCCGGCTTACACGGCGACGCCCATCCTCGTCCTGACGACGGAATCGGGCGAGTCGTTCAAAGCCGCGGCGCGCGAAGCAGGTGCGACCGGCTGGATCGAAAAGCCGCTCGACCCGGACATGCTCACCGAACTGGTGGCGGCGCTGGCCGAGCCAGATCAGGCATAAGCATCAACCTTAGACAAGTTATAGAAGCTCTCGACGCTGCGGCACGGTAGCCCAAGCCTAGACAGGAACTCTCGCGGTGACCCAGGCATGACACTCGACATCACTCAGTTCTATCAGACGTTCTTCGACGAAGCGGACGAACTGCTCGCGCAGATGGAGCAGTTGCTGCTCAATCTGGACATCGCGCACCCAGACCCCGAAGACCTCGCGGCAATTTTCCGCGCGGCACATTCGATCAAGGGCGGCGCGGCGACGTTCGGCTTTACAGCCTTGACGGAGACGACCCACATCCTCGAATCGCTGCTCGACCGTGCGCGCAACAACGAACTCGTGCTGCGCAAGGACATGATCGACACGTTCCTCGAAACCAAGGACGTGTTGTCGGGCCAGCTCGCCGACTACCGCGCGAGCGCAGAGCCCGACGCGGCGGTTGCGAAGGCGATCTGCGCGAAGCTCGAACAGTTGCACGCGGAAAGCCGCGGCGTGGCTGCGCCGGCTGCTGCAGCGCCGGTCGAAGTCGCGGTGACCGCGCCGATCGAGGAGTTCGCAACAGTAGAAGAAGGCAGTCCGCCGGAACACGTCGTCGAACAGGCGGTGCAGGCGGCGGGCGAATGGAATGACGGCGAACCGGCACAGACCGGGCAAGCCGAAGGAACCGGCGACGCGGACGACGCCGCCGGTCCGCACCTGAAAATTACGCTACGGGGCGTTGATGAGAAGGACCAGGAACTCCTTGCCGAAGAGCTCGGTAACCTGGGCAATATCGTCGGGCAGGTCAAGAGCGGCGGCGATCTGACGCTGTGGCTTCAGACCGATGTTACGTCCGACGACATCATCGCCGTGTGCTGTTTCGTGATCGACGAAAGTCAGATCTCGATCGGCCGCGGAACCGCACCGGCGGACGGTGCTCAGCAAGGCGAACCTGGAACGCCCGACGCTGAGCCTTCGTCTCCGGTGCAAGCAGCACCGGCGGCTTCGGCCGCCACTAATACCGCAGCACCCGTGGCGCCCGCCGCGACGGCCGCGCAGTCGGCTCCGGCGCTCGCCGCCGAGCCCGCCAAGGCAGCTCCGGCAGCGGCTCAAGCGCCTGCGGCCAGCGCACCGGCAGCAGCTCCGGCCGCGGCAGCCGGCGAGCAGGACCGCAAGGCCGCACGTCCGGCAGCGGCGGCAGGCGGCGCGGAAGGCAGCTCGATTCGCGTGGGCGTCGAAAAGGTCGATCAGCTGATCAACCTGGTCGGCGAACTGGTGATCACGCAGGCGATGCTTGCGGAAACCACCAGCACGTTCGATCCGGCGCTGCACGATCGCCTGTTCAACGGCATGGCGCAGCTCGAGCGCAACGCGCGCGATCTGCAGGAAGCCGTCATGTCGATCCGCATGATGCCGATGGACTACGTGTTCAGCCGCTTCCCGCGTCTCGTGCGCGATCTCGCGGCCAAACTCGGTAAGGAAGTGGAACTCGTCACCTTCGGTCAAGCCACCGAACTCGACAAGAGCCTGATCGAGCGGATCATCGACCCGTTGACCCACCTCGTGCGCAACAGTCTCGACCACGGCATCGAAACCGTGGAAGCGCGGCGCGCGGCGGGCAAGGCCTCGACCGGTCAGCTCGTGCTGTCGGCGGCGCATCACGGCGGCAACATCGTGATCGAAGTCAGCGACGACGGCGCCGGTCTGCGCCGCGACAAGATTCTCGCGAAGGCTGCGAAGCAGGGCATGCAGGTCAGCGAAACGATGACCGACGAGGAAGTCTGGAACCTGATCTTCCTGCCGGGCTTTTCGACGGCGGAGCAGGTCACGGACGTGTCGGGTCGCGGCGTCGGTATGGACGTGGTGAAGCGAAACATCCAGTCGATGGGCGGTCACGTGGAAATCACGTCGCACGCCGGCAAGGGCAGCACCACCCGCATTGTTCTGCCGCTCACGCTGGCGATTCTCGACGGCATGTCCGTCAAGGTCGGCAACGAGATCTTCATTCTGCCGCTGAACTTCGTGATGGAGTCGCTGCAGCCGCAAGCCGAGGACATTTACACGGTCGCCAACGGCGAGCGCGTGGTGCGCGTGCGCGGTGAATATCTGCCGCTCGTCGCGTTGCACGAAGTGTTCAACGTCGACGGCGCAAAGCAGGAGCCGACCCAAGGCATCGTCACCATCATGCAAACCGAAGGGCGTCGCTTTGCGATGCTGATCGACGAACTGGTGGGGCAGCAGCAAGTGGTCGTGAAGAACCTTGAAACGAACTACCGCAAGGTGCGCGGCATTTCCGCAGCGACCATTCTCGGCGACGGCCGCGTCGCGCTGATCGTGGACGTGGCGGCGCTGAACCGCGAGTCGCGCAACGCGCATGGCGCAATGAGTCTCGCATGATGTCCGTCAAATTTGTCGTAACACTCACTCAACTTAATTTATCCCAACCGTTTGGGGGCTAACGTGGCAGAAGTTCAATCCATCAATTCGAGCGTCGCGAACGCGACGAATGGTCGCCGCGATGCGCAGCAGGCCGACGCCGGCGGTCAGGAATTCCTCGTCTTTACGCTCGGCGCCGAAGAGTACGGCATCGACATTCTGAAGGTGCAGGAAATCCGCGGCTACGACAACGTGACGCGCATCGCGAATGCACCCGAGTTCATCAAGGGCGTCATCAATCTGCGCGGCATCATCGTGCCGATCGTCGACATGCGCATCAAGTTCCATCTGGGCCGCGTCGAGTACGACCACCAGACCGTCGTGATCATCCTGAACGTCGCGCATCGCGTGGTCGGCATGGTGGTGGACGGCGTGTCCGACGTGTTGACGCTTGCCATCGACCAGATCATGCCGGCGCCGGAATTCGGCGCGACGCTGACGACCGAGTACCTCACGGGTCTCGGCACCGTCGACGGCCGCATGCTGATCCTGATGGACATCGAGAAGCTGATGACGAGCCGCGAGATGGCGCTCATCGAAACGCTCGGCGTCTAACAGCCGCGGCGTTCAGAAAAGTTAGTGACAGGGAGCATTGAGATGCTAAGCAGGTGGTCGATTCGCACATCGCTCACGCTAGTGGGGATCATTCTCGTCGCGCTGACCATGGTGGTCGGCGTACTTGGGTTGACGGCGCTCGGCAGCGCGAGCAAGTCGCTCGACCGCATCGCGCGCGGCGATCTGGTGGCGATTCATGCGCTCGACGACGCTTCGGCATACCTGCTGCGCTCGCGTGTTTCGCTGGACCGCTTTACCGCGCTGACAGCCGCTGGCGACACTGAAACGGCCAAGAAGGTTCTGGACCGTGCAGTGGAGCTGTACGGCTTCAGCAACAAGAACTGGCAGACCTACGTCGACGCGCCGAAGACCGGCGTCGACCAGGCGCAGATGGACGAACTGCTCGCGCGCCGCACGGCGCTCGTGCGAGACGGCATGGAGCCGGAGTTCGCGGCGCTGCGGGCGAACGACATGGCCGCGTACCACGCGATCGCCGATACGAAGATCAGCCCGATGTTCGTCTCGTATGACAACGTGGCGTCGGTGGTGATCAAGAACCTGCAGCAACAGGCCGTGGACCAGCAGGCGGATGCGCAGTCGAACATCTCGCTGATGACGACGTTGATCATCGCGTTTGCCACACTCGCGCTGCTGCTCGTGATCGGTCTGCGTTTCGCGCTGCGTGGCCTCATCGTGCAGCCGCTTCAGGACGCAACCGAATGCTTCGAGCGGATCGCCGCGGGCGATCTGTCGGAAGCGATCGAGGTGAAAAGCCGTAACGAAATCGGCCGCCTCTTTGCCGGCATCAAACGGATGCAGGAAAGCATGGCGTCGATGGTCACCGCCGTTCGCAGCAGCACCGAGTCGATCGACACCGGCGCGCGCGAAATCGCGATGGGCAACACCGATCTGTCGCAGCGTACCGAACAGCAAGCCGCCTCATTGCAGGAAACCGCATCGAGCATGGAGCAACTCACGGGGACCGTGCGCCAGAACGCAGAGAACGCGCGCCAGGCAAGCCAGCTCGCTGTGAACGCGTCCGACATCGCGACGCGCGGCGGCGAGGTGGTAAGTCAGGTCGTCACGACGATGCAGGACATCGCGAGCAGTTCGAGCAAGGTTGTCGACATCATCGGCGTGATTGAAGGCATTGCATTCCAGACCAACATTCTGGCGCTGAACGCGGCGGTGGAAGCCGCGCGTGCCGGCGAACAGGGCCGCGGCTTTGCGGTCGTGGCCGGCGAAGTGCGCAGCCTTGCCCAACGCAGCGCGAGCGCCGCGAAGGAAATCAAGGAGCTGATCGGCGACTCGACCGACAAGGTGCAAAGCGGTTCGGCACTCGTCGGACGTGCCGGTACGACGATGGACGAGATCGTGCAGGCCGTGCGCCGCGTGACCGACATCATGGGCGAAATCAGCGCGGCGTCCGAGGAGCAATCGGGCGGCATCGAACAGGTGAACCGCGCAGTCGTGCAGATGGACGAGGTGACGCAGCAGAACGCCGCGCTCGTCGAAGAAGCGGCGGCAGCGGCAGGCTCGCTCGAAGATCAGACGCGTCAGTTGCAAGCGGTGTTGAGCGGCTGGAAAGTCGCCAGCAGCCCCGCTCGCAGTTTCGCCGCGCAGGCCGAGCCGCAGGTGAAGGCGCGGGCGGCGGTGAGCAAGAGCAAGACAGTGACGAAGAGCGCACCGCGACCGGCGCAGCCCGCAGCAGCAACGGCAAATGCCGTAACGGCAGGCGGCACCGCTTCCGCTTCGGGCAATCACGAAGCAGGCGCGGCGCGCGTCGAACCGGCGCTCAAGCCGAAGACGCCGCCCGCGGCATCCGCACCCGCACCACGGCCGGCTGCCGCCAGCGTAGCGTCGGCGGGCTCGGACGCGGACTGGGAAACGTTTTAAGAAATGATGAAGAAACATGCAGTCATTCGGTATCTCGCTCCATGTGGCGCGAATCATCGGAGCACGCTCTTACAGCGTGTCGCGGGCCGACTGCATGGTGGTGATTCTTGCGGGCGGGCGCGACCCCGCAAAAACAGTCCCTTGCTCGCCGGCAGCTCCGTCGCGCAAGCGTGATGGCTCGTATCGCAGGCAGGAACTTTCATGATGGCAACGCGCGCACAGCAACGCACCGACCGGGCAGAACCGGTCAGATCCGGCGAACAGGGACGTGATTTCGATTTCACTTCGGCGGACTTCACACGCATTCGCGAACTGATTCACCGCAGCGCCGGCATCTCGCTCTCCGATCACAAGCGCGATATGGCATATAGCCGTCTCGCCCGGAGGCTGCGCGCCCGTGGCCTCGACTCGTTCAAGCAATACCTCGATCTGCTCGAAGCGGAAAACGATCCCGCCGAGTGGGAAGCATTCACGAATGCGCTCACGACGAACCTGACCGCGTTTTTCCGCGAGGCGCATCACTTTCCGATCCTGGCCGATTTCGTGCCGCGCCGCGCGCAGCCCGTTTCGGTGTGGTGCTCGGCGGCCTCGACCGGCGAGGAACCGTATTCGATCGCGATGACGCTGATCGAAGCGCTCGGCGAGACCGGCGCGCGTCAGGCCACGGTGCTCGCGACCGACATCGACACGCAAGTGCTCGCGAAAGCCGAAGCCGGTATGTACCAGTTCGACCAGGTGAAGCACCTTTCGCCCGAGCGGCTCAAGCGCTTTTTCCTGAAGGGCACGGGCGCGCATGCGGGCATGGTCAAGGTGCGTCCGCAAGTGCGTGCGATGGTGCGCTTCGAGCAATTGAATCTCACCGACCGCGATTATCAGTTGCGCACGCAGTTCGACGCGATCTTCTGCCGCAACGTGATGATCTATTTCGACAAGCCGACGCAAGCTCAGGTGCTGAGCCGCTTCGAGCCGCTGATGAAGTCGGGCGGCCTGCTGTTCGCCGGCCACTCGGAAAACTTCACCTACGTCACGCAGGCTTTCAAGCTGCGCGGTCAGACCGTCTATGAACTGACGCGCGACGCTGCAGGCGCGCGCGCACCGGCACGCACGCCGGCGACGAGCGGGGTGACGGTATGAGCAGCGCCTTGCCTATCGCGACCAATCTCTATTACGACAACCACTTCCAACGCCCAGGCGTGAAGCTGTTGCCGAACGAGTTCTACACCACGCACGACGACATGGTGCTCGTCACCGTACTCGGTTCGTGCGTCGCGGCCTGCATTCAGGACCGCACGGCCGGCATCGGCGGCATGAATCACTTCATGTTGCCCGACGACGGCGCGGAAGTCGGCCAGGCCGCGTCCGATTCGATGCGCTATGGCGCCTACGCGATGGAAGTGCTGATCAACGAACTCATCAAGGCGGGCGGCCGGCGCGACCGTTTCGAAGCGAAGGTGTTCGGCGGCGGCGCGGTGCTCGCGGGCATGACGACGATCAACATCGGCGATCGCAATTCGGAATTCGTGCGCCGTTATCTCGCGCTCGAAAAGATCCGCATCGTCGCAGAGGATTTGCAGGGCTCGCATCCGCGCAAGGTGGCATTCATGCCGCGCACCGGCCAGGTCATGGTGAAGAAGCTGCGTCTGCAGCAGGACCCGGGTGTGGCCGAGCGCGAACAGGCGCTCGTGCGGCAAACCGCCGAAGCGCGCGCCGAGCGGCTTGCCGCCGCGAGAAAGCGGGTCGAACTGTTTTCAGCGCCAGCCGCCACGAAGCCGAAGATCGAACTGTTCGGCTCAAGCGGTGGCTCGGGCAACGGCTCAGGCAGCACAACAGCGAATGGCGCGGGCGCGCCAAGATCGCGCATCGAACTGTTCGGCTCGACCCCGCGCCCGACTAACTCAACAAACGCCAGAACCGCAGAGGAGGCGTGAGCGCTGTGCAAAAGATCAAAGTATTGTGCGTCGACGATTCGGCGCTGATCCGCAGCTTGATGACGGAAATCATCAATAGCCAGCCGGACATGACCGTCGTTGCAACCGCTCCCGACCCGCTGGTCGCGCGCGAGCTCATCAAGCAGCACAACCCCGATGTGTTGACGCTCGACGTCGAAATGCCGCGCATGGACGGTCTCGACTTCCTCGAGAAGCTGATGCGTTTGCGTCCGATGCCGGTCGTGATGGTGTCCTCGCTGACCGAGCGCGGCAATGAAATCACGCTGCGCGCGCTGGAACTCGGCGCGGTCGATTTCGTGACGAAGCCGAAGGTCGGCATTCGCGACGGCATGCTCGACTATTCGGAAAAGCTCGCCGACAAGATTCGCGCCGCGGCGCGCGCCCGTGTGCGCCAGGCCGCGCCGGTGCATCATGCGCCGGCTGCCGCCGGACATGCGCCTGTCGGCGCCGCGCCGCTTTTCAACAATCCGCTGCTGAGTACCGAGAAGCTGATCATCGTCGGCGCGTCGACGGGCGGCACGGAAGCCATCCGCGAAGTGCTCGTGCCGCTGCCGCCGGATGCACCCGCGGTGCTGATTGCACAGCATATGCCGCCGGGTTTCACAAAATCTTTTGCGCAACGCCTCAATGGTTTGTGCCGGATTACCGTTAAAGAGGCAGAGCATGGCGAACGTGTGCTGCCGGGACATGCGTATATCGCCCCAGGCCACGCTCACCTGCTGCTTGCCCGTAGCGGTGCGAACTACATCGCGCATCTGTCGGATGATCCGCCGGTGAACCGGCATCGTCCTTCGGTGGACGTGCTCTTTCGTTCCGCCGCGCAGCACGCGGGCAAGAATGCGGTCGGAGTGATCCTGACAGGAATGGGGCGCGATGGCGCCGCAGGTCTGCTGGATATGAAAAAGGCAGGGGCTTACACCCTTGCGCAGGACGAGGCGAGCTGCATTGTGTTCGGCATGCCGCGTGAAGCGATTGCGCTGGGCGCGGCGGACGAAATCGCGTCGCTGCCGGATATGTGCCGGCGCGTAATGGCGCGGCTTGCGTCGATGGGCGATCGCGTTCAGCGGGTATGATGCGCCGTTCGAATTGAGGCGGTCACACGCCGCACCGTGAATCAAGTAAAGGGAATCAAATGGATAAGGCAATGAAGTTTCTGGTTGTTGACGATTTTCCGACGATGCGCCGGATCGTTCGCAACCTTCTGAAAGAGCTGGGCTACGGCAACGTGGACGAAGCCGAAGACGGCCAGGCCGGTCTCGCCCGTTTGCGCGGCGGCACCTACGACTTCGTGATTTCCGACTGGAACATGCCGAACCTCGACGGTCTCGCCATGCTCAAGGAGATCCGCGCCGATGCAAACCTCAAGCACCTGCCGGTGCTGATGGTGACGGCCGAGTCGAAGAAGGAAAACATTATCGCGGCGGCTCAGGCCGGCGCGAGCGGTTATGTCGTAAAGCCGTTCACGGCCGCGACGCTGGACGAGAAGCTCAACAAGATTCTCGAAAAGATGGCCAAGACCGGGAGCTGATGTGAACCTGCCGACCAATGCACAAGGCGCTGAAGCGGTCAACGAGAGCGGCGACTTCGCGTCAGACCGCATTCTTGCCCGCATTGGACAACTGACACGTACGCTGCGTGATTCGATGCGCGAGCTGGGCCTCGACAAGCATGTCGAGCGCGCGGCCGAAGCGGTACCCGATGCACGCGACCGTCTGAAGTACATCGCGAACATGACCGAGCAGGCTGCCGAGCGCGTGCTGGGCTCGATCGATGTCGCGAAGCCGATCCAGGAGCAGTTGCAGAAAGACGCCGGCGAACTCGACGCGCGTTGGGAGCAATGGTACGCGGCGCCGATCGAACGCGCGGAAGTGCGCGCGCTGATGAACGATACGCGCGAATTCCTGCGCGGCGTGCCCGCAGCAACCACGGCGACCAATTCGCAGCTCATGGAGATCATGCTGGCGCAGGATTTCCAGGATCTGACCGGTCAGGTGATCAAGAAGATCACTGACGTCGTGTACCTGATCGAGCAGCAGTTGCTCGGCGTGCTCGTCGAAAACATCGCGCTCGAGCGGCGCGAGCAGTTCGCGGCGCATGCTGCGGCGCTGGTCGCCGAAGTATCTCCGACCGGCAGCCCGGAGCATCTGCTGAACGGTCCGCAGATCAATCCGGAAGGCAAGACCGACGTCGTGCAGGACCAGTCGCAGGTCGACGATCTGCTAGCCAGCCTCGGTTTCTGAGCGGCCCGCGCCCTTGCGGCGCGAGGCCAGCCAGTATGAATAGCAAGGCGCGCTCCCGCGCGCGAGTGCTGTCTATCGACACAAACCGCAGGCATACTACGAGGTCAAGCAGCGGCGCGGCCGAAGGTGAACGCTATCACCAGTGGCCTGCACGACGAGGTATTCCTCGGCGATGCGGCCCCGTCCGTGCCCTATGATTTGCCTATTTGCAGCCGGTTGGCATGAGCTTGCGCCGGCTAGCAGCCAGGGAGGAGTCTCGTTATGTGGAGTCGTGTACGTCGCGCCGGTGTGGTTACGGCGCTTGTTTTGCCCTGTTCGTTGACGGCCGTGCAGTCCGCTCACGCGGCGCTCGGCGGCGCCCCAATGTCGCCTCCGGCAGATGCGTCGGTTTCGTCCCGCAAGTTCCAGCCTGCCGACACCTCGGCGAACGCCGTGGTGCGCTCGGCATCCGGTGCGGCTTCTTCCGCTTCGGCTTCCGCGTCCTATACCGTTCGTGAAACCACGCTCGGCAATGGCACGGTGGTGCGCGAATATCTGTCCGCTGACGGCACCGTGTTCGGCATCGCGTGGAGCGGTCCGCAAATGCCCGATCTGAATGAAATGCTCGGTAGTTACTTTCCGCAGTACGTCGCGGGTGTGAAGGCGGCGCGCGCGGCGCGCGGCGGCGCTCGCGGGCCGGTTGCGGTGGATCAGAGCACGCTCGTCGTGCAGTCCGGCGGTCACATGGGCGCTTTTAGCGGCCGTGCATGGCTGCCGCCCGCGCTGCCGGCCGGCGTCAGCAGCTCAGACATCCAGTAACGGCGAGGACGAACGATGCGAACCATGCATATTGCGATGAAACTCAAGAACTGGATGCAGGTTGTGGCGACTGTCGCGCTGGTATCGGCGCTCGCCGCGTGCGGTGGCGGCGGCGACAGCGGCGGCAGTTCCAGCTCCAGTGGCGGCTCGTCAGGCAGTCAGATCAGCGGCTCCTTGCCGGCCAGCCCAACCCAGCAGCCGATCGCCGCGACAGCCGCGAACACCGTGCCGATCACGGTCGCCCACGGCGCCACGGGTGTGATCAACATACCCACGATCAGCGTGACGCTGTGCGCGCCCGGCACCACGACCTGCCAGACCATCAACAACATTCAGGTCGACACGGGCTCGTTCGGCCTGCGCATCGTCGGCGGGGCGTTGAATGCGGCGATGCAAGCCGCCTTGCCGGTCACCGCGACCTCGGGCGGCGCTCAGCTTGCTGAATGCGCGACGTTCGCCGACGGCTACACGTGGGGCACCGTGCGTACCGCCGCCGTCACCATCGGCGGCGAAACCACGACATCTGCGGTTCCGATCCAGGTGATCGGCGACAAAGACGCGAGCACCGTGCCGTCAGCCGGTTGCGGCAGCGGCTCGGCGGAAAACACGGCGAGCGACCTGGGCGCGAACGGCATCATCGGCATCGGCACCGCGCTTTATGATTGCGGCGCCACGTGCGCGAATGCCTCTACTGCGGCGACTTACAGCAATTACTTCGCGTGTCCGAACGGCACGTCTTGCGCTCGCACCGCGGTCGCGCTGGCGAATCAGGTGGCCAATCCGGTCGCCAAATTCCCGGTCGACAACAACGGTGTGATCGTGCAGATGCCGCCCATCTCGAACAGCGGGGCGCCGTCGGCCACCGGCACGCTGGTGTTCGGCATCGGCACGCAGTCGAACAATGCGCTCGGATCGGCACAGACTTTCACGACGGATAACTTCGGCGATCTGACGAACAGCGTGTTCAACGGCAACACGGTGACGGCGTTCCTGGATTCGGGCTCGAACGGCTATTTCTTCAGCGATAGCTCGCTCACGTTGTGCGGCAGCAACTTCTCGGGCTTCTACTGCCCGTCTACCGCGCAAACCCGCTCCATCACGCTGGCCGGCCTGAACAACGTGAAGGCGACGGCCAATATCGGCATCGTCAGTGCATCGACGCTGTTCGGCAACGGCACCAACTACGCGTTCAACGATCTGGCGGGTCAGGTCGGCGGTCTCGCCGCATTCGACCTCGGCTTGCCGTTCTTCTACGGACGCCACGTGTATCACGGCTTCGACCTGCGGCCGATCGGCGGCACCCAGGCGCCTTTCGTGGCTTACGCAAGCTAACCTGCCGCCACGCAAAGCCTGACGGCTGTTCACAACGCCTGCGCGACCCCGCGCGGGCGTTTCTTTTTTCGGCCTCGCGCGGGTCCACGCCGCGCTTGCCCATCCCTCGAAAAGCCCCCGTTTCCCCTTCCTTATCCGCCGATCGGTGCTTGCGCCGAGCGGGAATAATCGCTCTCACTGGAAAGAGGCGTTGTGCCTCGGCCGACTGGAGAGCTTTGTGGCAGAGGAAAGCGACCTCGAAAAAACCGAATCAGCCACTCCCCGGCGCTTGCAGAAAGCGCGCGAGGAAGGGCAGATCGTGCGTTCGCGGGAGCTGTCGACGTTCGCGCTGCTCGCGGCGGGCTTTTTCGGCGTGTGGGGCATGTCCGGCAGCATCGGCGAACATTTGCAGGGCATGCTGCGCGCGGCCTTCACTTTCGATCACGCGTCCGCTTTCGAGACCCGTCGCATGTTGATCGGCGCGGGTGCCGCCAGCCGCGAAGGGCTCGCCGCATTGCTGCCGATTCTCGCGATCACGGGCGCTGCGGCCTTGCTCGCGCCAATGGCGCTGGGCGGCTGGCAACTGTCGGCGAAAGGGCTCGAGCCCAAGTTCGACCGTCTCAATCCGATTGCCGGCCTCGGCAAGATCTTTTCGATCAACGGACCTATCCAGCTTGTCATGTCGCTCGCGAAGACGCTGGTGGTGGGCGTGATCGGCGGCACTGCGATCTGGAATCGACGTGAGGAAATTCTCGCGTTGGCCACGCAGCCGCTGCACCTTGCGCTTGCGAACACCGTGCATCTGATTGCCGTGTGCTGCGGCATGACGGTGGCCGGCATGTTCGTCGTGGCCGCGATGGATGTGCCGTATCAACTATGGCAGTTCCACAAGAAGCTGCGCATGAGCAAGGAAGAAGTGAAGCGCGAGCACCGCGAAAGCGAAGGCGATCCGCACGTAAAAGGCCGGATTCGCCAGCAGCAGCGCGCGATTGCCCGCCGCCGCATGATGACGCAGGTGCCGAAGGCCGACGTCGTGGTCACGAACCCGACGCACTTTGCGGTCGCGTTGCAATACACGGACGGCGAGATGCGCGCACCGAAGGTGGTCGCCAAGGGCGTGAACCTGGTGGCTGCGCGGATTCGCGAGCTGGCCGCCGAAAACAATGTGCCGCTGCTCGAAGCGCCGCCGCTTGCCCGCGCGCTGTATCACAACGTCGAACTGAATCGCGAGATTCCCGGCCAGCTTTATGGCGCGGTCGCCGAAGTGCTCGCGTGGGTGTACCAGTTGCGGCGCTTCAAAACCGACGGCGGCGACGTGCCGGTCGCACCGACCGAGCTCGACGTGCCCGCTGAACTCGACAAGGGCGGTGTATCGGATGAAGAAGCCGATCAGGAAGCCGCCGACACGCTTAACCCCGCTAACGATAACGGAGCCTCCGCATGAACGCTCGCGCCGGTTTCCTCGCTCGACGGCCCGATGCCTTGAGCGGCACCAATTTACGCGCCTTAGCCGGCCCGGTGCTGATCTGCATGATCCTCGGCATGATGATTCTGCCGTTGCCGCCGTTCCTGCTGGATCTGCTGTTCACCTTCAATATCGCGCTTTCCGTGATGGTGCTGCTCGTCAGCATGTACACGATGAAGCCGCTCGACTTTGCCGCTTTCCCGAGCGTGCTGCTGTTCTCGACGTTGCTGCGGCTGTCGCTGAACGTTGCGTCGACGCGAGTCGTGCTGCTCGAAGGCCATACGGGTCCTGACGCGGCCGGCCAGGTGATCGAGTCGTTCGGCCACTTCCTCGTGGGCGGCAACTTCGCGGTCGGTATCGTCGTCTTCATCATTTTGATGGTCATCAACTTCATGGTGATCACGAAGGGCGCGGGGCGTATCGCGGAAGTGTCCGCGCGCTTTACGCTCGACGCGATGCCCGGCAAGCAGATGGCGATCGACGCCGATCTGAACGCCGGTCTCATCAACGAAGAACAGGCACGTAAGCGTCGCTCGGAAGTCTCGCAGGAAGCCGAGTTCTACGGTTCCATGGACGGCGCGAGCAAGTTCGTGCGCGGCGATGCGATTGCCGGCCTGCTGATCATGGTGATCAACATCTTCGGCGGGTTGATCGTCGGGATGGTTCAGCACGGCATGGACTTCGCGTCGGCGGGCAAGAACTACACGCTGCTGACCATCGGCGACGGCCTTGTCGCGCAGATTCCGTCGCTCGTGATTTCGACCGCTGCCGGTGTGATCGTGTCGCGTGTCGCGACGAACGAAGACATCGGCACACAACTCACCGGGCAGCTTTTCACGAACCCGCGAGTGCTGGCGATCACGGGTTGCATTCTCGTGCTGATGGGCCTGATTCCGGGCATGCCGCATTTCGCGTTTCTGATTCTCGGCGGCGGTTTGATCCAGCTCGGCCGCACGATGAAAAAGCGCGCCGAAGAACGCAAGAACACGACCGCGCTCGTAGATGTCGCACCGGCAGCCGTAACACCGATCGAAAACGCGGAAGCAAGCTGGGACGACGTGACGATGATCGACACGCTCGGCCTCGAAGTGGGCTACCGGCTGATTCCGCTCGTCGACAAAAATTCCGACGGCGAGTTGCTCAAGCGGATCAAAAGCATCCGCAAGAAGTTTGCGCAGGAAATCGGCTTCTTGCCGCCTGTCATTCACATTCGCGACAACCTGGAATTGCGTCCGAACGGTTATCGGATCGCGCTCAAGGGCGTGGAAGTGGGCGTCGGCGAGGCGTATCCGGGTCAATGGCTCGCGATCAACCCCGGCCAGGTTTCCGCTGCGCTGCCGGGCACGCCGACACAGGACCCGGCATTCGGTCTGCCGGCCATCTGGATCGACACCAATCTGCGCGAACAGGCGCAGGTGTACGGCTACACGGTGGTCGATTCGAGCACGGTCGTCGCGACGCACCTGAATCACCTGGTGGTCACTCATGCGTCCGAACTGCTCGGTCGCCGCGAAGTGCAGGCGCTGCTCGAGCGGATGCAGAAAGACACGCCGTCGCTCGTCGACGATCTGGTGCCGAAGTCGCTGCCGCTCACCACGCTGCAAAAGGTGCTGCAAAACCTGCTGGAAGAAGGCGTGCCGATCCGCGACATGCGCACGATTCTCGAAGCGCTGTCGGAACACACGCCGAAGATCACCGATGCACACGATCTCACCGCCGCCGTGCGCCTTGCGCTTGGCCGCGCGATCACGCAGCAGTGGTTCCCAGGCACCGGCGACATGCAGGTGATGGGCCTCGACTCGAATCTCGAACGCGTGCTGTCGCAGGCGCTTTCGACCGGCTCCAACCCGGGTCTCGAGCCTGGTCTCGCGCATACGCTGATGAACGAAACGCAGAAGGCAATGAATCGCCAGCAGAACCTTGGGCTCGCGCCGGTGTTGCTCGTGCAACATGCATTGCGGCCGATGCTCGCGCGCTTCCTGCGCCGCAGCCTGCCGCAACTGAAGGTGCTGTCGTATGCGGAAGTACCCGACACGCGCAACATCAAGGTCGTGAATCTGATCGGCGCGCACGGTTAAAGCGCGTTCGACGAGCGTGACTGCGATCGGCAAGTTGCATTTGCTTCCCGGTTCGACGACGACCTGCATATTGACCGGCGCCCCAGGCGCCGGTTTTCATTTCCGCGCCTGACTTTTCGTACCGCCGACGTATTGGCTCGTCCATGCTTCGCCTGCGGGACCCGGAAGCAATCGTCCGGCGCGCGAGTCATTCGATAGATGCAGGAGCTGCGAATCGCGGCATCCGTCCATCGTTCGAATTACCCACGTTTAACAGCCCTTATCCACCGATCGTCGGTCGTCACGTTTCGCAATAATGATCTCAATGGGAAGCGGTGTGTTGCCGGTCCGTCAGTCCGTATACCTCATCGGGGGTCCAGCTTGAACATTCGTAAATTTATCGGTGCTACCAGTCGCGACGCACTGCGTCTCGTGCGCGAAGCGCTGGGTGCCGACGCGGTCGTGCTGTCCAATCGAACGATGGACGACGGCAGCGTCGAAATCGTCGCCCTGGCCGACAGCGACCTCGCGGCAATCACGCCGAAGGCGCCGCGCGCAGACGCGAGTGCAGCGCAATTCGCATCGACGAATGCAGCGGCTGCGCAACCCGCGCCGAGTGCGCTGAATGCGCCGCGCGCAATGTCCGCCGCGCAGCCGATGCAGGCCAATCCGTACGCGAGCGGCATGCCGGACGTGTTCTCGTCGGTGTTCGGCGCGAGCCCGGAAGCCGGCACTGAAACGACGGGCAGCTTCGCCGACTCAGCGCTGGCCGCGAGTCACGATGCACAGCCCGCTGCGAAGGTCGTTCCGAGCGCGGCCATGAGTGCCGCGATGAATGCAGCCAAGGCGTCGGCCGGCCAGGCCGACTCGCGCAAGACCGCATTGCCGGGTGCCCCGGGCATGGCCACGAAGCCCGCGTCGGCGCCGCAATCGCAACAGATTCACGTCGGACAGCCGAGCGCACGCGCAGCCGCCGCTCGTTTGAACG
Source organism: Paraburkholderia strydomiana (assembly GCF_031456815.1). Lineage (NCBI taxonomy): Bacteria > Pseudomonadati > Pseudomonadota > Betaproteobacteria > Burkholderiales > Burkholderiaceae > Paraburkholderia > Paraburkholderia strydomiana. The sequence continues at coordinate 356,383 of NZ_JAVDVL010000006.1, forward strand.
AAGACATTCGCGCCGATCTGCTGAAGGCCGCCGGCGTGCCGTCCGGCTCTGCAGCACCGGCCTCGGACCTCCACGCGCCGCGTACGATGGCCGAATCGAATCCCTGGCTGATCGATCACGCTCGACGCATCGCCGCCGACCACGAGCCGCAGAGCGAATACAACACACGTCCGGGCGCGATGACGCCGGCCGCCGCGATGGCCAAGGGTCTTGGCGCTGCCGTGGAACCGGGCAAGGCCGCCGCGTCGCAGGCGGACAACACGCCTGATTGGGCCCGCGAAGCCGCGCAGGTTGCCGCACGGCGCGCCGCGCAGAAGGTCGCACCGACCACGCTGCCGCCGACCGACGACTCGCGCACGCCTGCTGCAGTCGCTGAAGCGATCAAGGCGCGCATGGAGCAGGTCGTCAAAGAAACCGTGATGAACGAGCTTTCTTCAATGCGCGGCATGATGGAAGAACAGTTCGCCGGTCTCATGTGGGGCGATCGTCAGCGCCGGAATCCGGCACACGCGTCGCTCACCAAGCATCTCTTCGCCGCTGGCTTTTCCGCGCAGCTCGTGCAGATGATGGTCGCAAACCTGCCCGACGAAGTCGACAACATGGACGACGGCATGGACTGGGTGCGCTCGGTGCTCGCATCGAATTTGCCGGTCATGGAAGACGAAGACACGTTGATGGAACGCGGCGGCGTCTTTGCGCTGATGGGCCCGACGGGCGTCGGCAAGACGACGACCACCGCAAAACTCGCGGCGCGCTGCGTGATGCGTTTCGGCGCCAGCAAAGTGGCGCTGCTCACCACCGACAGTTACCGGATCGGCGGCCACGAACAGTTGCGCATCTTCGGCAAGATTCTCGGCGTGTCGGTTCATGCGGTGAAAGACAGCGCCGACCTGCAACTCGCACTCTCCGAATTGCGCAACAAGCACATTGTGCTGATCGACACGATCGGTATGAGCCAACGCGATCGCCTTGTTTCCGAGCAGATCGCGATGCTCAGCCGCGCGGGCCAGCCCGTGCAACGCCTGTTGCTGCTCAACGCAACGAGCCACGGCGACACGCTCAATGAAGTCGTGCAGGCCTATCAGCGCGGACCGGATCAACAGCCGCTCGCCGGCTGCATTCTGACCAAGCTCGACGAGGCGACCAACCTGGGCGGCGTACTCGATACGGTGATCCGCTACAAGCTGCCGGTGCACTACGTGTCGACCGGTCAGAAAGTGCCGGAGAACCTGTACGTCGCGACCAAACGTTTTCTGATCAAGAGCGCGTTCTGCATTCCGCGCGATCACTCGCCATTCGTGCCGCATGACGACGATGTTCCGGCATTGCTGTCCGCGCTGTCCGCGCGCTCGACGGCCGAATTGCACGAGGTCCGCTTTGGATAAGCTCGTCTCCGATCAGGCAGAAGGACTGCGGCGCCTTCTCGCGCGGAGCGGCTCGCGCGTGATTGCGGTGACGGGCGGCTCACTTGGCGCCGGCTGTACGGCGACAGTGATGAACCTTGCGGTGGCGCTCGCGCAGCAGGGGAAAGATGTGCTCGTGATCGACGAGTGCGTGGGCGACAAGTCAGTGAGCGCGATGCTCGGCAGCGTGCGCGGCGCGGGCAACTTCGCCGCCGTGATGCGCGGCGAGATGACGCTCGACGAAGCCGCTTTGCGGCACGCGCTCGGCTTCTCAGTGCTCGCCGCCTCACGTGCGCATCGCGAAGGCTATAGCGCGGCGCAGTTCAGCGTGGTGCTGCGCGGTTCGGCCGACATCGTGCTGATCGACGCGCAACTGGATCAGCAAGGGCACCTCTCGGCGCTCGCGATGCAGGCTCATGACGTGATGATCGTCACGCGCATGGCGGCACAGGCGATCACCGACGCGTATGCGTGCATGAAGCGCCTGCACTACGCGCATGCGATCGCGCAGTTTCGCGTGCTGGTGAATCACGTGCAGAGCGTGGAAGACGCGCGCACTGCTTTTGCAAACCTGGCCGGCGTGGCCGGGCGTTACCTCGCGGTGGCGCTGGAAGACGCCGGTTGCATTGCCGCGGATGCGCGGATGGCGCGAGCCGAGGAGTTGTCGCGTTGTGTCGTCGACGCATTTCCGTCGACACCGGCAGCGCGCGACTTCCGCCACCTCGCAGCCGAATTGCAGTACTGGCCGATGCGGCCAGCGATGTCGTCGCAAACGCCATGGATGGCGCCTGCGGCAGTTACAGCGGCGCAACACGCCGACCAACCGTCTGCGCAGCACGCCTGAGAGGCGGCACAAGGACAAGGGGAGCACGATGTATAACGCTCAGGGAAAGATTTCCCAAGCCGATGTTTTGACGAAGTACGCACCGCTGGTGCGTCGACTCGGCTTGCAGCTCGTTGCAAAAATGCCGGCCAGCGTCGATCTCGACGATCTGATTCAGGCGGGCATGATTGGCTTGCTGGATGCCGCGAGTCGCTACAAGGAAGATCAGGGCGCGCAGTTCGAAACCTACGCGAGCCAGCGGATTCGCGGCGCGATGCTGGACGAACTGCGCAGCAACGACTGGTTGCCGCGTAGCTTGCGACGCACGTCGCGAGAAGTGGAGACGGCCGTACACAAGGTAGAGCAGAATCTGGGCCGCTCGGCGAGCGAAACCGAGATTGCCGAACACCTGGACATGCCACTCGACGAGTATCAGTCGATGTTGCAGGATCTCCACGGAAGCCAGTTGATCTACTACGAAGACTTCGACCGTTCCGCGGACGACGAGCCGTTTCTCGACCGTTACTGTGTCGATCACTCGGACCCGCTTTCCGCCTTGCTTGACGACAGTCTGCGCTCGGCGCTGGTCGAGGCGATCGACCGCTTGCCGGAACGCGAGAAGTTGCTGATGTCGCTCTACTACGAGCGCGGCATGAACCTGCGTGAAATCGGCGCGGTGATGGAAGTCAGCGAGTCGCGCGTGTGTCAGTTGCACAGCCAGGCGGTGGCGCGTTTGCGCACGCGCTTGCGCGAGATGGCGTGGGCGAATGCCGAGGCAACCTGAGCGGCTTGCCTCGTGAGCTAACGCTCAGCGGGGCAATGAGTTGTGAAGCGAGGGCGTTACCCGCGCCTTTCGTCATGCGTCCGCCATTTCATGTTCGGCCGCGAGCGCGAGAAAAGCGGAACGCGACATGCCACGCGCCTGCGCGTATTCGTCGATTTCATGCACCAGCGCTTCGGGCAACGAAATGTTGATGCGTACCGCCTTCTTCAGCGCGGGAATATTCCGGGTTGTCACGAAACCCCACGTGAAACCCGCGTAGTCAGGATTACGCCGATGCTCGTCTAGCGTCAGCCTTTCGGGAATCGACAAGCCTTCATCGAGCAGCGTATCCAGATGCGCCTCGATCGCTTCTTTCGCGTTCGCGTACGCTTCTTCCAGCGAATCTCCCGCCGAGTGACAGCCCGGAATATCCGGCACGACGACGCCGATCGCGTGCTGCGCGTCGCCCGCCTCGATTGCGATCGGGAAGATCAGATTTTTCATTTCAGCCCTGCCTGTTTCAAGATGCTGTTCAGCGTGCCGGCCGGCAGATCCTTCCTGGGATGAGGGACGGTCACGAGCCCGGCTTTGAATGCGTGCCGAAAATGATGGTGGCTGCCCGTTATGCGGACGAGCCGCCAGCCGTTCGCCAGAATCAGTTTGCCGACTTCGGCACTGTTCATATTGCACTCCTCGAATCATACACACGATTACACACTCTCGCTGGATGAAGTTGGCTTCGGCTCGCCGCGACGCGTCGGCACGCCCGCTAGCAACGGAAAACTTCGTTAGGGAAAAGAGGAGATTTGATCGTGCGCGACGGATTCGCGCCACCTGGCCGAATGGCTGCGGCAGGCGGGAAGCGAAGGGCGAGGAGATAGAAGACAAAAAGGGCTCGTCGAGACGACGAACCCTTCTGTTCACGCGAGGCTGCTTGAGTCGACTGCGTTGCTGCGGCGAGCTAGCCGCGCATTACGAAGTTGCGGGCGAGTCAGGCGTTGGTGTCAGACACCGCAAAGCAATGCGAGGCCCGCACCGCGATAAGCAGCATTCAGAGTAGCGAGCAGGAGACGCTGAAGCTGAGTGCCAGCGTCTCCCGGCATCACACCGCTGCGCGCGCCGGAATGCGTCCGTCCGGGCCATAGAAGTTGGCCTTTTGCGGCAACGCCACCTGCAACGCCGTGAGTGCCCGCTGGTTGTAATCCATGCGCACGCGAATCAGTTCGCCGTTGCTCGTGTTGAAGCGGCGCGCTCGCTCGGCCGCTTTTTGCAGCAGCGACCACTGTTCGGCGAGCCGCTCGTCGGTGCTGGCCGCGAGTTCCATGCCGGCCCAACCGGCCGGAAAACCCATGCTGGCGAGCAGTTCGTCGCGGCGGGTTTCGAGCTGCGCGAGTTCGCCGATCAGTTCGGTTTTCTTGTCGATGACCGGCGGCAGCAGTTCGACCGGCGACAAGGCAGTCAATGCCTTGGTCTCCAGCGTCAAAACGGAGGCGAACGCCTCGACGGCGGAATACTCTTCGATGAGGGTGGCAAGCAGGGCGTCTTTCATCTCAACAACTCGCTGAAAACGACGGCTCGCGGACGATCCGCGAGTCGGGTTTGTCGAACGCCGCCCGGCCATTCACCGTACTTCGATGCGTCGATTAATTGCCGGTCGACGGGGTTTTGCTTTGCAACAGTTCGCGTGCGGTGCTCAGCACGCCGTCGGCGATCTTGCCCGAGTCGATCTGCAGCGTGCCGTCCTTGATGGCCTGCTTGATCGACTCGACATGCGCCGTATCGATGTCGGCCGAGCCGGACGCCGCGAGGCTGCGCAGGTGCTGCGACAGACCCGACAGGCTGACGCTGGCGTCGCCCGAACCGCTGGGAGTGGCTTGCGAGGCGGTGCTCGCGGTCTGCGCGCCGGTGTTGGCCGTCGCCGCGTCGCTTTGGTGCGAGCGGGACACGCCGTCTTTCAACGTCGGCAGATTCGAATTGGTTTTGGAATCGACTTTCACGATTGGCTTCCTGAACGATTTGATCCTGATAACGGCAGGCGTCGATCAAAACTTTAGCGCAATCGCTGCTGCTTTTCCCTTGTCTGTCAATACGATCCGGCCCTGAAACGGCGGACGCATGCGGATCGGCCGCCAGCCAGGAAAGCCCGCGGCTCACAGTTGAATCTCCACGGTCGCGCCGTCCTTGACGATGCCCGAGATAACCTGACCGTTGGGCGTCTTCACGCGGACCTGCTGACCCGGCGACGCATTGTTCATCGCGCTGCCTTCCGACGAAATCGCGAATCCTTCACCGGCGGCGACGACGCGTACCGTTTGTCCGATCGACACAGCCGACGCGCTCTTGAGCATATCGCGGCGCAGCGGCATGCCTGCGGAAACGCGTGTCAACGTGACAGAGCCAACCGCTTGCGACGGGTCCGTCACGATGGCTTGCGGCAAGCCCGTCAGATCGCCCTCGCGCGCGACGAGGTCGGCGGCCGTGAGCACTTCGCCCGGCGACATCGCGCGGCCGGCGAGATAGTAGGTGGCATGCAGCGAGATGCGCGCCTGCAGATAGATGGTCCACGGACGCTGGCCCGCGCAACGCACGCCGACTGTTACGCGGCCCCACAGGCGAGCGCCGCTCGGCATGAACGGCTCCAGCACCATGCAGGCTGCGAGACCGCGTGGAAACGCGGGTGCGACGGTGATGTCCACTTTCCCCGGCAATCCCGCCGACTGCTGCTGCAGGAACGCAAGCGCGGTCGTGCGGATCGCTTCAGAGTCTTGCTGGCCGGGCAGCGGCTCGGGCTGCGCCGGCGCGGCTGCACGCTGATTCTGCTGTGCGGGTGCGGGTGCCGCCGCGATGGGCCGCGTCGCGGCCACTCGCGCCGTCGGCGACGCCGCAGCTGCACGAGTTGAATTGGCGGGCGCGTTCGAACGCGCCGGGATCAGCTTGCCGTCCGCGCCGAGTTGTGGCGGCTCGCCGCGCGAAGCGAGCGTGTCGATCGAGTCGGTTGCCGATGCTCCCAATGCTTGCGACGCCGCAGCCGCTGCGCGACCCGTCACGCTGGCCGGCGCGTTGGCCGCCACCGGCTGAACGCCGGCGGCCTGACGCACGCCGTTCGCTTGCGGCGCCGGTGTCACGACGACCGGAACGACACGGCGGGAGGCCGGCATCTCATCGACGCTGGTTGCGTTCGTCGCGGCAGAACCGGCACGGCCCGGCGCCGGAATGGTCACGACGCCGTTCGCGTCGGGCTTGAAACTGGTGCGGATCATTTGCGGCGCGGCCGGCGCTTCGCCCGAGCCCGCGATGACGATCGAGCCGCTTGCATTGGCGGCGCGGCTGAAAGGATCGGCGTCGCGCGCGGTCGAACCGCGCGTCAGCGACTGTGCGGTGGCGGCGGCGAGGGTCGCCGCAGAGCCGGCGCGTTTCGCGGGTGCTGCCTGCATGTGCTCGGCAAGCTCGGTGAGTGCCGCCGGATCCTTTTCGTTCGGACCGGCAATCACGATGGGACCGTCCGCCTCGCCCGCGTTCGCGGCATTGGCGATCAACATAGCGGCGGCAGGCGCGCAAAGCACGGCGGCGCCGGCACCCGGCGCGCCCAGCGACGAACTCAACAGGAGCCGCGCGGCGACGTGCAGCGCAGCCGCACACAGGCGATGCGCCGCCGCGCGTTGCGCGCGGTGCGTCGGATCGAAAGTGTGCTGGTCCATGCGGTTCTCCATCGAATGCATTTGGTACGCCTTGCATTCTATTGAGAGCCCCCTTCGCGCAAACGTTGAATAGAAGCCCCCTTTCCCGGTTATTCGTCCGATTGCTGCTTGCACTCGGCCCATAAGATGCACCTCATGCAAAAAGGTCTTCCCGTCTGATGCAGTCCTCACGCGAGGCGCACGGGAAGCCTCGGGACCGTTCTCCGGAGATTCTTATGCTGGACAAACTCGATGCCGAATTCGCCTTTGGACGTGAAGCGCTCGATGTGCGCGCTTATCGCCAGGAGCTCCTGTCGTCGAATATCGCCAATGCCGACACGCCCGGCTACAAGGCGCGCGACGTCGACTTCGCTTCGTCGCTGGCGGGCGCACTGAAGAAGACCGGTGTGGCCGCGCATACGGCGTCGAACACCGCGACGCTGCCGATGGCGCAGCCGGCCGGCGTGACGAGCGGAATGTCGATGGCGTCGACCACGCCGGGCCACATGTCCGGCAAGTCGACGCTGAGCGCGGCGGGCGGCAGGCCCGACGACTACGGCAACCTGCAATACCGCGTTCCGACGCAGCCCGCGCTCGACGGCAACACGGTCGACATCGACACCGAGCGCGTTCAGTTCGCGGACAACACGCTGCACTTCGAATCTGGCATGACGATGCTGTCGAGCCAGATCAAGGCGATGTTGTCGGCGATCCAGTCGGGCTCGTAACCGGGTAACGGTCTGCACGCAAAGAAACACGCAGTACGCAAGAACAATCGCTACGGGAACTAACTTGAAGCCGGCTCGAACCGGCGGGAAAGGTCAGCAAACATGCCTTCTTTGATGAACATATTTGGTGTTGCAGGCTCCGCGATGTCCGCGCAGTCGCAACGGCTCAACGTGACGGCGTCGAATCTCGCCAACGCGGACAGCACCACCGGCCCGGACGGCCAGCCGTACAAGGCCAAGCAGGTCGTGTTCGGCGTTGCTCCGCTCGGCGGCGCGCGCAGCGGCTCCGGCCAGCAGGTTGGCGGCGTGCAGGTCACCGGCGTGGTCGACGACCCGACGCCGATGAAAACCGCCTACGACCCGGGCAACCCGGCGGCCAACGCTGACGGCTATGTGACGCTGCCCAACGTCGACCCGGTGCAGGAAATGGTGAACATGATTTCGGCGTCGCGCTCGTACCAGGCCAACGTCGAGACCCTGAATACCGCCAAGACCCTGATGCTGAAAACGCTCACGATCGGAACCTGAGGAGAGCCCCTTGACTACTGGCACCACCATCGGCAACAACGGCACGACCGTGTCGCAAACGCTGCTCGATACGATGAACGGCACGAACAGTGCCTCGGGCTCGAGCAGTTCGACGGGCAGCACATCCGGCACGTCGGGCACTTCGGCGACCGATCTGCAAAATACCTTTTTGAGCCTGCTCGTCGCGCAGCTGAAGAATCAGGATCCGACCAATCCGATGGACAGCTCGCAGATGACCTCGCAGCTCGCCCAGATCAACACCGTGTCGGGCATCAGCCAGTTGAACACGACGTTGAGCTCGCTCGCGACGCAGATGTCGGCGGGTCAGCAGTCGCAAGCGGCGCTGCTGATCGGCTCGACCGTGCTCGCGCCGGGCAACTCCGTGTCGGTCGCAAGCGGCAAGGCCGGCGCGTTCGGCGTGCAACTCGCGAACTCGGTGAGCGACCTGCAGGTCGTCGTGAAGAACTCGGCAGGCCAGATCGTCAACACGATCGACCTCGGCAAGCAGTCGGCGGGCACGATTCCGGTGGGCTGGACGCCGACCGACTCGGCCGGCAACGCGCTGCCCGACGGCACGTACACGATCAGCGCGGTCGGCACGATCAACGGTCAGCAAGCGACGGCCACCACGCTCGCAGGCGCAACGGTGCAAAGCGTCGTCATGCAGAACAACGGTACGCCGGGCCTCGTGCTCTCGAACGGCTCGACTGTCGGGCTGACCAGCGTGGCCGCGATCCTCTAATTCGATTCAGTCAGTTACGACTTTCCAGACACGGAGACCGTCATGGGTTACCAACAAGGTTTGAGTGGTTTGTCCGCATCGTCGAGCGATCTCGACGTGATCGGCAACAACATTGCCAACGCGAATACGGTTGGCTTCAAGAGCGGCGCAGCGCAATTCGCCGACATGTACGCCAATTCGGTGGCGACGGCTGTCGGCAACCAGGTCGGTATCGGCACCAAGCTCGCACAGGTGCAGCAGCAGTTCTCGCAAGGCACGATCACCAGCACGAACCAGGCACTCGACGTCGCCATCAACGGCAACGGCTTTTTCCAGCTGTCGAACAACGGTTCGCTCGTGTACTCGCGCAACGGCGTGTTCCAGCTCGACAAGAACGGCTTCATCACGAACTCGCAAGGCCTGCAACTGATGGGCTACGCGGCCAACAGCTCGGGCATCATCAATACCGCGCAGACCGTGCCGCTTAGCGTGCCGACCGCGAACATCGCGCCGAAGGCGACGACCAACATCGCCGCCGGCCTGAACCTGAATGCGCAAGACCCGCTGATGCTCGGCACGCCGAAGGTGACGGCAGGAGGCACCAATTCCGGCACGCTGAGCACGACCGGCGCGACGATCACCAACACGGCGTCGGGAACGAACAACGACAACTACACCGTCTCGTTCACGAGCGCGACGGGTTACACGGTGACCGACACCACGCTCGGCACGTCGACGACCGGCACGTACACGGCCGGCTCGCCGATTTCGCTCGGCAACGGCCAGACGATCACGTTCAACGGCGTGCCGGCGACGGGCGACAGCTATAGCGTCACGCCGACTCCCGTGGCGTTCAACCAGAACAGCTCGACGACGTACAACTACTCGACGAGCACCACGGTGTACGACACGCTCGGCGGCTCGCAGACGGTCAACATGTACTTTGCCAAGACGGCCGCCGGCACGTGGGACGTGTATGCCGGCGTCTCCACCGGCACTGCGGCGCTCGTCGGCCATGCGAACTTCAACTCGTCGGGCACGCTGCTCGGCACGACCGACGCTTCCGGCGCGGCGACTGCCACGCCGTTCGTCTTCAACTTCTCGGTGCCGACCACCGACGGTTCGGCGACGCCTCAGAAACTGACGCTGAATATCGGCGGCACCACGCAGTACGGCGGCAAGGACGGCGTGAATTCGCTGCAGCCCGACGGCTATCCGGCCGGCACGCTGACGAGCTTCAGCATCGGCGCTGACGGCACGCTGACCGGCAACTATTCGAACCAGCAGACGGCTGCGCTCGGCCAGATCGCGCTCGCGAACTTCGCGAACCAGAACGGCCTCGTGAACCTCGGCAATAACGAATTCCAGCAGACCGACGCATCGGGCGCCGCGCAGATTTCGGCGCCGGGCTCGACCAATCACGGCGTGCTGCAAGGCGGCGCCGTGGAAAACTCGAACGTCGATCTGACGAGCCAGCTCGTGGACCTGATCACCGCGCAACGCAACTATCAGGCGAACGCGCAGACGATCAAGACGCAGCAGACCGTCGACCAGACGCTCATCAACCTGTAAGCGAGCAGGACGGACCCATCATGGATCGGCTGATCTACACCGCGATGTCGGGCAGCACGCAAGCGCTCGAACAGCAGGCAATCGTTGCGAACAACCTCGCGAACGCATCGACCACTGGTTTTCGCGCGCAGTTGGCGACTTTCCGCGCCGTGCCGATGGCGTTCGGCGACGGCAGTTCGATCAACGACAACACCACGCGCACTTTCGTGCTGTCGTCGACGCCGGGCGCGGACTACACTCCCGGCCCGATCCAGCAGACGGGCAATCCTCTCGATGTCGCTATCGAAGGTCCGGGCTGGCTGTCGGTGCAGACCACTGACGGCGGCGAGGCCTACACGCGCGCCGGCAATCTGCACATCGATCAGAACGGCCAGCTGGTGAACGCCACGAATCAGGTGGTGCTCGGCAACGGCGGGCCGGTCTCGGTGCCGCCGGGTGCGCAGATCACCATCGGTCGGGACGGCACCGTGTCGGCGCTCACACCGGGCGATCCGCCGACCGCCGTGGTGACGGTCGATCAGCTGAAGCTGGTCAACCCGGATCCGAAAACCATGACGCGCGGTGACGACGGCCTCTTTCGCACCGCCGACGGCAATCCCGCCGACGCCGATCCGGCCGTGACGGTCGCGCCTGCATCGCTCGAAGGGAGCAACGTGAATCCGGTCAGCGCGATGGTCTCGATGATCACGAACGCGCGCCAGTTCCAGATGCAGACCAAGCTGCTGGAAAGCGCCGACAAGAACGATCAGTCGGCTAACCAGTTGCTCAGCTTTAGCTAACGGCCGCCGGCTTGTGCCGGCCCGCCACCATGTTGCATGGGACCAGAGTAAGTGCCTTGCATGGAACCGGAGGCACTCCGGTCGACATAGGAGAAGGAATATGAATCGCTCGCTGTATATCGCCGCCACCGGCATGAATGCGCAACAGGCGCAGATGGACGTCATCTCGAACAACCTCGCGAACGTCAGCACCAACGGCTTCAAGGGATCGCGCGCAGTGTTCGAGGATCTGCTGTATCAGACCGTCCGCCAGCCCGGCGCGAACTCGACGCAGCAAACGGAATTGCCGTCGGGCATCCAGCTCGGCACCGGCGTGCAACAGGTCGCCACCGAGCGTCTGTACACGCAGGGCAACCTGCAGCAGACCGGCAACTCGAAAGACGTCGCCATTAACGGCCAGGGCTTTTTCCAGGTGCAGATGCCCGACGGCACGACCGCCTATACGCGCGACGGCTCGTTTCAAACCAACGCGCAGGGCCAGCTCGTGACGTCGAGCGGCTATCAGGTGATCCCGGCCATCACGGTGCCGAACAACGCGACCTCGCTCACGATCGGCAGCGACGGCGTGGTGTCGATTACCGTCGCCGGCTCGACCAACAGCCAGCAGCTCGGCTCGATGCAGGTCGCCACCTTCATCAACCCGGCCGGTCTGGACGCCAAGGGCGAGAACCTGTTCGCGGAAACGGCGTCGTCGGGTGCGCCTAACGTCGCACAGCCTGGCCTGAACGGCGCGGGCACGCTCAATCAGGGCTACGTCGAAGCATCGAACGTGAACGTGGTGCAGGAACTGGTGAACATGATCCAGACGCAACGTGCTTACGAAATCAACAGCAAGGCCGTGACGACGTCCGACCAGATGCTGCAGACGCTCAGCCAGATGCAAGTCTGACGCTGAAGTCACTGGTAATTAACAGGCTGTAAATCAGGCGGTAATCAAGATGTCGCACTTCACTCGTAATCCGGTTCATTCGCGTACTGCCGTCGCGCTCGCGCAGCTCACGCTGCTCGTCGCGCTCGGCGGTTGCGGCCTCGTGCCGAAGCAGCCGATCACGCAGCAGCCGATGACGGCGCTGCCGCCGATGCCGCCGCAAGCGCAGTCGCCCGGCTCGATCTACAACCCGGGTTACGCGGGCCGGCCGTTGTTCGAAGATCAGCGTCCGCGCAATGTCGGCGACATCCTGACCATCGTGATCCAGGAAAACGTCAACGCGACGAAGTCCTCGGGTGCCAACGCAAACCGCTCGGGCAGTACCAACCTGGCAGTGCCGACGGCGGGCTTCCTTGCCGGACTGTTCGGCAGGGCGAGTTTGACCGCCAAAGGCGCGAACGTGTTCAGCGGCACCGGCGGCGCCAACGCGTCGAACACATTCAACGGCACGATCACTGTGACGGTGACCGGTGTGCTGCCGAACGGCAATCTGATGGTAAGCGGTGAAAAGCAGATGCTCATCAATCAGGGCAACGAGTTCGTGCGCTTCTCGGGCGTGGTGAATCCGAACACGATCTCCAGTCTGAACGCCGTGTACTCCACGCAGGTGGCCGACGCAAAGATCGAGTATTCGGCAAAAGGCTATCTCGACGAGGCCGAAAACATGGGCTGGCTGCAACGCTTCTTCCTCAACGTGTCGCCGTGGTGATCATGGGTACTGTTTCTTTCCGCTTTCTCGCGCGAGCCGGCCGCATCGGCCGGGCGCTGGCTTTCGTCGCGCTCGCCTGCGCGGCGCTGCCGGCGGCGACGCCCGCGCACGCCGAGCGCCTGAAGGATCTCGTGCAGATCCAGGGCGTTCGTGACAACCCGCTGATCGGCTACGGCCTCGTCGTCGGTCTCGACGGCACGGGCGACCAGACCACGCAGACCCCGTTCACCACGCAGACGCTCGCCAACATGCTGGCGAACCTCGGCATCTCGATCAACAACCAGGCCGCCGGTTCGAGCAACTCGCAATCGTCGCTGTCGAACGTTCAGTTGAAAAACGTTGCCGCGGTGATGGTGACGGCGGTGCTGCCGCCGTTCGCGCGCCCGGGTGAACAGATCGACGTGACCGTGTCGTCGCTCGGCAATGCGAAGAGCCTGCGCGGCGGCACGCTTCTGCTCACGCCGCTCAAGGGCGCCGACGGCCAGGTGTACGCACTCGGCCAGGGCAATCTCGCCGTTGGCGGTGCCGGCGCGAGCGCCAACGGCAGCAAGGTGCAGGTCAATACGCTTGCTGCCGGCCGTATTGCCGGCGGCGCGATTGTCGAGCGCTCGGTGCCGACGTCGGTGTCGCAAGCCGGCACGATGCAGCTCGACCTGAACGAAATGGACTACGACACGACGCAGCGCGTGGTGGCTGCAGTGAACAACGCGTTCGGCGGCGGCACGGCCATGGCGCTCGACGGCCGCACGATTCAACTGCGCGCGCCGACCGATCCCGAACAGCAGGTCGCCTTCATGGCGCAACTGCAGAATCTCGACGTGAAGCCGGCGCAGGCCGCAGCGAAGGTGATCCTGAACGCGCGCACCGGCTCGATCGTGATGAACCAGATGGTCACGCTGCAGAACTGCGCGGTCGCGCACGGCAACCTGTCGGTCGTGATCAATACGCAGCCGGTGGTGAGCCAGCCCGGCGCGTTCTCGAACGGCCAGACGGTGGTGGCGAAGCAGTCGCAGATTCAGGTGAAGCAGGACAACGGCGCGCTCAAGCTAGTGACCGCCGGCGCGAACCTCGCCGACGTGGTGAAGGCGCTCAACGCATTGGGTGCGACGCCCGCGGATCTGATGTCGATCCTGCAGGCCATGAAAGCGGCGGGCTCTTTGCGCGCCGACCTGGAAATCATCTAAGGACGACAGCAGATGAATTCGGATACGACCAATTCCGCCACCGCGGCGAACGATCTTAGCCAGCGCTTCGCGCTGGACGTGCAGGGTTTCGCGAAGCTGAGCGCGCAGGCGAAGGCGTCGCCGCAAGCCGGCATGAAGGTAGCCGCGCAGCAGTTCGACGCGGTCTTCACGCAGATGATGCTGAAGAGCATGCGCGATGCGACGCCGCAGGACGGCCCGTTCGACTCGCACGACAGCGCGACGTTTACGTCGATGATGGATCAGCAGTTGTCGCAGCAGATGTCGCAGAAGGGCATCGGTGTGGCGGATGCGATGCTCAAGCAGTTGATGCGCAACCAGGGCATGCAAGTGAGCGGCCCGAACGGAGCAGGCGGCGCGGGCGGACTCGCCGGCATGGCCAACGCGCTCGGCGGCGGCAGCGGTGGCGACGAAGGCCAGACCGCGGCGCTCAACGCGCTTGCCAAGGCCTACGGCAACGCGCAAGCGAACGGCCAGCTCGCGATGGGCAAAGGCTACTCGGCCAACAGCGCGCTGACGCCGCCGTTGAAGGGTGACGGCAGCTCGCCGAAGGTCGACGCTTTCGTCGACAAGCTCGCGGCTCCCGCGCAGGCTGCCAGCGCGGCGACCGGCATTCCGGCGCGCTTCATCATCGGCCAGGCGGCGCTGGAATCTGGCTGGGGCAAGAGCGAAATCAAAAAGGCTGACGGCAGCACGAGCCACAACGTATTCGGCATCAAGGCGACCAAGGACTGGACCGGCAAGACGGTGTCCACGCTTACCACCGAGTATGTGAACGGCAAGCCGCAGCGCGTGGTCGAGAAGTTCCGCGCATACGATTCGTATCAGGAAGCCATGACCGACTACGCGAGCATGCTGAAGGGCAATCCGCGTTACGCGCAGGTCATCAATTCCGCGCACGACGTGAAGGGTTTTGCGACCGGCATGCAGCGCGCCGGTTATGCAACGGATCCGCATTACGCGAAGAAACTGATGTCCATCATGCAAAAGATGGGCTGAGCGGCGCGATTGCGACTGGTCGGCGCGGATTGACCGCGAGAAGCGGTTTTGCGGGGCGCGCCGAACAACAGACGTACAAGCCACAAACACGCGACAAACACGCAACAAACACGCGGCGAAAAAACGGCGGGTGATTTAAAGACGCGTTATCGGCGAGTTACCGGGGCTTTAACGTTTGCGCGCGATTATTCTAAATTTATTATTAGTCGCCCCTAAATTTTGGCTCGATACTGCCGCTAATCCGTTAGACCCCATACCGGAAGCGTTCATGTCCGGTTGAATGTGCGTGCCGCGGCCGGGAATGAGAGACCGCGTGAAAGCCCCGTCAGGAGCTCTGGCACGTACCCGCAAGAACATGCATACCGGCAAGCCCATGGAAACCAATCAGTCGAACGGCCAAACCGACACGCTTCAGCCGCACGTTCCGCTGGACGACAGTGCACTCGATTTTGGCCGCCGCAATCCGCTCGAAATCGGCGTTCAATTGCGCAACCTCGTCAATCGGGGCGATTTTCTTACCGTTCAATATGCCGGCGGCCAGCTCGTTACGCGCCTGCTCGACGTCGACGTGCGCGGACGCACCTTCACGTTCGACTGGGGCGCGTTGTCCGATCAGAACCGCGGTCTGCTTGCGGCGTCCAGCTGTCAGTTCCACGCGGCGCCCGAGGGCGTGCGCATGGAGTTCGTCACCAGCACGCCGCGCGAAACGCGTTACGAGGGAATGCCGGCATTCGAAGCCGACTTTCCGGAAGTGCTGTACTACGTGCAACGCCGTGAGTATTTCCGTGTCGACGCACCGATTCTCGATCCGTACGTGTGCAGCGGTCGTCTGCCGGAAGGCGATTCGTTCCGTTTCGAGGTGCATGACCTCTCGCTGGGCGGCGTCGGCATGCGCACTTCCGACGAACGCGTCGCCGAACTGCCCATGGGCACGCGTCTCGACGATTGCGAATTGTCGCTCGGCGGATTAGGCCGCCTCTCGCTCGATCTGCAGCTCGTGTCGCACCGCTCGCTCGCGCTGCCGAACGGCACGCAGCGTTATCAGCTCGGTTTCCGTTTTCTGACGTTGCCCGGCAACGCGGAGAACACGCTGCAGCGTCTCATCACGCAACTCGAAATGAAGCGCCGTTCGCTGGTTCGCTGACAGCGCGCGGACCAGACATGACGCGCCGGCGAAGGCCCGGCGCATCGGCCTCGCAAACGTTGAAACAAACTCTCGCAAGCGTCGTGAATGGCCTCAATTTTCCGTCGCGAAAGCCGTTAAACACTAAGTTCAAGTAACGCGGCGGCATGTGTGGTGTCGCCCTTCAGGATGACGCATGTCCAATCTCATCAATCTCGGCCTCAGCGGACTGAATGCAGCCCAGTGGGGACTCACGACGACCGGCCAGAACATCAGCAACGCGTCGACGCCCGGCTATACCATTGAAACGCCGGTCTTCGCGGAAACGGGTGGGCAGTACACGGGTTCCGGCTATCTGCCGCACGGCGTTTCGACCGTCACGGTGACTCGCCAATACAGCCAGTATCTGACGACCCAACTCAATAACGCGCAGTCGTCCAGCAGCTCGCTCGCGACCTACAACACGCTGATCTCGCAACTGAACAATCTGATCGGCAGCCCGACTGCCGGTATTGCCAGCGCGGTCACGAGCTATTTCACGGGCATGCAGAACGTCTCGAACAACGCTTCGAGCCTCGCTACGCGCCAAACGGCGATGAGCGGCGCGCAGACACTCGCGAACCAGATCAATGCCGCGGGCCAGCAATACGACGCGCTGCGCCAGAGCGTCAACACGCAACTGAGCAACACCGTTTCGCAGATCAACAGCTACACGCAGCAGATCGCACAATTGAACGGTCAGATCTCCGCCGCGAGCACGCAAGGCCAGCCGCCGAACCAGTTGCTCGATCAGCGCGATCTCGCCGTGTCGAATCTGTCGCAACTGATCGGCGTGCAGGTGGTGAACAGCAATGGCAGCTATGGCGTCTTCATGAGCAATGGCCAGCCGCTCGTGTCGGGCGGCAACAGCTTCAATCTGGGCACCACGCCTTCGACGGGCGACTCCAGCGAACTGTCCGTGCAGTATCTCGGCCAGGCGGGCGCAAACCCTGCCGCCGCGCCGCAGGATTTGCCCGACAGCAAGATCGAGGGCGGCACGCTCGGCGGTCTCGTCGCATTCCGCAGCCAGACGCTCGATCCGGCAGAAGCGCAACTCGGCGCGATTGCGGTGAGCTTCGCCTCGCAGGTCAACGCGCAGAACGCGCTCGGCATCACGCTCGCGGGCGTGCAGGGCGGCGCCCTGTTCTCGGTGGGCGGCCCGACCGTCTATGCGAACACGCAGAACACCGGCAACGCATCGCTCAACGTGTCGTTCGCAAACCCTGCACAGCCAACCACGGGCGACTACACGCTCGCCTTCAACGGCACCACCTATACGTTGACCGACAATTCGACGGGTGGCGTGGTGGGCTCGGCGACGAATCTGAGCCAGCCGATCAACGGCCTGAACTTTTCGACCACGGGCACGATGAACGCCGGTGACTCGTTCACGGTTCAGCCGACCCGCGGCGCGTTGAACAGCTTTGCAACTGCGACGACGGACGCCTCTGCGATCGCGGCCGCAGCGCCGGTACTCGGCGCGGCAGCGTCGACCAACACCGGCACCGGCGCCATCACGAAGGGCACGGTCGCGGCGGGCTACACGATGCCGAACTCGACGACCACGCTGACATACGACGGCACTGGTCTCACCGGCTTCCCGGTCGGCTCGACGGTGACCGTGGCGGGCTCGCCGGCGACCACTTATTCGATCACGAGCGCGACGACCGTCGTGCCGTATTCGTCGAGCAACGGCGCGAGTCTGACGATCAACAACACGACCGCCGGCCAGATGAACAAGGTGTCGGTAACGATCAGCGGCGTGCCTGCTGCCGGCGACAAGTTCACCATCGGGCCGAACACCGGCGCGAACAACGACGGCCGCAACGCGCTTGCACTGTCGAACCTGTCGACGGCGAAATCGATGGACGGCGGCACGGTCACGCTGACGGGTGCGTACGCGAACTACGTCAACGACATCGGCAACCAGACGAATCAGATTCAGACTTCGAGCACGGCGCAGGCTTCGCTGGTGACGCAGATCACCACCGCGCAGCAGTCCGTCTCGGGCGTCAACATCAACGAGGAAGCAGCCAATCTGCTTCAGTATCAGCAGCTCTATCAGGCGAACAGCAAGGTCATTCAGACCGCGCAGACCCTGTTCCAGACGCTGCTCGGCATCTTCCAGTGAGGCGTTGAACATGCGCATCTCCAGCACGCAGTACTTCACCATGAACGTGGCGACGATGAGCGATCAGCAAGCTCAGGTGTCGCAGCTTTACGCGCAGATTTCGAGCGGCGTGAGCCTTGCAACGCCGTCGGACAATCCGCTCGGCGCGGCGCAGGCCGTGCAGTTGAGTTCGACCGCGACGAGCCTCGCGCAGTACACGAGCAACCAGAACACGGCGCTTGCGTCGCTGCAGCTCGAAGACACGACGCTCAGCAGCGTCAACGACGTGCTGCAAAGTATCCACACGCTCGTATTGCGCGCCGGCGACGGTTCGCTCAACAACGGCGACCGCGGCTCCATCGCGACGCAACTGCAAAGCTTGCGCAGCCAGTTGATAACGCTCGGTAACTCGACGGACCCGCAGGGCAACTACATGTTCGCCGGCTATCAAAGCAGCGCACAGCCGTACACGACGAGTTCGGCCGGCGTGGTCACGTATTCGGGCGATACCGGCACGCCTGCGGTGCAGATCACCGACTCGCACGTCGTGCAGACCGGCGACACCGGCATTTCGATCTTCAGCAGTGTCGCGCCTATCGGCACGAGCGCGGTGCCGGCGGCGACCACGGGCAACACGGGTACGGGTGTCATCAGCACCGTGAGCCTGAACAACCCGACCGATCCGACAAACGCCGACAAATACGCGATCAACTTTACGTCGTCGACGACTTACACCGTGAGCCAGACGAATCCGGCGACCGGCGCGGTTACGACGAGCGCACCGCAAGCCTTCACGGCAGGTACGGCGATCACGCTCGGCGGCCAGTCGGTGACGATCAGCGGCGCGCCGAACGCGGGCGACAGCTTCTCGGTGACTCCCGCGACCCAGGGCAGCATGGATGTGTTCGCGAACCTGAGCCAGTTGATCAGCACGCTGCAATCTCCGATCTCGGGCGGTGCGTCGACGGCGAGCTTCCAGAGCGCGCTCACGACCAGCATGACGCAGCTCGAGAACACGATGAACAACATCACGACCGCGCAAGCGACTGTGGGCGGCCGCTCGCAGGAGGTCAAGGCATTGCAGGCGGTCACTCAGACCAATACGCTGCAAACGGCCAGCAACCTGTCGGACCTGACGCAGACAGACCTGATCAAGACGGTCGGCAAATACACGCTGGCGCAGAACGCGTTGCAAGCAGCACAACAGGCGTTCGTGAAGATCCAGAATATGTCGCTGTTTCAGTACCTGAACTGATAGAGCTTCTGCTCGATTAGTTTCGATAAACGAGCGCGGTAACCGGGGACCGGTTACCGCGCTTTCGTTTTTTGGGGCGTGAGAAGTATGCGAGACGCATGCTCTATCAACAGATTCGACGCGGAGCACCGCTAGCACCAGTCGCGCATCCAAACAAAAAAAGCCGACATCAACTGTCGGCTTCAAAGTCACTTCTGACGGCAAGCGGGCAACGGCCCGAATTCCCCCGCTACCTGAACCCCAGCGCGACCCGCCCCATCTGGTCGATGCCCACCGCGAAGAGTCGCCCGAAGAACGGAATCATGTTCGGGATCATCAACTGCAAAAGCAGCATACCGATCAGCATGGTGAGCGGAAAGCCGATCTGAAACACGCCGATCTGCGGCGCCGCGCGGTTGAGAATGCCGAGCGCGAGGTTGGTGATCAGCAGAGCGGCGACGACCGGCAGAGAGAGCAGCAGTCCCGCTGAAAAAATCGTGCTGCCGAAATTGGCGAGCGTGCGCCAGCCCGGCGAGCCGAGAATATTTGCCGAGACGGGCAGCGAATTGAACGACGCGAGCAGGGCGCTGACCATCTGAAGATGACCGTCGATCACAAGGAACACGAGCATCGCGATGGTGTTCATGTAGCTCGACAGCACCTGGCTCGAGCTGCTCGCCTGGGCGTCGAAGAAAGTGGCAAAGCCAAGGCCCATGCCGAGGCCGACGAAGTCGCCGGTCGCGCTGATCGCCTGAAATACGATCTGCATGGTCATGCCGAGCGCGATGCCGATCAGAAACTGATTGACGATGATCCACACGCCTTCCGCGGAAAACACCGTGACTTGCGGCAGCGCGCCGAGCGTGGGCGCGACGATGATCGTCACGAAAGCCGCCAGGCCGATCTTCACTCGCAGCGGCAGCGAGCGGTTGCCGAGCACCGGCGCGGTCGCGACGAGCGCGAGAATCCGCACGAACGGCCACAGAAACGCGGTGAGCCAGGCGTTCAGTTGCGCGTAGGTGACGGAAAACATGGCGGCGGCGAGGCTCGATGCAGGGAGAAGTCCGCGGCGCTCAGTTGACGAGCGTCGGAATGTTGGTGAGCGTCTGGCGCAGGTAGTCGAGCATGGTGGTGAGCATCCATGGACCGGCGATCACCATCGTGACCGCGATAGCGAGCAGCTTCGGAATGAACGACAGCGTCGATTCGTTGATCTGCGTGGCAGCCTGGAAAAGGCTCACCACCAGGCCGACCACCAGCGCCACGAGAAGAAGCGGCGCGGCGAGCAGCAGGCCGACGTACATGGCCTGGTGCGCGAGTGTCATGACGGATTCTTGATTCATGGCGATTCAACCGGAAACTGGCACAACGTTGAAAACAGGGACTATCGAGCGAGCACGCTCAGACAAAGCTCTGCGCAAGAGAGCCGAGCAGCAGTTGCCAGCCGTCGACGAGCACGAACAGCATCAACTTGAACGGCAGCGAAATCGTCGCGGGCGAAACCATCATCATGCCCATCGACATCAGCACGCTCGCCACCACCATGTCGATGATGAGAAACGGAATGAAGATCGTGAAGCCGATCTGGAAGCCGGTCTTCAGTTCGCTAGTAACGAACGAAGGCACGAGCAGCGACAGCGGCACATCTTCCGGGCCTTGCATCGGCGCGGCGTGCGAGATGCGCGCGAACAGTGCGAGATCGCTTTCGCGCGTCTGACGCAGCATGAACGTCTTGAACGGAGCGAGGCCGCGGCTCACCGCCGTCTCCATCGGAACAGTACCTTCGGAGAAGGGCTTGTAGCCGTCGGTGTAAGCCTTGTCGAGCACCGGCGACATCACGAACAGCGTCAGAAAAAGCGCAAGACCGACGAGTACCTGGTTAGGCGGCGTGGTCGTCGTGCCGAGCGCCTGGCGCAGCAACGACAACACGATGATGATGCGCGTGAAGCTCGTCATCATCAGCACCATCGCAGGCAGGAACGACAGCATCGTGAGCAGCAGCATCGTCTGCACGCTCAGCGAATACGTGGTGCCGCCGTTCGGGCCCGGGCTCGTGTTGAAGGCCGGCAAGCCGGCGGTTTGCGCGAACGAAAGCGTCGGCAGCGCGAGCAATGCCACGGGCACAACCAGCGACGCGACGGGCGCGGCGCGATGCAAACCGCGAAGCACTGCAGAGGCGGCGCGCGAGGTGCGGGTGGAGGGCGCGCCAGGCGCCGATCGAAGACTGAACTGCATTACCGAACCCCGTTGCCTTGCCCGTTGAAACGTTTGCTCACTTCGCCTTTCAAGGCGTCGCGAAAGCGCTGGCCGAAGCTGCCTGGCAATCCAGTGCTGCCCGCGGCGCTGCTACTGCCCGTTGCGCCAGGCGTGCCCGCCTGGGTATTGCCGATCGCGTCGACGGCGACCGATCCCGCCGGCATCGTATGAAGCAGACGCACGTTGCCGGGCGCGGCGCCGAGCACGAGCCACGTATCGCCGATCTCCACCACCGCCACGCGCTCCTTACCGCCGAGCGACGCGCCGCCAATTGTCTTCACCAGTCCGCTGCGGCTGCCCGGCTGCAAGCCGAAGCGGCGCGCAAGCCACGCGCATCCGAACACCAGACCGATCACGACGACGAGGCCGACGATCGTCTGCAATACCGCGCCGACGCCAAGCGCCGGAACCGCAGTGCCCGCGCCGACGCTCGACGCCATCTTCGCTGCGTTATTGACCGCGTTCATGTCGGCTGCGTGTGCAGCGAGCGGTGCGCAGAACGACGCCGTTGCCGACAGCGCTGCGCCGATTGCGCGGGAGATGACGTGACGCGACGCAGGGAACACGGCGCGGCGGACTGCGGTTTTCATCGATTCAACTTCCGGATACGTTCTGACGGCGTAATGATGTCGGTCAGGCGAATACCGAACTTGTCGTTCACCACCACCACTTCACCCTGGGCGATCAGGCAGCCGTTGACGAGCACGTCCATCGGTTCGCCGGCCATGCCGTCCAGTTCCACCACCGAACCTTGCGCGAGTTGCAACAGGTTGCGGATCGCCAGCTTGGTGCGGCCGAGTTCGACGGTCATCTGAACAGGAATGTCCAGAATCATTTCGATGTCGTTGCGCGTCGAGGTCGGCGCGACTTTCGACAGCGGCTGGAACACGCCGGCCGTGCTGGCGCTGATTTCGCTCGGGTTGTCGTTCTGCTCGGCGAGCGCGCTCGCCCAGTCGGCCAGCGCTGCTTCGTCTTCCGCGCTTGCCGCGTCGGCGGCCACTTGCGCGGCGGCGGCGGTCAGCTCGTCCGCGGGCTTTGCGTTCAGATCACTCATATCCACCTTCCTTCATCGTGTCGGCTGCGCTGATCATCTTTTGCACGCGCAACGCGTATTGACCATTAAAAATTCCGTAGCCGCATTCCATCACCGGCACGCCGTCGACTTTGGCCGTGATGTGCTCGGGAATGTTGATCGGCAGAACATCGCCTTTGCGCATGTTCAGGATTTGTTCGAACGTGATCGGCACCTGCGCGAGGTCGGCCGTCAGTTCGACTTCCGCCGCCTGCACCTGCTGCGACAACACGCGCACCCAGCGGCGGTCGACTTCGAGCGCCTCGCCCTGAATCGGCGACGACAGAATGTCGCGGATCGGTTCGATCATTGAATACGGCATGCAGATGTGCAGCGTGCCGCCCGTCGTGCCGAATTCGATCGAGAACTGCGTGACGATGACGATTTCGTTCGGCGTCGCGACGTTGGCGAACTGCGTGTGCATTTCCGAGCGCATGTACTCGAACTGCAGCGGACGCACGCTTTTCCACGACGCCGCGTAGTGTTCGAACGTCAGGTTGAGCAGCTTCATGATGATGCGCTGCTCGGTCTGCGTGAAATCGCGACCTTCGACACGCGTATGGAAACGTCCGTCGCCGCCGAACAGATTGTCGACCACGAAGAACACCAGATTCGGGTCGAACACGAACAGCGACGTGCCGCGCAACGGCTTCACGTGGACCAGGTTCAGGTTGGTCGGGATCGGCAGATTGCGGGTGAACTCGCTGTACTTCTGCACCTTCACCGGACCGACGGAAATTTCCGCCGAACGCCGCATGAAGTTGAAGATGCCGACGCGCAACAGGCGCGCAAAGCGGTCGTTGATGATTTCGAGGCCGGGCATCCGGCCGCGGACGATGCGTTCCTGCGTCGCGATGTTGTAGGGACGTACGCCTACACGTTCGCTCTGCTCGGCTTCAGAGTCGGACTCGCCGGTTACGCCCTTGAGGAGGGCATCGACCTCCTCCTGGGACATGAACTCTTCGTGGCCCATTCCTTATTCCTCGTGCATACCGTGACGGTTGATGATGGCAGTGCGGGACAGCGTCACAACGACGTCACTGCACGACGAATTCGGTGAACAGCACGTCCTGGACATGGATCGGCGCGGCACCCTTGTCGGTCGGTTGCTCGATCAGCGTCCGCAGTTCGGTGGAAAGCGCGTGCTTGCCTTCGAGCGGAGCGAGTTCATCCGGATGATGGTTCGACAGCGCAAGCAGGATGCGGCTGCGGATTTCCGGCATGTGTTCGGTGAGTTCCTGCGGCGTCTTCGGATCGGTGAGCTTGAGCGTCAGGCCGATACGCAGGAAGTGCTGCTGGCCGTCGTCCGATTGCAGGTTGACCGTCATCGATTCGAGCGGGAAGAACGTCGGAGCGGGAGCCGGAGCCGGCGCAGCTGCGGTGGCGGCGGCCGGAGCGCGTTTGGACATGAAGAACCACACCCCTGCGCCGGCGCCACCGGCGGCGACGATAGCGATGAGGGCGATCAGGATGATGCGCTTCAAGGGGCCCGGAGACGCGGGCGCGGCTTGCTGATTTGCGGGAGTGGTAGCCATGAGGTTTGCTTGCTTGCCGTTAGTGCTGGTGATAGTGATTGTTGTTGATTTGCCTGCGGCGCGATGGGTCGAACAGAAGGGTTAATGCGGGCTATCTCTAGTTTTTGGCCTTTCCCTGAAATGAAATCGCGGTGGTCTATGGGCATTGCCCCGCACAAGGGCAGCGCCCATAGAGCACCGCGATTTCGAGGAACGGCCAACACCTCGAATCAACCACCGAACAAAGCCGCAACCCGCAAAAAAACCCGTCAGGCGAACGTATCGACCAACCCGACGCTGCGCCGCACGGCAACGTCCGCCGTCACGGCGGCACCCGCGGCACCGCCCATGCCGCCTCCACTACCCGCCGCAGAGCGGCTTCCAGAGCCGGAGCGTCCCGACTCGGCATTCTGCTGTTGCCCGCCCTGACGACCAAACCCGTCGCTGACGCTCGCGCTGCCGAGTCCGATGCCGTTCGCTTCCATCGCCTCGCGCAATTTCGGCAGAGCTGCCTCGACGGCTTCACGTACCTGCTGATGCTGCGAAACAAACAACGCGTGCGCATGGTTATCGGCGACCTGCAGCACAACCTGGAGCGGTCCGAGATCCTTCGGGTTCAGCGTCAGCTCGGCGCTCTGCGAATGAGCGTTCGACAGGAACACGACCTTCTGGCTCAGCGCTTCCTCCCAGTCGGTCGTGCCGACCTGCGGTCCCAACGCGTTTGCCGCTGCAGCCGCGCCCGCATTGCCGGTCGTCTGCACGGCGGCCGTCGTGCTGGCTGCGTTCGCGGCTGCCTGCGACGCGGCCAGCGCGGCACTCGCTGCGTCGGCTGCGTTCTTGAACGCCGCCAGGTCGTCCGCCTGTGCGCCTGCCGCGCCCGTCGATGCCAACGCACCTGCCGCCGCCGCGGAAGCAGCCGACGCAGCCGCCGTCGGATCTGCCACGGTCGCAGCAGTCGTCAATGCGCCGCGAGCGGCTGCGGAGCCTTTGCCGCCGCCGGAGAGACCGGCTTCCAGCGTCTTGCCGTCTGTGTCGTTCAGCGACGCGTTCGCGCTCGCCAGTCCGTTCGCCGCCGCAGCTGCGGCGGCGCCGCTTGCCAGCGCCTGCGATGGCACCACGGCCTGGCCGTTCGCGAGCGCCGCCAGAGCCGCCTGCAATGCGTCCTGCAGCGACTTTGGATCGGTCGGCGCCTTCTTGCCGGGCAGGCCGACCGTGGTGGCGTCGGTGGCCGCGCCGGCTGCGGTCGTGCCGGCATCCGTCGCTGTGGGAATGTTCACGTTGGCCGCATCGGCCGCAGCGCTTGCGTCGGCCTGGGCCTGGGCTTGCGCCTGAGCCGCTGCGGCCGCCGCCGTGCTTGCGTCGCTGCTGCTCGCCGCGTTGGCGGTGTTGGCCGACTTCGCAGGCGTGGTCCCCGTCTTGTCCGTCGATGCCTGTTGCGGCTTGTCCGCCGGCGCAGACGCCGATGCGTCTGACGCGGTGCTGTCCTTGGTGTCGCTGCTCGCGTCGTCGGCGTTTTTGGTTGCGGAGTCGTCCGGCGGCGGCGCGTCGTGCACGCTCGACGACGACGCCTGCGAAGCATCCGCCTGCGTCGGGGAAGGTGTCGGCGTTGCGGCAGACTGGCTCGCGCTCGCGTTGAATTTGGCAGCCGCGCTTGCAGCCGCACTGTTCTGCAGGCTGATGCTTTGCTGCAGGGTTTGCGAGAACGGTTTCGCGCTTGCGGCGGCCAGCGCCGCGGCGCTGTTCGAACCGTTGGTAGAGGTGCTGCCGGTAGAACCTGGCAGCGAGCCGATCTGTGAAAGAAGCGACATAAGTGTCCTGTCAATCCGTCAAAGGGTACGGTGTTCAGTCAGTGGAGGGCGGCGCGGGCGTCAGGCGCCTTCCGCGCGCATCCTCAGAATTCGTGCAGCGTGTTCGTCGGCGTCGCGTTGATCGCGCCGCGCCACGGTCTTGGCCTCGGCCGCTTCGCCGCGCGCCTGCAGCACTTCATAGGAGCCGAGCTTTTGCTTCTGACGCTGCCAGTCGGGCTTGGCCGCCTCGACTCGCGCATTGGCCGTCACGAGCAGGTTGCGCTGCTGTTCGATGGCGGCGTCGAGCGTGTCGATGAACGC
Source organism: Paraburkholderia strydomiana (assembly GCF_031456815.1). Taxonomy (NCBI): domain Bacteria; kingdom Pseudomonadati; phylum Pseudomonadota; class Betaproteobacteria; order Burkholderiales; family Burkholderiaceae; genus Paraburkholderia; species Paraburkholderia strydomiana. The sequence continues at coordinate 382,671 of NZ_JAVDVL010000006.1, forward strand.
CTGAAAATTGCGCATGTTGCCGGCGGGCATTCCCGCCTGGGCGGTTGCCGTGAAACGCGCGTGGTATTCGTCGCGGTACTGCACGAGCGACTGCAGTTGCGCCTCCACGTCGTTACGCTCGCGCTGTGCTCGGCCAAGACGCTGCGCGGCGGCGTCGACATCGTCTTGCGCGAGCCCAATCAACGTCTTGATCGGAAAGTGTTTCGCCATCGTCAGGCTCCTTGGGCAAACAGCGCGTCCAGCATCTCGACACTCGGTTCAAAATTCGCGCACTCACGAAAGCCTTGCTGCAGGAAGGCTTCCATCCGCGGATAAAGCGCGATCGCGCGGTCGAGCAACGCATCACGTCCGCTCGAATAAGCACCAACGTTGATCAGATCGCGGTTGCGCTGATAGCGCGACAGCATCTGCTTGAACATACGCGTTTTGTCCAGATGGTTATCGTCGATCAGCGCGGTCATTGCCCGGCTAATCGACGCTTCGATGTCGATTGCCGGATAGTGGCCTGCTTCCGCGAGCGAGCGCGACAGCACGATGTGGCCGTCGAGAATCGCACGCGCCGAGTCCGCAATCGGGTCCTGCTGGTCGTCGCCTTCGGTCAGCACCGTGTAGAACGCGGTGATCGAACCGCCGCCCGCCGGACCGTTGCCAGTTCGCTCGACGAGCGCCGGGAGCTTCGCGAACACGGAGGGCGGGTAGCCCTTGGTCGCGGGCGGCTCGCCGACGGCCAGCGCGATTTCGCGCTGCGCCATCGCGTAACGGGTCAGCGAATCCATCAGCAGCAACACGTGCTTGCCCTGATCGCGGAAATATTCGGCGAGCGACGTCGAATACGACGCGGCCTGCATCCGCAAAAGCGGTGAAACGTCGGCCGGAGCGGCGATCACGACCGAGCGCGCAAGGCCTTCCTCGCCAAGAATCTGCTCGATGAATTCCTTCACTTCGCGACCGCGTTCGCCGATCAGGCCGATCACGATCACTTCGGCGCTGGTGTAGCGCGCCATCGTGCCGAGCAGCACCGATTTACCGACGCCCGAGCCTGCGAACAGTCCCATGCGCTGGCCGCGTCCCACGGTCAGGAGCGCGTTGATCGCGCGCACGCCGACGTCGAGCACCTTGTGAATCGGCTCCCGGTTCAGCGGATTGATGACCGGCGCGGACAACGGCGCGTCGGCATGCGCGCCGAGCGGGCCGAGTCCGTCGAGCGGGCGGCCAGACGCATCGAGCACGCGGCCCAGCAGTTCCCAGCCGACCGGCAGACGCTTCGCGCCCGCCATCGGATCGGCGATCGGCGCGCTTTCGAGCGGGTAGACGCGCGCGCCGGGCAGCAGGCCGATCACTTCGGTGGTGGGCATCAAAAACAGCTTGTCGCCGGAGAAGCCGACAACTTCCGCTTCAGCCATCGGCAGCGAACTGCCCGGCGGCAGTTCGATCATCACTTCGGCGCCTACCGAAAGGCGCAATCCAACCGCTTCGAGCACGAGACCGGCGGCACGCGTCAGGCGTCCGCAGGCGCGCATCGGCTTCGCGATCGCGTTGCGCGCGCGCAGTGCGTCGAGCCGGCCGCGCCAGGCTTGCATATGCGGATTGCTGTCGAGCGCCGGATCGTACGCAGCAGGAGCCGCGGCGCTTGCTGCCTTGGCGGCGGCCGGACTTGCACCCAGACCGGCGCCCGCAGCCGGCACCGACTCGCGGCTCGCGGCCGCGCCCGTCACCGGATGACCATGACCCGGGTGAGTCGCCTGCGCAGCGGTCGAGACTGCGTCCGCGAACGGTGCGTCCGCGAGCGCCTCGGCGCCGAACGACGCCAGCGCCAGCTCGCGTTCGAGCGGCGTCAGGTCGCTTGCGCGGATCTCCTCGAGCGTCGGCTTCACCATGTACTCACTTTGCCAAGCGCCGCGGCAACGCGTTCCCAGCGTGTATCGATGCCGGCGTCCACCTCGCCGCTGCCGGCCTGCGCGCGGCAGCCGCCGCGCTCCACGGCCGGATCGGTGCGCACGGTCCAGCCGCGTGTTTGCAGTTCTTCCATCAGATACGCTTCGACCACCGGCAGATCGGCGGGACTCACGATCAGCGCGGGCGCGCCGATCAGCGCCGGTTCCGCCGCGAGCACCTCGCGGGCGGCGGCGATCAGCGCGGTCGGGTCGTGCTGCACATGCTGGCGCACCACCTGTTGCGCGATGTCGAGCGCGAGCGCGACGAGCGTCTCTGAAATGGCGCCTTGCGCGCCGTCGAGCGCGGCCTTGAAGGTTTCGGCGAGCGCGGCGAGTCGCGCAGCTTCCTCGCGCGCTTCGCTTCGGCCCTGTTCAAAACCTTGTGCGTGGCCTTGGTCATATCCGGCCTGATAGCCGAGCGCCTGGCCCGCCACGTGGCCGGATGCGATGCCCTGCGCGTGCGCGGCTTCGCGCAGGCGCTCGAGCTCGGCTTCAAAAGCCGCTTCGTCGATCTCGGACGTGGGCGGTGCCGGCGGCACCGGATCGAATGAGGCCATCTCCCAGCGCTGGTAGGCCGAGAGGCTTTCCTTTGCCGTGGAGTTGCGATTAGACATATGCATCTTCCGCCTTGCCGCCAATCACGATCTGGCCGCTTTCTGCCAGATTGCGCACGATCTGCAGGATACGGCGCTGTTGCGTCTCGACTTCGGAGACGCGAACCGGGCCGCGCGCGTCGAGGTCTTCCGCGAGCAGCTCGGCTGCACGCTGGGACATGTTCGACAGGAACTTCTGACGCAGTGCAGGCGCTGCGCCCTTCAGCGAGATGATCAGCGCCTCGGATTCGACTTCCTTCAGCAGCAGCTGGATCGCGCGGTCTTCCAGGTCGAGCAGGTTCTCGAACACGAACATCTGATCGACGATCTTTTGCGCGAGTTCGCCGTCGTACTGGCGGACGTTTTCGATGACGCCTTCCTCGTGGTTGCTCGACATGAAGTTGAGAATTTCCGCCGCCGTGCGAATGCCGCCCATCGGGCTGCGCTTCAGGTTGTCGCTGCCCGACAGCAGATGCGTGAGCACGTCGTCGAGTTCGCGCAGCGCGGCCGGCTGGATACCGTCGAGCGTCGCGATTCGCAACAGCACGTCGTTACGCAGACGGTCCGTGAAGCACGCGGCGATTTCCGACGCCTGATCGCGGTCGAGGTGAACGAGAATCGTCGCGATGATCTGCGGGTGCTCGTTCTTGATCAGTTCCGCGACGGCCGGCGAGTCCATCCACTTCAGGCCTTCGATACCGCTCGTGTCGCTGCCTTGCAGGATCCGGTCGATGATCGCGCCGGCCTTGTCGTCGCCGAGCGCCTTCGTCAGCACCGAACGGATGTACTCGTTCGAGTCCAGCGACATGCCGGTGTGCTTTTCCGCCTCGCGCACGAACTCGTGCAGCACCACGTCGATCTCGTCGCGCGTCACGGCCTTCATGGCGGCCATGGCGACGCCGATCTTCTGAACTTCACGTGGTCCAAGGAACTTGAACACTTGCGCCGCTTCTTCCTCGCCGATCGACATCAGCAGAAGCGCGCTCTTCATTACGCCTTCAGCGCTCATCGGTCACCCAATTTTTGACGACTGTTGCAACGATCTTCGGATCCTGGCGCGCGATGCTGCGTGCGAACTCCAGGTTCCGCTCATATTTGTGTTTCGCGTTTTCCAGCGCCAGCAGTTCGCTGTCGCCGGAGTCGATTTCGACGTTGCCGCTGGCGCGTTCCGCGGTCGGGATGCCGTCGAGCAGGATCGGCTCGTCCGGCGAAGGCAGCGCCGCGGCGACGAGCGGTTCCGGCGGCGGGAAGGCGCGGCGCAGCGCCGGCTTCACCATCACGAAGTAGAGGAACAGGGCGACGGCGCCAATGCCGAGATACGTCGCGATCTGCTTGTACAGAGCCAGCATGTCATGCGTGCGCCACCACGGCAGGTCCGCGTTCGGGTCCACGTCGGCGGTGAACGGGCTGTTGACCACGTTGACCGAGTCGCCGCGCTGCGCGTCGAAGCCCATCGCGTCCTTCACGAGCTGGTTGACCTGCGCGAGCTTGTCGGCGGTGACCGGCTGCATCGTCGCGTGACCCTTGCCGTCGACCACGCGCAGATAGTTGACCACCACGGCCACCGACAGACGCTTGATGCCGCCCATCGGCTGCTCGAGGTGACGCACGGTCTTGTCGAGCTCGTAATTCGTGGTCATGTCCTTACGATCGCTGACGGGCGTTGTCGTCACGCCGCCGCTCGCGCCATTGGGCGCATTGATCGGCGCGGAGGCGGGCTGCGGCGGCTGATTCGACAGCGCGCCCGGCACGCCCGACGCGCCGCCTTGCGACATTTCCGTCGCGGTGCTCGATTGCTGGCTGCGGATCGCCGCCTGTTGCGGGTTGCCGTTCGGGCCGTAGTTTTCCGAAGTCTGTTCGGTGCGCGAGAAGTCGATGTCCGCGCTCACCTGCGAATGTGCATTGCCGGCGCCGAAGAGCGGCGCAAGAATCGCGTCGATGCGCTGCTGCGTGTTGCGCTCGATTTGCTGGCGATACTTCAGTTGCGACGCGTCGAGCCCGCCGCCAACCGACGGTTGCGTCAACAGGTTGCCGTCCTGATCGAGAATGGTCACGCCCTTGACCGGCATTTCCGGCACCGCGGAAGACACCATGTGCGTGATTGCCAGCACCTGGCCTTCGTCGAGCGCGCGGCCCGGATAGAGATTGACGAGCACCGACGCCGACGGCGCTTCCTTGTCGCGTACGAACACGGAGGGCTTCGGAATCGCCAGATGGACGCGCGCCGACTTGACCGACGAAACGGATTCGATCGTGCGTTCCAGCTCGCCTTCCAGCGCGCGCTGATAGTTGATCTGCTCGGCGAACTGGCTGATGCCGAACTTCTGGTTGTCCATCAGTTCGAAGCCGACCGAGCCGCTCTTGGGCAGGCCTTGCGATGCGAGGCGCAAGCGCATCTCGTGCACCTGCTCGGCCGGCACGAGGATCGCACCGCCCGACTCGGAAAACTTGTACGGAATGTTGGCCTGCTGCAGCGCGGTGATGATCGCGCCGCCGTCGCGGTCGGACAAGTTGCTGTAAAGCACCTTGTAGTCCGGGGCGCGCGACCACAGAAACAGGCCCGCCACCACGGCGACAAGCAGCGCCACGGCGAAAATCAGCGGGGCGCGCGGGTTGCCGCGCATTTGCGCGAGGCCTGACAGGCGCTGGCCAAAATTGCCGCCGAGGCCGCCACCGAGGCCGCCCAGGTCTGCGTTACCGCCGGGCTGACCGGCGCCCGCCGCTGCCGCGCCGGGCTGTGCGCCGGCGAGGCCCATGCGGGCGTCGGGGTTGATCAAAGAGTTGGCTGACGAATCCATGCGTCGGGTTTCTCCGGGAAGCCTTTTGCGTTCTGCCGCTCAACCGCACCGAGGCTCGGCGGGAGTATGGACAGATACTTTCACGACTGAAATTATCCGCACGGCAGGCGCGCCCGATTGCTTGAATAGAGCCGGGTTTCCCCCCTAGTTTCGGGGCTTTCCAGGAGAGCCCGCTGCTATGCTTTCGTCCAGATCGGTACGGTTTGGTCGTGCCGCTCGTCATTCCTGGAGAGAACATGACTTTGCCCGTGAACGCGCTTTCGTCGGCGCTGCAACAATTGCAGTCGATGGCTGCGCAGGCCGCCGGCGGCAGCACCGCCGCTGCCGGCGCTTCGGCCGCAGGTGAGTCCGGTGCGGCTACCACCGGCGGTTTTGCGTCGGCACTGAAGGCTTCGTTGGACAAGATCAGCGGCGATCAGACCAAGGCGGTCGGCGAATCGCAGGCGTTCGAGCTTGGCGCGTCGAACGTTTCGCTGAATGACGTGATGGTCGACATGCAGAAGGCGAACGTCGGCTTCCAGTTCGGCCTGCAGGTCCGCAACAAGCTGGTGTCCGCCTATAACGACATCATGCAGATGCAGGTCTGATCGAGGCTGCGGCCACGGCGGCAAGAATGTTCCGCCCGCCCGGCCGCAACTGCCCGCGTGACACGCGCCGCGCCGCCCCTGGGGGCGTGCGCAACCTGCAGCCCTTAATCCTCCTTACACCGGCCTAAAGCTTTCTCGCTGCGTATCCGATAACCAGATACAGGCATGAATCGGGGTGCGCTTACGCATCGCGATGGGCCGCCACGACCAACCGTAGTTGCATTTGAGGAGGAGCGCCGATGTTTTCCCCAGGACACTCTGGAGCCAATGCGTATGCACGCGTGGGCGTCGAGACAGGGGTGATGGGCGCGAGTCCGCATCGTCTGATCGTGATGTTGTATCAGGGGGCCCGGCAGGCAATCGCGCAAGCGCGGATGCATTTGCAGCAGGCCAATGTACCCGGTCGTGGAGAGGCGATCGGCAAGGCGATTCAGATCGTCGAAAGCGGGCTGCAACAGTCGCTCAACCTTGAGGTGGGCGGTGAGATTGCACAGCGGCTGAACGCGCTATATAGCTATATGTCGCGCCGGCTGCTCGAAGCCAACATAAAAGAAAGCGAGGCAATGCTGGTCGAAGTCGATGGCCTGCTGGCCACGCTCGAAGAGGCATGGATCGGGATTGCCCCGGAGATAGCGCGGATGGCTGCCCAGCCGGTCGCGGAAAGCATGAGATGACATCGAACGCAGAATACTTTGCCCGCTACGAGGCCATCGCAGCGTTGTCCTGCCGCATGCTGATGGCTGCCCGACGCGCCCTGTGGAACGATCTGGTCCACTTGCAGGATGAATACCGGCTGCTCGTCGACGCGCTGAAAGAGGCGGAGACGGGCGTCAAACTCGACGAGACGGAACGCCTGCGCAAGTACGCGCTGATCCGGCAGATCCTCGCCGACGACGCCGCGATCCGCGACCTGGCCAATCCGAGCCTCGCCAAATTGTCGGCGTTGTTCGGCGGCCGGCCGTCCCGGGTGCTCAAGGAGCTGTACGGAGCGCGCTGAGGGTGGCCGCAAGGCGTCTGATTGTGTGAATTGAGCGCGTTGACGCCAATGTGATCAAGGAATCGGCATGAACGGAATCGACACGGCCGTCGCATCGCTCCTCGCGACCCGCGTCGACAGCCTGCTGAACATTGCCCCCGGCAGCGCGGCCACCGCCCAGACGGGCGCGGCCGACGTCGAGACCGCGCCGGCAACGCCGGCTCCGGCCGCTCCTTCTGCGCCGCAGCCTTCCGCGCAGACCGCGCTGTCCGCCGTCGCACTGACGCTCAACGCGATCGTGCGCTCCGGCGGCGAGGCGACGCCCGCGATCGTCGGGCAGTTACCGATCTGGCCCGCCGCTCCCGCACTCGACGTCGAGGTGGGCGCTTTGCCGCTCTTCGACGCGCCTGCTCCTTCCAATACCGCTTCCAACGCCGCGGCTTCCGCGGCTACGGCCAATGTCGCGGCGACCCAGGTGCCGGTGGCGGCGCTTGCGGCCGCGCTCGCACACACGGTCGGCGACAGCGGTCTTTTCTACGAAGCACACCTCGCGCAATGGCTGAGCGGCCAGCGCTCGCCGGAGACACTCGCGGGCGAAGCACAGAACAAGCTCGTCGCCGCCGCCGCGCAATTGCCGTTGAACTGGGCAAGCGACGGGGGCGACGCCCCGTCGGCGCAAGCTGCCGCGAGGCAAGGCATGGGCGCGACGCCGCACACATCAGGCGGCGCGGCCGACGCCGGCAACCCGAATGCCGCGAACCCGAATGCAGCCAGCACCGCCGGCCGCCCGATGCCGTCGATCGACACCGTGCAGGCCGCGCGCTTCGTCGCCGGTGAAGTGCTGGCAAGTTCCCTATCCGACCTGAACGGCCAGACGTCCCATGCAGGCCTGCATAACGCTGCCTCGCCAGCGGCTGACGCAGGCTCGCAGCAGAATCCGCAGGCCGCCGCGGTCCATCCCGCAACGGTGCCGCTCGTGCGCCAGCAACTGGATCTGCTCGCAACCGGCCAGTTCCGCTGGACCGGCGAAGCATGGCCCGGCGCGAAGCTGGACTGGACTGTCGAGCAGGAAGGCGACGAGTGGGACCGCAGCGGCGGCGGCGCGGATAGCGAGGACGATCAGCCGTGGCGCACGCGCCTGACGCTGTCGCTGCCGACACTCGGCACCGTCGACGCCGAATTGACGTTGACCGGCATGCGCCTCGTCGCGCGTGTACAGGCGAGTCCCGGCGGCGCGGCGCGTCTCGCGATGCAGGGCGAAAGTTTTCGTCAGCGGCTCGCGGCGGCGGGTATTCAACTGAACGGTTTGACGATTCGCGAGATCGGCGGCGGCGCGCCCGCCACCGGCGCGGCTGCAGCGGGCGCCGCGGCTGCGGCTCAGGCAGCGGCGTCCGCGTATGCGCGGTCGGCCTCGGCGGCGAATCGGACGGACGCCACGGCGTCTGCGGCATCTGCCGCATCGGGAGCGCCGGCAAGTGCCGCCGGGAAAAGCCGTCGCGCACCGCACGCGTCGAACGCCGCGACCGCGCCGCTCGACGATTTCGACTGGGACATGTGATGAGCCGCAAACATCGTCGCAGCGCGGCTGCGCTTGTCTACGACGCACAAGGCGGCGATCCGGCGCCACGCGTGATCGCCAAGGGCTACGGCATGCTCGCCGAGATGATCGTGCAGCGCGCCAAGGAAGCCGGGCTTTATGTGCACGAAGCGCCCGAAATGGTCTCACTGCTGATGCAGGTGGACCTCGACGCGCGCATTCCGCCACAGCTCTATCAGGCGGTGGCGGAACTGCTCGCGTGGCTGCATCGGCTGGAAAGCGAGCCGGCGCAGCCAGCGCCGGGCGGCGCGCGCACCGGCGCTGACGATGTCACCGACGTGGTCGCGGTCGATATCGAAGGCGCAACAGGCGCGCGCTAGGCACCCTACGGCGAAGCCACACAGTTGGCGTCGCTCAAAACCGCATCATCAGTTTCAGCAGCGCGTTCACGCGCCTGCCATACGGCGGCGCAATCCATGCACGCGCGTTCAGTCGTGCCTGCGTCAGTACGGGCTTCATCTTCGAGAAAGTCACGAAGCCTTCGTAGCCGTGATATGCGCCCATTCCACTTGCTCCGACACCGCCGAACGGCAGGCTTTCGCACGCCAGATGCATCAGCGTTTCGTTGACCGCCATGCCGCCGGCAATGGTTTCGTGCGTGACCCGTTCGATGGTGGCTGCGTCGTCCGCATACAGGTAAAGCGCAAGCGGGCGTGGCCGGGCGTTGATCCACGCGATCGCATCGTCGAGCGTGTCGTACGGCACGACAGGTAGCAGCGGGCCGAAGATTTCCTCCTGCATCAGTTCGCAATCCTGCGGCGCGTTAGTGACGGCGATAGGCGGAAAGCGGCGGCTCGCCGCGTCGGGCGCGCTGTCGGTCAGCGGATGCAGTTGCGCGCCCGCGGCCTGCGCTTCGTCGGCGAGACGCTGGAGGCGCGCGAAGTGGCGCGGCGAAATGATCGACGTGTAGTCCGGGTTTTGCGCGAAGCCGGGATACATCTTCGCCATCCGCTTGCGCGCCCGCTCGACGAACGCCTGCTCCTTGCCGCGCGGCACCAGCACGTAATCCGGCGCGATACAGGTTTGCCCGGCATTGAGCGTCTTGCCGGTGACGAGGTTGTCCACGGCATTGTCGAACCGCGCATGCTCGCCGATTATTGCCGGTGACTTGCCGCCGAGTTCCAGCGTAACCGGCGTCAAATGCTCGGCGGCGGCGCGCATCACTTCGTGGCCGATTTTCGTCGAGCCGGTGAAGAGGAGATGATCGAAGGGCTGCGCGCTGAATGCGGCGGCGAGTGCCGCGTCGCCGTTCACTACAGCAACGTGATCGCGGGCAAAAGTCTGGCCGATCAGCTGCTCGAACAACGCCGACGTGCGCGGGGTCAACTCGGACATCTTGACGATCGCGCGATTGCCGGCAGTCAGCGCGCTGATGAGCGGTCCAGCGGCGAGCAGCACCGGATAATTCCACGGCACGATAATGCCGACCACGCCGAGCGGCTGCGGCACCACTTTCGCGCGGGCCGGCAGCAACCATTTGTTGGTGCTGCGGCGCTGCGGCTTCATCCACCGCTTGCCGTGCCGCAGCGCGGCGTCGATTTCCTCCTTAACCAGCAGAAATTCCGCGAGCAGCACTTCCTGTTTCGCGCGATTGCCGAAGTCGGCATTCATCGCATCGGCGAGCGCGTCGCGGTTGTCGAGCAGGACTTTGCGTAGCGCTTTCAAATGCGCCGCGCGCGTCTCCCATGAGGGATACGGCGCGCGCAACCAGGCGTGACGCTGATCGTGAAGCAACGCCTCCAGCGCGGCGACCTCGGGCAGATCGTTTTTCATTGTTCACCACTCCCTGATCAAAGATGCGCGGTCGCGCCGCGCCTATCGGTGTCGTTGCCTGCTGTCTGCTGCGGTTCGTCTGCGGCTTCCAGGCATCAGCTTGGAAAAGCCCGCTCGACGATCGCCGCATGATCGAACGTGGCGGGCAGCGTGCCGTAGACCCGGCCGCTTTCGCCGCAGCCGCTGCCGAGACGCGTGGCAATGAAAGCCTCGGCGACAGCAGCGGGCGCATACTTGATGAGCAACGTGGCCTGCGCGATCAACACGATCTGTTGCGCGATGCGCCGCGCGGACGCTTCGCGATCTTCGGCAGGACCATTGAGCGTCGCGGCGAGCTTGCCGAGCGCGGCACCTAACGCCGGATGCGCGGCTGCATCCGCTTGCCATTGCGCGAAGAGCGCTTGCGCCGCATCAGGCTCGCGCTCCATGGCGCGTAGCACGTCGAGGCACATCACGTTGCCTGAGCCTTCCCAGATAGAATTGACGGGCGCTTCCCGATAAAAGCGCGCCATCGGACCGGTTTCGACATAGCCGTTGCCGCCCCACACTTCCATTGCCTCGCCGGTGAATTCGAGCGTGCGCTTGCAGACCCAGTACTTTGCCGCGGGCGTCACGATGCGCCGCCACGCACGCTCGGCGGAGGCTTCCGCTGGGTTCGCGGCAGACGTTGCCGAATCTGCATCCGCGGATTGCTCGAACGCGTGGGCGAGCCGCATGAACAGCACGGTCGCCGCTTCTGATTCGAGGCTTAGGTCGGCGAGCACGTTGCGCATCAACGGCTGATCGACGAGGTTGCGGCCAAACGCACTGCGATGGCGCGCATGATGAATGGCCTGCACGAGCGCCGCGCGCATCAGCGCTGCGCTGCCGATCACGCAATCGAGCCGCGTGTAATTCGCCATTTCGATGATGGTCGGCACGCCGCGTCCTTCGTCGCCGATCATGATGCCGAACGCATCGAGAAATTCGACTTCGCTGCTGGCGTTCGAGCGGTTGCCGAGCTTGTCTTTCAGACGCTGGATCTGCACCGCGTTCTTGCTGCCGTCCGGCGCGAAGCGCGGCACGAAGAAGCACGAAAGACCGGCGTGATCGTGCGTGCGCGCGAGTACGAGATGTGCGTCGCATTGCGGCGCGGAGAAGAACCACTTGTGTCCCACGAGTTCGTAGGCGCCGCCGCGGCCACCGGCGGCGATCGCACGCGCTTGCGTCTGATTGCTGCGCACGTCCGAGCCGCCTTGCTTTTCGGTCATGCCCATGCCGATCATCGCGGAGATTTTTTGCGTGAGCGGCAAGTCGCGTGGATCGTGCTCGCGTGCGTAGAGTTTGTCGCGAAGGGTCTCGAACAATTGCGGTTCGCGCTGCAATACCGGAATGCTGGCGAACGTCATGGTCAACGGGCAAAGAGACCCTGATTCGATCTGCGCATGCAGAAAATATCCGGCACAACGCGCGGCCATCGCGCCGGGCTGCGGATCGGAAAAAGGCAACGCGTGCAGCCCCTCGCGACGCAGCAGCGATAGCAGCTCATGCCACGCGGGATGAAACTCAAGCGCGTCGATCCGCTCGCCCGTCGGGCTGTGCGTGGAAAGCTCGGGCGTGTGGCGGTTGGCGAGTTCGGCGAGCGCGAGCGTCTCGGGCGTGGTGAGCGCCGCGCCGTGACGCAGCAATGCATCGCGATGCCACGCGGCGCCGTCGCGTTCGAGCGCGGCCGACAGCGCCGCGTCGCTAGAAAACAGGTTGTAGTCCGCGAGCGGCGGGACCTGGTTGGTGACCTCGTGGGTCTGGCCGAAGCTATGGCGTTGCATCTGCTGTCTCCGTTCGCCGTGAGTTCGACGGCGGTGTGGCCGTGTGCCGGGTCATCGCGTGGTCGGTGGTCTTTGCGTCGCTCGTCCGCGTTCTGCTTAAGGGTCGTCCGCGGCTGATTGACGACTCACCGACGGCTCATTCGTGGCACGTTTTTGACCTCGCTCTTCGCGACTCGTCGCCGCCTTCGCGGACGGGTCTGCGGCGTAAATCGGCGCTGCGACGTTTGACCGCTGCGTGTCTGCCGCGCGGGAACAGCGCGACGTCAGCGGACGTTGTTTGAATGCCCCGCGCGACCGTCCGGCGGGCGCGTGTGGGACTTCCATCATAGGGTCGCGGCGCCGCCTGTGTTTAGAGTAATCGCTCTGACGCGAAGCCGCCGCGGCCACACAACGCTCCCTACAATGCCGGTGAAACACACGTAGACAAGTGTGCACGAGACAGGGTCCGCGAGCAACGCGGGCGATCAGGAGGAGCGATGGAATACGACTACATCATCGTAGGCGCCGGATCGGGCGGTTGCGCACTCGCGAGCCGTCTTGCGGACGACTGTCCCGACGCGACGATTGCCCTCGTTGAAGCGGGGCCGCACACGAACCGCAACCTGCTGGTCAATATGCCGGTCGGCGTCGCGGCGGTCGTGCCGAACAAGCTCAAAACGAACTACGGCTATCTGACCACGCCGCAGCCGGGTCTCGCCGGACGCCAGGGCTATCAGCCGCGCGGGCGCGGCTTCGGCGGATCGAGTGCGATCAACGCGATGATCTACACGCGCGGTCATCCGCTCGATTACGACGAATGGGCGGAGTTGGGCTGCGACGGCTGGTCCTGGGACGACGTGCTGCCGTATTTCCGCCGCGCCGAGGGCAACGAACGCGGCGCCGACGCGTGGCACGGCGACAGCGGCCCACTCACCGTGTCGGATCTGCGCTACCGCAATCCGTTTTCCAGGCGGTTCGTACAGGCCGCGATAGAAGCCGGCTACAAACCCAACGACGACTTCAACGGCCCGGACCAGGAAGGAATCGGCTTCTATCAGGTCACGCAGCGCGACGGGCGCCGTTGCAGCGTGGCGCGCGCGTATGTCTACGACCGCGAGCGTGCCAATCTGCATGCCATCGCGGATGCCACGGTGCTGCGCGTCGTGTTCGAGCAGAAGCGCGCCTGCGGCGTCGAAGTCGTGCGCGGCGGTCGCCGGGAAATGCTCAAAGCGCGTGCGGAAGTCGTCGTCGCGGCGGGCGCCTTCAATTCGCCGCAACTGTTGATGTGCTCGGGCGTCGGGCCGGCCGCGCATCTACAGGCGCATGGCATCAAGGTGTTGCACGATGCGCCGGAAGTCGGACAGAACCTGATTGATCACGTCGACTTCACCATCAACAAACGCGTGTCGTCGATCGAGCCGACGGGCTTTTCGGTGCGCGGCATCGCGCGAATGGTGCCGCAGTTCGCCACCTTCATCCGGCATGGACGAGGCATGCTGTCGAGCAATGTCGCGGAGGCGGGCGGTTTTCTAAAGGGCAAGCCGACGCTCGAACGGCCTGACCTGCAACTGCATTTCTGCGCGGCGCTCGTCGACGATCACAACCGTCATATGCATTGGGGACACGGCTATTCGCTGCATGTATGCGTGCTGCGGCCGTTCAGCCGGGGCACCGTGACGCTCGGAAGCGCGGATGCGCGCACGGCGCCCGTGATCGATCCGCGTTTTTTCAGCGATTCACGCGATCTCGACCTGCTCGTGGAAGGCGTGCAGATGGCGCGGCGCATTCTCGATGCGCCGTCGCTCGCGCTGCATGGCGGTCGCGAGCTTTACACGCGGCCGGGGCAGACCGACGCGCAATTGCGCGAGGCCATCGCACGCCATGCGGACACGATCTATCACCCGGTCGCCACCTGCCGGATGGGCGGCGACGCGGCCTCCGTAGTCGATCCGCAATTGCGCGTGCGAGGGGTCACCGGGCTGCGGATCGTCGATGCATCGGTGATGCCAACGCTGATCGGCGGCAATACGAATGCGCCCACGGTAATGATCGGCGAACGCGCGGCGGAGTTGATCGCGGCAAGCCGTCGAAAGCCGCACACGGTGACAGTTCAGGCGCCCGCCATGGCGCCTGCGGGCAACGCGGCATGAAACCGGCTTCGCGCGTTGTGCCGCCGAAGTCGAACAACCAGCATCTCGATGTCAAATAGGAGATAAGTCGGCCAAACGTCGTCTAAATCGTCATAAATTGTGCCATTCCGTTTATGAGATTTCCCGCTGCCTATAATCGCCGCGCAAAAACGGGCGCGTCAGGTGGCGAGTCCGGAAACTCAAGGAAGCGAAGGCATGAGCATCAACTTGATTCACGCGATTCAGTCGGCGTTGACGGACGAGGTAGTCGGGCAGCTTGGAGCGCGCATCGGATTGCCTCCTGAGGCGGCGCGTTCGGTGATGAGCACGGCCGCGCCCGCGCTGCTCGCCGGTCTGATGCAGAGGGCTGCGACGCTCGAAGGCGCGCGCTCGCTGTTCGCCACCGTCGTCTCGCCCGACGTGAACGCGAGAATCGCCGAACAGTTGCCGCATCTGACGGGGAGTACGGGCGGCGTCAGTGAACTCGAAAGCGCGGGGCGCGGTTTGCTCGAACGATCGCTAGACCGCCGTGCCGAGTCGCTCAGCGACGAAGTCGCAGCACAAACCGGCGTGCCGGCGCACGCGACGCATGCCATTACGGGAATCGTCGGCGCAACGATGTTGGGCGTGCTGAAGCAGCACTTGCTTAAGAGCCAGGGCAATGTCGGTCAGTTGCCCGTGCTGCTGAGCCATCAGATGCCGCTCATCGCACCGTATCTGAACGATCGCCTGCTTGCCGCGCTCGGCTTGGGCAGCGTCGGCGCTTTCGCCGGCAGCGTGCTCGCTCAACTCAAGGCCGTGTCGGCGCATATCGAGCAGCCCACGCCAGCGGCAAAGCCCGCACCGGAAGTCACTGCCGCGGTTCAGGTCCCAGCGGACGCGGTGGTCGGCGAAAAACGCCGCTCGCATGCGTGGCTGTGGTGGCCGCTGCTGGCGATCATTGCCGCCGCAATGGCGCTCGTCTATCTGTTTCCGGGCGGCTTCCCGCGCGGACAGTGGAGCGGCGGGTCGGCGGTTTCGGGCGCAGAACGGTCTGCCGACGCGCAGTCGGCTTCGGCGCCGGTTGCGGCGTCAGGTGAGCTTGCTGCGGTGGCTGCGTCGAGCGATGCCGCGGCGTCTAATGCAGCAGGTGCAATTGAAACGCTCGATGCCGCGAGTTCTATGGCTGGGGTTTCTGCCTCGGCTGCGGGTACCGCTTCAGTTCCAGTGGGCGGCGCAAGCGCCGCGAGCGCGACTAGCGCCGCCAGCGCAACTAGCGCCGCGCGGCAGCCGGGCGTGGCCGTCCCGCCGACGAAAGACAGCCAGCTTGCTTTCGCGGTCGGCGAAAGCGGCAAGCCGACGCTCACGGCGACGGTCGGCAGCGAAGCAGAGAAAACCCAACTCGTGGATGAACTGACGAAGCGCCTCGGCCAGTACAACTACGCCGCAAACATCGCCGTCGATCCGGCGACGAAGCCCGCTAGCTGGCTCCCGCGCCTCGATGGCCTGATGCCGCTGATGAGCGTGCCGGGAGCGGAACTGAGACTGGACGGCACGCATCTCGAACTGAGCGGCGCCGCCGCCAATGCGAAGCTCGGCTGGCTGAACACGCTGAAATCGCTGTTCGGTGCTCCCTACGAGATCGGCACGTTCGACGCAGACAACGCGATCCAGCAGGCAACGGCGAACTTTCGCAGTGCAATCAAGGCGCTGCTCGCGCCCGGTGCTACCTGCGCCGCAGCCGATGTGGCCAAGGTGCTGAACCTGCAAGTGATCAATTTCACGAGCGCGAGCGCGCATGTGCCCACGTCGGCAGCGGAAGACTTGAACCAGTCCGCGCGCGTGCTGAACGCGTGTGCGCGCAACGGCCGGGCGGCGAAGCTCGAAGTGGCGGGATACTCCGACAACGTGGGCGGCGAACAGGCCAATCTGCAACTGTCGAAGCAGCGCGCCGAGGCGGTTCGTACGTACCTTGTCAAAACCGGCGCTCCGGCAGATTCGCTGAGTGCTCAAGGCTACGGCCAGGCGCACCCGCTTCAACCCAACGACACCGCCAGCGGACGCTTTGCCAATCGCCGCATCGAGTTCGCTGCACAGCAATGAGTTAGGCGCCGCTTGCAAGTACGTTAGCGACACGCCCCCCGCGACCCGCCGGGCGGCGCGTCGTCATTCGGAACGCGGCGTTTGAAGCGGCGCGGCAATGCCGGTCAGACCGAGCATCAGATCGTCGCCGGCCCGGCCGGGTAGCGTCTCGCGCGCCACGTCCAGCCACGCGCGCGCGGCATGCGACAGATACCCATTGCGGCGCCAGCCAATCGCCATTTCCCATGGAATTTCCGGCTCGGCAACCGGCCGGCAAGTGAACTGCGTGGCATCCAGTCGCCGGCAATAGGGCGCAGGCAGCAGCGCAATGCCGACGCCGGCCAGCACGAGCGCCGCCATGAAATCCCAATGTCCGCTGCGCCCGACGATAGTCGGCGCGAATCCCGCGCTGCGGCAGGCGCCGAGGACTACGTCGTTGAGCGCGAGGCTTTCGCCGTAGAACACGAACGGTTCGTCCGCGAGTTGGGCGAGCGGCACTACGCGAAGCTCGTCCCACCGGGAGCCGGAGCGCGCGACGAGCCAGAGCAACTGGCGCGTGATCGGCAATACGTCGATATTGTCCGGGTCCACCGGCTGCAGAACGCCCCCGAGTTCCAGCTCTCCGTTGATCAGCGCGGTCTCGATCGCGCGGGAGCCCTGCTCGAAAAGCTTCAGTTCGATTTTCGGGTAGCGCTGGCGGAACGTGGCGATAGCGGGCGTGAAGAGCGAACCGCCCATCGGCGGAATACCAATGGTGAGTTCGCCGTGACCGAGCGTGCCGAGATCGTTGAGTTCGGCTTGCAGCTGCGCGTGCGCGGCGAGCACCTCCTGGCCGCGTTGATAGACGATGCGGCCGGCGTCGGTGAGCACCATCTGGCGGCCGTCACGCAGCAACAGCGGGGAGCCGATCTCGTCTTCGAGCGATTTCACCATCTTGCTGATGGTCGGTTGGGTGACGAACATCTGCTCGGCGCCGACAGTGAAGCTCTGCTGACGAACGACTTCGACGAAATAGCGCAGCGCACGCAGTTCCACGATCAGGCTCCGGATTCCATATTGGAATGAATCCGGAGATTGTAAGTCATCAAATTTATAGCGGCGAGGTTGATGAAGGTCGCTTGCGGACAGCGCGCATGAAGCCCGCGCGATTTCGAGACGGGCGTTCCGGTGCCCGCGCTACCATCGCCGGTTTTTGCCGCGCCGGCCGCCTGCGACAACTTCTGCCCATGACATCCGCTCACCCCATTTCGGTCGTTATTCCCTGCTACAACGGCGCCTCGACGCTTGCCCGGGCTCTCGAAAGCTGCCGGCTGCAGCCGGAGGCGGCGCAGATCATCGTCGTGGACGACGCCTCCACCGATTCGTCCGCCGAACTCGTCCTTCGGTACGCGCGGGCCGACTCGCGCGTCGCGCTGCTGCGCATGCCCTGCAACGGCGGCGCAGCAAAGACGCGCAATTGGGGCGCGCTGCATGCGTCGCATGATCTGCTTGCCTTTCTCGATGCCGACGACGAATACCTGCCCGGCGCATTGGCTGCCGCAAACGCGTTCCTCGCGCAGAACCCGAAACAGGTGTCCGTGCGCCTCGACGTCGAGTACGTTGGTTTTCCTCGCGAAATCACCGGTCACCAGGACTTCGCGCAGCATGCGGCGACGCTTAGCAATACGGTGCCGAGCAGTCTCATCGTGCGTCGGGCGGCATTCGCAGCGCTCGGCGGCTTTCCTATGGATGACGCGTTTCGCCGTATCGGCGGCGAGGACGGCGCGTTTTCGTGGGCGCTCCGCGAAATTTTCGGCAATCCGCGGCTCGCGGACGCGAAGCGCGTGCGCATGCATTACCACCCGGGCATCCACGCTGAGCGCTACTTCCGCATTGCGTTCGGCTGGCTGACGCCCGATCCCGCCGACGTCGCCGACGCTTTCCGCTTTTCCCGGCAGTTTCTCGACAGAGCGCGAGCGGGGATCGTCCAGTTGCACGGCGCGCAGATGACCGCCGAAGCCGGCGCGCATGCGGTAGGCGGCGCGGCCGCTGTGTAACCCGGCGCAAAAAGCCGGTCGCCTGACGCCGCCGCAAAAGACGACCGCAACACAACGCCGCCGCAACGCCACCCCAATAAGCCCACCCCCAAAAGCCCACCCCAAACCGATCCTCACGCCCCGAAGCCATCTCGATTTGCTACAATCGCCGTTCGTCTTCGAGGAGCGTTGCGACGGGTACCGCGAATCAGCATATATTCGCCGGCCGCCCGCCAGGCTCGAAGGCTTCAATCGGAAGGAACGGATGCGCATTGCGCTTTCCTGTCCACCGCATCGAACCGCGCTCACGTCAAATTTCTAGTCAATTTCTTAGAAAGGAGGGCGTGATGAACGCCGCAGTTATCGATTCCCAAGATTACATTGTTGCCGACATGTCGCTTGCCGACTGGGGCCGCAAGGAACTCACCATTGCAGAGACGGAAATGCCCGGTCTCATGCAAACGCGTGACGAATACAAGGCGCAGCAGCCGCTGAAGGGCGCGCGAATCGCAGGTTCGTTGCACATGACTATCCAGACCGGCGTGCTGATCGAAACGCTGACCGCGCTCGGCGCGGACGTGCGCTGGGCATCGTGCAATATCTTCTCGACGCAGGATCACGCCGCTGCGGCAATCGCCAAGGCCGGCACGCCGGTGTTCGCGTTCAAGGGCGAGTCGCTCGACGAATACTGGGAGTTCTCGCACCGCATTTTCGAATGGCCGAACGGCGAGTTCGCGAACATGATTCTCGACGACGGCGGCGACGCGACGTTGCTGCTGATCCTCGGCTCGAAGGCCGAGAAAGACCGCTCGGTGATCGCCAAGCCGACCAACGAGGAAGAAGTCGCGCTGTACAAGTCGATCGAGCGCCATCTGGACGCCGACCCGACGTGGTATTCCACGCGTCTCGCTCACATCCAGGGCGTGACGGAAGAGACCACGACCGGCGTGCATCGTCTGTATCAAATGGAAAAAGAAGGCCGCCTGCCGTTCCCGGCGATTAACGTCAACGACTCGGTCACCAAGTC
The DNA here is from genome assembly GCF_031456815.1 of Paraburkholderia strydomiana. Taxonomy (NCBI): domain Bacteria; kingdom Pseudomonadati; phylum Pseudomonadota; class Betaproteobacteria; order Burkholderiales; family Burkholderiaceae; genus Paraburkholderia; species Paraburkholderia strydomiana. The sequence continues at coordinate 401,945 of NZ_JAVDVL010000006.1, forward strand.
GAAGTTCGACAATCTGTATGGCTGCCGCGAGTCGCTCGTCGACGGCATCAAGCGCGCGACCGACGTGATGATCGCGGGCAAGATCGCCGTGGTGGCGGGTTACGGCGACGTGGGCAAGGGCTGCGCGCAATCGCTGCGCGGTCTCGGCGCAACCGTGTGGGTCACCGAAATCGATCCGATCTGCGCACTGCAAGCGGCGATGGAAGGCTACCGCGTGGTGACGATGGAATACGCGGCCGACAAAGCCGACATCTTCGTCACGGCAACGGGCAACTACCACGTGATCAACCACGATCACATGAAGGCGATGCGTCACAACGCGATCGTGTGCAACATCGGTCACTTCGATTCGGAAATCGACGTGGCCTCGACGCGTCAGTACCAGTGGGACAACATCAAGCCGCAAGTCGACCACATCATTTTCCCCGACGGCAAGCGCGTGATTCTGCTGGCTGAAGGCCGCCTCGTGAATCTGGGTTGCGCGACGGGCCACCCGTCGTTCGTGATGTCGAACTCGTTCACGAACCAGACGCTCGCACAGATCGAACTGTTCACGCAAGGCAAGAAGTACGAGAACCGCGTGTACGTGCTGCCGAAGCATCTGGACGAGAAGGTCGCGCGTCTGCATCTGGCGCGCATCGGTGCGAACCTGACCGTGTTGTCGGACGCGCAGGCGGGCTACATTGGCGTCGACAAGAACGGTCCGTTCAAGCCGAACCACTACCGCTACTAAGTACGCGTTCCGGTATGCCCCTCGCGCGTAAGCCCGAGGGCAGCCTGAAAACATGATGGTGTGACGACGGGGCGGCGCTTAGGCGCCGCTTTGCTCGCCATGCCTGCCTTTTCGTTCAACGGACATCCTGCCTGCAAGGAGCTTTACATGACCGTTCTGCTGACCTGGCTGATCAATGCACTGGCGCTACTGATCATCACCTACCTCGTTCCGTCGATTCATATCCGCAGCTTCGGCACCGCGTTGATCGTCGCGGTAGTGCTCGGACTGATCAACACGGTCCTGCGGCCGGTGCTGATTCTGTTGACGCTGCCCGTCACGATTGTCACGCTCGGACTCTTCATTCTGGTGGTCAATGCGCTGTGCTTCTGGCTGTGCGCGTCGCTGCTGAAAGGCTTCGAAGTGTCGGGTTTCTGGTCGGCGTTCTTCGGCTCGATTCTGTATAGCATCGTGTCATGGCTGCTGTCCGCGCTCATTTTCGGCAACCGCAGTCTCGGTTGACATACTGAACCATGAACCCGATCGAACTTTCATTCGAATTCTTCCCGCCGAAAACGCAGGAAGGCGTCGACAAGCTGCGCGCAACGCGTGCGCAACTCGCTTTACTCAAGCCCAAGTTCGTGTCCGTCACGTTTGGCGCAGGCGGCTCGACGCAACAGGGCACGCTCGATACCGTCGTCGATATGGCGAAGGAAGGGCTCGAGGCGGCGCCGCATCTGTCGTGCATCGGCTCGTCCAAAGAGAGCTTGCGCGCGATTCTCAACGAGTACCGCGCACATGGCATTCGCCATATCGTCGCGCTGCGCGGCGACTTGCCGTCCGGCATGGGCGAAGTCGGCGAGTTGCGTTATGCGTCTGAACTGGTGAGCTTTATCCGCGCCGAGTTCGGCGACTGGTTCTGGATCGAGGTGGCAGGCTACCCGGAATATCATCCGCAGTCGCGTTCGCCGCGTCACGATCTCGAAAACTTCGCTCGCAAGGTGAAGGCCGGCGCCAATTCGGCGATCACGCAGTACTTCTTCAATGCGGACGCGTATTTCCGCTTTGTCGACGACGCACGGAAACTCGGCGTCGACGTGCCGATCGTGCCGGGCATCATGCCGATCACGAACTTCTCGCAGCTCATGCGCTTTTCAGAGATGTGCGGCGCCGAAGTGCCGCGCTGGATCGCGCGCCGGCTGGAGAGCTTCGGGGACGACCGCGAGTCGATTCGCGCATTCGGGCTCGACGTGGTGACGGACCTGTGCAGGCGTCTGATCAGCGCGAAGGTGCCGGGTTTGCATTTCTATACGCTCAACGGCGCTGCGGCGACCACGGCGATCTGCGAGCGCCTGGGCGGTTAAACCGCTGACTCGTCGTTGTCGGTGGCCTTTGTCGCCGATTGTTATCCAGGCCGCCGTGCGGATTCATGCGCGGCGGCTCTGGCGAATTGTCTCTTCCCAGCACTTTTCCCAGATTTCCAGTCATAACAACTCGAAACGATTCCACAAGAATCGCCGCGATGGCCTACTCTGAAAGTCATTCGAAAGAGGTCTCGAAATATCCGCGCAGGCGCGCCGGCTGCGGCGTGGCGGATAATTTCCTCTGCTTGTGACACCGGGGAAAGCTCAGTAATATCGCGCTACGCTGGCGTCAGCCAGCCCCGAACCTGGAGGAAACATGAAGCAAAACAACCTGTTGCGCGCCGCGCGTGTTACGACGCTCGTCGCAGCTGCAGCGGCATCGATGGTGGGTGCGCAAAGCGCGCGCGCCGAGATTCCGAACAAGACACTCGTTTACTGCTCAGAAGGCAGCCCTGCGGGTTTCGATCCGGCCCAATACACCACGGGCACCGATTTCACGGCCAATACGTTCACCGTCTATAACCGCCTCGTCGAATTCGAGCGTGGCGGCACCAAGGTCGAGCCGGGCCTCGCCGAAAAGTGGGATGTCTCCGCGGACGGCAAGACGTACACGTTCCATCTGCGTCATGGCGTGAAGTTCCAGACCACGTCGTTCTTCAAGCCGACGCGCGAATTCAACGCGGATGACGTCATCTTCACCTTCGAGCGCATGCTCGACGCGAACCAGCCGTTCCACAAGGCCTACCCGGTGCAGTTCCCGTACTTCACCGACATGGGTCTGGACAAGCTGATCACGAAGGTCGAAAAGGTCGATCCGTACACGGTCAAGTTCACGCTGAAGGAAGTCAACGCGCCGTTCATCCAGAACCTGGCCATGGAATACGCGTCGGTTCTGTCGGCTGAATATGGCGACCAGTTGCTGAAGGCCGGCAAAGCCGCCGACATCAACCAGTTCCCGGTCGGCACGGGTCCGTTCATCTTCCGCAGCTATACGAAAGACGCGACCATCCGTTTCGACGGCAATCCCGATTACTGGAAGCCGAATGCGGTCAAGATTTCGAAGCTGATCTTCTCGATCACGCCGGACGCAGGCGTGCGCGTGCAGAAACTAAAGCGCGACGAATGCCAGGTGATGAGCTATCCGCGCCCGGCCGATATTGCACCGCTGAAGGCCGAATCGAGTCTCGCGATGCCGTCGCAGCCTGGCTTCAACCTGGGCTACCTCGCGTACAACGTCACGCACAAGCCGGTCGACAAGGTCGAAGTGCGTCAGGCGCTCGACATGGCGATCAACAAGAAGGCGATCATCGACTCCGTGTACCAGGGCGCAGGCCAGGCCGCCACGAACCCGATGCCGCCGACCCAATGGTCCTATGACAAGAACCTGAAGGGCGCATCGTACGACGCGGATAAAGCCAAGGCGCTGCTCGCAAAGGCCGGTTATCCGAACGGCTTCGACATCACGCTGTGGGCGATGCCGGTGCAACGCGCATATAACCCGAACGCACGTCTGATGGCGGAAATGATCCAGGCTGACTGGGCCAAGATCGGCGTCAAGGCGAAGATCGTCACGTACGAGTGGGGCGAGTACATCAAGCGCGCCCACGCTGGTGAGGACGACACGATGCTGATCGGCTGGACGGGCGACAATGGCGATCCGGACAACTGGCTCGGCACGCTGCTTGGCTGCGACGCGGTGAACGGCAACAACTTCTCGAAATGGTGCTACAAGCCTTTCGACGATCTGATCCAGAAGGGTCGTTCGACGTCCGACCAGGGCGCGCGCACGACGGCATACACGCAGGCGCAGCAGATCTTCGCGCAGCAACTGCCGTTCTCGCCGATCGCTCACTCGACGGTCTACCAGCCTGTCAGCAAGAAGGTGGTCGACATGCGTATCGAGCCGCTCGGCTACGCTCGCTTCGACGGCGTCAGCGTCAAGTAAGGCGCCCGATATTGAGTCAGGCAAGCCGTAAAATTCGCGCAGTACGCTTTTCGCACGGTTAGAAAACTGGTCGAAATGGTCCGGCGACCGGGGTCACAAGCCCTCGTCGCCGGTTGCGTTTTTTCTTCATCAAGACCATAGGGACGAACCATGTTCCGCTTTGTTTTGCGCCGCATCGGCATGGTGATACCGACGTTCATCGGCATCACGATCCTTGCATTCGCGCTGATTCACCTGATACCGGGCGACCCCATCGAAGTGATGATGGGCGAGCGCGGCGTCGATCCGGCGATGCATGCCGCGGCTATGCACCGGTTAGGGCTCGACGAGCCTCTGCCGATGCAATACGTTCACTACATCGGCCGCGCGCTGCACGGCGATCTCGGCACTTCCATCATCACCAACACGAGCGTCATGGGCGAATTTCTCGCCCGCTTCCCCGCGACCGTCGAACTGTCGATTTGCGCGATGCTGTTCGCGCTGATCGTCGGCCTGCCGGCAGGCGTGTTCGCGGCGCTCCGGCGCGGCACGGCGGTCGATCACGGCGTGATGGGAACCGCGCTGACCGGCTATTCGATGCCGATCTTCTGGTGGGGCTTGATCCTCATCATGGTGTTCTCGGTCAAGCTTGGCTGGACGCCGGTGTCGGGCCGCATCGCGGTCGAATACGACATTCCGCACGTGACCGGCTTCATGCTGATCGACGCGATGATGTCCACCGACGAAGGCGCGTTCAAGTCCGCACTCAGCCATCTGATTCTTCCCGCCATCGTGCTCGGAACGATTCCGCTCGCGGTCGTCGCGCGCATGACTCGTTCGTCGATGCTCGAAGTGCTGCGGGAAGACTACATTCGCACTGCGCGCGCGAAGGGTTTGTCGCCGGGGCGAGTGATCGTCGTTCATGCCTTGCGCAATGCGTTGATTCCGGTGGTGACGGTGATCGGTTTGCAGGTCGGTACGCTGCTTGCGGGCGCGGTACTGACGGAGACACTCTTCTCGTGGCCGGGTATCGGCAAATGGCTGATCGATGCGATTGGCCGCCGGGATTATCCGGTCGTGCAGGGCGGCATCCTGATGATCGCCACACTGGTGATCTTCGTGAACCTCGTCGTCGATCTGTTGTACGGCGTGCTCAACCCGCGCATTCGCCATACGAGGTGATCAAGCATGGCAGACATTCAAAATACAGTTCCCACAGCAGTGACGCCGCCCAGCGGCCGCGCGATTGCCGCTCGCGAATTCTGGGCGAATTTCTCGCGCAATCGCGGTGCGGTTGGCGCCGGCATCGTCGTTCTGCTGCTTATCGTCGTGGCGATTTTCGCGCCGCTCATCGCGCCGCATAGCCCGATCGAACAGTACCGCGACTTCGTGAAAATTCCGCCTGCATGGCTCGAAGGCGGCAACTGGCGGTTCGTTCTCGGCACCGATGAAGCGGGCCGCGACATCCTTTCGCGTCTGATGTACGGCGCGCGGCTGTCGTTCTGGATCGGCTTCGTGTCGGTGGTGCTCGCGCTGATTCCGGGCGTCGTGCTCGGTCTCATCGCGGCATTCTTCGAGAAGTGGGCCGATACGCCGATCATGCGCATCATGGACGTGCTGCTCGCATTGCCGTCGCTGCTGCTCGCGGTGGCGGTGGTCGCGATCATCGGTCCGGGCCTCGTCAATACGATGCTGGCCATCGCGATCGTCGCGTTGCCGGGCTACGTGCGTTTGACGCGCGCCTCGGCGCAAGGCGAGTTGCAGAAGGAATACGTGACGGCCTCGCGAGTGGCCGGCGCCGGCACGCTGCGTCTGATGTTCTCGCAAGTGCTGCCCAACTGCACCGCGCCGCTGATCGTGCAGGCAACGCTCGGCTTTTCGTCGGCGATTCTGGATGCGGCCGCGCTCGGCTTCCTCGGCCTCGGCGTGCAACCGCCGTCGGCGGAGTGGGGCGCGATGCTGGCCTCGGCGCGTGACTACATCGACAGTGCATGGTGGATCGTCACGATGCCTGGTTTGTCCATCCTGATCTCGGTGCTCGCCATCAATCTGCTCGGCGACGGGCTGCGCGACGCACTCGATCCCAAACTGAAACGGATGGCATAAATGGACAATCTACTGACCATCCGCAATCTGGCGGTCAACTTCAACGGACTGCCTGCTGTCGACCGGATCAATCTGGACGTCGCGCCGGGCGAAGTGCTCGGCGTTGTCGGCGAATCGGGTTCGGGCAAGAGCGTGACGATGATGGCGTTGATGGGACTGATCGACGCCCCCGGCAAGGTCACGGCGGACGAAATCACGTTCAACGGACGCGATCTGCTGAAGGCATCGGCGAAGGAACGCCGCAAGATCATCGGCAAAGATATCGCGATGGTGTTCCAGGACGCGCTCACGAGTTTGAATCCGAGCTACACGGTCGGCTATCAGATCAAGGAAGTGCTGAAACTGCACGAAGGGCTGCGCGGCGCCGCGCTCGACAAGCGCGCGCTCGAACTGCTCGATCAGGTCGGCATTCCGGACGCGAAGAGCCGCATTGGCGCGTTTCCGCATCAGATGTCGGGCGGCATGAACCAGCGCGTGATGATCGCCATGGCCATCGCCTGCAACCCAAAGCTGTTGATCGCTGACGAGCCGACCACCGCGCTCGACGTAACGATCCAGGCGCAGATCATGGAACTGCTGATGCGCTTGCAGAAAGAGCGCGGCATGGCGCTCGTGCTGATTTCGCACGATCTCGCGGTGGTGTCCGAGGTCGCGCAGCGCGTCGCGGTCATGTACGCTGGCGAAGTGATCGAGACGAACAAGGTGCCGGATATCTTCGCCGCGCCTCATCATCCGTACACTGAAGCGTTGCTGGCCGCGATTCCCGAGCACAACGTGGGTGCCGTGCGACTCGCCGCTTTGCCGGGCATGGTGCCCGGACGCGACGATCGCCCGAAAGGGTGTCTGTTTGCCCCGCGCTGCAAGTACATGATCGACGACTGCAACAAGGGACGCCCCGCGCTCGCGCCCATGCAAGGTCACGCCGAAGTTGCGCGCGTGCGCTGCATCAAACCCTTGAACCTGAGCGGCGACGCGAACGTTCACACACATGGAGGCGCACGATGAACGCAGTACCTGAAACGCGGCGCCAGTCGGACCATGCGGGCGATCACGTGCTGGTCGCCGACAAGCTCGCGCGGTATTACACGGTCAAACGCGGCATGTTCGCAACGGGGACGGTGAAGGCGCTCAACGGCGTGTCGTTCGCGCTCGAGCGCGGCAAGACGCTCGCCGTGGTCGGCGAATCCGGTTGCGGCAAGTCGACGCTCGCGCGCCAGCTGACCATGATCGAAGCGCCCAGTGCGGGCCGTTTGCTGATCGACGGTGAAGACGTGGCTGGCGCGGATCACGCGAAAATCGCGGCGCTGCGGCGGCGCGTGCAGATGGTGTTTCAGAACCCGTTTGCGTCGCTCAACCCGCGCAAGACCGTGGAGCAGACGCTCGGCGAACCCCTCGCGATCAACTCCCAACTGAGCGTAACGCAACGCGCGGAACGCATCGCTCAAATGATGCGTACCGTCGGCCTGCGTCCGGAACATGCGAAGCGCTATCCGCATATGTTCTCGGGCGGTCAACGTCAACGCGTGGCGATTGCTCGCGCGATGATTCTCGACCCGCAGATCGTTGTCGCCGACGAACCCGTGTCGGCGCTCGACGTGTCGATCCAGGCGCAGATTCTGAACCTGTTCATGGATCTGCAGCAGGAGTTCAAGACGAGCTATGTGTTCATCTCGCACAATCTGTCAGTGGTCGAGCATATTGCCGACGACGTGATGGTGATGTACTTCGGCGGCGTGGCCGAACTCGGCGACAAGAAGCGGATTTTCTCGAAGCCACGGCATCCCTACACGCGCGCGTTGATGTCGGCGACGCCGTCGATCTTCGAGGCGGATCGCACGATCAAGATCAAGCTGCAAGGTGAGATGCCTTCGCCGCTGAATCCGCCTTCGGGCTGCACGTTTCATCAGCGCTGCCCCTATGTGATCGACCGTTGCCGCAGCGAAGAGCCGAAGCTGCGTGAAGTGGATGGCCGTCAGGTGTCGTGTCACCGCGCCGAGGAGGTGGGGGACGTGGATGCCTGATGCGCTGGCGGCGCGTCGTCTTGCGCGCCGCTCGCGTGAAGGCGGCCGCCGCGCTGCCTTCATGCGAAGCTTGCGGGCGCGTGCACTGACCGGTGCCGCGCTCGTCGGCGTTTGTTCCGTTCTGTATTTCTCCGTGGCACCGATCGGCCGCGCGCATGCTGCCGGCGCCGCGGCCAATACACCCACGGCTGGCGTCAATTCAACCACGCAAGGTGTGCGTCCCGCGTTGCCGGTGCCGCACGCGCCTTCGGAGCCACGCGCCGCGCTGCCGGGTTTCAACCCGCCACCTGCCACACCCGGTACGACTGCGAGCGGACCCGTGCGCCTGCAACCGGCGCGTATGCCGTTCTACGTCGCGACTCGCGGTGCTACCACCATCTACGTTCTGGGCACACTGCACGTGGGCGATCCCGCCGATTACCCGCCGGCTCAGCCGTTTCGTCCGCCGATCATGGGCGCGTTGGCTGCTTCGCCAACGCTTGCGCTCGAACTTTCGCCGGACGAGCTACTCGTTTCGCAAGACGATGTTTCCAAGTACGGCGTATGCCGCCGCGACTGCCTTCCCGGCCTCTTGCCGGAGCCGCTGTGGCGCAAGCTCGCGTTTCGTCTGCGCGGCAATCCTGCGGCGTTGGATGAAATCAAAAAGATGCGCCCGTGGCTCGCCTCGCTGCTGGTCGAAACCTACGACTCGCTCAGCGCCGGCTTGCAGACCGAGTACGGCACTGAAGCGCAGTTGCAGAACGTATATCTGCGCACACGTGGCAAGATCATCGGCCTTGAAACCCTGCCGCAGCAGATGCGCGCCTTCACCGGACTCACGCTCGCCCAGCAACGCGAGATGCTCACGCAGGATCTGGTGCAGACGCCCGCGCAAAACGTCGAGGACGTGCGGACCTTGCACCGCCTGTGGCGTGTTGGCGATGCAGATGCAATCGCCGCCTGGGAGGCCGCGAAAACCGAAAAGCTGGCGCGCGACAAGCAGGTGTCCAACTCGATAGACGACAGGATTGTGTACGCGCGCAACCGGCGCTTCGTCTCGCGCATGCTGCAGATCGCCGCGCCGAACAAACCGGTGTTCGTGGCGATCGGCGCGTTGCATCTGGGTGGCCGCAAAGGCGTTCTGCAGCTTTTGCGACAGCATGGGTTCGTGGTGGACGCGGGCTGAAACGATGCGCGATCTACGACGCGGGATCGATTGCGCTGATCACTTCCTTCACGACCTCCGCCCATTCACCCAGTACCTTTTGCCGGAACAGCCGCATTCCCGGATACCACGGCGAGTCGCTCCGTTCTTCAAGCCACCGCCAGTCTGAATTGGCCGGCAGCAGCAGCCACACCGGCTTGCCGAGCGCGCCGGCCAGATGCGCGACGGCGGTGTCGACGGCGATCACCAGATCGAGGTTCATGATCAGCGCGGCTGTGTCCTCAAAGTCGTTCAACTCGCCGCTGAAATCGTGCGTGCGGAAGGCTTGCGGCGCGGCGGCGAGTTGCGCGTGCGCCGCACCCTTCTGCAACGGATACCAGTCCACATTGGCGACATCTGCGAGCGCGTGCAAGTCGGCAAGCGCCATTGACCGATAGCGGTCGTTGCCGAACGCCGGACTGCCTGCCCACACGAGACCCGCTCTGCGCTTTGCGTCGCCGGTTTTCTTCAGTTTCTTGCGCCAGGTTTTGACCTTGGCGTGGTGCGCGAACAGATACGGCACTTCGGCCGGGATGGTGAACAACTCAGTGCCGACGCATGACGGCACGCTCGTCATGGGAACCCAGAAGTCGTAGTTCTGCTCCGCGCAGTTCTGCTCCGGTTTTCCGCTGAACGCGTTGTGTACGCCCGGCATGCGTTGAACAAGACTCAGCAATGGCTCTCGCACGCAGACGTCTACTGTGGCGCCGCGTTCGTGCAGCAAGCGCGCAAAACGCAGGAACTGGAAATGATCTCCAAAACCCTGCTCGCCGACGATCAACACACGATGCCCCTTGAGCGGTTCGCCGCGCCATTCGGCCACGCCCGCAATCGCGAGCGCTTCGTAATCGCTCTTACGCCAGCGCAGCGCAAACTCGGCCCAGCCCTGCTTGAAATCGCCGCGCTTGAGCAGCAGCCAGGCAAGGTTCTGATGGGCGTCGGCGTAATGCGGATCGCGGGCGAGCGCTTCGCGATAGAACGTCTCCTCTTCGTCGAGTCGTCCCTGCGCGCCGAGCGAGCCTCCCAGGCACACGAGGTTGGTCGGATTCGGCGCGATTGCGACCGCGCGGCGGTAGTGCGACTCCGCGCCCGCATAGTCGCCATGCTTGCCGATCGCGCTACCCAGGTTGATGTGCGCCTCGGCGTAATCCGGGCGCAACGCGAGCGCGCGCTCAAAGCTCGCGACGGCCGCCTCGCGCTCGCCCTGCGCCGTGTAGGCATTGCCCGCGTTGAAGTGCGCTTCCGCTGAAGCCGGATCGACTCGCAAGGCGTCGCGATAGCACGCCAGGGCTTCCGCGAAACGCCCGAGTTTGCCGAGCGCCGTGCCCAGATTCAGATGGGCATCGACCAGTGCGGGGTTCGACGCGATTGCAAGCCGATATTGCTCGACCGCTTCGTCCAACGCGCCTTGCGCCTGCAACGCGGTGCCGAAATTGTTGCGCGCGTCGGCGAAATCGGGTTGTAGCTGCAACGCCTGGTCGTAACAGATGGTGGCTTCGTCGAGATGGCCGAGCGCGGCGGCGGCGAGTCCGCGGTTGCTCCAGCAGGCGGCGTCGTGACGGTCGTATTTGAGCGCGTTGCTCATTAGCGCAGCGGCGTCCGCGTATTGCCCGCGCTGATAATGCAGTACCCCGAAATAATGCAAAGCCTGCGAATTCGTCGGCGCAAGCGCCAGGATCTCGCGGTAGATGGACTCGGCGGTGTCGAGCCGGCCGGCCTGATGCGCGCCAAGCGCGGCATTCACGAGCGAAGTAACGCTGGATGACGGCGGCGCGGAATGCGCGCCGGTGCGCTGAGGTTGACGTTCCATGGAAACCTGCGGGAAAGGCTCCGGCGGCGCGCGTTGCACGCGCCGGCGCGTGTGGATAGGAGATGGTCTAGCATCTTATGGTCGGCATCACGGACCGACGATCGGACGCATCCTATTTCCCTTGCAGGTTTTTCCTGTTTGAGGTGCTTCGCCGATGTGCCGCGAAAGCGTCGCGCGACACATCGGAAATTGCTGCTTTTACGGACGTTTTTACGAAGCCCTTTACATGAACATGAGAAAGTTGAGCAGGAAGATGTTCACCACCAGCAAGGTCAGCGCGGTAGGTATCTGGACCTTGATAACGGCGTTCTTATCCGGCAGTTCCAGCAAGGCCGCCGGCACCATGTTGAAGTTCGCGGCCATCGGCGTCATCAGCGTGCCGCAGTAGCCCGAGAACATGCCGATTGCCACCATCACGGCCGGATTGCCATGGAACACGCCGACGAGGATCGGCACGCCGACGCCGCCCGTCATCACCGGAAAGGCAGCGAAGCCGTTGCCCATGACCATCGTGAAGAGCGCCATGCCGATGCAATACACGGCCACTGCGATAAACCGGTAGTCGAGGCTGATATACGCGGTGGTCACGTGAGCGACAGCTTTGCCGACACCCGCGTCCGAGAACACGAGGCCGAGCATGCCGAGCATTTGCGGCAACACGGCGGCCCAGGAGAGCGCGTCGACGAGGCGGCGCGTTTCCTTCATCGACTGCCCGACGGTGTCGCGCGTCAGCACGCATGCAATCGCGAGCGCGATCACGCAGCCGATGCCGAAGCCGATCAACGTGACGTTGGCCTTCTCGATCAACGGAACGCCGCCGAACACAAGGTGGCTCGCCGACAACGTGATGATCACGGTGATCACGGGAATCGTCAGCGCGGGCACGAACAGCTTGTTGCCAAGGCGCGCGGCGCTCGCCTTGCGCGCTTCGAGCGACAGCACTCGCGGCTTGCCGGCGGTGACCCCGCCGAAGCCGGCAATCAGCGCCATCACGATCACTGCAACGCCGACCACTGCGGGCGGCAGTTTGTCGCCGATCAGAAAGATCAGCGCATAAAGAATCCAGAAGCCGCCGGCCGTCAGGCGGCGCGGATGTTCCTTATCTGTGACGATCATGCCGCCGACGATCAGCAGCACCACGCCCAACAGCCAGAAAAGATAGGTGATCGAGAGCGTCATGCTTTGTCTCCTGCAGCGGATTGCGTCGACGATACGGTGGCATTGCCCGCGCGGGCGTTGCCGCGCAATTCGCGGTCGAGCTTTCGGTCGAGCAGATACAGGCGGAAGCCGTGAATCAGGAATGCGCAGATCGCAGTGGGAATGCCCCAGACCGCGACGTGGATCGGCTCGACGATAATGCCTGCCTCCTTGAGGAAGGTGGTCATCAGCACGATCGCACCGAACGCAACGAAAATGTCTTCGCCGAAGAAGAGGCCCACGTTATCCGTTGCCGCTGAAAACGCCCGCAGCTTGAAGCGCACGGCGTCGCTGATCTTGCCGAAGCGGGTTTCGGTTGCACCTTCGGCCATCGGCGCGATGAGCGGGCGCACCATCTGCGGATGCCCGCCGAGCCCGGTCAGCCCGACTGCCGCAGTCAGCTCGCGCACGAGCAGATAAACGATCAGCAGGCGCCCGGCCGTGGCGGCCTTGATGCCGCTGATCCACGTCTGCGCACGCTCGCGCAGGCCATGCCGTTCCAGCAGGCCGATTACCGCGAGCGGCAGAAGAATGATCAACGGAATGTTGCGCGTCTTGATAAAGCCAGTGCCGATTTCGGCGAGGATTTTCTCGACCGGAAAATGCGCGGCCAGCCCGGTAATGATCGCGGCGACTGCCACGATCAGCATCGGATTGAACCGCAATAAAAAGCCAACGATGATGACGGCCACGCCGATGAGCGGCCATAGACTGACTGTTGTCTGCATCTGGATCTCCAAACAGGTTTCAACGTCGCCGCTTGTGACGGCTAACATGGGCCGGCGCGTGGCGATCCGCGCGCCGTTTTGTTTCCGCGGCTCTTGATGGCCGCGTTGCTACGCACTGCACCTGCACCAGCACCTGCATTCACTGCGATGAATCGACTGCGGATACTGCGAATCTCTGCATAACCTCTCGCACCTGGCGAACGCCCCGCATGTAGCGGGGCGTTCAGGACATGACCAGGATGCGGCGGCGCGTACTTCAGACGCTTGCTGCGCCGGCCGCGTGCACTTCGATACCGGCCTGTTGGAGCGCGCTGCGGATGCGCCGCGCGAACGCGAGCGCATGCGGGCCGTCGCCGTGCAGACAAATGGTCTGCGCGTTGAGCGGCACCCATTGACCGTCGACGGCGCGCACCCGCTGCTCGCGCACCATCGCAAGTGTGCGTTCGAGCACTTCGTCTTCATCTTCGAGTAGCGCGCCGGGCTCCTTGCGCGGCACGAGCGAGCCGTCGGCGCGATAGCCGCGATCGGCGAATACTTCTTCGATGGCGGTCAGCCCCGCGTTGCGCGCGGCCGTCACGAGACCGCTGTTGGCAAGCGCGAAAACCGCGACCGACGGATCGAAGTCATGCACGGCCGAAACGATCGCGTCGGCGATCTTCGCATCGCGCGCGGCCTGGTTGTAAAGAGCGCCGTGCGGCTTCACGTGCGCGATGCGCCCGCCCTCGGCCTGCGCGATTGCCGACAGCGCGCCAAGTTGATAAAGCACGCCCGCGTAAATGTCGGCCGCCGGCAAGTCCATCTCCTTGCGGCCGAAATTCTCCGGGTCGTTGAAGCTCGGATGCGCCCCGATCGACACGCCTTTTTGCACCGCCCATCGCACGCAGTCACGCATGGCGTTGGCGCCGCCCGCGTGCCAGCCGCACGCGATATTCGCGGAGCTGACGAGGTCGAGCAGCGCCTCGTCGGAGCCGCAGCCTTCGCCGAGGTCGGCGTTCAGATCGATTTCCATGATGTTCCTCTACTCTCAAGAAAACGCCGGGCCGCCCCAAGTTTTCTTGCCCCTCGATAGGCCGGGCGCGACGCGCCAGGCTTGTGGGCGGTCATTGTCACAACGCTGCGGCGGTCATCTGCCGTGCGCAACGTTCTTCATGCATTGCTATGGCGGCGTCGATTTGCCGCAAATAGGTGCGCTCTTCCAGTAACGCGTGGCGCGCTTCGTAGGGTGTGGTCGGAATGAAGCGGACCGCCGCATTCAGCCGCACCTGAGCGAGCTTCCACAAGTCGGCCTGAATGACCGCGCCGATCTTCGGATAGCCACCGGTAGTCTGTGCGTCGCTCATCAGCACGATCGGCTGGCCGTTCGGCGGCACCTGGATCGTGCCCGGCAGCACCGCGTGCGACAGCAGATCCACTTTGACTTTGCGCTTCAGTTCCGTGCCGGCGAGCCGGTAGCCCATGCGGTTGCTGTTCGGCGTGACCAGCCACTCGTCGGACCAGAAAGACTCATGTGCTTCTTCGGTGAAGCTTTCGTACTCGGGGCCGCGCAGCACGCGAATGGGGACCGCCCAAGGCACGCCTGTCGGATGACGGCCGCGCCGCAGCGGTTCGTCCACGAGCACGAACTTGCACCAGGCAGGCGCTTTGACGCCGAACTCCGGCGCCTCGGGAGAGAAGCCGACATGAGCGCGCTGCGGCGGCGCGCCGACCGGCAGGCGGTCGCCGTCGCGCAGCGCCCGGCCCCCAAGACCGCCGAAGTGAGCCGCAAGGTCGGTGCTGCGCGAGCCGAGCATCGGCAATACGTCGATGCCGCCCGCGATGCACACGTAGCCGCGCATGCCGCGCTTCGCCGCGTTCAGCACCAGCTCCTGGCCGGCCTTCACGGGCAGGCTCCACCACGAGTAGACCGGCTTGCCGTCGAGCGTCGCGCCGAATTCAGTGCCGGTGATGGCCACTCGCGTCGCCCGCAGGAAGCGCAGCACGGTGGGGCCGAAGGTGATTTCGAGGCCCGCGGCGTCGGGCCGGTTGCCGACGAGCCGGTTGCCGACTTCCAGCGACAGGCGGTCGAGCGCCCCGCCCATCGCGACACCCAGATGCCGGTAGCCGTGACGGCCGAGGTCCTGAATCGTGGTCAGCAGACCTGCGCGAATCACGTCGATCATGCGTGTATCCCCGCAATCGTGAAGCGCACCCGGTCGCCCGGCTGCAACAAGGTGGGCGGGCGGCGCGTTGGGTCGAACAGCGGCAGTTCGGTGCGGCCGATCAGTTGCCAGCCGCCGGGCGACGTAGCCGGGTAAATGCCCGTCTGCTCCCCGCCGATGCCGACCGAACCGGCCGGCACTTCGAGTCGCGGCGATGCGCGGCGCGGCGTATGCAGCGCCTCTTCCAATCCGCCCATATAGGCGAAGCCCGGCTGGAAGCCGAGGAAAAAGACCACGTATTCGCCACCCGAATGCCGCTCGATCACCTCGCGCACGCTCAAACCGGTGTGGTTCGCCACTGCACCGAGGTCGGGGCCGAACTCTCCGCCGTACTGAACCGGGACTTCGACTTCGCGGCCCGGCGCGGGCGTTGCGCTGACTGCTTGCCAGGCTTCCTGCAGCCGGGCCGTCAGCGCGTCGCGGTCGGTTTCGACGGGATCGAACACGAGCGTCAGATTGTTCATGCCCGGCACGACTTCCAGCACATGAGGCCAGTGCTGCGCCATTTCGGCGGCCGCCCACACGCGGCGCTGACAGTCCAGCGTCGCGGGCGGGGGCGCCTCGCAGACAAGCGCGGCGTCGCCGAGCGGAAAAATTCTGGGTTGGCTCATGGCTTGAAGACCCGAAGAAGTCGAAGAGTTCTGCGTTGAACGCCGTCAGAAACCGTGGGGCATGGCTACGCGACGTTTGAAGCGTACATTGTCAATAAAATATCAACAATTTATCAATAAGAGTTTTCGCCAGGCTCGCCGCCGTGAGCCGCTCGTCGTACACTCCCGACACTCTCCATCCCGTTTTCCTGAGAAATTCACATGTCGCGGCATCCCACCAAGATCGTCTCGTCCGAACATCTCGTGTCGGACACGAGCGCGGAACTGTCCGAGCTCGAGTACGCGCTCATCATGGCCGGCAACGCATTCAACCGATGGATGGTGCGCTGCATGTCGGCGGCCGGGGACAAGGACATGACCGCAATCGAGGTCTCGCTGCTGCATCACGTGAGTCATCGCGAGCGCCGCAAAAAACTGGCCGACATCTGCTTCGTCCTCAACATAGAAGATACGCACGTCGCGACCTATGCGTTGAAGAAGCTCGTAGCTAGAGGGTATGTAAAAAGCGAAAAGACCGGCAAGGAAGTGTTTTTTTCGGCGACGGAAGCGGGCCGTGCGCTGTGTCTGAAGTATCGGGAGGTGCGCGAGAGTTGCCTCATCTCGACGCTGAAGGAAAGCGGCCTCACCAACGAACAGATTGGCGACGCGGCGCAACTGATGAGAAACGCGTCTGGGATGTACGACACAGCCGCGCGCGCGGCGGCGTCGTTATAGATGTGAGGCGCTGAGACGCGCGCCTGCGCGGCATGAGTTTCCTGGCTGCGTGCAAGCCGCGCCAAGCGGTGTGTTACCGGTCGCTCTTCAGAGGCATCTAGCCGACGCTCCGCGCATGAAGCCCCGCTTCGGTCACGATCATGTCGAGCGGGATGTCATGCACCTCGCGCTTCAGTGTAGAGGTGCGGCATGCTTCATACGCCACACCCACCGTAATCGGCTTCTTCGCTCCGGGCCAGCCGGCGAGCGTACGGTCGTAGTAGCCGCCGCCATAACCGAGCCGGTAGCCGTCGGCATCGAAACCCACGCAGGGAACGAGCAGTAGCTCGGGCGTTACCATTCGCCCTGTGGTGGGCTCTGCGATCTTGTGGTGGCCGATCTTCATCGGCGTGTCCGGCGACCATGCGTGGAACTCGAGCGGCAGCCCGCGTTCCTTGATGATGGGCAGGCTGGCCTCGCGTTGCGTGCTGCCCGTGAGCCAGATGGAGATCGCTGCGCGTGCATCGAATTCGCCCGCGAGCGGCCAGTAGAACCCGACGCTTTGCACGTCGAAATGCTTGAGCGCATCGAGAACGCAGCGTCCGAGCGCGGCATTGTTAGTCGGCTCGGAAGCCGCTTGTAGCCTTGCTTCCAATAGCATTCGACGCAGCGCCTTTTTCGATTCCGCGACAGGGTTGCATGCTATGCTTGGGTTCAATTCGCGCTCCAGAAACAACGATGTCAAAAAGTCTTTATCGAGTATATCGCGCGGCAGGCATGGCGTTAGCCGCAGCGGCGCTCGTCGCATGTAGCACGGCATCAGCCGTCAAGCCTCTTCCCATTTCGCAGCTCACCAACGACGATCAGATTTTCGTCCAGTTGCGCGAGGCCGCCCGCAATAACGACGCGGCTCGTGCGGTGCAGTTGGCGAGCATGATCCCGAGCTATCCGGCGCCTTCGTATCTGGAGTACTTCCAGATCAAGCCGCAGCTCTTCGATTCCGGCGGCCATGCGCGCGTCGACGCGCCAGACGCGCCGGTGCTCGCGTTCCTGCAGAAGTACGACGGCCAGGCGATCGCCGACCGCATGCGCAACGACTACCTCACGGTGCTCGGCACGCGCCACGATTGGCGCAACTTCGACCAGCAATATGCGCGCTTCGTGCTGAACGACGATACGCAGGTCAAGTGCTACGCGCTCGAATCGCGTGCGTCGCGCGGCGAGAATGTCGCGGACGCGGCGCGCGCGCTGCTCGTCGATCCGAAATGGTACGGCGACGGCTGCGTCGATCTGATCACGGTGCTCGGCGTGAACAAGCAGTTCAGCACCGACGACATCTGGCAACAGATCCGTCTCGCTTACGAACAGAACTATCCGAATACCGGCAGCAAGCTGGTCGACGCGCTGGGCGACCAGGCGCCCGATCCGGTGCTGTTCGGCCAGGCTACCAGTACGCCGCCGCTGTTGCTCGCGCGCGGTGTCAGTCCCGATGCGCAATCGCATCAACTCGCGTTGCTCGCCATCACGCGCATGGCCCGCAACGATCCGGCCATGGCCGCGGCCACGTTCGCCTCTGTCGCGCCGTCGCTGAATTCGCCCGAACGCGCGATCGGCTGGGGCACCATTGCCTATCAGGCGGCAGCCAAGCAGATGCCGAGCGCCACCGACTGGTACAGGCTGTCGGCAAACGCGCCGCTCTCCAATCCCGCGTATGAATGGCGCACGCGCACCGCGCTCCTCGCCGGAGACTGGAACATGGTGCGCTGGTCGATCGAGCAGATGCCGGTGGCGCTGCGCAATCAGCCGTCGTGGGTCTATTGGCATGCCCGTGCGCTCAAGCAGGCTGGCGACACGACCACGGCCAACCAGGAATTCGAGTCGATCTCGCAGGGTTTCAACTTCTACGGGCAACTGGCCGCTGAAGAACTCGGGCAGAAGATTTCGGTGCCGCCTAAAACCATGGTGACCGATTCCGAAGTCCAGCAGGCCGGCAACACGCCTGGTTTCGATCTGGCGCAGCGCTTCTACGCGCTGAACTTGCGGCTCGAAGGCAATCGCGAGTGGAACTGGCCGCTGCGCACCATGAGCGACCGTCAGCTGCTTGCCGCCGCCGAATACGCGCGCCGTATCCAGTTGTATGACCGAACCGTCAACACCGCCGACCGCACAAAAACCGAACACGATTTCTCGCTGCGTTATTTGTCGCCGTTCCGCGATATCGTCGAACGGGATGCGCAGTCGAGCGGCCTCGACGTTGAATGGGCGTACGGGCTGATTCGCCAGGAATCGCGCTTCATCATCAACGCGCGTTCCGAAGTCGGCGCGGGCGGTTTGATGCAACTGATGCCCGGCACCGCGCAACTCGTCGCAAAGAAGATCGGTCTCGGCCCGATTTCGCGCGAGCAGATGAACGACATCAACACCAACATCCTGCTGGGCACGAACTACCTGTCGATGATCTACAATCAGTTCGATGGTTCCGCCGTGCTGGCCACCGCGGGTTACAACGCCGGGCCGGGCCGTCCGCGTAACTGGCGGCAGACGTTGCAGCATCCGGTTGAAGGCGCGATCTTCGCCGAAGCGATTCCCTTCCAGGAAACGCGTGACTATGTGAAGAATGTGTTGTCCAACACGGTCTACTACGCGGCATTGTTCGAAGGCCGTCCGCAATCGCTGAAGGCGCGTCTGGGTTACATCGCACCGTAAGCGCCGTGCCGCCGCTGCCTCGGTGCGAGGTAGCGGTGCGCCACGCCAGCCGTTGCCGCGGCTTCCACCAGGGAGTCGAAAATGCGACACAAAGCCATTGCGATCATTGGCGGTTCCGGTTTCATCGGAAGCCATCTCGTCAACGCCCTTGTTGAAATGGGCAAAGACGTGCGCATCGCCACACGGCGACGCTATAACGCGCGCCACCTCACGCTGCTTCCTATCGACGTGATCGAGACCGACGTCTTCGATCCAGTTCAACTCGCTCGCTTCGTCGAGGAAACCGACTGTGTGATCAATCTCGTCGGCACGCTGCACGGCAAGCGCCGCACACCATACGGTCCGGAATTCGCGCGCGCTCACGTCGAACTGCCGACCAGAATTGCGGCGGCTTGCGAAGGTAAGGGCGTGCATCGGCTAATTCATCTGAGCGCGCTCGGCGCCGACTCGAACGGCCCGAGCATGTACGCGCGCTCGAAGGGCGACGGCGAGAAAGCCGTGCACGCGTCGAATCTTGCGTGGACGATTTTTCGGCCATCCGTCGTGTTCGGCCCGGAAGACCAGTTTCTCAACAAGTTCGCTTTCTTGCAGCGCATTTTCCCGGTGATTCCGCTCGCAATGCCGGACGCGAAGTTCCAGCCTGTCTATGTCGGCGACGTCGCCAAGGCGATCGTGAACGTGCTCGATCTCGATGCGGCGAGCGGCAAGACCTACGAGCTTGGCGGCCCGAGCGTCTATTCGCTCGAAGAGCTCGTCAAGTATTGCGGCGATGTGATCGGCAGGCACGCGAGCATCATCCGTTTGCCGGAAATGCTGGCTCGCATGCAGGCAATGACCTTCGAAATGGCACCCGGTGAACCTGTCCTCACACGCGACAATCTCGACTCGATGAAAGTCGATAACGTGCTGACCCGGCCACTCGCACCGGAGCTTGGTCTTGAGCCGGCCAGCCTCGAAACCATCGCGCCGGTCTATCTGAGCGGGGCGTCGGCACGCTCGCGTTTCGACGCGTTTCGCGCGAGCGCGGGCCGCTGAACCTTCTTAATTTCTTCCTCATACGAACCCGCATGAAGCTGCTTATTGGTGACAAGAACTATTCGTCGTGGTCGATGCGTCCGTGGCTGCTGTTCAAGCATTTTGGGATTGCGTTCGACGAAATCCTGATTCATCTGAACCAGCCCGGCACCAACGCTGCCGTGCTGGCTCATGCGCCGAAGGGCCCCGGCAAGATTCCCTGTCTGATCGACGATACGGGCCTTGCCATTTGGGATTCTCTGGCAATTGCCGAGACGCTGGCTGAGCGCTTTCCTCAGCACTCGTTGTGGCCGCGCGACCCGGCGGCGCGTGCGCATGCCCGCAGTGTGAGCGCCGAGATGCATTCTGGTTTCGGAGAATTGCGCTCGCATATGTGGATGAACATTCGCGCGTCGTTCCCCGGCAAGAACGCAACGCCGGGTGTGCTGGCCGACATCGCGCGTATCGAGGCGATCTGGCGCGACTGTCTGGACACATATGGCGGTCCGTTCCTGTTCGGCGAGTTCACCATCGCGGACGCAATGTACGCGCCGGTGGTCATGCGCTTCAACACGTGGCAACCGGCGTTGTCCGAGACGTCGTCGGCGTATATGCGACGGGTCATGACCGTGCCTGCCGTGAAAGCCTGGATCGACGACGCGTTCAGCGAGACGCACGCCGTTGCGTATCTAGACGAATGCCGATGAATATCTATGCAGTGGGCGGCGCCATTCGCGACGAATTGCTGGGCGTGCCGGTTCAGGATCGCGATTACGTGGTGGTCGGCGCAACACCCGAGCAGATGGTCGCGCAGGGCTACCGTCCGGTCGGCAAGGACTTCCCCGTGTTCCTGCATCCGCAGACGCACGAGGAGTACGCACTCGCGCGTACAGAGCGAAAAACCGCGGCGGGCTATCACGGCTTCCAGTTCTTCTACGCGCCCGACGTGACGCTCGAAGAAGACCTTGCGCGCCGCGACCTGACGATCAACGCAATGGCTCGCGAGGTGCGTCCGGGAGGCGAACTCACAGGCCCGGTGATCGATCCGTTCGGCGGTCAGCGCGACCTGGAGGCAAAGCTCTTCCGTCACGTCAGCGACGCGTTTCTCGAAGATCCGGTGCGCATCTTGCGGATTGCGCGCTTCGCCGCGCGTTTCGCCGATTTCACCGTCGCGCCTGAGACGCTCGCGCTGATGCGCAAAATGGTGGCGGACGGCGAAGTGGACGCGCTCGTCGCCGAACGCGTATGGCAGGAGGTGTCGCGCGGTTTGATGGAGAAGAAGCCGTCGCGCATGTTCGAGGTACTGCGCGATTGCGGCGCATTGGCGCGGATTCTGCCGGAGATCGACGCGCTGTTCGGCGTACCGCAGCGCGCCGACTATCACCCGGAAGTCGATACGGGCGTGCACGTGATGATGGTGCTCGACCACGCCGCGCAGCAGGGTTATGCGCTGCCCGTGCGGTTTGCGGCGCTCACGCATGACCTCGGCAAAGCCACCACGCCCGAAGATATTCTGCCGCGGCATATCGGCCACGAAGGACGCAGCGTGGATCTGCTGAAGCCTTTGTGCGAACGCTTACGTGTTCCGAACGAATGTCGCGACCTCGCGGTGCTGGTGGCGCGCGAGCACGGCAACATTCATCGCGTGACGGAAATGGGCGCCGCTGCGCTCGTGAGGCTGCTCGAGCGCTGCGACGCGATACGCAAGCCTTCGCGTTTCGCAGAAGCGTTGCAGGCTTGCGAGGCGGACGCGCGCGGCCGCCTCGGTTTCGAAGCAAGGGAGTATCCGCAAGCGGAGCGTCTGCGAGTCGCGCTCGTCGCAGCGCGAGGCGTGGATGCAGGCGCCGTCGCCAAAAGGCTCGCCGATACGCCGGCCGGCATCAAGGACGCCGTGCATCAAGAACGCGTGCGTGCTGTGGCCGCGGCCCTCGATTGAGCGAAACGGCGGGTTAGTGCACCGACGGTGTGTCGTGAAAGAACTTGCAGAGCTATCGCTGTAGTGATCAACCGCGCGGCGGCTTCACAGGAGCCTCGCGATAAGCGACAGCAACATCGACAGCAACAACGTCGACATAAACGGAAAGTGATATTCGCGTCCGAACAGACGCACGCTGACGTCGCCGGGCATTCGTCCAATGCCGAGCTTTCGAAGCCACGGCCAGCAAGCCGACAGCACCGCGAGGGCAACGAAGGTAGTCAACAGCCAGCGGATCATTGCGGGTACCCCGGCATTACAGCGTGTGCGACCGGTCGCCGCTGGAAAACGCCTGCAGCGTGTCTTCCAGTCCGCGTGAGAACGCGATCACCTTGAATAGCTCGCCCATTTCGGCCTCCGACAACAGCTTCTGCACCGCGTTCGCCGCGGGCAAAAAGCGCGCTGTGTCGGCGGGATCGATTTCGGACAACGCATCCGTAATGCCCGCGTTCAGCAGAAAGCGGGCATGCGACGTGAAGCCCAGCAGGTCGGCTCCGGTTTCAACGCCCGCTTCGGCGATACCCGTGAATTCCACGTGCGCGGTGATGTCCTGCAAGCCAGGATAGACAAAAGGATCGCCATGCGCGCGATGCCGGTAGTGGCACATCAGCGTGCCTTGCGCGCGCTGCGCATGGTAGTACTCGTGACGCGGAAAACCGTAGTCGATGAAAAACGCCGCGCCGCGTGCGAGCATCGTGCAGATGGTGCGCGTGAAGGCGCGTGCGGCGTCGTGCGTTTCGGCGAGGTAGTCGCCGCCGCTCGTGTCGATTTCGGACAGCAATGCCATATCGGCGGATGCGGAAACCGGGCGGTCTTCGAATGCGAACCACCCGTCGCGCCATGCAACGCCGCGTTCGCGCCAGGCGCCGTCGACGGAAGCAAAAAGCCGCACCGGCATCGCGTCCAACACTTCATTGCCGATCACCACGCCCTCGAAGCGCTCCGGCAATGCGTCCAGCCAGCGCACTTTGCCCGCGAGTAAAGGCGCGGCGGCGTCGATGGTTTCACGCTGACGCTCGCGCAATTCTCCTGACAGATCGACGATCGAATAGCTGTCGAATTCAGCGCCGAGCGCGGCGAGCGCGTTCAGCAAACCGGCCGCGAGTTTGCCGGTGCCGGCGCCGAACTCCATCACGTTGCGCGTACCGCTTGCGTGCAGCGCTTCGGCGACGGGACGCGCCAGCGTGGTCGCGAAGAGCGGCGATAATTCGGGTGCCGTGACGAAGTCGCTGCCGTCGTCGCCGCGCAAGCCGAACTTGCGGGCGCCGCCGCTGTAGTAGCCGAGTCCGGGCGCGTACAGCGCGCGTTCCATATAGCGATCGAACGGCAACCAGCCGCCGGCCTCGTCAAGCTCCGCTCGAATGAGCGCGACGAGCGCTTCGGACTGCGCGAGCGCGCTCGGGCCGGGAGCAGGTAAACTATCGGGTTGGTGAGCTTTCGGATTCATTCCCGCATTGTAAATGACCGCTTCTATCGACACCGCCGCCGCCCGCGAGCCCGAAACGCCGCGTGTCGTCCTGATTACCGGCGCCGCGCGCCGCATCGGACGTTCGCTCGCGCTCGGCTTCGCCGCGCGGGGCTGGGACGTGGCCGTCCATTACGGCGCGTCGCGCGGGGAAGCTGAAGAAGTGGTCGCCGAAATCGCACGCATGGGCCGCCGCGCGGTGGCCTTGCATGCGGAACTGAGCGACGAGGCTCAGGTCGCGGCCCTGTTGCCGGCCTGCACCGCGGCGCTCGGCCGGCCGGTTTGCATCGTCAACAATGCGTCGAGTTTCGAAGAAGACACGCCTCGCAACGTCGGCTACGACCTGCTGCTGAAGCTGACCGCGATCAACCTCGGCGCGCCGCTCGTGCTGGCTCGCATGCTGTTCGACGCGACGCCGCAAGCCGCGCATGCCGACGAAACGCAGCGCAGTGTCGTGATCAACGTGCTGGACCAGAAGTTGTACAACATGAATCCGGACTACCTGTCGTATACGCTGTCGAAGGCGGCATTGCAGACAGCCACGATCGCGCTCGCGCAGGCGTTGGCGCCGAAAGTGCGTGTAGTCGGACTCGCGCCTGGTCTGACAATGCAATCCGCCGATCAAACGGCGGAGAGCTTCGCGGCCGCTCACCGCGTGACGCCTTTGGGCCGTGCGTCGCGGCCGGAGGATATTGTGGCCGCCGCACTGTATCTCGCAGACGCAACCGGCGTCACAGGAACGACGCTGGTGGTCGACGGCGGGCAGCACCTCGTGCCGCTGCCGCGCGACGTGATGTTTCTAACGGGTTTTTAATGGGTTTCTAATGGGCGCCTGAAGCGCCCTTTGCGTGCCCCCACGCTCTTTTGGACTGGAACGAACATGTTTGCCGCTCTTTCGCATCCCCGGCTCGCCGACTGCCGCCGGCTCTTTCTGCGCAATTACGAAGTGCACATCAACATTGGCGTGCACGACTTCGAGAAGCGCGGCGAACAGCGCGTCGTCATCAACGTCGAACTGTTCGTGCCGCTGGCGCTTTCCACGCCGGTGCAGGACAAGCTGGATGAAGTGGTCGACTACGACTTCATGCGTTCGACCATTTCGCGCCGCGTCGAGCAAGGCCATATTCACTTGCAGGAAACGCTGTGCGACGACCTCGTCAAGGCCATGCTCGAACATCCGCAAGTGCGGGCCGCGCGCGTTTCGACAGAAAAGCCGGATGTCTATCCCGACTGCGACGCGGTGGGCGTCGAAGTTTTCCGCATCAAAGAGGATTGAGCCATGAATGCTCCGGAAATCATTGACGACACCACGCCCGCGACCCGTCAGAAGTCGCCGCTCACGCGCCGCGAGCAGAAGGAAGCGTACGAGAACAACAAGCTCTTCAAGCGGCTTGCGCGCCAGGTCGGCGAGGCGATCGGCGACTTCAACATGATCGAGGACGGCGACAAGGTGATGGTCTGCCTGTCGGGCGGCAAGGACAGCTATGCGATGCTCGACGTGCTGATGCGGCTGCGCGAGCGCGCGCCGATCAACTTCGACATCGTTGCGGTGAATCTGGACCAGAAGCAGCCGGGCTTTCCCGAGCACGTGTTGCCCGAGTATCTGAAACAGCTCGACATACCGTTTCACATCGAAAATCAGGACACGTACAGCATCGTCAAGCGGCTCGTGCCGGAGGGCAAGACCACCTGCTCGCTGTGTTCGCGGCTGCGGCGCGGCATTCTCTATCGTGTGGCGGGCGAACTGGGCGCGACCAAGATCGCGCTCGGCCATCATCGCGACGACATTCTGCAAACGTTGCTGCTGAACATGTTCTACGGCGGCAAGCTGAAGGGCATGCCGCCCAAGCTGCAATCGGACGATGGCAAGAACATCGTGATCCGTCCGCTCGCCTACGTGAAGGAAACCGATCTGGAAAAGTATGCGGAATTGCGTGAATTCCCGATCATTCCGTGCAATCTGTGCGGCAGCCAGCCGAATCTGAAACGTGCGGAGATGAAGGCGCTGATTCGCGATTGGGAAAAGCGCTTTCCGGGACGCATCGAGAATATGTTCAACGCGTTGTCGAATGTCGTGCCGTCGCACTTGATGGATCACAAGCTGTTTCCGTTCGCGGGCCTGCGCGCGAACGGCGAGGCCGATCCGCAGGGCGACATCGCATTCGACGAAGAACCTTGCTCGACCGACGCCGATAACGGCGCGCCGCTTGGCGCCGCGCGGCCGATCTCGATTGTCCAGTTCGACGATCTTTGATTCGAACGCTCGCAAAAATGGCGTCTGCGTGCTGCCTTTCGCTCGCAAAATGGCCGCTTTCGCGGTCATTTTGACAAGTGCGTGCATGATAGAATCGACGGCTCCAAACTCCGTCTATATGCCGACGCCATGAACATCGTGATTTTGGCGGCAGGCACCGGTAAGCGCATGCGGTCCGCGCTTCCCAAGGTGCTCCATCCCCTGGCTGGCCGGCCGCTTCTCGCTCATGTCATCGAGACTGCACGCACACTGAAGCCCACGCGGCTCGTCGTGGTGATCGGTCACGGCGCGGATCTGGTCCGCGAAACCGTTGCCGCGCCCGACGTGCGGTTCGCCGTGCAGGAACAGCAACTCGGAACGGGCCACGCGGTGCAACAGGCTTTGCCGCTACTCGATCCGTCCGTGCCTACGCTCGTGCTCTATGGCGACGTGCCGCTCACGCGTGCAAGCACGCTGCGGGCGCTGGTAGAACGCGCCGGCCAGCATGGCTACGGCGTCCTCACCGTGACGCTTGCCGACCCGAGCGGCTACGGCCGCATCGTGCGCGATTCGCAGGGCAAGGTGTCCCGCATCGTCGAGCAGAAAGACGCGAACGCCGATCAGCTTCTGATTGCCGAGATCAACACGGGCATTATCGTTGCGCCCACCGAGCGTCTTGCGGGCTGGCTCGCCGCGTTGAAGAACGACAACGCGCAAGGCGAGTTCTATCTGACCGACGCGGTCGAAATGGCAATTGAAGCGGGCCTCGAAGTCGTCACCACGCAGCCTCAGGACGAATGGGAAACCTTGGGCGTGAACAGCAAGCAGCAGCTTGCCGAGCTGGAGCGGATTCATCAACGCAACGTGGCTGACGCACTGCTCGTGTCCGGTGTGACGCTTGCCGATCCGGCGCGCGTGGATGTGCGCGGCACGCTGGAGTGCGGCCGCGACGTGTCGATCGACGTGAACTGCGTATTCGAAGGCAGCGTAACGCTGGCTGATAACGTGACGATCGGGCCGAACTGCGTAATACGCAACGCGACCATCGGCGCGGGTACGCGGGTCGATGCGTTCACGCATATCGAAGGCGCGGAAGTCGGCGCGAATGTCGTGCTCGGGCCTTATGCGCGGTTGCGCCCGGGCGCGTCGTTGCACGACGAATCGCATGTCGGCAATTTCGTCGAGGTGAAAAACGCGGTGCTCGGCCGCGGCTCGAAAGCCAATCACCTCACGTATATCGGCGACTCGGATATCGGTGCGCGAGTGAACATCGGCGCGGGCACCATCACGTGCAATTACGACGGCGCGAACAAATCCCGCACGATCATCGAAGACGACGTTTTCGTCGGTTCAGACACGCAACTGGTTGCGCCTGTGCGTGTGAAGCGGGGCGCGACGATCGCGGCGGGCACCACGGTCTGGAAGGACGTCGAGGCAGACTCGCTGGTCCTGAACGACAAGACGCAAACCAGCAAGACGGGCTACGTACGCCCGACTAAAAAGAAGAGTTGATGGAACGGCCGCGGGGCGACGTGCGCCCTGCAAGCTTCCAGCACTGAACGAGGAACAGACCATGTGCGGCATTGTTGGCGCGGCAGCGCAACGTAATATCGTCCCCGTCCTGATCGAAGGACTGCGGCGCCTCGAATATCGCGGCTACGACTCTTGCGGCGTTGCCGTGCTGGGTGAAGGCGGCCCGGCGCGCGCTCGCAGCGTGGCGCGCGTCGCCGATCTCGACGATCAGGTACGCGACAGCCACTTGGGCGGCATCACCGGTATTGCCCATACGCGCTGGGCTACGCATGGCGCGCCGGTCACCGACAACGCTCACCCGATCTTTTCGAAAGATGCGCTCGCGTTGGTACACAACGGCATCATCGAAAACTACGAATCGCTGCGCGAAACGTTGCGTGGCAAGGGTTACACGTTCGTCTCGCAGACCGACACAGAGGTTATCGCGCATCTGATTCACAGCCTTTATCGGGGCGATCTGTTTGCGGCTGTGCGCGAGGCGGTCGCGCAACTGCACGGCGCCTATGCGATCGCGGTGCTGCATAAAGACCAGCCGCATACCGTCGTGGGCGCGCGGCAGGGCTCGCCGCTCGTGGTGGGACTCGGCGACGGTGAGAACTTCCTTGCGTCCGACGCGCTTGCGCTCGCGGGCAGCACGGAGCGCTTCATTTTTCTGGAAGAAGGCGATGTCTGCGAATTGACGCTCGAGGGCGTGCGTATTGCCGACCGCGAGGGCAACGAAGTGCGCCGCGAGGTGCGTCAGGTCGCGGCATACGGCGGCGCGGTGGAACTTGGCCCGTACCGTCACTTCATGCAGAAGGAAATCTTCGAGCAGCCGCGCGCGATCTCCGACACGATCCCGCAATCGGATTCGTTCGAAGCCTCGCTGTTCGGCGAAAGTGCCGGGAACGTGTTCGCGGATATCGACAATCTGCTGATCCTCGCGTGCGGCACGAGCTACTACTCGGGGCTCACCGCGAAATACTGGCTCGAGTCGATCGCCAAGATCCCGACGCAGGTGGAAATAGCCAGCGAGTATCGCTACCGCGAGTCGGTGCCTAATCCCAGGTCGCTCGTGGTCGTGATATCGCAGTCCGGCGAAACCGCTGACACGCTTGCAGCGCTCAAGCATGCGCAGGCGCTTGGGCATCGGCATACGCTCGCCGTGTGCAACGTCGGCACTAGCGCGATGGTGCGCCAAACGGAATTGGCGTTTCTCACGCATGCGGGCCGCGAGATCGGCGTTGCGTCGACCAAGGCGTTCACGACGCAACTGGTTGCGCTGTTCGTGCTGGCCGTCACGCTCGCGAAGCAGCGCGGGCGCGTGAGCCCGGAGCAGGAAACCGAATACTTGCGACAGCTTCGTCATTTGCCCGCCGCGCTGAACAGCGTGCTGGCGCTGGAGCCGCAGATCATCGCGTGGTCGGAAGAGTTTTCGCGCAAGGAACATGCGCTATTCCTCGGCCGCGGAATGCATTATCCGATCGCGCTCGAAGGTGCGTTGAAGCTGAAGGAAATTTCGTACATTCACGCCGAGGCTTATCCGGCTGGCGAACTGAAGCACGGACCGCTTGCCCTCGTCACCGAGGCAATGCCCGTCGTGACTGTCGCACCAAACGACGCGTTGCTCGAAAAGCTCAAGTCGAATATCCAGGAAGTGCGCGCGCGTGGCGGCCAACTCTACGTTTTCGCCGACGCGGATACGAAGATCGTCAACGACGAGGGCATCCACGTAATCCGGATGCCGGAACACTACGGTCTGTTGTCGCCGATTCTGCACGTGGTGCCGCTGCAGTTGCTGGCGTATCACACGGCTTGCGCGCGAGGCACCGACGTGGATAAGCCGCGGAATCTCGCGAAGTCGGTGACGGTGGAGTAAGAGGGGTTGGCGGAGCTTTGTGGTTGTGTTCGCGCCAAATGAAAGCGTTCCGAGGCCTCTCGTAAAACCGTTCCGTGGAGGGGGCCAAAATTCCCTCAAAGCCTTTCTGGATAAGGCGCGGAACGCTTTTTCTGTGCTGTGTGTATTCAGCAAAAAATCCGGGCTCGCGACCTCCAGTTTTGAGAGCAATCGCAGGGGGAGAACCGCCACGGAACGCTTCTTCTCGCTCGGTATAGGCGGCGCAGCCTCTTGCTGCAGCGGTTGCTGAGCGGAATCTGGCGAATTCGGTGACGGTGGAGTTGGAGGGGACCCTGAGTCGGAGTTGTGCTGAGTTGCATTAATTTCGGTTACGAGGCCTCGATTTAGTTTCGGTTACGGGGGCTCTTACCTGCCGCTGAGCCTTACCTGACAGGACGTAGCCAGAATTAATGTAAAAAGGGCGCTGGAGCTTTTTCCAGCGCCTTTTTTTTGCGCTCACACCCTCGATTTCCTTTCGCAGCTTGCTCGCTCCCGGAAGGCGGCGCCTCGCTAGCCGCTCCCCACAAGACCACGCGGTGGTGACCCGAGCACCGCAGGGACTACCTACCTTCCGCACTCGTAATCAGCCGCCCGCACCTAAAATCACGCGTTTTTACCGATTGCGCATTTTTCAAGTCATATTTACTTGCGCGTTTCGGTGCATTTTGGTAGTGTTTATCTTCCCGGCGATAGGCACCATGTTGGCGCCTATCCTCCATTGCGTCACTATGTGATATCGCGATATAGCATTGCGGATAATATTTCCAATATGCATATCAGTTTTGATTTGTAGTCATTGCGCACAGCGCTAGACAAGCCGGGATTGAATGGAGAAAGCTGCTATGAAAAAATTTACTTTCGTACAGCGTCTAGTTCTTGCTCTGATTCCCTTTGCGACCGAACTCGTTCGGCTCGCAGAGGACATCGTCAAGAACATGACTGCTAATTATAAAAATTATGGAACCTCGTTGGGATTCCAAGTTTGAGCTGAAGCCTGGGAAGTGGGTCTTCGTTCCCAATGGCGACACGATAGAGCTTGGGGCAAAAATCAAAGACGAACTACGCGAACGCTGGAAGGCGCCCGCGTACTACTACCATCTTCGTCAGGGTGGCCACGTTGCAGCGTTGAAGGCCCACCTTGGGCAGACCTGTTTTATTCACGTCGACATCGAGAACTTCTTTCAGCGTATAAACCGCAGCCGGGTAACTCGTGTCCTGAAAGGGATGTACAGCTATGCAGAGGCTCGAGATATTGCGAATCTCTCGACGGTCCGATTGCCTGAGGATGTGCAAAAGCGCTACATACTGCCGTATGGATTTGTTCAATCCACTTTGCTTGCGAGCATCTGCCTCCGTAAAAGTGCACTGGGCAATTACCTGAAACAGCTCTCTGCGACCGACGGCATTGAGGTAAGCGTTTATGTTGATGACATAATCATTTCTCTGAACGACGAAGCACTGGCGGAAAATATTTTCGCTGACGTTAAGCGCATGGCCGAGAAGAGCGGTTTCGATTTAAATCAAAAGAAAGAGCAGAGACCGGCTGACAAAATCAGCGCTTTCAATATCGAGTTGTCGCAGAATTCTCTGCATGTATTGCCTGACAGGTGGCACGCGTTTCTCGATGCGATGCGTCAAGACGGGAATCCCCATCGACACCAAGCCATCCTCGGGTATGTAGACTCGGTGAACCCGGCTCAAGCCAATCAGCTTCAGGCAGAGATGCTCTGATACCTCCGCATCGGATTAGGCGTGACACCTTGACCGAGCGTGCCAGCGCCTCGAACAAGTTCAGCTAGTTAGTGCGGCAAACGAGCCAATCCAATCAGGTTCTACTGGGAGCACGGGGCGGCTGCCAGCCTGCAACGGGTCCGACATAAACTTTTATGTCTTGCGCGAATTCCTTCTGCCTGTCAGGTGGGCCGAGGTAAAGAACTGCGGTGCAGCTCTTCGCTAGCTCTCGATAAATCTCTGGGTCAGTCGCGCACCCGACTCGCCACAAGATGCAGTCGAAGTGCGGCGCTGGTGACTCCAACGAAAGCGTCGATGTAGATTTTCTGCCCGGAGTATGCTCATGGATGAGTTCCTCGGGTGTGAACTCTCTTTAGGCCGAGCAGGCATGCATCATTCTGCGGATACGGATAAGCGTTAGGACGTTTTTTCCGGTTTCGGGTATCATATCCGGAGAGTAAGGGAAAAATAAAAGCTTTCTGCGAGGGAGAGACCGTGGCGGTCTATGTAGATAACGCTCGAATAGCGTGGCGTGGCCGCCAGTGGTGCCATTTGGTTGCCGATTCGCTCGATGAACTGCATGGCTTCGCGAAGTCCTTAGGATTGAAGCGCGGTTGGTTTCAAGCGAAAGCGTCGTTGCCACACTACGACGTGACTGTCGAAGTTAGAGACTTGGCGATGAGTCGGGGTGCCATGCAGGCCGACCGACGCACGCTCGTCTCGCGTGGCCGCCAATTGAAACTCGAACTTCATGAATCGCTCGCAAGAGCAAATGCTCAGTTGAGGCTGTTTGACTGAGATTTGAGTTTCGTGCTGTCTAATTTTTTCGGCTTCGCAGGCGATAGACCGCGCCTAGCTTGCTGCCCTCGCCATGTACCTGACTGCAGACACAATCGATGACCTGCTGAATAAGGTTTATCGTCGCCTTCTGAGAAAGCGCGGTGCCGGTGACATCGTTCCCACGAAAGGCGCCAATACCGAAATATACGGTGCGCTTTTACTCTTAAAAAACCCGCGGGCCAGGCTAAGCCAGAGCGAAAGAAAAAATACTGTTTTCAGCTGCCTCGGCGAATTCCTCTGGTACCTATCCGGGTCTAACAAACTGGACTTTATCCAGTATTACATCAAGTCATACTCGGAATTTTCTGACGACAACGAGACGATTTTCGGCGCCTACGGCCCACGCTTATTCGGCTCCGATAAGGCCCCGAACCAAGTACAGAACGTCATTGAGACGCTCCGAGCAAGCTCCACATCTCGCCGGGCCGCCATTCAGCTCTACCATGGCGAAGACCTTGCCCAAAATCTCGAGAAGAGGCGCAAGGACCTTCCGTGCACATGCACGCTGCAATTCACAGTCAGAGACCATCAACTACACGCAATGGTCATGATGCGTTCGAACGATGCGTTCATGGGACTGCCGCACGACATCTTCGCCTTCACGATGCTGCAAGAACTCATCGCCCGCTCTTTGGGAGTTGAGGTCGGACAATACAAGCACGCGGTCGGCAGTCTTCATCTTTATGCAACGGACATACAGTCCGTGCTCGACTACCTCGACGAGGGTTATCAAGAGCGCGTTTTGATGCCTCACATGCCGGCAGAAGACCCTTGGCCGACGGTAGCGAAGGTACTGGAGGCAGAGCGCATGGTCCGACAGGGGAAGCAGCCAGAACTCGACCAGCTTCCGTCGTACTGGGCGGACCTAGCGCGGTTGTTGCAGGTATATCGCTATTCCCGCAAAGGGGCCCGCCAAGCTGACCGAGAAAAGCTGGCCGACATTAAGGCGCAAATGACCACCGACGTCTACGACTTGCACATCGCAAAGCGTCAGCGACAAGCGCCCATGCCTGTTCCGTCTACCCCGCTGTTGTTTGATGGCGCAGCACTTGATGCTCAGCAGCCAGCGAGCGCCGACTCAAATAAACGATAGTTGATAGAAACCACACGTTCGACGGCTCACACATGAAGAATCCTGTTCTCACAAAAAAGCTCGACGCTATCCTTTCCGCCTACCGTCTCGACGGTAAAGTTCTACCGGGAATATCAAAAGTTGAAGAGCGCGAGGCCTTGGTCGCCCAAATCGTCGACAGCGTCGCACGCATCGACTACGTAAAGCTAATCGCAAAGCGCCCAATCTCGCTCATGCGTCTTGACCCAAAGAACGCCGAGATGTTTGACCCATTGCGCGCTGCCATTCATTACATGCGCAGTGGCAACGTTGACGAGGCGTTTTGGCTGGTATTTCTTTTCGTTGTTTGCGGCAAGCACCTGACAAAAGGCTATGGTCTTCTGCGAATGGTCTACGGCGCCTACAACGACAAATTTACTTGGACTTGGGAGAAATTCTCGAAGGACCCAGGCCAATTCACATTGTGGCTTCATCAGCATCTGGATGACATCGAAGCTCAGAAGCAAGACTTCCCGTTCGGGAACCACCGCAAGTTTGAGAGTCGACGGGAGCTTGACATCGTTCTCAAGAGCTACGCCGAATGGATTGGCCCGAAACGGTCACATGCAGCCTTCATCGCAGATGCAAAAGCAAAGGCAAAATGTGGAAACGACCCGAAGAAGTTGTTCGACTATTTGTACAAAAGAATGAAGGCGGTCAAGCAATTTGGTCGAGCAGGTAAGTTTGATTATCTGACAATGATTGGCAAGGTCGGGCTTATCGACATTGAGCCGCCGTCAGCTTATATGGTCGGCGCAACGGGCCCTGAGCGCGGTGCACGCCTGCTTTTCAGCGGAGCGGTCGACAACAAGACATATTCGAAGAAAGAGCTGGATGTACTCGCAATCCAACTCGGAAACGCTCTGGGCGTCGGTATGCAAGTGATTGAAGACTCAATTTGCAACTGGCAAAAGAGTCCTGCGAAGTACGAACCATTCCGGGGTTAAACGGCGTTCCACTTATAACGATTTTTCAAATTGTTATAGATTTTTTGGCTGACCAGTCCACGGAACTGCATCTGTCCAACGACAATGCCATACGATACGCCAGCGTCCCGAGCGAGACGCATGATGCCCTTGAGCGACTTCGACGCCGTCGGTAGACGTGCCTGGAGATGAAGGGGAATAAGTTGCTCCGTAGCAAACTTATTAGCCTCATCTTCCTGGGGAGACATTGGCCCGTCCGAGGTCTCGAGAATCATCAGGTCTGCGTCCCAGTGCAAAACTAGGTGTCCCGCTTCATGGAAGAAGGAAAACCAGAACTGGTCATCACTCAGGTATCGGAACGACAGCAGTAGGACCGCTTTGTCGGGGCCACCAAAAAAAGTAGCTCCGCTCGCGCGGCAACCTTTCGGGGCCTTCACAACGACAACTGCGACGCCAGCCTCAGCACAAAGCTGCTGAAGCTTCGGTAAAAATTCCGATGGGCTGGGAATGTTAGTCAGTGCCCGAATCTTCGAAAGCTGATATTCAAAGAGCGCGGGACTCCACTTTTTGCACTCGACCTTTTCTGCTTCAAGCTCACCACGGCGCAGCCACACGGCAGTCGCGACCTCGTCCTCCTCGAACGTCGCGCTCGTACGAAACGCGGCCGCGCCTTTCGTATCTGAGTACGTACGACGCCAAGCATCGAGGTTCGGAACATCGAAGAACTCAAGGCATCGACGAAGCTTCTCCCGCTTGTCCCTGGTCGGCTCGACCCACCCGAGTTCCTGCATCTGTTTTAAGGGCAGACTCCTGAGCCACGCCTGATACTCGTCGCTTTCCGGGTCAACACTGTCCGCAAGCTCAGCCAGTTGCTCTCGATACTGTTCTTCACGACTCAGCCAGAATCCAGCCGAACCACCCAGTTCGGCGGCGAGACGAGCTGCTATGCGAGCCGTAAGTGCACATTTCCCCTGAAGGAGACTATCAAAGTCTTCATCAGACATATCGACCGAATGCGCCATGCGCGCCAAAGCTATGCCTCGCGATTCCATCAAATCGCTGATGGTGCGACCTGGCGGAACCGCCCACATCGGTGCGAATTCGGCTTCAGCTCTCATGTGTACGCTCGATTGATAGGATTTTGACGCGCGTCACTTGCGCCCAGTCCAACGCCCCCGGAGCACCAGGAGGAGGTCTATTGTTTGCCACCGCAAGCATACGGTATCCCCCGGCGATGAAGATAACAATCCGGTCGTGCACCGTCTCGTCAAAGCGTCCGAAGCCAATCTCAACGAACTCCGTCGGTGAGTTCGCCGCACGCAAGTCCGCTAGCCGAGCATGGATTGACGGCCCAGCGACTTCCCCGTACTTCCGCTTTGCCGAAACTGTGCTCTCACACACCTTCCGGAGCTTCTCGTCTTGAAACGCCAGTTTTATGGGCATCTTATTGGCTATGCCGGCGGCCGAGAAGCTGGCCAGCCTGAACGCTCGCATGGCGAGTGTCATCGTCTTGATGGATTGCGCGAACTTGAGGGGAACTGCAAGCCATTGGCTAGAGAACCCTGACACACGCTTCAAGCGCGATATCTTACCAATAATTCAGTATAGGCCGACGGCGCGCAATTGAGACGGTAGTTTTCCGGCTTGCGGCCGTGGCATTTGGCCAGCCAGACTCACAGACAGTCTCGCCCCCTGTTACGACGTCGCGGACAACACGGTTTGAGCCGGGTGAGCGGCCATGCTGCGAGAAACGATACAACAAGCATCGAAGCTAGCCTATTCTGCCCTGTCTCACATCAACTCTGTGCCACCCTACCTCCGCCCAAAAATTTCGAAGTGGCGATGCCGTATTCGCATACCTCATAACTCTCTTCATCTTGAAGGGAAAGCCACGGAGTGCTGGCACATTGACGAGGCTCACGTATTCTAAGTTCATGCCCACAACTGGTATAGAACGGGCACCGTGATGGCTTAGGATTTGGCTCGCCGGATTTGTAGTCTTCGCTCAGATACGCATACATATAGTGGAACGTAGCATAGAGAAGTTTTCTTTGAGCGAGAGCCTCTTTGTCGTTGGCTGGGTCACCTGCAAGAAACTTCACTTTGTCTTTCTGAACGCAGTGCTCATCGCCTTTGCTTTCGAGAAATAGCATCGGTGCACCGTAGCGCGAGCGCGCTGCAATCCAATCCTGCTTCTTTCCGATGCCAGTGGCTACAAACTCGAGTTCAAAAAAAAGGTCATCTTTGCGAAAAGCCAAATTCTTACGCAAAGTCGCTGTGAGTCTGTGCACGGCATAGGTCATTCTCTCGTCTTTATCGAACGCTTCTTCAAACATTTTTAGTGTCGCGAGAGCTTCAGGAAGAAGTCTTTCGAACAATTCTATTGCGGAAGTCCGCACTGCTGCCTCTCCGTCCTCTCCTGTTATGCATGCAGCCTCACCACACCTGAGCATTTCAACCAGCTTCTGAGGCGGGTCGGGAAACTGGAGCGCCGCGAGCGTTGCCAACAAGACGCATCGTTGAGAAATCCGCGGAGATATAGCTTTGGCCAGGCTCTGGACGAGGAAGTAAGGGGCATAAGGTGGAACGCGCAAAGCCTCGCCCAAAGCTAATGCAAACAACTCCTCAAGTTGGTACGCAGCGCTCTCTAGTATTTCATGAGTACCAATGCGAACCGTGCGTTGCACAGGCTCGCCTTTTACTGGAACCTTGACTTCTGCCTCGCAGACTAGAACCGTTTGACGTCCGTGACCCAGCGGCTCGGAAGTTATATTTACTTCAGTAAATTGAACCTCACTTATGTGAAGTTTTTCTGGCAAGTCGTTTGATTGTGCACTCCGGAAGCCCGCCATATATCTCACATCTGCATCGAGGTCCGCGAGCATATCGGCTCTCCGCGGAGGCTCATCGTCGCTCGCGCCATCTCGCCAAAAGATATATCGGAAATTCGACCAGAGCTTCAATAGCGTAGAGAGGCTCGCCAAGCCGTGAATCGTTGATATGTTGTGCAGATAATGAATCCACTCGTGGAAGATGAATGCCTTCTCGGAGGCGGTCAACAAAGCATCCGGTTGCTTCTCGTCCAACGCTGCTTCGAGGTAAGCAGGAAGTATCATCACCTGCATATCCGGACGATATTTTGCACCAGATTCGGACATTTTTTTGTTTCCTCAATGGATTGACAACTCTGTGAGCCGTCGACTTTATGAATCGAGTCTGTGCCGATGCTTTCAAAGCATTCTTCGGCCGAGTATTTGATACAGTTCCAACTCTTTTGGATGTTCTTACGGGCCTAGGACGTTGCGTCGATGACGCACACAATGTCACGACACACGAAGATACTGGGTGACGTACTCCTCAACCAGCGCAGCAATGCTATCGAAGAACGGATTTAGAATGCATTGGAGATGCTCCGGCTGTTCGTCCAGCCAATATTTTCGTTCAGTTAGGAGCTGCGCAGGAGAGAAGAGCCTTGTCTGCGGCGCCTCCTGGCGCTTACGATAGTCTTCAAAAAAAGCATCAAATGTGCAACGACCGATACGTACAGCTTCCGTCAGTCGGTCTAGTTGGTCAACGCTCAGCACAAGCGGCACTTCCTCATCGCCCGCAGCATCGAAGAGAAACTCAGCATTTCCTAGCATTAGGTCACCATAGGTGACGGCGACCCGATAGATGCGAGCGTTTCTGTACTCGGCATCCGCGCGGACATGCTGCGCTACATTCGCGATTTGACTCGCAGCCTTCACTACTGTGGCTCTGAACTTCGACTGATAGGTTTTGGCAGAACCAGTTGCAATCAATGCATGCGTCAAGGCTTTGTTCTTTGCCTCTACAAGCACAATGTAATCGTCGCCGAGGACAGCGAAGTCGTTGCATGCCCCCTTGACATTGAACCGCTCAACGATTTCCTGTTCGCTCAATACTTGAGTAGAGCATAGACGAAGGGAATCACCCACATAGGCCTCGAATGCGTCTTCGAAGGTGCGACGCACTGCATCGTTCTTAGACCGCGCTACGACGTCACTAAACGCGAATTCAATGTTTCTCTGAAGACAAGCTCGCCCCCAATAGAAGCGCTCGCCGCGATAGGCAACAAAAGGCGAGCGATACAGGAGATTTGGCTGGAACCATTCATCTTCAACTATGTGCTCTGGCGATAGTGCTGCCAGCCGTTCATGCGGCACGATGATGGTTCGCAGAAACGCTGCAATCGCTTCCTGCCCAAAAGCTAGTGTTAGCGCTCGCAGGTACTTCTGTGAAAACACAGCCTCAATGCGCTCGTCGGCTAAGCTCCAGAAGAAAACTGCGATGCGCAAATACTCTTCCGGCGACATTCCCAGCGCCCCCTCCAATTCGTGATGCAGCTTCGCATTCGAGCCAATACGTCGAAGCAGGTCTACCTGCCGAGCGAACGCCCCTGTTCCATGCGGCAACTGATGCGGCAACTGAGACAGGAGCATCATGCGTATCGAAAGGTTCAAGGGATTGCCTTGACGCATCCACGTCACCCCTGTATCCATTTGCATCCACGCGAGATTCATACATGCTTGGCAGTCCTCAGGTGACATGGGCACCGATGAGTACATCGAAGGCCTATCGCGCAGGACCCATGCTGCAAGTCGCTCCGCAATCCACGGCATCTGGCGGACCCTCTGCTCGCCAGTCAGAGCGTCCGCTCGCTGAATATGCGCGGACAGTTGCCTGAGCACAGAGGTATACGAATACTTTCGCATCCTGTTGCGTACCGGACGGATTGCGTCAGCATAGGACATCCCTAACCTTTATAAAATTAATGCGCCCCATCACGCCCGGCGCCCCCATACGAGGCTAATACAGAGAAGCCGCCGTTGTCGTTCTGATGTCTCACGATGTACATCTACGCAGCTGCCGTTTCGCCGCAAGCGATATGCGATTGTAGGGTAGAGAACGGCTGATTAATTGCGCCAGGTAGTGGAACGAGCGCTGTATCAAACCAGTTTAAAACGTATCATATATTTCACTCCCGCCAACATCAAACTTCTCGGACGCGCGGGTTCGTTGCATTTTCAACCACAGTAGAGGACCAATCGGCAATGTCATCGAATCGGAAGCCGCTTACCAAGGTAGGCAATTGGAAACTTGGGAGGAGCTTGGGAAGAGGCGGAAACGGCAAGGTAGTCTTGGCTACGAATGGTGGCCAAACAGCCGCCGTCAAAATTTTGACCAAAAGTGACCAACCTCGGCGAGTCGCTCGGTTTCGTGATGAAATCGTTGCAATGCAAAAGTGCGAGCATCTTGGTTGCATTCCTGTAATCGATTCCGAGGTGCCTGACAACCCCTCACAAGAAAACCCGGCATGGTTCGCTATGCAGCTAGCCACGCCCATGCAGGATGCTCTGGGGGACGCTCCGACTCTTGTGGAGGTCGTTACCAGCGTTCGCGACATCGCGCATCTGCTGACCAAGATGCATGCACTCGAAGTCACCCATCGGGACATCAAGCCCGACAATTTGTTCAAGTACGAAGGTAAATGGACGGCAGGCGACTTTGGTCTCGCAGACTTCGAGGGTAAGGAATCACTGACTCTGGAAGGCGAACGCATCGGCCCGGTTTTTTACATGGCACCTGAGATGCTCAACGATGCGGCTGACGCGGACGGAGCGCCCGCCGACGTCTACTCTCTTGCAAAAACGTTGTGGGTGCTAGTCACTGGACAACACTTTCCGCTTCCCGGAACATTGTCGACGTCGGTCGAAGCTTTGCGCGCGAGTTCATATGTGTCCGACGCTCGTGCGGTATTACTCAACGCAATTCTGGAGGCAGCAACAAAACACGTCCCGAGCGAAAGGCCAAGTATGGCTGAGTTTGCACACGAGCTTGATTTCTGGTTAGCCCCGCCCGTCCATAACCACGACCTGTCAGAACTCGACCTGTCCGAATTTGCACCTGTTCTTGCCGTACCCAAGTATCAAATGGAAGCCGCGCAGGCGGCTAGCAATGAGCACCAGCAACGTGTGAACGAAACCGGTGAGCGCGTACGGGAAAAACTTCGACCTATGTTTAATCAACTTAAGGACGCCCTCACGAATGCGAATTTCATCGGAGTGGGCGCACAGCTCGACAACTACTATTGGGGCGGTGAACTGCAAGCCACCGTTCCGCGCGAAGACGGAATCAACGAGTTCGCTCGGTTGAAAATGACCGTCAATTGCGATTTCAACGATGCCGCGTCTGCAAAAATCTCGGCAACGTATCGCACTTCCCGGGACAAACGACCGCCCGTCGATGTGTGGACCGAAAGGGTCAACTTCTTGCCCGGCGGAAGTGAAGAGGATTCGGAAATCAATCGCCTCCTTTCCGCAATCCGCGCCAAATTCAAGCCGGTCATCCAGCAAGTTTTGGAGTTAAATCAATCCATAAATCCGCAAAACACGCTTTTGGCAGACGATAGTCCGTACGCACAAATGTTGTCTGTGCAAGACAATTTGGGTACGACGATAGCCTTTGATGTGAATTTGCGGTCACACCCTCGTATAACGGGAAAGACGGTTGAAGTTGGGCAACGTATCGACCTCGTAGCTCTAGCAATTGACCCGAAAGATGAACCCTTAGAATATCAGTTCAAAACGCTACATCAGACAGCTGATAGCGGCTGGACCGATTCGAACGCATGGACTTATGAGTTCACTGCCGGGGACATCGGAGAGGCATGCGACATATCTGTTCGGGTTCGGAGTAAGCGCGAACATCATCGTGTCCGGCACGCCGACAGGGCATACGCTCATGACGACCTGATGCAGCTTCGCTATACCGTAGTCGCCGCATCGCCGTCGGATTAACCAGAGGGGGCGAGCTGACGTTCCGGCGACTAAGCGCCGAGCGCCTCCTTCTCGGCTTGCCGGCTCGAAAGGTCTTGGAAGCACCGGGTTCGCGGACAGTTCGTCCATTGCGCAAATCAACCTGTCGAGGTCTATCCAGCCTTAGTTGTCCAGTGCTACGCTGATTAACTGGGGTCCGTGACGCAATATTCTCGAAAACCCCGGCTTACTACACGGTCTTGTTCACGAGCTTGCTGGTCGGATGGTTCTCAATCATCCATCTCGCCATCTCAGCAAATGGAGAGTTCGTGCCGACGAATATGTGCGCGGTTCGTGCAGAGATGGTTGGATTCCGGAAGTCGCCTGGGTACAGAACAATCTCCTGGCGGAATCCGTAGCCCACGTTGTCGACGGCCGACAATGTCAAACCGATTTTCGTCTTGTGTAGCAGCTGAAAAATCTCTTTTTGCTGCGGCACGGGTGTCCGCTCACCCATCGAGACAAAATGAATGGCCTCCTCAGGTACCGCTGCCGTGAACACGGGGAAGCCTCTTGCGTCGAGAATGTCTGTTTTGTTGCAGTCATGTAGAGCGCGAATAATGCGGACCTCCTGCTCGTACCTCCACTCAACGGATTTGGCGCAAAGTTCTGACAATGGGACGGGCGCAGCTTTATAGGTATCGATGTGTTTTTTTGGCCGCTCCTTTACGTACTCGACCGGTATTTGACCGGCAAAGAACTCGTGGTCGGCATTGAAGGCGATGACGGCCCCTTGATACTGGTCGGCGTAGTGTGACCACATCAGGATTGAGTTGGGGGATTTCGACAGGCAAAGAATCCCGACCTGTTGATTGAGCTGGTCCAGGATATTTCGGGACGTGAAATCGCTGGCTACGTGTCCGTCCGTCACTTGGACGGCAGCATCGAGTGGGGCTTCACGTCGACGGGACAGAATATCGAATGAAAAGCTGATTTGTTCTTCCGTTTGGTCAGTCCGGACGATTATCTCCGGTAGCAGCTCGAATGGGTCGTTGAATGCGCCAGGTTGGGTCAGGCGGATGGACCCTCCAAGTATCCGCTTCAGCGTGGAAACGTTGACGTACTTATAGAGCAGGTTCTTTTGCATCATTGTCTAGTCCTATTGTGCAGTGAGATGCTGCTTGCGGCGCACTGGATGTCCCGCCGGTCAGGTCCCTGTAGCTGCACCGCCGCCTTTGTCGACTGGAGTGTCTCACGAGGGTACCTCCGTGAGCGTTTGCCGGAAGCTCGCAAGACATCGTGGGATGCACCAGCGTGAGAACAGCCCAGCGCTATCCGTGCGAGTCGACCCAAGCACGCGCCCACGACAGACCGGCATCCTGCGCTTCTTCTTCGGTGTCAAATACGCCGAGGACTCCAGAGGCCTCTACGAACTTGCGGTCCCGCGTAATCGTCCCGCTCGCGGCGTACCGCTCGGGCACAAGAACTTCTTCCTGCTGCTCGATGGCGTGGCCCCATAGCACGTAACCTTTATAGGTATCCTGCTGCATCGTGTTTGTGTTCCTCTGCAGGTGCTTCGACTTGTCAGCTGCGAAACATGGTCGAAATAAATCGTTCCGCTTCTTCACGGCTTACGTGCTCGAACGGCGCCGCATGATAGGCGTATAAAAATTTCTTGCCCTCGCGTTCTGTCAGCTTAACGACGAGCCGGAACAGTGCGCCAGATGGATATTGTTGGCGCATGGACCGACTGCACTCGACTTTGAGCTTTGGGTCGACCCCTTGGCCAGGAAGTGGCCTCACACGCAAATCTGCTGACGAGGGTTCGCCGTAGGGTACGTACGTCTCAACGATGATTTCCATTCAATGTCTCCGTCAGGTAGGCGCCGGTCAGCGCGCAGCTCAGAGGGAAACGCGACTCCAGCTGCCAACATAATGACCACCGCTTTCGCAGCCTTGGCGGCTGCTATTTTTGCAGAAACAAGGCATGCTTTCTCGAAGGCCTCGAGCGGGGCAATGAGCAAGGCAAAACAAGGAGGCATCTTTCATGGTCGGTTCGAGCATCAAGCTCCCGGCAGTTTCCTTTGAGACGATAAGGACACTGATTCCAGCTGTTCTGCACGAAGTTAAATCGTACAACCTTCCACGTGTGTGCATGCAGCTGGGCATTCAGCCGTCGGTTGAACCCGGCGACGAAACAGAGGCGCACAGCAGCAAAAGGTCGTATGTCAGCACTAGAATCGCCGATTTTGGCGAAGACGCGCTCCTCGAGCTTGCGCGCAAGGTGCTTCACAAATACCCGGATGAGAGCTTGATGGAAGCGCTCGTTGAGCTGACGGAGCATAGCCAGCACCGCGTGAGCAAGCTTGTTCGCGGCGACGTCCTCAAAGTTCTGAATCGGTTTGATTCGTTGTTCGGTGACTCTCCGGTCCTGGATAGCCTGGAGGAGGTTTTTGGCGCTGCGGTGTTACGCGACGGTGGGTCGGTCTGGCTGGACAACTCCAGCCTGGAAGCTCAGATAGACCAGCACTATCTTCGCAACCCCGATTGGACCAGTGAGGAGATGCTCATTGAATGCGGCGCGTTGACATGCCCTCAGTTTCGCTTCTTCGCTTTACTTGAAAAACTTGTCCATCCGATGACTCGGCGCGATGCTGAACAGGCCGAGTTGGCCGCCGCCGTCAGCGACGCGTTGAAGCGAGACGGCTTCACACTGAAACAGACCTCTGTCGAGTCCCAGTATCCGATTTACAGTGTCGTTCGCGCTCTGGCGGGTGTAGCCGGAACAATGAAGAATCTGATTTTTGCGTCGACCGGACAGAAACCGGCGTTGGTCTTTCGCGACGCCTTAAACAATGACGTCGAAATCACGAAGCACGCGGACAAGGTGCTCGTCTACGACCAGCCGCTTCCCAGCTCGGGGATGCTTTTATGGACCGACCTTCGCGACTGGTAGCGCGCGCGGCAACTCGGGCGGTTGTATCTTTTCATGGGGTTTCGCACTTGGTCTCGGTATGTCTGGCGTCGGGCGTGAAGGACGAGAAATCCGTTAGGCGGTGGGTGCGGCAACCCGACTGTTAGCGCCCTCCATTCGCATTCGAAAGGTATACTTCGCGACACAAGGCCAACAGACCGGGACTGGCCGAACAAAAGCTAACTCAAAACATGCGAAAACAGCGAGGAAGCGGTCGACTCATTTTTGTGCTTATTTGTCTGGCAATCTCCGGGTCGGTGGTTGCGTGGAGCACATACGGGCCGAACAGCAATGCGGCGATTCAGAAGCGGCTGGACCAGCACGCCAAAGACCTGGCGGACCCGAACGTACCGCCGGAACTCTCCGACAGGATGCGCGACCCGTCCTGGACAATCAAGTATTGGATGGGCGTCGGCGGCAAGCAGAGCGACTGCGACCAAGCGAATGAGATGATGGACAAGCGAGCCTACGCGCGTCGGACCACCAAGCGAGGCGTGGTGCAGCACACCTACTACCTCTCCGACTATGTCAGCTCATGCGGTAATACGGTGACGCGTGCGTTGTCTTACGTCGAGCCGGAAGCGAACAAGTGGTGCCAATACCGCAAGTCGGACCCGAGGTTCGAGACCCTATGCACTGAATGGGAGCAGAACAAGGACAGCTACGTAGCCGAGCTTCACGCGGCCACCCAGCCGACAGTGGACCGATACGCGAGCTATCCCTACAAGGGCGGGCG
Source organism: Paraburkholderia strydomiana (assembly GCF_031456815.1). Classification (NCBI taxonomy): domain Bacteria; kingdom Pseudomonadati; phylum Pseudomonadota; class Betaproteobacteria; order Burkholderiales; family Burkholderiaceae; genus Paraburkholderia; species Paraburkholderia strydomiana. The sequence continues at coordinate 446,388 of NZ_JAVDVL010000006.1, forward strand.
CGAATAACGCAATGCCCGCCGGCTGGCGGGTGAAAATTCGTCGTGCCGGACTGGCGCCGTCGTATTCGGCTCCTGACACCGGCCGCCGTGCAAAGGAGGCATAACACTTTCCGAGCCAAGACGGGGCGCTCGACCCTGCTCGCGAGCAGGCGAAGATTCGTCCCGCAAGGCCGGGAGTCGCTCGTCCTGGGCCCTGTCTGCCTGCCGAAGTTAAACGGGAGCCCACCGCCGGCATGGAAGCAATGCCCACCGGAATTTTGAGCTTGCATCCCGCGAGGTTCTGATACCGACGACTTCATCATCTCCGTCGCCGAGGCGGCGACGCTGCTATTCATCTGTCGTCCGCATGCGTTAAAGCTCGTGGAATCTTGGAACTGAAGCTCCATCAGCAAGCGAGGTACGACCGGTTTGTGACGAAGGAATCTGTGATGGATTATTACGTCGCCTTGTCGCTTTATTGAGACATACCGGTTCAGTCCAGCAGCAACTGCTGCGTGCGCTTCATGACCCAAGCCACTTCTGCTTGCGAAAAGTCCCACGTACCCGAGTCGACCTTCAATCTTACGCCCTTCTCGACTCTCGTCAACGCCACGTCACGGGACATGCCAGAGGTCGACATCTTTCGCGATACGTAATCGGATAGCTGACAAGCAAGGTCTACGCATGCGTCATAGCGTACCCAGAGTTGCTGCTCAGTCAGACCACGTTGATAACGCCCGTCGACTTCGCGAACAAGAAGTTTTGGTTGAACCCCGGTCACAGAACCTTGGTCCGGTTCTCTCGGAAAATCATCAGGCACACGTCGGTCTGTCATATCGTTCTCCATAGCTGTGGCAACTGCCGGGGCGGGTTGACCATCGGACATGTCTCGCATATCGGCGCCTCGCGCGCGATTTCGCTCAGCGGAGCGCGAATACCTGGCTGCCGAAACGTGTCTGCACCATGCGGTTGGATGTGATTTAGGAAAACCTACAATTTGGCGTCAAGCATTCTGAGCATCCAAGCGGCGGCGCCTTCAAAACCGACTCCATGCGACGGATTCGTGTTCGACTCCCGAGGGTTGATTCGAATTAGCCTCTGCGCTGAGAACCGTTCGCTGAAGCGTCGTACCGTCGGTAAGGCCTTCCCGGCACCAACTTCGACAACAACAAGCTTCGACACTGAAGAAATCCAAGCTGCGAGTCGCTGCTGCTGTTTCTCATAGGGAAGGCCGACCCAACCCCAGTCTCCGAACATCAGGATATTCGGACGCGCGAGAGCGCCACAACGAGGACAACGCGGCATGGGGCTCTCCAACTCGGAGGTTGCTTCATTTACGAGTGGATGAAAATCTCTCGCTGACCAAGTATCGTCCGTACAGGTCTCCAGACATTGGAGTGCGTGAATCGACCCATGACATTCGTGCACACGGAGTTCCGAGAACCCGGCCTTTTGGAACTGTCCATCGACGTTGCTGGTGAACACGAACGCGCCATGACTCATTCGGTCCGCCCATCTGCGCAATATCGCAAAGCCTTCGTGTGGAACGGTATCCCGATAGAGGTTAAGGCGGTGTCCGTAGAAGCCCCACGCAAGTTTCGGATGCTCGGCAAAGCTCGCCGGGTCTGCCATGTCCTCGAACGAGAAGCCTTGATGCCGAAGCGCAGGGTACGCTCGCCAGAAACCTTCCTGACCGCGGAAATCTGGAAGGCCCGAGTCGACGCCCATGCCGGCGCCAACTGCGATGAGCAAGCCATCTGCTTCTCGCAGCCAAGCGACAGCTTTCTCCAGCTCATCATCTTGCGAATCGGACACGGGTTGACTCCTTTAGATTCCGCTCATTCGTTGTCACCTGTTGAAGCTTGGTAGGCTTTTTCCGCAGCACGCTGGTGTGCCTGATAGGCCAGCACTGACGCCTTCGTCAGGAATTGGATGTTCCCAGCTTTGTGGTGAAGCTTGAGTTTGTCTTGCTTGAGCAGCTTCACGACATGTGGGCGGGAAACGAATAGCAGCTTCGCGGCTTCGGCGGTGGACATGAAATCGTCGGCGTCAGGTGGCCGTAGAAATTTCGCGTTCGTCGACATTGTGGCTCTCCAGTTAGATTGCGCGGCTCTGACTATGCACATAGGTACCACTCGCCAGCGCCGTAAATCCTATTCCGTGTATCAATGTCACGCTTGTAGCCGAGCTCCTTCACGGAGCCCAGCGACCGCAGCACTTCGCGGGCACGCATGATGTCGCGCCTATCGGCCCAGTCATGGGTGTAGACACAGATGACGTGCCCATTGCGACCGATGCTGCGCAGAGCGGTGGACACCTTGGCGCACATCAGCTGGTTGTTCTCGATAGCGCCGCTGACTTTGCTCCACTCCTTGTCCACGTCGGTTGGGCTTACAAAGATGCACCATTTGCCTGTCGCATCGGTAGGGACAAAGTCGTTGTAGCTTGGGGATTTCTTATAGTGCCAGTTGCAGCTCAAGTCCTCAGAAGGCTTGTCCGATTTCCTGAACAATCGCTGTTCCGCACCAATTCCTTCCGTCACGGAAGCCTCCTCGCGTCTGGCGCTGCTTTCATATCAAGCCGCTTGCTCAGCCTCGCGACATTGTTCTAATTCTTTGCTGAGCTCATGTATTCGCGACTGCATGCCTGCCGCTTGTTTCAGAAACAGCCCGACTTCATGCCAGTAGGCATATCCTAAGTCCCCGTCCTATAAGCACAGCTCTCGGAACTTTCGAAGCGCAATCCCGAGGTCAATATGGCCGTCCGAATTCATCTCTTTTTCCGCCGTATCTGAGACGGGTTGAGCGTTCCGGAACAGGCAACCGCCTGAACAAGACTCCCTCCTTCACGTATCTCGTTTTGACGCGCAACACCACCAGCGCGAGAGCAAATCCACATGCCGGCACGACCGGCAACGCCGGATACCTAAGAGCAAATTGCCAGATTGCTTCCATAGCTTCTATCGTTGTAAAGCTATCGCAGCCAGTGGTGGAACGCGCGAATTCCTCAACGTTCGACAGATTCGGCAGCCGCGCGCAACACTTGCTTCCTGTCGCCATAGAAGAGTGCTTGCAACGGTGTCAGGTCGTCCAGCGCACTATTCGTCGTTGTAAAAAAATGCCATTTGTTCCAGCCTTCCAGGTCCCCGAGCGTTCGCACAACCTTCGCCAGGTCCTTTCGACGAATCTCTTCGACCAGGAAGAATGCCGGGAAATACGGTTCATCGTCGATGTCGACACTGAAGATGTGCTGAGCAGCGACTTCTTTTCTGACCCGTTGGGGGGTGAACCCGATGACGGCACAGAAATGAGAAAAGTGTATTAGTTTCGCGGTGGCGACTAGGCGTGCCGGCGTCGACTCTCCTTGATTAGCACCAAGTTCCATCCGCCGTTGCGCGCTTTCTTCACGAATCGAACGTTGTTGTATGTTCAACACTGTGGCTAGCCCCGCAACTCTCACAAGCGCACGTTTGAACCGCCTCCCGAGCTCGGCATCTGGGATTTTAAGAAGCGCTCGAGCTCCGATGGGGTCGAACAAGGTCACTGCAACCGCGGCGCTCTGCAGAAGCTCTAATACGTGCGCATCAGGGGAAGACGCCTCGCTTGTTGGATTGTTTCGACGGGGCGGCATGGTCATCCTCGTCGGCACGCTACTCGTCGGTCCGCGTCGTGAACAGAGGAACGACGCGAGCGCACGCTATCAGTTCGTCAGGTCGCTCGACAGTCGGCTGCGCCCAGATTTCCGGAAGCGCGCTCGCGGACACGTCCAAGTCGACGTTCAAGGGGTAGTGCCTGAGAAGGCCAATTGCGACTGATTGCACCAGGCCACGGATTGTGACTTCTCCTGCGCCACTCAGGACTTGCAGAAAGTCGCGTGTATCCAGCACAGCCTTCGTACGTTCCGCTGGCGTAGTCATGTCTTTCCCTCCACGAGCACATCGGTCGTGACGTCGATGTATGAAGTTATGCCGTTGACAGCGCACCAACGCTCCCAGATGTATTGACCGTCCGCTGAGAACCCTCGAGGGCCGACGAGTTGATAGACGCGACCGGATGAGGTAACTCCCCGGAGAACAGTCGAGTCGAACTGTTGAATGGCTGTGCTCACCCGCACGGTGTAATCACGCACGTCGGTACCGACGAAATGCCTAGAGCCAAGTTGCGTCTCTAGGATTTGCCATTCAGAGATGGACAACTCGGGCTGGGCACTAATGCCCGCAACGCTCCAGACAGGCATGGCTGCCTCCGTTTGTCGAGAAATGCTGCACATGACCGTGCAGGCGTCGATTGACTGCAGCGCACTGCATACGCATTGTTAATGCCGACGCTATCTTCGTGGCAATCGCGAAGAACCGACGGGCGATGGCGTGCTAGCAGCCAACAGTGCGGCGAGCTCATGCAACCAGTTCGCGTCGCTCAGCGGTTAGGCCCGATTAGGGACAAAAGGGGCGACAGGACATCGCGCTTCGGCATACGCCAAGTTTCCGAACCAGAATTCGGACATAAAAATCGCTCTTTTTGATTTTAGGTGAGCGAGACAAAAAAGCAAGGAGAGCTCAGGCGTGAAGTGCTCAATTTGTTGGGGTAACCGACGCAGCTAGGGCTGCAGCCGCAAGGTCGTCGTAGTCCACATACCGCTCGAGACTTGAGCTGCCGAGCGCAACGAGACACTGGAGGAACTCCGGAAGCGAGATTATTCCCTCATCCATATGCGACAACAATGTCTTTTCAGTGAGGTCTGCACCTAGTCGAATCATCCTTTGCGCGAGTTCATCGGAAGTGACTTTCGGATGTCTGCACAATTCGGCAGCGACGACGCTGTTGGCGCGCTGCTCCCACGTTCCAGGCATGGATATGGCGGTGCCCCATAAGGACGGCACCTTCGAACCAGTCACCGTAAGAATCTGCAGAAGCAAGCTCAACTTGATGCGCCCGCGAGAGACGCGGGATGCTAGTGCCCGGCTGCTTTCCTTCACGCCTACCGAGGCAAGCGCCTCAGATAATTGCGCGTAGCCGAAATCCTTTCTTGCAAGTACGACGCGCACGACGCGCGCAGCAAGACTCGACCATGGCGTTTCCACTTCGCTCACAGGACTCCTTGCATTCGGGAAGAATCGGCCTAAAGTAAACGACAGTAAAAGTCGCCCATTTCGTCGCGCTTGAATGTTGGCGTTTTATTCTCGATGGCGAGCGACTCGCCGAGACGCACTTACCGATTGTACCAGGCGCAAAGTTGCAGGAGGCTGGCGGAGAGCTGGTGTGCCCGGGGCGGGGCGAATTTCGGATGGGCCCGTTTCGTCCGAAAGCAATGGACTTGCGATGCCCGCGAACTTCGCGTAGCATCCAGACCCTCCCCAAGAGGGGAGGCTGATTATACCATTAAATTCGCATTTGTCAAGTCGTGCTCGCTCGATTGCGAAATTGGCCAGCTCCGTCATTCGTGGTCTGGCGCATCGAGTACAAGCGCAGCGTTTTCGCCTTTTACCCTAGCCCGACCGGTGAGGAACCCATGACATCACATCGATTCAGCGCGGCGGTTTACAGTGGGACGGTGCCCGGTCTTCATTCCGTCGGCGCACTTCCTGCGTCGAATAAGTCTGGTGCTTTGCTCGGACTCCCTCCCTGCGCTACGAGATGTCTTGCGGTCGCGCTCCGGTGCGTCTCGGACAGTATTCAGACGCCGCAATGATGGACGCTATCGAAGTCCCTGCGTGGCCGGTGTTTCGCCGTGGCTTGTTGGCCGAGGGGCCTGGCAGCATTGAGTCCTATGTCGGACAGACGTCTGAGCTACCGGAATTTTCAAATGCGCCGAGCAAGGCGGCCGTCATCAGGGAACTCCGAAACAGGCTCGTCCCTGACGACGAGCATTTGTGGAAGGCTGGGCCAGAGGCAAAGCTGCGAGCAATGAATAACTTCGACAAGGGATACCTCGCAACTGAGGAGGTCGCGAGGTACACATACTCGCTCGTTTCCGCGTACGTCGAATGCATGGAGGCGAGGCACATCACGAACCCTAGGTACCGCCGCTACTTCTACTCTTTTCAGCAAGCCGTTCAAGGACGCGGTCCCATCCCGAGCCGAGAAAGCCTCGAAACGCTTACCGGCGTCAATTTTGTCATCACAGGTCGCTCGCAATTGGGCCGCACCGCCTACATACAGCGGTTACGCACGATGTTTGGTGCGCCGTTCCGTGTGGTTGCGCCAACCTTAGACGACATCAAACTTGTGTGGTATTTCCCTATCATAGTTTTGCAGTGGCCGACGTGCGGAACGTTGAAGGGTTTGCTCGACCAGTTTCGTGACAAGCTCGTCTCTGAGATTAAAGACCCGCAGAGCCTAGCATCTGTTTTTAAGCGAATGCGCGGGAAAAGTGCCGCTACTGCGGCTATCGCGGCATCGGTTCTTCTCAACGTAGGATTGTTCGTCATTGACGGAGCCTGCGCTCAAAGTCTCAAGGGTGGCATCCGCGAAATATTGATGTTTCTCTGCAAGCTACAGGGTCACGCCAACATTCCGTTACTCTTCTCGTGTAGTGACGTTTTCATGCAAGGTGCAAAACAGCTGGGTCCTGAAGTAGATGCCGTGCTCCGCGGTCGCTGCCTCGCGTTTGAGCCACTAAACGCACCTCCTCTCGATGTGGCCGCGGTTCTTCGGGGCCACATGCTACGCGACGCACCCAACCAAGTCTTGGCTAAACTTGGTCTCTGGTATCAATTCAATCTGTGGTTCTGGCGCGCCGGCCTACTCTCGCCACTCCACGAAATGCCGCAAGACCTTCCGAAATGGACACACGCTCACTGTCACGGACGTCTAGGGTGGTTAGCCGCCGGATTTCGCTCATTGCATGAACTTCTGGCGTGGGAGCCTACGTTATTGAAGGACGGCGGCCCTTCGGAGAGTACGGTAACGAAGGCTTTCGGGATAGCCCTTAGCAACTGCGATGCCGCTCGTACTGCGATTCGTGAGTACGGTAAGGACCCAGCATCGGTCAGTCGTTCCATCGTCTATCAGCATCTCGACCATCTTCCATTCGTCGCCGGTTCAATGCTGGAAGGGTTCCTTCCTCGGCCGAGGCTTGGGGTCGGACATGCCTGACCAACTCTCTACTCAATTACTGATACCGCCTTTTCCTGATGGCGAGACTGTGAACTCGTTCCTGCGCCGTGGCGCGAGCCTAGTGGGCGATAACACGTTAGGAAAAATTAGCAGGCAATTGCTTGCAAGATGTCCAGGCTTGGACGGGATGCCGAGTCGGCTCGATGAATTTTACGCGCGTATTGGATATTTGCTCGGCGAACGCGACGAACTGGAGGCGAAACACACCTTGCTTGCCTACGAATTGCTGGGTGTTCCGCTTGGGCGACAGGAATTTGCGAAGGAACGGCTACGCACGCGATGTTCAGGTCCGATTCGCTCGTCGCGACTCCCAGTGTTGCTCGCACCATCGGAGGGAACATTCCTCGCGTGTCCAGAATGCGAAGAGGCGGCGTTAGTTCGATACGGGTTCTCATTTACCCACCGTCGTGACGTTGCCCCGTTCGTAATTGCGTGTCCATACCACTTCTGCTGGCTCAGGTCGTCCGCTCAAGGACAATTCTTTTTTGACGCGCAGTGCCGGCGCGGCACGTCGACTGACAAACTGCTGGACGCTATTCAATTCGCTTCGCATTCGGTCGTGTGCGTCGAAAGCGACCAGACGCTGTCCACATACACTAAGGCCGGCGTGATTGCCGCATTGCAGGAAGCGCATTGGCTGACAGAAGCCGGCCGCTTTCGGTTCACCGAGTTAGTCAAGGCATTCCGCGTGTTTTTTTGTGACCGATTTAATGACTGTAGGCTCGATGAACTCGTCTCGACATCAAATTACGTAGAGGCTGCACTCCGTGCGCTGATGCGTGCAGACCGCGCAGTACATCCTGTGTGGTGCATTTTGCTGACGTGGTTTACTCAGCACTGCGAGTGTCGGCGGTCGTGCAATTCCACGCCCACGCATCGGGAAGTGAAAATTCTCTCCGATGAGGTAGTAAGAACAGCATTGTCTTTACACCAAACGGTTACGTCGGCAGCTAAAGCACTCAGTACCAGTCCGCAGCGACTGACCATCTTCTGCCGCTGCGCAGGGATACCTGTTGACGCACGGCCGTCGAAGTTGGACGACACGACGCTTGCGACTATCCGGCGGCACATCATCGCCGGTATGCCGCCGACGGAAATCGCACACGCCACTCATCTCTCGACGACTTCCATTTATCGTGTCTTGGCTTCAATACCTGATATTGAGTCTCCATACAGACGTCGGCTAGGACGCGCAACTGATGAGGCGAAACGACTCTGGTTGACGCACCTCAAAGAACATCCCGAAGCGACAAAAACGGAACTCCGGCATAGCGCTCCGGCCACGTTCGCGATGCTACGTCGAAATGCGCCCGAATGGCTCAGACGAGAGACTCAAGTTCCCGCGCCACGTCTCAGTCGAACTTGCGTGCGTAGGTCGGCCGTCGCGACTTTTGCCTTGACTCGTGCCGTCGACGTTGCCGAGGCGCATCTTGACTCACTTGATGGCCCTCCACGGCGGCGGAGTGCTTACCGGCTTCGGGAACTTCTGGGAATAAACGAATACGCGTTGGTGTCCTCAGTGGCTCGGTCCGCGTTGCGGGTGTCATTTCAGACCCGTGACGAACATATTCGTGCGCGCGTTGGCTGGGTCATGCACAACGCCCCCACCCTCCGACTTGACCACTGGCGCACAGCGCGCGCAGCGATGCTACGGTTGAAAACACTGAGAAATTGGAAGCTTCGTTGCAGAGACGCAGCACAAGCAAGAATAGATGAGCAAAGTAACTTTATTTCACGCAACAGGCATCAAGGATGAGGAAGACTTCACAGGATTTGTTGTCCGCCAAGCTGAACTGAGTAGTGCCGGTGACCATGTCGGCTTAATGGCGCTGCTGAACAAGGCAAGCTCAAAACCGGCATTCGTGCATCCGGCAAATGTGAAAGCAATCGGACAGTTCTTCTCGGGCTTGCTGCCCGACTGGAAAACTGTAGTCATGAATCATACCCGCTATAGGCTCTATAGCGCGTTCATTCCTCACCCGTACCGGAAGAAATTGCTTGAGCAATACAGAAGCGGGAATGACCAAGCAGCGACGTCATACCTCTCCGCGAACCGCACAGTCCATCGTTGTCGTTTGGGCGTCTGCCTAAGCTGCATTGCGTCTGATTCTGAGTCGAACGGTTTCGCAATCTGGCGACGCATTCATCTCATGCCCGCAATGTTGTATTGCCCGACGCATGCGGAGCCTTTAATGACATTTTGTTCTCGCTGCGACCTAAGCCATCGAAAGAGGCCAAAGACTTGGCATCCGCGAGCAAGGTGCCTGTGTGGCGGTTCGCTTCGCCCCATTGGCAGCTTGAGAAATAGGCAGAGCATTGATGCGGCTGTTGGGATTGCAAAGATGGCGGAGGATGTCCTGACCGGTCGCATTGACACGTCGGCGTTTGCAGATAACACGGCACCGGTGCTGATGACGAAGATTCGGCAAATCGCGGGACAACTTGACCGTCGCGACACTCGCCAGGTAGCTCGCGAGCACTTGGAATCTCGCCTTGGGACCGAGTTGATTTCCGCACTAGGGTTCAAAGCTCGAACGTTTAAGCGTGTAGCGGGCCATTGGGTACCCGAAGGGGCGCTCAGGAACCCGGTTCAAAATATCGCCTCTATCTGGGGTCTCTTTGGAGGGTGGGAAGAGTTCCTTATCGAGGTGAAAGCTCGCAAAACCGACCCTAATCGTTACGATACGAGTGCCGCGATTCAGCCGAAACGCGTTCGGCCCGCGGGGGACAATAAGTATGAACGATGGCATCGCAAAATTAAGCACTTAGACGGCATCGAATTGATGCGCTACCGCGAGCATTGCCGCTCAGTAGTTTTAGCTGCCAAAAAAGTCAACCCTGACTTCAGGCGAAGCGAAATACGCAATCTGCCGGACGGGCAGGAGATTACCTTCTTCGCCACGCACTATGACCAGCAATGGCTTGACCGAAATCTGCCCAGCCAACGAGGAAGGTCCGACTTGGCTAAGGTTATTGAACGGAAGCATGCTCTGGACTTGAAGAAGAAAGGCCTCGTGCTGCAACGCTATGAGGACACTATTCGCGACAACCCGGAACGTGTCATTACCCGCGCTTTCTTGCTAAGCGAGACGGGCAACGAGTCGCGATACAAACGAGGTCAGGGTACACCTGAAGTCGAATCGACGCTGGACCGATGCGCCGATACGTACGACTCGTGGAGAAAACGACAAATCGAGACTGTGATGTCGATGGCAAGAAAAGTCGACAAAAAATCGAAATGGGGAGTCCAAGAAACGTACGAAGCTTTGTCCCGCAAGGCATTCTCAGAGCGAATCAATAGAGCAAAAACATGGATAAAAGCAAGCCGAGGCTAATAGGAGATTGCTCGCACCTATCGTTCTCGCGAGCTAGGGGCGAGCAGCTTCGAGGCCTCGCGATTGCGAGTGGGCTGCGGGAGACGGAATGGCACCCATGGTCCATGCGCGTCGTTCTTCCGAAAAGTTGTGACATTGAATACCGCGATACCGAGGTGGCGCTTAGTCAAAAGAGTTGGCTCCGGGGACTGACAGGTTCACCAGTCCTGCATTGGCCAATCGCGTTGTCAGAATGCGACCCTCGAGGTGTTCTTAGTGCACCTAGGTTCGAGTGCTGGAAGAAGGCAAGCGCGAGCCGCGTAGGTATTGCTGGCTACCATTTCAGCTTCAAGGCGGGTGGGCAAGTCGCATGTCACTCTAGTCTCGAAGCACGCCTGCTCGCATACTTCGAGATGTGTCCGTTTATCGTTGAGATACGCACGCAATACCCCCAGTGGAATCGAGAGGCATTTCTCGCCTATTGTCAAGAAGGCTGCCTATTTCCACGTAATGAACTTTCGACTATCGACTTCATGCTCACCATTCAAATACCCGGCATGCCCTATCCCATTTATCACGGCGTATCGGGAAAACCTGAAGCGCATCTTGGGCGAGGAAAGGTCAAGGCGAGACATAAACGAGAGGCGGAAGGTCTCTGGGAGTGGGGTGCGACTCATGAAGTCATGACCGAATTGTCGGTGACCGACATCGAGTACGAGAGCTATCGTCGCATGTTCGAGCATATGAAGTATGTGGAGCTCGAGGAGATGGAGAGTTTGGTCGACGACTCCAAAAAGCTAGCAGAAAACCTCCTTGTGTCGAACGCGACGGGCGACACGAGCCGAGTTGTCTCCATGGTTGGCAAGCGATTTCGTTGGGACAAAGCAAAATCCTTTCGGCTTTTGGCCGTTGCCATTTTTCTAGGCTATCTCAAATGGGACGTCCGATTTCTGTACGCACCGTGGGAGCCCCTTAGATTGGTTCGCCCGTAGACAACATACTCGAGTACAACCTAGTATTGGGAGGTATAAAATGAATAGTAAAGCCAATCAAGAAGATTGCGTTGCGTTGTTCCCCAAAAATTCGAACTTGAACATCGTGACTGGAAAGGGCGAGCAGCTCCTGGTGAGATACCTTGGGGAAGACGCCAGCCATGTGTATCTTGTCCAGCTTGGTTCTGTACAGAACGGATTGCTAACAGTTATTCGTGACCCTGACACCAAGAAATATAGGAGTGCGCGGTCCATCGAGGACATGCGCGACTTCAAGGCGCGTCGGTTGGTGTGGCGTGTGGAGGAGGCAGGCATACCGAGAGGCATGCAGGACTTTTTGCCCAAGGACAGCGATGAAGAAAAGTCTTTAGCAGACAAACAAAAAGTCATAGACCATATCTGCGATGTGCATGGCGATGCACCATTCAAGGACAAGAAGATATACGCTATGGCTGTCAGGGACGCCGCGAACAAGTACGACTTGTCTGAGAAGACAGTGCGGAAATACTATGAGCATTATCTTTTCTACGGTGGGCACGAGTTCGCGCTGGTAGAAAGGCACTGGGACAAGGGAGCGCCCGGTGTTTCGCGGCATGGGGCGCAGCGCGAAGACGGAACGCTTATCGAGTCAGGCCGAAAGACATTTGCCCAGATACTCGACCCGCTGAGCACGCTTTCACGCATGCAGTTCCCGGTATATCTGAAAGAGAGGCTTGCAAAATTCGTCCAGCGCGAAGCTCACGTACCCGGCGTGACCATTGCGGCCACCGCTCGGAAGTTCCTTCGAGGGTTGAGGGGACACAACCGTGGTGCCGACGAAAAAAAGCAGAGCTTCCCTGTCGACCCGCGGAAGCTACCGTCCGAGCGGAACACGGTGAGGCATGTAACTCCCATCTTTAAAGCAGAGAGAGCCAAGCTGGCTTTGCTACGCAGCTCGGAGCGTGGACAGGGATATTCCGCACAGATAGCGCGAGGTGACCTCAATGTTGTAGACATCGACGGCACGGTGGCGGATTGCTTCGTGCGAGTTGGTGATGCAACAGTTTCAATTAATGGAGTTCTGAAACCTACGGTCTTGCTAGCGGTTGACCGTTCGAGCCGCGCGATACTTGGATGGTACGTAACTTATCGAGCGGAAGACGCCGACTCATACTTGGCGTGTGTCTTTAGTGCATGTACAGATAAGGAAGATGAGTTGGCGCGATGGGGACTCGCGCACTTAGATGGAATGGTATATGGCTGCCCCAGCGCGGTGTTCGTGGACCGGGGTCCGGGAATCTCAATAAAAGTTCGAGATGCGCTTGTCGACCGAATGCGGCAGCGCTTGCTTATGGCAGAACCGGGTCAAGGTAAGGCAAAGGGTGACGTCGAACAGATGATGGATTACTTTCAAGAGGAAATCGCGGGGCTCAGTGGTGCGACGCATGGTGAGCCTATCAGAGGGAGAGGGCGAGAAAAAGACGCTGCGCGCAAACGCAATCGAGAGAAGTTAAGGGACGCTACGGCGGGCGCTACGCTGACGCTGGAGGAGTTCATGCGGGCCCTGCTCACCGCGATAAGCAGATACAACTTGCATGGAGACATGAGACGGCTCCGGACTCGCGTGATGCTCGAGGCAAACGTTCCACCAGTTCCTAAGCACATGTTTTTGTTCAATATGGCAATGCGCGCGGGCGATGCTGCGTGGGAGCTAACGGAGGAGATGATAATCCGCCGACTTGCAAAGCGCATTGACACCTTGGCACCTGGAGGAATCGTTAGCCTTAACAAGCGGGTGTTCACATCGACGCCTTTACAGAATAGAGCAGTTGAATACGAGGCGCTCAACAACGGCCGGTCGATGCCCTTCGTCGGCTACGAGACGTTCACATCAAAACTTCATCTGCTCTGGGACGACAACGGCATCCTTGAAGAATTGGAGGCTGACGACCCGACGCTTGCGAAGTTTGGCATCGCGATTCCGGACGTTCGCGACTACATTCAGATGCGGGACGGTGCTGACCTTGCCGAAGAACGGGACCGAAATCGGTGGCACCCTACGGTGGAGCAGTCGGTCAAAAAGGGAGCCGTCTCAAAGACCACACAGCGACGAATGGAGGCAGTTGAAGGGTTGCGACGGACCGTTAATAACCGGAGGGCTCGAAAAATGGCAGAAGCGCATGCGGGCGCCGCCCACACGCGGGCCGTGCTGAACGCGGCTCAATCTAAGTCTGCGCTGGTTCGGGAAACGCCCCCCGCTTCCGCGGTCGGGACGGATTGTTCGGTCGAAGGTGCTCAGGAAATCGACATCGACTTCTAGTTCTCCCTGCGGAGGGCGGCTGGCAACCCCGAAATCGTTTTAGGGTAATTCGGCAGTGTCCGACCCACGGGCGTGTTCGAACCCCCGGGGTCATATTCTGGTGTAGTCGAGCACTGGTAAGGCGCGGAACAGTTTCATTGGATGAGGGGCATTTGGCCGTAAATACTTGAATGCTCAGGGGTCGCTCTGCGTATCATGGGCCCTCTCTGCCAACCGCTTGGGCTTACTCCGCGGCCTTGCGGCCTGCTTCGTGCTTCTCCCGGAACAGTTTCATTTGGTGCGAACAGGTTGTAGATTCAGATAGCTCACCAGACAAAAGCGCCGGCTATATAGCCGGCGCTTTTTTGTTTGCACAGCTCTGCCCTTGATGGCGACCCGCGAGGCTCGTCAGCGCCCGTTTGGGCTCACAACTCCGGCCGGGCGAGGTCGGACAACGCGATGTGTTCGCCGTAGACCTGCGCGGCCGCGACCGCCTCCAGCTTTGTTGGATACGGGCCGAGCTCTGGTGCGCCATCGAACGGGAACAGCACACGGCCGTCGGTCGTTCGAACGACTTTCAATACGCCGTAGAAACGCCGGTAGCCCGCGAGCTTGGACTTCGCCGATATTTCGAAATCGTCCTCCGATGCTGCGGGGACGCTGGGAATAAATGCGGTCTTGCTCATGCTGAAGACATCTCGTGTTCGATTAACCTGCGATTGTCGCGGACGGAAGATCGCCGGCGACCGTCATTGTCTCAAATCCGCGGAAGCGAGGCTGTTTCAAGATCCAACGTGTGCGACGAGGAGCACACAGACGTCGTCAATCGCAACTAACGGATCAACTTCTGCATTTAGACACGCAGCGTGCAATTGGACCGCCGACACATACAGCCACGGGACACAGGCTCTCCCGGGCAGCGTCTACGCGTAAGAGCCCGCATTTGGCGGACCGATGCCTATTTTTAAGGCAGGGTTATAATGCGCAAACTTTTTCCTCAGACCTATGCCATGAGTCGGTTACTTTGCCTGATACTGCTTTCGCTCGGCCTAGCCCAATCGGCGCTGGCTGAGGAGAACGGCGACCGCATGTCCGTCTATCTGACGCAGAAATTCGGTCTCGCCAAGGAGAAGGCGGCAAAGATATCCGACGCCGTGCAATCCGCCGCATCGAAATACTCGTTACCGCCGGCACTGCTGCTGGCGATTATCTCGATCGAGTCGCGCTTCAAGGAAAAGGCCAAGGGCGCCAACGGCGCGACCGGGCTGATGCAGGTCGTGCCGAGCGCTCATCGCGGGCTTCTGAGAAACGTGAAGGATCTCACCGAGCCGACGGCCAATATCGAAGCCGGCTCCGCGATTCTGTACGGCTACATGCGCTCGGCTAACGGCGATATGAACGCCGCGCTCAAGAGCTACGGCGGCTCGCAAGCCTACGCGCAAAAAGTCAGCATGCGTGCGGGCGATTTTGCCGGCGTCGCGACACCTCAAGACGCAGCCAAAAATCCGGACGGCCGAACGGCCTCCTGCGACGCTCGCACGACCGACGGTTGCCCGGCATCCGGCAGCTGGTCCGATGCGTTCACTGTTCCAGCTTCCAGTGCCGGCGGCGCGAGCCCAAGCAAGGCGGTAATGTCGGCGGCACTTCCCACGACGTCCAACTGAACGTCCACTCTTCTTCGTCGCAGCCTCATTGCGCGGGGCGACGGTTGTCAGCATCGCTGGATGCACGGTGAAAGACGGTGCAAGTCGCGCGTCGGCCGATTCGCTGCACGCTTTTTACGCACCGGCGACAACCGCTCTACAATGCGTTTCCTGTGCGATTTCTTTCGCATTCACGCAGCGTTTCTGATTGACCATGTCCACCTCGCTTCTAAAGACCACTGCGGCCTCGCTGTGCGGCCTGCTGATCCTCGCCGCCTGCAGCAGCGCGCCGACGCCCAAATTCCAGCAAGAGCTATTCGAAACCGGCGCGAGCCCCTATGCGCGCAATTTCAACTCGAGCGTCACGGACACGTGTGAAGCTGCGCGTCGAGCCTTGTTGAGCCAAGGCTATCTGACGACGATGACCCGCAACGATACCGTCGACGGCACGAAGAACTTCCAGCCTACCGGCGACACCCACGTAGTGGTCGAATTTCACGTGGTGTGCACGCCGGGCGAAGAGGCGAGCAGTAGCAGCATCGTCTATGTGAACGCGGTGCAGAACGGCTTCGCTTTGAAAAAGAGCGACACGTCGGCAAGTGTCGGATTGAGTGTGCTCGGTTCGCTGTCACTGCCAATCCGCTCGAACAGCGACGCGATGGTGAAGATCTCTAGCGAGACGATTCCCTCGGGCAAGTTCTACGACCGATTCTTTGGTCTCGTCGGCCACTATCTGCAGACCGTGGTGCGCACTGAGCCTGTCGTCAGCGACCGTATCGAGACACATCTGCTGCCGGTGCCGGTCGAGGCAGCGGCGCCTTCCCCTTCGCCTTCGCCTTCGCCCGACATCGCGGACCCGATCGGCAAAGCCGCTTCTGTGCAACCGGCGAGCGAAGCGGCCTTAGTACGCTGAGTCAGGCCGGATAAGTCGTCGGGCTGTCGCCGCTCAATGCGGCTGCAGCTCGCTAAACCAGCGCGCAGCCGCAGTTCTCCTAGGTCTTTTACTTAAGACGTATACATATGTAGTAGTAGTTAACAAGGGTTAGTCCTCTCTGTGGATAACCGCGAATTCTTCCGTTAGATCAAAGTAATGCGGTCGCGATAACTGTGGGGCTCTGCTCTGTAGAAAATCTACAAGGCCGGGATAACTTTTCACGCCGGCGACGCCTTCTCCGTTTTATCAAGATTTCGCGCACAGGCTGTTCCATGCGCTATCCCGACGTTATGCAAAGGCCGCTGTGGATAAGTAGTGAAGCGCCCAGTCGCATCAGGCGTGCGCAAGGCGTGGCCTCTATTGCAACCGAGGGCTCGCGAGCGTACAGATCGCACGTACCGTCGCGCGCAGAGTAAGTCAGGCGGAACGAAGTTTGCGTCTCTCTTTCTGCAGCGCGACCGTTGCTATTTAGCCAAAACAGGTTGGTAAATGCCCGATCCGGGCATAGAGTTAAAGTGGTTTCTGAGGTTCTTGGTGCAGTGCGGGGGGTGTCGGATGAAACGCAGAACAGCACGACAGTTGGTCCGTCTTCTATCGGATATCAGGCATGCTGCCCATTGCAGCACGTTGCGGGCGGCGGCTACCAACCGGGAAATCGCGATCGCATCGGCCGAGCGCGATGCAGGGCTGGAAGAGAGTCACGAACGCGACGAAGGCAATGAAAGCGCCGATACGACCCGCGAGGTTCGCGAGAGCAAGCCGGCCCGGAGCGGATCATGAGAGCCTCGAGCGAACAGTCATTGCGTTTTCTCGTCGAGAAGTGGCTGGCGCCCGCTCCGTCTGCGGCTGTGCACGTCACCGAATTCAGTCGTACCCGCGATGGCGGCCGGCGCTACGTGCGCGTGGAGACATCGGCGGAATCAGGCTCGCGCGCTCTGTTCTTCTTTCGTCACGACGACGGCTGCTGGTGCGTATTCCCGCCCACCGGCGATGCAAGGCACCTGTACGCGCATCCGCGCGCCGCTTGACGGCACGCCCAGCCGTGCTGCTTTTTCCACCGCGTTCATCCCACGCTCCGGTGCTCGTTGAAGCGCCGGTTCATGCAACCGCAAGGCTTACCATCGTCTGATCCAATGCTTCACGCGCGCCAATCGCGCAAGAGTGAGGCGGCTTCGGGCACAATCACGCGACGAAAGGTGCCAGCGGCGAGACCGAAATGAGCCGCCAGCAGAGCTTTCGCTCGCAGCCCGAATCCCAGGCAACCCGATGGACGACAAAGACTGGATCGCCGGTGCCGCGAAGGCGCTCGCGATCATCGAGGCATTCGACGAAGAGCACGCGCGCATGACGCCGACCGCGGTAGCCGGACGCGCCGGTTTGTCGCGCACGGCGGCGCGCCGCTATTTGCTGACACTGCGCAAACTCGGCTACGTCGACACCGATGGCAAGCTCTTCTGGCTCGCGCCACGCGTGTTGCGGCTAGGGCAGTCCTATCTCGACTCCGCGCGCTTACCGCGCACGGTGCAGCCGTTCCTTCAACGGATTACGGCGACGCTTCAGGAGACGGCGCTCGTCGCGATTCTCGACGAACACGACGTTGTCTACGTCGCCCGTAATGGTGTGAACCGGGCGATGGCGGTCGGCTTCGTTCTCGGCTCGCGCGCGCCGGCGCCGTTATCGTCCGCGGGGTTGGTGTTGTTGGCGTTCCAGGCGCCGGAGAACATCGAACAATGGCTCGCGTCGTATCCGATCAAAGTGTTCACGCCGCACACATACTCCACCATCGAACGGCTGCGCGAAGTGCTCGGTGAGATTCGGCGCAACGGTTATGTGGTTACGGACCAGCAACTGGAACTCGATGTGCGCGGCGTCGCGGTGCCGCTGCGCGACCGGCACGGCACCGTCGTCGCGGCGATTAGCGTGAGCATGCCGATCGGTCAGGAGTCGGCGAACGCGGCGCTGCACCGCGTTCTGCCGACGCTGCTCGAGACCGCTAGCCTGCTGCGCAACCTGGTGTAGAAAGACCTAAGGGATATCCCTGATATCGGCTGTTTATGAGCGAAAGCGGCTCGAAAGCCAGCTGTCTCCCGGAAAATACATATCCCGTTTTGCGCATGACAAACCGCCTACACCAGGTAATACTCTCCCGCGGGAAGCGGTAAGGCGCCTGCAGCGCTCCCTGCTTCACCGCGCAGTTATTTCATTCACACTGACTCAGTCGTTGAGGTTTGGGGAACAACACATGAAAAAAGTTATCGTCTCGCTCGCAGCAGCATCGATCGCGCTGGTTTCGGTTCAAGCTTTCGCACAAGCATCGGACGCAGCCGCTCCGGCCGCTGCAGCTAGCGCACCGAAGAAGCATCACGTGAAGAAGCTGAAGACGCACGGCAAGCGCGCTCCGGTTGCTGCAGCAGCGTCGGCTGCCGGCACGAACGACAAGGGCACGCAGAACTAAGCTGGCGCCCTTCGTCAGGCGAGCCGGTTCGCCTGCTGCACGCGCCGTACGATCGGCGCTTGTCACGCGGGTTCGATGCAGGCGTCGCAAGCAAAAAGGCCAGAGCTTCTGCTCTGGCCTTTTTGTATTCCGGTCGCGTTTGTCACGGGTCTCAACGCTTCACAGCGATCTGCGCCCAGCGCGCTCGCATACCGCGCCGCGCATTCGCGGTAGCGGTGTTTAGCCGGCGAGGCCGCGTTTGATCACTTCATTCAGTAGTCCGGTCATCCCTTCGGGATGCGTCGCGGCGCGCTCTTTCAGCTCGGCAACCAGATCGCCGTTCAGCTTGCATGCAAACGCGACGAGACCTTGCGCCTGATCCAGTTTGCGCTGCTCGCGGCGGTCCAGTTTCGGCTCCGCAGCCGAAGCCTTGCCGAAGCGTTCGGCGGTGGACTGCTTCATTGCATTGTTCAGCTTGAGTGCCTTGTTCTTTTCAAGGTCGGTCTTTTTCATCGCCATACGTCAGGCCTCTGCCAGATAAGTAATCCCGCATTGTACGCACCGCGCGTTGCGTTGCGTTGCGTCGCGCGAGCGAACGGCGTTGCGTTCAAGGCGAGGCGGCCGACGCATCTGCATCGCGAGCGTCGGCGTCGGCATCGGCGTCGACCGGTGCTGCGGCCACGCTGTCCATCAGCGCGCGCATTCTTTGCCAGTGCGTGCCTTCCCAGAATACGCGGCGGCACACGTCGCAAGTGACAAACTGGTTATGCCGCTGCAGCACGCCGTCGGGCGCGCGATCGCCGACTTCGTCGCGTGGAATGCGCCGCAGCGGTGCGTTGCACATCAGACATAGACGGAACGGCTGCGCGCTGCCCGCCAGATCCAGCCGTTCGAACACTTCGCGCAACTGCTCGCGCGGACGGAGCGTGCGGACGTAGCAGCCATGCGTAATCGAGCGGCGCTTCAATAGCTCGCGGTCGCGGGTGAGGACGATGCGGTTCTCGGCGGCGGCGAGTGCTTCGATATCCGCGTCGGGATAGTGGTTGTCGTAGAGCGTATCGAATCCCGCCAGTCGTAGCAGCGGCGCCAGGCCGCCCAGATGCGCGTCGGCGATGAAGCGCACTACGCGCAGCGGCCGTTCGCGCACTCGCAGCAGCGGGCGGATGTCGAGCGCTTCGAACTTCGGATAGACGGCGATGCGATCACCCTCGGCGAGAGGATGATTGAATCCCACCGACTCGCCGTTCACGAGGATCAGTTCCACTTCGGTGTGCGGTACGCCGAGCGCTTCAATTGCGTGTTTCGTCGTGGCGTCGCGCGCGCATGCGTAGGCGAACGCTCGCCGGCGCAGCGGCCGGGCGAGAAAATCGTTCAACTCCTCATAGAAGCGGAAAGTCGCGGTGACCATCGCAGAAGTATCGCACCGTGCGCCGTTGCGTGCCGCAGTGACATGCCCGGTTGCGGGCCGCGGTTGCGTCGTTTTCCTGCATATGTCCCACGGGTGTGCTTTACTTCCAGTTCTTTAGAAGACGGAGCCTCAGATGGACATCGGTTTTATCGGTCTCGGCGAGATGGGCGCCGCGATGGTTGCAAACATCCTGAAAGCAGGGCATCAGGTACGTGTATGGAACCGCTCGCCGGAACGCGCGCAGCCTCTCGTAGACGCTGGCGCGCGACTCGTCGCGACGCCCGCCGAAGCGTTCGCCGGCGACGCCGTGTTTTCAATGCTCGCCGACGACGCCGCGTTGCGCGAGGTCGTAACGGCATCGCTGCTGGAGCATGCGCCGCGCGGCCTGATTCACGTGAACATGGCGACGATCTCAGTTGCGCTCGCCGAAGAACTCGCGACGGCGCATGCATCGCGCGGCGTCAATTACGTTGCCGCACCGGTCCTCGGCAGGCCGGACGTGGCCACCGCCGGCAAACTGACGATCGTGGCCGGCGGGCCTGCGGAGTCGATCGATCGCGTGCAGCCCGTTTTCGACGCGATCGGGCAGAAAACCTGGCGCATCGGTTCGCTGCCGCAACAGGCGAACGTCATCAAGCTTGCCGCCAACTTCATGCTTGGCGCGGCGGTCGAGACGCTGGGCGAAGCGGCCGCGCTGGTGTCGGGGCATGGCCTTGCGATCCAGGATTTCCTCGACGTGATCACGAGCGGGATTTTCCCCGGCCCGGTCTACGCAGGCTACGGCAAGATGATCGCGGAGCAGAGCTACGAGCCGGCGCTCTTCAAGGCGCGCTTGGGGCTGAAAGACCTGCGGTTGGCGCTTGCCGCAGCCGACGCAGTCACGACGCCGCTGCCAATCGCGAGCGTCGTTCGAGACAGCCTGCTGGAGGCAGTCGCGCATGGCGACGGCGAGAAAGATTTCGCGGTGCTGGGCCAGGTGGCGGCCCGCCGCGCCGGCCGTTGATCAACGCGGCCCGCACGGGCGGTGCCGCTTCACGTTCACTAGTTGCCCAACCTTTTGCGGTGATGTCATGAGTTTGCATACCTGGTGGCTGTTTGCCGCCACTGTCTTTGTCGTGTGCGCCATTCCGGGCCCGAACATGTTGCTCGTCATGACGCACGGCGCCCGGCACGGCCTGCGCCGTACAGGCGCCACGATGGCCGGATGTCTGTCGGCGCTGGTGCTGATGCTGGCGGTGTCGGCGGCGGGGCTCGGCGTGTTTCTGGAAGCGTGGCCGGCTCTCTTCAATGCGCTGCGTTTCATCGGCGCGGCGTATCTGGTGTACCTGGGTATCAAGGCGTGGCGCGCGCCCGCTGACGAATCCGCGGCGACCGAGGCTGCGACCAATGCCGACGACCGGACCGCGAAACCGGTCCGCTCGCCTTTCGCGCTGTTCCGCAACGGTTTTCTGGTGTCGGGCAGCAATCCGAAGGCGATTCTGTTCGCCGCGGCGCTGCTGCCGCAATTCATCGACGCCTCGCTGCCCAAGCTGCCGCAGTTCGGCATTCTGGTGGCGACGTTCGCCGTTCTCGAGGTGAGCTGGTATTTCGTCTACGCCGGATTCGGCACGCGCATCGGCAGTCGTCTGAAGAGCCGCAATGTCGCGCGACTGTTCAATCGCCTGACGGGCGGCGTTTTCGTCGGCTTTGGCGCGATGATGGCGTTAGTGCGGCACTGACGGCGGCATGTTCCGGCCCGCCTAAGCACATGTGGCGAAACTGCAACAAGAGGGGACAACCCTGATTTTGATGTTGCGTCGCACCAAACCTTTTGCTATAGTTTGTCTTGTCTCCTCCATGTCTCCTCTGATATGGATTCAGCCCGCCAACTTAGGCGGGCTTTTTTTTGCCTCGAATTCCTTCTGTCCCTACAAGCAAAAAAGCCGGCTCTCCGCACGCAGTGGGCCGGCTCGGTCGCGCGTCGCTTCTGTCAGAACTTATACGAGACCGCGAGAAACGAGATGATCGGGTCAGCCTTGAGCTCGGCTTTCGAGACGCCCAGTTCCGTGCCGTCCGCGGCTTTGATAATGACCGACGACGTCGTCTTCAGAGGAATGTAGGTCACGGAGGCCACCAGGCCCCAATGTTCCGTGATGTTGTACGCGAGGCCCGCGTTGAAAACCGGCGCCCACGAGGACGAAGCCTTCGCCGACACCTGCGTTTTGCCCGGCTTGCCCGCGCCGGCGGCGAGGATGGCGCCAAGGTTCTCCTGCGTCGATTGCACGAAGTTCGGGCTCAGCTGAATGTCCGAAAACCAGTTGTACGACACGCCGACGCCCACAAACGGCCTGAATTTAGCCGTCGGCGCATTGAAGTAGTACTGGAAGAGCAGCGCCGGGCTCCACTGGCGCACGCTCTTTACGATCGGATTCACCTGCGGATCGCCGATGTCCTGCTGGCCGAGCGCGCCGGCCGGTCCCGGCGGCTTGATCGTGCCGTGCCCGTAGATCTTGAACACCGGCGGCACGCCCGCCACCGTCGTCACGGCAATGTGATCGGTCAGGTAATGGCTGAACACAAGGCCGACGGTGTCGGCGTTGTTCGTCGACAGACTCGTGCCTTCTGAGGTGAACGAACTTGGCAACCGAAGCGGCGTGTTGATCGGCGTGGGCGCGACATGAGTGGTCAGCGGCGTGCTCGAATCCTGCGGCATGACGTGAAACCAACCGAGCGCGGCGACGTTGTCGCCCGCATGTTGTGCATTTGCACTGGCGGACAGGCACGCGACCAGCATCGCGAGACAGATTTTTTTCATGTTGTTGCTCCTCTAGGGCGCTCGTCAGGCGCGAGGCGCGCGTCGAGCGATGGCGCAGGCCGCAAGGCCGGCGCGCATGATCGTCGCTAACCGGGCCGCCGCGCTGCAGGAGCGGGCGGCGACCTCGGCGCAAAGGCCATTGCGTAATGACGGCGCGGGCGTGCCCGTTACTGAACGAAGGCGCCGATCGTGAAGTACGGCGAGGCCGCGTTGGTCAGATCCAGGTAGCCGAATACGCCGCCCGTGAAAATCATCTTTCCGGTCGCCGTATTGCCCGTCGATGCGCCGACATGCGTCGTCGTGACTACGCCCGGCACTGTTTGCGTGAAGTCGAGATTCAGCGCGGTAGCAAGCGAGGCCTGCGACGCGTTGAACGGATCGAGCAGCGTCGCCTGAGTGCCTGCCAGTGCGGTCGTGCGATAGTCGAACTGGCTATCTACGCCGATGTACTCGCCGTTCTGCGAGTTGACCGCTATCGGACTCTGCGGCGAGAGAATCGAGATGCCCGATTCGTCGTCCGCGTACGGTCCAAGCGCGCCGTTTTGCGGCACCGTGACCGACGAGTTCGCCGCGCCGGTGCGCACGAGAATCGGCACCAACTGGTTGCGCAGCCTGCCGACGATCATGTAGCCGCGAGCTTTCGGCGTGGTGGCGAGCGTGGGCTTCGCCTGTCCCTGGAAGTTATTGGTCTGGAATGCGCCGCTGCCGTCGGCCGCCGGCGCGAAGTTACTGCCAGGCTGCTGGCATTTGCCCGCGTTGACGCCGGAGTTGTCGCACTCGGTCCACGTGCCGTCGGCGTTGATCGTGATTTTCGTATCCACGGCGACGGGCGCAAAATTCTGCGACGGCACCTGGTGGTAGCCAAGCTGGTTGTACGTGCCGGCCACCTTCGTGATGTCGGTTTCGATCGACGAAAACCCGATGAACGGGTAGTAGGGGAACCTGGTGTCCGGTACGGCGCCGACGCCGAGAATGCCACCGAACGAAATTTCTGCACCGGGAATCGTGCCGCCCGCAACGCCCTCGCCGACGAAGATCCGTGCCGGCCGGTTCGGATCGAGGCTCGCACCGTTCAGGCGGAACGCGCACTGGTTGAGCTTGTTGGTCGGCAGCAGCGTTTCCTGGGTCAGTGTGCCGCTCGCGACCTGACCCGCACGCGTTGGGACGACGGTGCCGGTGGTCGCGGGAATCGGAGATTCGACGTAGGTCACCTGCCACGTCATCTTTGCGGTGTCGAGTTGCAGTTTGACCAGTTCGCCGTCACCCCCGCCGCCCGTGTACACCGTGCTGTAGTCGAGCGACGCGGGGCACAGTCGAACTTCCGTCATTGGTCCGTCGCCGCCGCCGCCACCGCCGCATGCCGCCAGTAACGGTGCCGCAAGTGCGAGCACCGACAGGAATCTCCATTTCATACCGCCTCCAGAATTTTTTCGTTGTAGGTGGCCGGCTCCCAGTCCAGCCACCGCTTGCTCTTTTATGTCTCGTCCTGCCAACCGGGTTTGCTTCCCTGCTACTTGCTGATTTGCGCTCCTATGCCGAAGTACGGCGTGCTGGGCGTGTCCGCGTTCGCCGACGTCGATGCGATGCCGTCGTTCTCCGCGCCCTGGATCTCGATCGCGTACAAACCGCCCGAGGCGATCGCGAAGCCGGTCTTGCCTTTGGCGTCCTGCACGCCGACGAGTCCGGGGCTCGGCAATCCGTAGCCGAGGCCGAAGCCGCTTTCGCCCGCCGAAGTGCTCGGGTTGATGAACGTGCCGACCGCGCCCTGGATCAGCGTCGCCGTGTACTTGAAGTTCGAATCGGCGCCGACGTAGCCGCCGTCGAAGCCGCCGGATGCGAGCGGCGTCGCCGCGGCGAGCATCGCGATACCGGACTCGTCGTCGACCTTGGCGTCGAGATGAAGCGGCGCCGTCCCCAGGTTGATGAAGCCGGTGCGCACGACGAGCGGCACGGTCGCGCCGTTCACCTGGCCGAGAATCATGTGCGCGGTCCCAGACTTGCCGGTCGCGCCGACTAGCGGCAGTTGAAACTGCTGCACGATCTGCGGCGCCTGCTGGCTGTCGAAGTAGCCGTTGCTGTTGAGCGTCAACGGGTTGCCGGTGGTCAGGCAGCCGCCGGCGTTGGGTGAGTAATTCGGATTGGCCGTGTTGCTGCTCGTGCAGGTGCCGCTTGCGTCGAACGTTTCGACGGTGTTGGTCGCGACCGTCGAGTAGTTGCCCGACGGTGCCAGGTGATACAGCAGGCCGTTGTACGTGCCCGGCAGTTTCGTGATGTCGGTGGTCGTGCTCGCGAAGCCGAGGAACGGGTAAAAGTCGAAATGCCGGTTGGGCACCGCGCCGATGCCCGAGCCGATGAGCGGAATCGACAATCCGTCGAACTGGACCGTCGCGCCCGGAATGCCGCCGCCCGCCACGCCCTGGCCGACGAAGATCATCGGCGGATTCGGGTTGTTAGCAAAGCCGGGCGTGGTGTAGGGCTGGCCGTCGCCGGCCGCGGTGCCGGTGCCCGCGCCGAGAATGAACGCGCAGCGCGTTTGTTCAGCGGTCGGCAGCGTGCCGGTGGGCGGGTGAATCACCGCGCCGGTGATCTGGGTGCCGGCTCGCGTGGGTGTGACCGTGCCGGTGCGCAGCGGAATCGGCGACTCGAGCCACTTGAGCGTGTAGGTCATTGCAGTGGCGTCAATGTTGATCTGCACCACCTCGCCGCTGCCGGCCCCGCCGAGGAACGTGCTTTTGACGATGTCCGCAGTGGCGGGACAGAGGGCGGCCGCAGTGCCGTTCGAAGCAGGCGGGCCCTGCACGCCGCAACTGGAACCCGAGCATTGCGGCGAGTTGATCGGGCCGGGATTATCGGCTTTGCCGCCGCCGCAAGCTATTAGTAAAGGCGTCGTGGCAATAGCCATTGCCAGGCCTCGAATAATGGCGTCCGCCATACTGTTGTCTCCCTTCATGTATTTGTGCGAGCTAATTTCGCTGCGCGATTAACGCCTGTCAATTGAATGAGCCGTCTAAAAAAGCCGATTCAAACAACGGCATTTTGGCTATGCACGCAGTGAGTGGGCGCAAGCGGCGCTTTTAAACAAAAACGTGAGTTGGAGGCGAAAGCACGCTTCGTTGCTCGGCGGCACACCCTTACCAGGTAAGCCTGAGAGCAAAATGGCTCTATGATCTGCGAACGATCGTTCGACAAAAAATCCGGAGTTTCCCTATGCGGAAAACTATGCTGATCGAATGACGGGTGGGGAAGAGTTACCCGAAAAAAACCAACTCGCGATTCGGTGGTTTCAAATAACGGGAGCCGGTTTCGAATAACTGTAAATAAATGTTTCAGCGGAGGGGTTTTTAAAACAAAAAAGCCGGTCCCTTGAGACCGGCTTTCGCAAAGCTGACAAACGGCAAATCGATGCCGCTATTTAACCTTGTTAGCGTTTCAAACCGCTTTCCTCAGCCGCGCCGATTGCCAGATTCATGCATTGAATCGCCGCGCCCGAAGCGCCCTTGCCCAGGTTGTCGAGGCGAGCCACGGTCACGAAGCGCTCCGCCGTGCCAAACACGAACAGATCGACGCGGTTCGTGTCGTTGTTCGCCTGAACGTCGAAGAAACCGCTGTCGAGATTCGCTTCGGCGTCGAACGGCGCGACGCGCACGAACGCTTCACCGGCGTAGTACTCGGCGAGATGTGCCTGCACCTGTTGCGGCGTGGTCTTCCTCGCCAACTGGCGCGGCGAGAAGTAGGTGGTGACAGCGAGACCCTTGTAAAAGTCGCCGACGATCGGCGTAAAGATCGGCGCCGATGTCAGCCCGGTGTGCGCCGCCATTTCCGGCAGATGCTTGTGCGTGAGACCCAGCGCGTAAGGACGCGGGCTCTTCAGCTTCGCGTTACCGCCGGCTTCGTAGTCGGCGATCATTTTTTTGCCGCCGCCGCTATAGCCGGTGATCGAATAAGCGTGCGCGTCGAAGTCAGGCGCGACCACGCCCGCTTCCACGAGCGGGCGCATGGCCAGCACAAAAGCCGACGCGTGACAGCCGGGAACGGCGATACGCTTGGCTGTGCGCAGGCGCTCGCGCTGCGAACGGGCAAGTTCCGGCAGTCCGTAAGCCCAGTCTGCTGACGTGCGGAACGCGGTGCTGGCATCGATCAGAACCGTGCGCTCGTTCTCAACGAGTGAGGCCGATTCGCGGGACGCAACATCGGGCAGGCACAAGAACGTCACGTCCGACGCGTTGATGAGACGACGACGCTCCTCGATATCTTTGCGCTTCGCTTCGTCGATGCGCAGAATCTCCACGTCGGCGCGCTGCGACAGGTATTCAAAAATCTTCAGGCCGGTCGTGCCTTCCTGTCCGTCGACAAAAACTTTCGTGCTCATCTCGATCTCACTGGCTTCTTTGAAAACGGCGCGCTAGGCCGCGCGAAAACGCCATTTTAAAACCTCATCGCCGCGCGCGTGCGAAAGCGCTGGAAACGGGCGCAAAAACAGCAGAAAAACGACGATGCTCGCTCAAGGTGACAGCGGCATGACGCAGGCGCGGCGCATCGAGCAGACACCGCGCGACGAACCGGCAAACGCGAAGTATTAGCCGGCGGCGGATATCCAGCGGGCTGTCACCTGCGCGACGCGTGCGCCGAACAGCCGCGCCGTTTCCAGATCGCCTGCAGGCGGTGCCTCTTCCGGCGACGCATCCGCCGGAGACTGCGTGAGCACGCCGGTCGAGCCGCCGACGTAATTCAGGTCGTTGCGGGTCGCAGCCTTCGTATTGGAGGGCATCAAACCGGTGCCCACCCAGATCATGCCGTGCTGCATCGCGAGCGTGACGAAGTACTGGATGGTCAGGAACTTGTCGCCGTTCATCGTCGCCGAGTTGGTGAAGCCGGCCGCGATCTTGTCCTTCCAGGTCTGGCCGAACCACGGTTTTGAGCTCGCGTCGGCGAACTTCTTGAAGTCGGCGGACGGTCCGCCCATGTACGTCGGCGCGCCAAAGATGATCGCGTCGGCGGCGGCGAGTTCGGCCCACGCAGCTTCGCCGATGTCGCCGACCGGGAGGAGCTTCGCCTCTGCGCCCGCCTCCTGCGTGCCGGCGAGCACGGACTCGGCGACTTTCTTCGTGTGGCCGTAGCCGCTGTGATAAACGATGACGATCTTCGACATAAGACGCTCCCGCAAAGAAGAGGTAATTGAACGATGCACGATGCCGATGCGTTGGCGGCCCGATGCAGTGCCGGTGGCCTCAACGTGTGCAGCCTGAAAGCATATAAACCCGCGCGGATCACAGAGCGCGCACGGTACGTCGGATGCGCATGCAAGCCATACGCCAATCGGCCTCCCTGCCGACAGGATCCTTCGACTTGCGCCGCACTATCGACCGTAATTCACCACCATCCTCGCGCTGCCGAGCGCCGCCGTGCCGATCTCGTGATCGAACATCAGTGCGGGTCGGCCTTGCGCGAGGCGCAGGTCCGCAGTGTTCAATGCATACACCGTAATCACGTAGCGGTGCGGTTTACCGGGCGGCGGGCAGGGGCCGCCATAGCCGTCCGTGTCGAAGTCGTTGCGGGATTCCACCGCGCCGAGTTTCCTGAGGAAGCCGGAAGCGCTCGCGTTCTCAGGCAGGCTCGCGACAGTCGCCGGGATGCCTGCGACGGCCCAATGCCACCAGCCGCGGCCCGGGGCATCGGGATCGAACATGGTGATGGCAAAACCGCGCGTTCCGGCCGGCGCGTCATGCCACGTCAATTGCGGGGAGCGGTTACCGCCCTTGCAGTCGCCCTGATCGAAAACTTGCGGAGTATTGACTGTGCCCCCGGCCCGGAAGCTGGCGCTGGTCAGCGAGAATGCGCCTTGGGCGAAAGCGCGTGGCCCCTGCACAAGCCAGAGCGCGAGGCTCAGTGTGGCGCAGACAAAAAACGGCGTGCGGCGAAACGGTGAAGCGTACGAAACAACCAGGCAACGCAAGCGCATGTGCCGGTTCTCCTGTGTCGACCAGAGGGGCTGTTGCTGTCGGTGAGCCTGGCGCTTCGCACCTGCTCGACTTTACGCAAAGCGCTTACTCGGATCCTATGCAGCACAAGGTTGCTGCGAGGGCGCGAGCTGACTGACTCGCGCTGATTATTGTCCCTATTTTGTGCCCGAAGGTCGAATCAAGTCTAACATTAGCTCTACGATGCATCATTGTTGTGCCTAACCAGATTGCGGGCCTAAAAATCGGCTATAGTCGGAAGAATTTTCGCGTGCACTGGCCCGTGTTCCTATTAGGTAGCGTAAACATTAAGAATAAGAAGCATGTCTGAAGTTTTGGAGAGGGGTTTTCCTGTCGAGGTACGGGCAATGCAAGAGGCAGTCAAGGTCGTCATCGCCGACGATCATCCAGTAATCCTATTCGGCGCAGAACAGGCCTTGCTCAAGTTTCCCGGGATGCAGGTGGTCGCGCGTGCGCGGCAGTCGACGGAGCTGATCAAGATCCTGCAAACGGTCGAGTGCGACGTGCTCGTAACCGACCTCGCGATGCCGGGCGGCCAGTTCGGCGACGGCTTGCCGTTGATCGGCTACCTGCGCCGCAACTTTGCCAAGGTTCCCATCGTCGTACTGACGATGCTGGAGAACGCCGCGCTGCTGCAACGCTTGCGAGAGCTAGGCGTGACGTCGGTTGTGAACAAGTCGGACGATCTGAGCCACATCGGACTCGCGGTGCAGCACGTGAGCCGCAACCTCGAATACATGAGCCCGTCGGTGAAGGCGTCGCTCGACGCGTTGCGCATGAATGCCGGCGGCAAGAGCGACGAGGTGATGCTATCGAGGCGCGAGCTTGAAGTCGTGCGGCTCTTCGTATCGGGAATGACCATCAAGGAAATCTCCGAGCAACTGAATCGCAGCATCAAGACGATCAGTACCCAGAAGAACACGGCGATGCGCAAGCTCGGCATTGACCGCGATTCGGAGTTGTTCCAATACGCGCAAAGCAATGGCTTGCTGAATTTGTCGTCGCATTCGGCGGGAAATGGGGGCGACCCGCCTTAACCATTCGCAGCTATTTTTTGCCGCAAAAAGATAAAGGCCGCCTGTGAAAAACAGGCGGCCTTTTTATTCGAGCGGTATTGCGCAGTGACGCTTACTGGGGCGTTGACGTTGCGCCGCCGTGCGCTGCCGACCATTCAGCCGGTGCGTGCAGGAATTTTTCGACTTCGTCGAGCGTCTTCGAGTCGAAGTACTTGTTTTCCTTGGCGACGCGCAGCACGTCCCACCACGTAGCGAGCGCATGCAGATCGACGTCGATGTCTTTCAGCACGGAGACGCTTTCTTTGAAGATGTTGTAGTGGAACAGCACGAAGCAGTGATTCACCGTCGCACCCGCAGTGCGCAGCGCGTTGATGAAGTTGATCTTGCTGCGGCTGTCGGTGGTCAGATCTTCGACGAGCAGTACACGCTGACCTTCGGTCAACAAACCTTCGATCTGCGCATTGCGGCCAAAACCCTTCGGCTTCTTGCGCACGTATTGCATCGGCACCATCAGGCGGTCGGACAGCCATGCCGCGAACGGAATGCCGGCGGTTTCACCGCCCGCCACCGCGTCGATCTGCTCGTAACCCACGTCGCGCAGAATGGTGCTTTCCGCCATTTCCATCAGGCCGCGACGAACGCGCGGGTAGGAAATCAGCTTGCGGCAATCGATATAAACCGGGCTCGCCCAGCCGGACGTGAAAATGTACGGTTTCTCCGCGTTGAAGTGCACTGCCTGTACTTCAAGCAGCATCTTGGCGGTGGTGTCGGAGATCGTCTGGCGATCGAAGCCTGTCATGGGCGGATCCTTGGGTATGAGCGGGAGAAGCGGGCGCCAAGCCCGGTGGCGCAGCAAGCGGGATATGCCGCGCCGTACTGGGCGGAATATGCAGCCAGCCAGTGGATGCCGGCCGGTTTTTGCTGCGCGCGTAGGCCGACATTTTACCCGAAACCGACCCTTGCGAGGAGGCTGTCGGCGCGGCCGTCCAGAACCGCAACGGCCGCCGCGGCGTCGAAAGCGCTGGGCAGGCATTCAGCGGGAGGGCCTGGCGCGGCTTTCTACCTGACGTCGCGGCGCGATCTCGCGCTTCACCGGCTGGCTTTTTGGCTAGCTTGTGAGCGGCTTTGCGCGCCTTTACACTCACGCGAATTTCTCGGCCGCCGGCCGCCGCTGTCCTTACACCGAAATTCGGATCGCTTCCATGACACCCGCCTCCTCTGCCGCCGAAAGTCCCGCCACCGCCCGGAACGGTTACGCCGCCCGTGCGTTGATTGCATCGGTGCTCGGCTATGCGATGGACGGCTTCGATCTGCTGATCCTCGGTTTCATGCTGCCGGTGATCGCGGCGGACCTCCACCTCAGTTCTGCACAGGCCGGCTCACTCGTCACGTGGACGTTGATCGGCGCGGTAGCCGGCGGTTTGATCTTCGGCGTGCTGAGTGACTATTGGGGCCGTGTGCGCATGCTTACCTGGACCATCCTGGTGTTCGCGGTTTTCACGGGCCTCTGCGCACTCGCGCAAGGCTATACCGACTTGCTTGCTTACCGGACCATTGCGGGTATCGGGCTTGGCGGAGAGTTCGGCATCGGCATGACACTCGTGGCCGAAGCTTGGCCGGCGTCGCAGCGCGCGCGAGTGTCGTCGTATGTGGGCCTTGGTTGGCAACTCGGCGTACTGGCGGCCGCATTGCTGACGCCGCTTCTGTTGCCGCTTATCGGCTGGCGCGGCATGTTCGCGCTCGGGCTGCTGCCTGCCGTGGTGTCGTTCTTCGTGCGGCGGCGCGTCGAGGAGCCGGCGCTCTTCACCGAGCGGGTCGCACGCGGCATGCGCAAGCTGCCGCTGAAACTGCTGATAGCCGACGCACGCACGGCGCGCGCGAGCCTCGGTGTGGCGATCCTATGCTCGGTGCAGAACTTCGGCTATTACGGGCTGATGATCTGGCTGCCGAGCTATCTGTCGAAGACCTTTGGCTATTCGCTGACGAAATCGGGCGTGTGGACGGCGGCCACGGTGATCGGCATGGCGTGCGGCATCTGGCTGTTCGGCATCGCCGCCGATCGTTTCGGTCGCAAGCCTGCGTTTCTGTTCTATCAGGCAGGGGCGGTCGTCATGGTTTTCGTCTATGCGCATCTCACAACGCCAGCGGCACTACTGATCGGCGGCGCGGCGATGGGCGTGTTCGTCAACGGAATGATTGGCGGCTACGGCGCATTGATCTCCGAGCTTTATCCCACCGATGCGCGTGCGACCGCGCAGAACGTGCTCTTCAATGTCGGCCGGGCGGTTGGCGGCTTTGGGCCGGTCGCGGTGGGCGCTCTGGCCGCGCGCTATTCGTTTGGCGCCGCACTGCTGTCGCTCGCGTCGATCTATCTACTCGATGTGCTCGCAACATTGTTCCTGATCCCCGAACGGCGCGGCGCCGAGCTCGAATAGCCGGCTGCCGCGTCTGCTCAAATGCGGCGCCGCAGCATGACTGGCGGGCGTTTCGCCAATGGCGAGCGGTGTTAACCAGTCAGTGCATCGACACCTGCGGGGTGTACACTAACCGACCCGCGTAGCACTCCGCACCGTTCTGCCCTCCGCCGAGGACCGACGCCGCGCCTAACCGGCGCACGCGAAAATCGCCTCGGTCGATTATCCATTCGATAGATCCAAGCGACGCCAACGTTGCGGTGTGCCGGCCCAATTTCTTACGTCTCGCAGGCAAAAAATGGACGAACAACTGAAGCAAAGCGCCCTCGCATATCACCAGAACCCGAAGCCCGGCAAGATTTCGGTCACGCCGACCAAGCCGCTATCCAATCAGCTCGACCTGTCGCTCGCATACTCGCCGGGCGTGGCCGCAGCCTGTATGGCAATTTACGACGAGCCGCTCGACGCGCAGAAGTACACCTCGCGCGGCAATCTGGTCGGTGTGATCACGAACGGCACAGCCGTGCTCGGTCTTGGCAACATCGGTCCGCTCGCCGCGAAGCCGGTCATGGAAGGCAAGGGCTGCCTCTTCAAGAAGTTCGCCGGGATTGACGTGTTCGATATCGAACTCGCCGAGTCCGATCCGGACAAGCTGGTGGAAGCCATCGCGATGCTCGAGCCGACGCTCGGCGGCATCAACCTGGAAGACATCAAGGCGCCCGAGTGCTTCTACATCGAGAAGAAGCTGCGGGAGCGTATGAAGATTCCGGTCTTCCACGACGATCAGCACGGCACGGCGATCATCGCGTCCGCGGCGATTCTGAACGGCCTGAAGGTAGTCGGCAAAAAGCTCGACGAAGTGAAACTGGTGTGTTCCGGTGCGGGCGCCGCGGCGATCGCGTGTCTGGATCTGCTGGTGAACCTCGGGTTGTCGAAGCAGAACATTCTCGTCGTCGACTCGAAGGGCGTGATCTACGAAGGTCGCGGCAATCTCGATCCGTCTAAGGAACGTTATGCCGCGAGCACCGAAGCACGCACGCTGGCTGACGCCATTCGCGGCGCGGACGTGTTCCTCGGCTGCTCGAGCGCGGGCGTGCTGAAGCCGGAGATGGTCGCTGAAATGGGCACTCAGCCGCTGATCCTCGCGCTGGCCAATCCCGAGCCGGAAATCCGCCCGGAAGAGGCGAAGAAAGTGCGTCCGGACTGCATCATCGCGACGGGCCGTTCGGACTATCCGAACCAGGTCAACAACGTGCTGTGCTTCCCGTTCATTTTCCGCGGCGCACTCGATGTGGGCGCGACCACGATCACGGAAGAAATGAAGCTCGCGTGCGTGCGCGCGATTGCCGAACTCGCCGAAGAAACCGATCAGGGCGATGAAGTCGCAAAGGCGTACGAAGGCCACTCGCTCGAATTCGGTCCCGAGTATCTGATTCCCAAGCCGTTCGATCCGCGTCTGATCATCAAGATCGCGCCGGCCGTCGCGCAAGCGGCAATGGATTCGGGCGTCGCGACCCGTCCGATCAAGGACATGGACGCATATCGCGAAGAACTCGGCACCACCGTCTACCGCACGGGCATGGTGATGCGTCCGGTGTTCGCGGCGGCGAAGTCGGAGCCGGCCCGCATCGTGTTCGCCGAAGGTGAAGACGAGCGCGTGCTGCGCGCCGCGCAATTCGTGCTGCTGGAGAAGATCGCCAAGCCGATTCTCGTCGGCCGTCCTTCGGTAATCGAGATGCGTCTGAAGAAGATGGGTTCGAAGCTCCGGTGTGGCGAAGACTTCGAGATCGTCGATCCGGAAGACGATCCGCGCTATCAGCAATGCTGGCAGGCGTACCACGAGTTGGGTGCGCGCGAAGGCGTGACGCCGGACGTCGCGAAAGCCGCGATGCGCAAGTTCAACACGCTGATCGGCGCGATCCTCGTGCGCCTCGGCGAAGCCGACGGCATGATCTGCGGGATGATCGGCCAGTACCACACGCATCTGAAGTTCATCGAGCAGGTGCTGGGCAAGGCGGATAACGTGCAGAACTTCGCCGCGATGAATCTGCTGATGCTGCCGGGCCGCAATCTGTTCATCTGCGATACGTACGTGAACGAAACGCCCACGGCCGAGCAACTCGCCGACATGACCATGCTGGCTTCGCGCGAAATCGAGAAGTTCGGCATCACGCCGAAGGTCGCGCTGCTGTCCAACTCGAACTTCGGCAGCGCACCGTCTGCGTCGTCGCAACGCATGGCCGCGGCTCGCAAGCTGATCGTGGAACGTGCGCCTACGCTCGAAATCGACGGCGAAATGCACGGCGACGCGGCGCTGTCCGAAATGGTCCGCAAGGCTGCGTTCCCCGGCACGACGCTCTCGGGCGAAGCCAACCTGCTGATCATGCCGAACGTGGAAGCGGCGAACATCGCGTACAACCTGTTGAAGATGGTCGGCGGCGACGGCGTGACGGTCGGCCCGTTCCTGCTTGGAGCTGAGAAGCCGGTGCATGTGCTGACGCCGGCTGCAACCGTGCGCCGGATCATCAACATGACGGCGGTGGCTTCGGCAAACGCGCGCAAGTCGGTGAACAGCAAGTAAGCGAAGCGGCGCCCGTTGGGGCGCTCCCTTCTCGCGAGCGTGTGGGTGACTAGCGCCGCGAAAATAAAAACGCCACGGAAAGAGATTCCGTGGCGTTTTTTTATGCGTGCAGCGCGAGCGCGGCGGCGGCCGCGCTCGCCGCAGTCAACACGGCGATCAGGCTGCGTGCTGCGTCGTTCCGGCTTGCGGTGAGCGCCAGCGCGTCAGCAACTCGTTCCACTTCACGCGCACACCCTTCAGGTTGTTCTCCTTGATGTGCCCGAAGCCGCGGATGCCGTCCGGCAGATTCGCGAGTTCCACCGCCAGGTCGCGATTCTGCACGGTCAGCCTGCCGATCAGTTCCCGCACCAAGGCTTCGTACTCGCCGATCAGCGCGCGTTCGGTGCGACGCTCTTCTGTCTTGCCGAACACATCGAGCGCGGTGCCGCGCAGGAACTTGAACTTCGCCAGCACGTGCATCGCGCTGAACACCCAGGGACCATACTTCTTCTTGATCAGGTGACCGTGGGCGTCCTTTTTGGAGAACATCGGCGGCGCGAGGTGGATATGCAGCTTCCAGTCGCCTTCGAAGCTGGCCTTGAGTTTTTCGATGAACGCAGGATCGCTGTACAGGCGCGCGACCTCGTATTCGTCCTTGTAGGCCATCAGCTTGTGCAGATTCTTCGCGACCGTTTCGGTGAGAGGCAACTGGCCGTCGATGGAATCGAGCGCCGACTCGGCCACCCGCACCTGCGATACGAGCGCGCGGTAACGGTCTGCGTACGCGTCGTTTTGCCATGCGGCCAGGTAAGTCGCGCGTTTGTCGATCAGCGTGTCGAGCGCCTTCGGCGTATGCAGCGAAATGATCTTGCCGCTCGGCGTGTCGGACGCGCCCGCCTGACCTTGCGATTGCGCGTACTTGCGCAGCGCTACCGGATCGTGCGCCGCGCGCCGGCCCCATTCGAATGCCGCGCGGTTCTTCTCGACCTGCACATTGTTCAGCTCGATAGCTCGCATCAGCGACTGATAGGTCAACGGCACCCAGCCACGTTGCCATGCGTAACCGAGCACGAACGGGTTCGTGTAGATCGCGTCGCCGAGCAGGGCCACTGCGAAGTGATTGGCGTCGACCGTATCGACGCATTCGTCGCCCGCGCCCGCGCGAACGTCGGCTTCGGTGCTGCTGCCCGGAAAGCGCCAGTTGGGGTTCTTGATGAGTTCGGCGGTCGGCGTGTGCGCGCTGTTCAGCACGACACGGGTTCGGCCGGCTTGCATCCGTGACACGCATTCGTCGCTGGCGGTGACGATTGCATCGCAACCGATCACGAGACTCGCTTCGCCCATTGCAATGCGCGTGGCATGGATGTCGCCGGGGTTGTTCGCGATCTGCACGTGGCTCATCACGGCGCCGCCTTTCTGCGCGAGGCCCGTGACATCGAGCACGGTGACACCTTTGTTCTCCAGATGCGCGGCCATGCCGAGAAGTGCGCCGATTGTCACGACGCCGGTGCCGCCCACGCCTGTCACGAGCACGCCATAGGGACGTGCGATCGACGGGAGTGTGGGCTCCGGCACTGGCGGCATAGCGTCAGCGACGATGCCCGACGCGGCTTTCGGCTTGCGCAACTGACCGCCTTCTACGGACACGAAGCTCGGGCAAAAGCCGTTCACGCAGGAGAAGTCCTTGTTGCACGTGGACTGATTGATCTGGCGCTTCGTGCCATATTCGGTGTCGAGCGGCTCGACTGACAGGCAGTTCGATTTCACGGAGCAGTCGCCGCAACCTTCGCACACCGCTTCGTTGATCACCACGCGGCGCGCCGGGTCCGGATACGCGCCGCGTTTCCTGCGGCGGCGTTTCTCGGTTGCGCAGGTCTGGTCGTAGATCAGAATCGTGGTGCCCGGAATCTCGCGCAGTTGACGCTGCACTTCGTCGAGCTGGTCGCGATGGTGGATGTCGATGCCCGGCGCGAGGCCCACGTTGCCCGAGTATTTTTCAGGCTCGTCCGTCACGATCGCGATTTTCGTCGCGCCTTCGGCGGCCAGCTGATGGGTGATCTGCGGCACGGTCAGCACGCCGTCGACCGGTTGACCGCCCGTCATCGCTACGGCGTCGTTATAGAGCAGCTTGTAAGTAATGTTCGCTTTCGAAGCGATCGCCGCGCGAATTGCCAGCAGGCCGGAGTGGAAATAGGTTCCGTCGCCGAGATTGGCGAACACGTGCTTGTCGTTCGTGAAAGGCGCCTGGCCGATCCACGCGACGCCTTCGCCGCCCATCTGACTGAAGGTGCTCGTGCTGCGATCCATCCACACCGTCATGTAGTGGCAGCCGATGCCGGCCATTGCGCGTGAGCCTTCCGGGACATTGGTCGACGTGTTGTGCGGGCAGCCGGAGCAGAACCACGGCTTGCGCTCGACTTCGACCCGCGGGCGCGCGAGCGCTTTTTCCTTCGCTTCGATTACTGCAATGCGCGAGGCAATCCGGGCGCGGACGTCGGAGGGCAGGTCGAACTTGTCGAGCCGCGTGGCGATCGCCTTTGCGATGATCGCGGGCGACAGTTCGTAATGCGCCGGCAGCAGCCAGTTGCCCATCGGCACTGACCATTCGCCGCCCGCGCCGTCTTTCTCGTCGAACTTGCCGAACACACGCGGACGCTGCGCGTCAGGCCAGTTGTAAAGCTCTTCCTTGATTGCGTATTCGAGAATCTGGCGCTTTTCCTCGACCACGAGAATTTCGTCGAGGCCGCGAGCGAAGGCTTGCGCGCCTTGGGCTTCGAGCGGCCAGACGCAACCCACTTTGTATAGCCGTATGCCGATGCGCGAGCACGTTTCGTCGTCGAGACCCAGGTCGGTCAGCGCTTGACGCACGTCCAGATACGCTTTGCCGCCCGTCATGATGCCAAAGCGCGCATGCGGCGAATCGATTTCGACGCGGTCCAGCTTGTTTGCACGCACGTAGGCGAGCGCCGCGTACCACTTGTAGTCGAGCAGACGCGCTTCCTGCACGAGCGGTGGATCAGGCCAGCGGATGTTCAGACCGCCCTCGGGCATCGCGAAGTCTTCCGGCAGAATGATCTGCGTGCGGTGCGGATCGATGTCGACCGAAGCCGACGACTCGACGACGTCGGTCACGCACTTCATCGCGACCCACAGGCCGGAGTAGCGGCTCATCGCCCAGCCATGCAGGCCGAAGTCCAAATATTCCTGAACGTTCGACGGGAACAGCACCGGCAGGCCGCAGGCCTTGAAGATGTGTTCCGACTGATGCGCGAGCGTTGAAGATTTGGCCGCGTGATCGTCGCCGGCCAGCACCAGCACACCGCCGTGCCGCGACGATCCCGCCGAGTTGCCGTGCTTGAAGACGTCACCTGAACGGTCGACGCCCGGGCCTTTGCCGTACCACATCGAAAATACGCCGTCGTATTTGGCGCTTGGGTACAGATTCACCTGCTGCGAACCCCAGACGGCGGTTGCCGCGAGGTCTTCGTTGACGCCGGGCTGGAACACGACCTGATGTGAGGCGAGATGCTGTTTCGCCTTCCACAGCGATTGGTCGAGGCCGCCGAGCGGCGATCCACGGTAGCCGGAGATGAAGCCGGCCGTATTGAGTCCGGCGGCGCGGTCGCGTTCCTGCTGCAGCATCGGCAGACGCACCAGCGCCTGGATGCCGCTCATGTACGCGCGGCCGCGTTCGAGGGTGTATTTGTCGTCGAGCGTGACGGAAGATAGAGCGGCTTCGAGCGAGGCTCGCTGACCTGCGTCTAGCGGGGCATTCATTATGTGTACTCCTCCACCCAGTTTGGGATCGCCAAAACTTATGGGCCGCGGCATCTTGTGAATGCGTAGGGCCGGGGTCGCCATATTGACTTGTTTTAAGTGATGGTAGCACTGGTAAAAACCCGCCGCAGCGGTCGATCGCGGTGCTGCGACTCGCGACATTGCGCCCGCTTGCGCGAACTTCACCTGACGCTTGAGAGAACCGGTGTAACAAGCTGTAAAAGCTACAATTTCGCGGAACCGCAGCC
Organism: Paraburkholderia strydomiana; assembly: GCF_031456815.1. Taxonomy (NCBI): domain Bacteria; kingdom Pseudomonadati; phylum Pseudomonadota; class Betaproteobacteria; order Burkholderiales; family Burkholderiaceae; genus Paraburkholderia; species Paraburkholderia strydomiana. The sequence continues at coordinate 485,272 of NZ_JAVDVL010000006.1, forward strand.
GACAAGTCTGTCTAACAGCGCACCTGTGAGTAATGTCTGTGTAACGCGCTGCATGTTGTGGCGCTTCAGGACAACAGGGCAGTTAGAAAAGGAGTACGCATGAACACTAGAAATATCCAGACCTTCCTGATGGTGTCGGCCGCATTTTTCGCAATCAGTGCGCCGGTTCGCTCGAATGCGAGCACGGGAGCGCCGTCCAGCGTGATTAGCCGTACGGCAGTCGTTGCGCCCGCGCGCGTCGCCATCAATCGCACCGCGCGCGAAAGCGCGTCCGAGAAGAAAGACCAGAATTCCTGACGCGCTGCTAATGCGGCGTATTGCTGGCTGTTTTATCGGTGCGCAATCTGACTCACGGCCGGTTCACGGCCTCGGCGTCACGAATTCACGCTTTGTCCTGCACTACGCCGCGGCGGATCTGATCCAGCTCGATAGATTCGAACAGCGCCTTGAAGTTGCCCTCGCCGAAACCCTGATTGCCCTTGCGTTGAATGATCTCGAAGAAGATCGGGCCGATCTGGTTCTCGGTGAAGATTTGAAGCAGCAGGTCGTCCGGCGCGCCGTCGATCAGGATTTTGCGCTTGCGCAATTCGTCGAGCGGTTCACCGTGATTCGGCACGCGGCGGTCGACCAGTTCGTAATACGTGTCGATCGTGTCGAGCAACGAGATGTTCGCCGTCCGCAAACCATCGACCGTGCGGTAAATGTCGTTGCTGCCGAGCGCAATGTGCTGGATGCCTTCGCCGCGGTAGGCGTCCAGGTATTCCTGGATCTGGCCGGACGTTTCGGAGCCTTCCTCGTTGATAGGAATGCGGATCTTGCCGCACGGCGACGTCATTGCCTTGGACTTCACGCCCGTTACCTTGCCTTCGATGTCGAAGTAACGCACTTCGCGGAAGTTGAACAGACGTTCGTAGAACTCAGCCCATTCCTGCATGCGGCCACGGTGCACATTGTGCGTGAGGTGGTCGATATACGTCAGGCCGTGACCGACGGGGTTGGGATTCGCGCCGGGAATCGGCTCGAAGTCGACGTCGTAGATATCGATATCGCCGACGCTGCCCGGCGCTGCGCCGTTCTTGCCGCGCCAACGGTCGACGAAATAGATCAACGAATCGCCAATGCCTTTGATCGCGGGAATGTTCAGTTCCATGGGGCCGGTTTTGTTGTCGAAGCCCCATGCGCCTTTTTCGACCGCCTGGCGGTAGGCTTTCCCCGCGTCCTGGACACGGAACGCGATCGCGCAGATCGACGGGCCGTGCAAGCGCGCAAAGCGCTGCGCGAACGAATCCGGCTCACCGTTGACGATGAAGTTAATGGCGCCTTGCCGATATAGCGTCACATCTTTATGGCGATGCCGCGCAACCGCGGTAAAGCCCATCTGCTCGAAAAGCTTGCCCAGCGCCTTCGGATCGGGTGCGGTGTATTCGATGAACTCGAAGCCGTCTGTGCCGACCGGATTTTCCCAAGTTGCAACCTGCATTGTCTGTCTCCATGTCGAGGGCGCGTCGCGCCGGTATCGCGGCTACGGAAGTTCACCGCGACCGAATGACGCAAGTGTAAAGGCGGTTTCGCGGCGAAAACTTGCGAACTTAATCGCATCGAGCTACGCTCGCGCTATTTTCTAGCTCCATATGAGAAGCGCGAGGCAGAAAGTGGCCAATATAGAGATAGACGCGATCGACCGGCGTATTCTGGCGATTCTTCAGGAGAACGGCCGGCTATCGAATCAGGAAATTGCCGAGCGGATCAATCTCTCGCCGAGCCCCTGTTTGCGACGCATACGGCGACTCGAAGAGAGCGGCGTGATCCGCGGCTATGTTGCGTTGCTGGATGCCAAGCGCCTGGGGCTCGATCTGCTCGCGTACGTCAATGTGCGGTTGGAAAAGCGCGGCGGGCCGGCGCTGAGTCCGCGCGGGGATGCGACACACGCGGATCTTTTCCGTGCCGCCGTTCAGGCATGGCCGGAGGTGGTGGCTTGTCACGCTATGACTGGCGACATGGACTATCTGTTGCGCGTACAAGTGGAAGACATGGCGCACTTTTCGCGCTTCGTGCAGGACCAACTGTTGCATCACCCGTCGGTGATTGACGTGAAGACGAGCTTTTCGCTCGAAAAAATCAAGGAGACGACCGCGTTGCCGATCTTGTGAGTCCCGCTAGTGCAGTTCCACGCAGGAAGCAAAAAGGGCAGCCCTGAGGCTGCCCTTTTTCATGTTCGCCCGCTGCGGCCGAACATTCAGGCTGCGGCGGCTGTCGGCATGAAGCTTTCCAGCAGTTTCGAAGTACGCCGAGCTTGACGTTTGAGCGCGTAGTCAAACACAGCGGCCTGTTCCTGCAGCATCTCCGTAATGATGCTGGTCTGATCCGCCGGCGGCAGCGTCAGATAGGCATCCGCTTCGCCGTACGCGTACTCGATCTTCATGCCCGCTTTCTTCGCGATGTGCATCATGGTCGAATTGCGCGACAGGCAGTGCATGTACAGCATGGTGACATGCGTGTTGCGGCTGCGAATTGCAGCGCGCTCGAACAGCTTGGAGCCGATACCTTGGCCGCGCACGCTTTCGAGTACGGACACGCCGAACTCCGCCGTACGCTTGTCGCCTTCGGCGGGCAGGTAGGCGAGGTGACCGACGCCGGTGAGCTGCAGCTGATCGTCGAACACGCCGAATACGGTGTCGCGCGTGAAATCGATGGCGCGCACGTAATTTTCGATAACGTGGTCAGGCACGATTTGCCCAAAGCGCAACAGGCGGTCGTCTTCGTCTAGTGTGAGAAAGTGAGCCAGCAGGCGTTCACGGTCGATCGCAGTGAGTTCACGAACCAGAGCAGGTGCACGACCGGCTGGCAGCGACGCGCGATCGTGCGCGACGATCGGTTCGGCGGCGCGGGGTGTAATCAGGTTCATGGTCAGGTTCTCCTTGTGATCGTGCGGCGTTGTTGCACCGCAAAAACGATTGTAACGGATATGCGAATCCGGCACTAGGGAAAACCCGTATCAAACTTGGAGGCTGCTGTCTAAACTTGCGGGGCTTGGCTGTTAAGCATCTGAATATAAATAACAAATTAAAAAGAAACGAGCGTTCGTGCGTGTTGTCGCGCCCATGCAACTTACGCGGATTTCAGTTCGCAGAGCGCTGTGCTGGCTATTTCACGGCCGCCGATCCCAGCCCGTGATCCACCATAGCCACAACCTGCTCCGCAAATTCCCGGTAGCCCATGCGCCCGCCTGGTTTAAGCCAGGTGAACGTCCAGTTGATCATGCCGAACACCATCATCGTTAGCGCGGTCTGGTTCTCGCGCGTGGCGCGCTCCGGATAGGCGCGCGCCAGCTGCCGCGCGAACGCGGCTACGACATCGCGCTGGCGGTTGAGGATCACCTCGCGCTGCGCGTCGACGAGATATTTCACGTCGTTCAGAAGCGCGACATGCCGGCTGTGCGAGGTTTCGTATTCGGAAAGAAAGGCGCGGATCAATTCCGCGAACGTCTCGCGCTCAGTCAGACCGCGACGCTGGCTCGCGCCTTCGACCTCCGCAATGATCAGCATCAGCCGTTTGGTGTAACGGTCGAGTAGATCGAACAGGATTGCTTCCTTGCTCGCGTAGTAGTGATACAGGCGCGCTTTCGACGTGCCGCTCGCCGCGGCGAGATCTGACATCGACGTGCTCGGATAACTCGTCTGTGCGAACTTCGCTGCCGCCAGTTCGAGAATCTGTTCGCGCTGCGTTTCGTGGTCGGGGGCTCGGGTGCGGGCCATGGTGTCTGTTTATTGGTGTGGGCAAGGTGCGAGCGCTGCGCACAGTTCCAGCGTGCGCCATGCGTTGGCGTCGCCGCGCAGCCTGGTGCGGCGGGTCGCGGCCATTTCGCGGAAGCGCCAGAGCACGATGCTGTCGCTGACAAGAAACCCCAACTCAGCGGTCATCACCTCGGCGGCCACCCGGGCGGCGGGTTGCCAGTCCGCGGTGACGTGCTCGAGTATCAGCGCGTCGAGATCGGCGAAGCTGCCGCTCGTGAACGTGTTGTCGCGCCAGCGTCGCGTTTCGCCGTTCGCATGTTTGGCTTCCTGCCACTCCAGCGCGAGCCGGCTGATCCGCAAGACGGAAATGGGTGCCGCGTCGGGCAAACGCGCTTGCAAAACGGCCGGCGCGAACATGCCGACGGACGTCGCGCGGTCCCTGCGGCTATGCGCCCAGGCGCCGGCGTCGGTGAGGTCGCGAATCGACAGACGCACTTCGTTCAGTCGCTGCGGATTGTTGCGCAGGTAATAGCACACGCGACGAAGCATCAATTGATCGGATGCGCTTTCGCCATGCCAGACCACCAGGTTTGCGTCGTCGCGCGCAATGGCTTGTAGCGCTGCAGCGTGCTCACGGAACTCGCGAAGGAAGTCGCGCTTCGTGTCGGTGCTCACGCGGTCCCAGAAAGCGGCGCGCACTTCGGGACCGTCGTCGATGCCGCGTAGCGGCCCGACCGCCAGATCGTCGCGCAGTGCGTGCACGCGATCGTTGCGTCCCACTTCGCGCAACGCGGTGCGCAATGATTCTGCGGCGACATCGCCGTTGGTGAGATGGATGGTGCTCATCGGCCGTGAGTGGATTCTTGTTGGGCGATTGCCAAAGGGGCCGCTCGCAAGACGGACTCAACGGTCCGGTTGCAAGCGGCCCCTAGTGTAAGCGGATCGCGGAACGGCTCAAAGCTTCGCGGCATCAAGTCCCAATCACGCTCAGCGCTCGTCGTAGCTCACTACCACGCGGTCGCTGACTGGATGGCACTGACACGTCAGCACGAAGCCGTCGCGGATTTCGTGCTCTTCCAGCGTGTAGTTCTTTTCCATCCGCACTTCGCCTTCAACCACTTTGGCGCGGCACGTGCAGCAGACGCCGCCTTTGCATGCATACGGCAGCGCAAGGCCGGCGCGCAGACCGACGTCGAGTACGCTCACGCCCTGATACGGCAGACGCAGCTTGCGGCGCTTGCCGTCGAGCACGATTTCGAGGTCCGCAGCGGGCGTGTCTTCGGTGATTTCGACGGGCGGCACGCCCGCCTGGGGCAGCGGCGAGCCGAAGCGTTCCACGTGCACCTTTTCGGACGGCACACCCGCAGCTTTCAGCGCGGCCTCGGCGGCGTCCATCATCGGCGCGGGACCGCAGATAAACGCTTCGTCGATGGAATCCGCCGGCACGAGGCTGTCGAGGAACGCCGCGCACTTCTGCTGGTCGAGCACGCCGTTGAACAGTTCAACGTCCTGCAAATCGTCCGACAGCACGTGATAGAGCACGAAGCGGTTCATGAAGCGGTTCTTCAGGTCTTCCAGCTCCTCCGCAAACATGATCTGGTCCACGCTGCGGTTGCCGTAGATCAACGTGAAGGTGCTGCGCGGTTCCAACTCGAGCGTCGTCTTGATGATCGCGAGCACCGGCGTAATGCCCGAGCCGCCCGCGAAGGCGACGTACTGCTGGCCGTGATCCGCGTTCAGATGGGTGAAGAAGCGGCCGTCGGGCGTCATGACGTCGATCGTGTGGCCCGGCTGCAAAGTATCGAAAGCGAAGTTCGAAAAACGTCCGCCGCGCACGCGCTTGATGCCGATGCGCAGTTCGCCGTCGCGGTCGTAGTCGGTGACGCCCACGCAGATCGAATACGACCGGCGCGTTTCCTCTCCGTCGATGTGCGTTTTCAGCGTGACGAACTGGCCCTGCGTGAAGCGATAAAGCTCGCGCAGTTCCACGGGAACTTCGAACGCGACCGAGACGGCGTCGGCGGTCTCTGGCCGCACTTCGCGGATACGCAGCGGATGGAATTGCGGAGTGGCCATATCAGTATGGTTTGAAGTAGTCGAAGGGTTCGCGGCAGTCGATGCAGCGGTACAAGGCTTTGCAAGCGGTGGAGCCGAACTGCGCGAGTCGTTCCGTATGCGCCGAGCCGCACCTTGGGCACGACGGCGCGGGCAGAGCGCGCGGCACGAAGCGCAGTACTTTTTCCTGCGCACCGGCCGGACCGGCCGCCGACCCGCAATTGCCCGTGGGCGGCGCAATTCCGTAAGCGCGCAGCTTTTCGCGGGCGTCGGGCGTCATCCAGTCGGTGGTCCATGCGGGCGCGAGGACGGTCGAGATCCGGTACGGTTTGAGTTCCGCGACGTCGAGCGCATGCGCGACGTCTTCCGCGATCTGCGACATTGCGGGGCAACCAGAGTAGGTCGGCGTGATCACGACTTCGAGTGCGCCGTCCTCGGCGCGCCGGACGTCGCGCAATATGCCGAGTTCGCGAATCGACACCACCGGAATCTCCGGATCGGGCACCGCTTCGAGCACGGCCCACGCGCGTTGGACGGATGCGTCGGCTCGTTGCGTCGTAGTCGAGGTCGTCATCGTCGAATGGGCCCGTATTACCAGGTGGCGCCGGGATGCTGGCGCGCCAGGCTTTGCATTTCGGCCAGCACGAAGCCCATGTGCTCAGAATGCTCGCCGTGCTTACCGGTCGTGATGTGCTTGACTGCTTCGGGCAGCGTGAGCGTGGCTTGCTCGAGCGTCGCGCGAACGTCGTCGAGCCAGGCGGCTTCGAGATCTGCGGTCAGCGGGCCAATGCCTGAGGCGGCGATGGTCTCTTCGACAGGGTCGGTGCTGAAGAACTCACGCGTGTACGGCAGCAGATAGTCCAGCGCAGCCTGCGCGCGCCGATGCGATTCCTCTGTGCCGTCGCCAAAGCGGATCAGCCATTCACTCGCGTGATGCACGTGATAGCTGGCTTCCTTGATCGACTTCGACGCGATCGCGGCAAGCTGGGCGTCCGTCGATTGCGTGAGCGCAGTCCACAGATGCGCCATCAGCGTGGAGTACAGAAAGTTGCGGACGATCGTGACCGCGTAGTCCTTCTCGACTTGCGCGGTAGCCGACAGCGGACCGCAGTGCGGCAGTTCGGCGAGCGTGTAGTTCGTAAATTCACGCTCGGCGCGAAAGTATGCGTAGTCGTCTTCCGTGCGCGTCTTGCCGGTGAGTTGCTGTTCGAGCGAGGCCGCGTGCGTATAAAGCAGGCGCGCCTGGCCGATCAGATCGAGGCTCATGTTCGACAGCGCGATGTCTTCTTCGAGAATCGGGCCGTGGCCGCACCACTCGCTATTGCGCTGACCGAGTATCAGCGCGGTATCCGCGAGGCGCAGCACGTATTGCAGATGTTCAGGCGTGATGTTCATGGCCGCGCTTACATGTGGTTGACTTCGTCGGGAAGCGTGTAGAACGTCGGATGGCGATAGATCTTGTCGCCGGCCGGGTCGAACAGTTCGGGCTTGTCTTGCGGCGCGGACGCCGTGATCGCCGACGACGGCACGACCCAGATGCTCACGCCTTCCTGACGGCGCGTGTAGACGTCGCGCGCCATGCGCAGCGCCATTTGCGCGTCGGCGGCGTGCAGGCTGCCGCAGTGCTTATGGTCGAGTCCCTGCTTGCTGCGCACGAAGACTTCCCAGATTGGCCATTCCTTGTTCATTCCTGATCTCCTGATTCTTTGCCGGGCGTGCCGCGCCTGTCAGGCGGCGTGCTGTTGTGCGCGCTGGCGCTGCTTTTCGGCGTGGGCGAGGGCGGCTTCGCGGACCCAGGCGCCCTCGTTATGAGCTTTGACGCGGGTGCCGAGACGCTCGCGGTTGCACGGACCGTCGCCGTTCACGACGCGCCAGAACTCTTCCCAGTCGATGTCGCCGTAGTCGTAATGGCCGCGCGCCTCATTCCATTTGAGGTCTGGGTCGGGCAACGTGACGCCGAGGACCTTGGCCTGATCGACGGTGGCGTCGACGAATTTCTGGCGAAGGTCGTCGTTCGAAATGCGCTTGATGCCCCATTTAGACGACTGATTGCTATGGATCGAGTCCTTGTCGCTCGGCCCGAACATCATCAGCACCGGCCACCACCAGCGGTTCACCGCCTGCTGGACGAGCTCGCGCTGAGCTTCGGTGCCCGACATCATCGCCATCAACGCGTCGAAACCCTGGCGCTGATGAAACGACTCTTCCTTGCAGATGCGGATCATCGCGCGGGCGTAGGGGCCATACGTGCAACGGCACAGCGGAATCTGGTTCATGATTGCCGCGCCGTCGACCAGCCAGCCGATCACGCCGACGTCGGCCCACGTGGGCGTTGGGTAATTGAAGATGCTCGAATACTTCGCCTTGCCGGAATGCAGCGCCGCAACCAGCTGGTCGCGCGAGACGCCGAGCGTTTCCGCTGCGCTATATAGATAGAGACCGTGGCCCGCTTCGTCCTGCACTTTGGCGAGCAGGATCGCCTTGCGCTTGAGGCTTGGTGCGCGCGTGATCCAGTTGCCTTCCGGCAGCATGCCGACGATCTCCGAATGCGCATGTTGCGAAATCTGGCGCACCAGGGTCTTGCGGTAAGCCTCGGGCATCCAGTCTTGCGGCTCGATCTTGCCGTCGGCGGCCATCACGGCGTCGAACTGGGTCTGCTCGGGCGACGTCGCGCCAGCGTCCAGCGAAGCGACGTTGCCGGGAATATCCAGGGATTGCGTGTACATGGGGACTCTCTTTGCGGGAGTTGTCTGGTGCGAACAGTATAAACCAACCGACCGGTCGGTTAATAGATTTTTTTGAGACGAGCCGGGCATCGCCACGGCGGCGGCGTAGTCGCACGGAGACGTTTCGGCGGACGGCGAGTCCCCGGGCCGACGCTTAACCTATAAAATTGCGAATTGGCCGCGATTCGCGGCCTTCCTGCATCCTCGGTACTCATGTTACGTCTCAGCGAAATCAAACTCCCGCTCGATCACCCCGAGAGCGCGCTCAAAGCCGCCGTCCGCGCGCGCCTCGCGGAACTCGGCGTGCCTGATGACGGGCTCGTCCGCTACACGGTTTTCCGGCGGGCTCACGACGCGCGCAAGCGCGCCGACATCAAGCTCACCTATATAGTCGACGTGGAAGTCGCGGACGAAGCGGCCGCGCTCAAGCGAATCGCCGACGTGCCGCACTGCGGGCTCACACCGGACATGACGTACCGTTTCGTCGCAAAGGCGCCGGCGCAGCTCGCGACGCCGCGTCCCGTGGTGATCGGCATGGGACCTTGCGGACTTTTCGCGGGGCTGATCCTTGCCCAGATGGGATTCCGGCCGATCATTCTCGAACGAGGCAAGGCGGTGCGCGAGCGCACCAAAGACACTTTCGGACTGTGGCGCAAGTCGGTGCTGAATCCGGAATCGAACGTGCAGTTCGGTGAGGGCGGTGCGGGCACTTTCTCCGACGGCAAGCTCTACAGCCAGATCAAGGACCCGAAACACTACGGCCGCAAAGTGCTGGAAGAGTTCGTCCGCGCCGGCGCGCCGGAAGACATCCTGTATCTGAGCCGGCCCCATATTGGCACGTTCCGTCTGGTGAGCATGGTCGAGAAGATGCGCGCGACCATTCACGAACTGGGCGGCGAAGTGCGCTTTGAGACGCGCGTGGACGATATCGACATCGACCAGGGGAAAGTGCGCGGGCTGAAGCTGTCGACGGGCGAAACGCTGCGCTGCGATCATGTCGTGCTGGCCGTTGGCCACAGCGCGCGCGATACGTTCCACATGCTGCACGAACGCGGCGTCTATATAGAAGCGAAGCCGTTCTCACTGGGATTCCGGATCGAGCATCCGCAGGGTTTGATCGACCGTAGCCGGTTCGGCAAGTTTGCGGGCCACAAGCAGCTGGGCGCCGCGGACTACAAGGTCGTGCACCACTGCAGCAACGGGCGTGCGGTGTACAGCTTCTGCATGTGCCCGGGCGGTACCGTGGTCGCGGCGACGTCCGAGCCCGGACGCGTGGTCACGAATGGCATGAGCCAGTACTCGCGCGCTGAACGCAATGCGAACGCGGGGATCGTCGTTGGCATTACACCGGACGATTACCCTGGAGGCCCGCTTGCCGGGATCGCGTTCCAGCGCAAGTGGGAAGAGCGGGCGTTCGAGCTCGGCGGCGGAAACTACATGGCGCCGGGCCAACTGGTCGGCGACTTCATTGCTGGGCGGCCGTCCACGTCGCTGGGTTCCGTGGTGCCGTCTTATAAGCCAGGCGTGCATCCCACGGATCTCAGTACGGCTCTGCCGGACTACGTGATCGAGGCAATTCGCGAAGCGCTGCCGCAAATGGACAAGAAGATCGCCGGTTTTGCGATGCACGACGCTGTGTTGACCGGCGTGGAGACGCGGACCTCTTCGCCAATTCGGGTGCGTCGACGGGACGACTACCAGAGCATGAACGTCGAGGGTCTTTATCCGGCCGGAGAGGGCGCGGGTTACGCCGGTGGAATCTATTCAGCCGCGATCGACGGGATCGAAGTCGCCGAGGCGCTTGCTTTGAAGATGACTGGGGCGAAAGCGGCGTTGTAAGTGAGTCGGGCCGCTGCTGGCTGCGAGGCGCGCGCTGCGGTTGTCGCGGTGACACTGCTCGCCGCGTTGGGCGGTCCGATCGTGCACAATGCCCGTTTTGCTTCGAGCCAGACACCGGAATGACCATTCGTTCTTTCGCCGCCGCATGCGGCGCGGCCCTGCTTTGCCAGTTTGCCGTTTCATCCACCGCCGCTGCCGCCGATACCCCTGCGCATTGGGTCACCGCCTGGGCTACGGCGCTGCAACCCATTCCGCAGCGGTCCGATTTGCCGCCGCTGTATCGTGCGCCGGAAGTGGCTGGGCGCACTGTCCGTCAAATCGTTTATCCGACGCTGTCCGGAAAGTCTGCGCGAATCCACCTCAGTAACGAGTACGGTAAGACGCCGCTCGTGATCGAGGACCTGCGCATCGCTCGGTCCGCTGGCGGCGCGGCGGCTTCCGCAAACGGCGGCGCGCGCGTGACGTTCAATGGAAGGGCCGCCGTGAGCGTACCGCCAGGCCGCGAACTGGACAGCGATCCGATTGCGATGGACATCGACGCGGGCGCCCCATATGCAATCAGCGCGTTCATGGGTCCGGAACAGCGGATCGTGGCATGGCATCGCGTTGCCAACCAGCTCAATTACGTTTCGGCGCCGGGCAACCATGCGGCGGACTCGGGCGCAGAGGCGTTTCGCGCGCGCTTCACTCAATATGTATGGGCGACGGCGTTGTCGGTGGACGCGGTACCTGAAGCGACCGCAATTGCGGCGATCGGCGATTCGATCACAGACGGCATGCGCTCCAGCCTGAACCAGAATCGGCGATGGCCCGACGTTTTCGCCCGCCGGCTGGCCACTTCGGGGAACCGGTCGACGGCAGTGGTTAATTTGGGCATCAGCGGCAATCGGTTGCTAAACGATTCGCCCTGCTATGGCGACGCGCTAATGACGCGCTTAGGCCGCGACGTGCTCGAACGGCCGGGCGTCAAGGCAGTCGTTGTGCTCATCGGCATCAACGATATCAATTTCGCGGCAATGCCGGCACGCAGCGGTCTTGATTGCGACTTCCCGCATGCTTCGGTGACGGCGGCCGACCTGATTGCGGGCTACCAGCGGGTGATTGCAGCGGCGCGACACGCGGGAGTAAAGGTGTTCGGCGGAACATTGACGCCCGCGTCGCTCCCACCGCAGCGGGAAAGTATTCGCCTTGCGGTGAACGAATGGATCCGGTCGAGCCATGCTTTCGACGGCGTAGTCGACTTCGACGCCGCGCTGCGCGATGCGGCGCAACCGGATCGTCTTCAGGGCAAGTTCGATAGCGGCGATCACATCCATCCGAGCGACGCCGGATACGCTGCCATGGCCGGCGCGGTGCCTGTCGAGGCGCTGGTAAATTCGGCGCGCAAATAAGGTCGCGAAAAGCTATCGCCACCCTTGCCATGAGGCTGTGAGTGACCTATGATTCGCCTCCTCGTTTGCGAACGAGGGCCGCTGCGGAAACCAGCGGCGGTTGAGTCAACAAGGTTTTAAGCGAAAGCGAAAAAAACTAGTTGACGAAACAGAAGAGAGTCTTCATAATCTCGTTTCTCTGCTGCAGATGCAGCGACGCAGAACGAAGCGGTGCCGGGTGGTGGTAGGAAGGCAGCGCGGAGTGGGCGGATCGATCTTTAAAAACTAACAGCCGATAAGTGTGGGCGCTTGATGCGCGACGCGGGTGGATCTCCGGATTCACGCAAAGCGAAAGTATCAAGTCTCACACAGTAATGAAAGGAAGGTTTGGTCATCGAGAGATGGTTGAACACTTCGTCAGTACGTTGAGTGAGCGA